>JBKHDR010000239.1:0-2502 GCA_046541235.1 Cyclobacteriaceae bacterium | reverse complement strand
CCAGGTCCCAGCGGCGGATTTCTCGTTTGAGCGGCAATTGAATTGGTTGAAGGTTGAAGGTTTAAGGTTACAGGTTGAAAGTTTTAGAAAAATAAAACCTGAGTGAACAGGCTCTACGTATCTGATCGGCGCTTGGCTTTGTTTTATAGCGCACCTCCCTGCAATATACTGCCTTTCCGCAGAGATTGACAAATCGGCTGATGTTGTCTCCAGAACTCTATCACCGGCCTAATGCTGCCAGTGTTATCCTCCCTTCAGTCAGTATGGCGAGGTAGGCGAATACATCTCAGGTTCGTTTCTCATGGAAAAGGCCGGCCACTTTGACTTCAACCGGCAGGTACCCTACACCGGCAATCACCTGATAGAAGGCTTCTTCCGGGTAAAAAGGGAGCATTAAAGGATTTTCATTTGAAACAGGTCAAAAAAATCTGCCCCGAATAGGAATACAAATCCTGCTCAGGGCTTTTCGTTTTTACTTCCTCACCACATTGGATAGTTTCTCCAGCGCCAGTACCAGGGCCTGGGTGCCCAGTTTACCGTGTCCCTGCGCCTTGACGGCCTCATAAAGCTGCTTCACCAGTGCCAGGCCAGGCAGGGCAAGTCCCATGCGGTTGGCTTCCATCAGGGCAATGCCCATGTCTTTGACAAAGTGCTCTACGTAAAAGCCGGGATCAAAATCACGCTCTACAATTTTGGGTGCCAGGTTGTTAAGCGTCCAGCAGGCTGCGGCCCCTCCGCTGATGGATTTGAGCATGGTGGGCAAATCCAGACCGGCACGATAGCCGTAAAGCAGGCTCTCGCACACACCTATCATGGTGCCCGCAATGGTAATCTGGTTGCACATCTTGGTATGCTGACCGTTACCTGCCGATCCCTGGTGCACGATGTTTTTTCCCATAATTTCAAAAAGAGGCATCAACTCATCCACTGCCTCTTTGTCTCCTCCTACCATGATAGAAAGCGTACCGTTTTTGGCCCCTACGTCTCCTCCCGATACCGGCGCATCTATGGCAGACACACCTTTTTGCCGGGCGGCAGCATAAATTTCCTGGGCCAGGCTGGGCTCGGTAGTGGTCATGTCTACCACTATGCTGCCTTCAGCGGTGCTTTGAAGGATGCCGTTTTCACCCATGTAAACCTCTCTTACATCATCAGGAAAGCCTACTATGGTAAAAACCACCCCCGACTGCGCAGCTACTGCCTTGGGAGAGTCGGCCCATTTGGCCCCGGCATCCAGCAGTGGCTGTGCTTTGGTTTTAGTGCGATTGTATACAATGGTATCGTATCCCCGCTGCTGAATGAGCGAAAGCATAGAGGCTCCCATGACGCCGGTACCTATCCAGCCTATAGTGGTGTTCTGGTCTACTTTTCTGAGTGAAGACATGAAAGTTAGAAAGTTTGGTTATACTTAAAAAGTTTAAAAAACATGTGATTGAAACAAAAGTTAGCTAATAAACCAAAATAACCAAATCTGCTATACAAGATGAAGTACATTCAAACTGGGAACAGCCGCATGCCTGCCCTGGGGCTGGGAACTTATTCACTGCTGGGAAAAGACTGTGTCAATTCTATTGCTGATGCCATTGAGATCGGCTACCGGCATATCGACACGGCCCAGTCTTATGAAAATGAGCAGGAAGTGGGCGATGGTATCAAAGCCTCGGGTATCAGCCGCGAGGAGTTGTTTATCACTACCAAAGTCTGGTATACCCATCTCAAAAAGAAAGACTTTATAGCCACTGTGAATAAGAGCCTGAAAAAACTGCAGACTGAATATGTAGACCTGCTGCTGATTCACTGGCCCAATGATGATACCCCCCTGGAAGAAACCCTGGAGGCCATGCAGGAAGTACATGAGCAGGAAAAAACCAGGCTCATGGGCGTAAGCAACTTCACCAAAAGCATGGTAGAACAGGCTAAACAACTGGCCGATATAGTATGCAACCAGGTGGAATACCACCCCTACCTGGATCAGCGGCCTATGCTGCAGACCCTGCGTGAGCATGACATGTTTATGACCAGCTACAGCCCCATCGGTAAAGGAAAAGTGATGCAGGACGATACCATCAAAGCCATAGGCGAAAAATACAACAAGTCTGCCGCCCAGGTGACTCTGCGCTGGCATATGCAGCAGGCTGATGTGGCAGCGATCCCCCGCTCCTCCAGCAGCGAGCGGAGAAAACAGAACTTTGAGATTTTTGACTTTGAGCTGAATGATGAGGAGATGGATAAGATCTTTGCCCAGCTAGGTAGTGAGCGTATGATAGACCCTGCCTGGGCACCCGCCTGGGACTGATGATGGATTAACCACAGGAGCAGGCTTGATTCTGCATCAGTGTTGGTGGGTAGTCGTAAGAGGGCTGGCTGCCTGATGAAAATCAATAGGCTGGAGGGGCAGTACCTCCAGATTTCCTCCTTCTACCAGCCTGAGAAACTGCCGCGCTTTAACCTCTCGGAACACCTGCTCCTTTCCGTCTTTACCCCAGATGACTTTCAGCTCAT
>JBKHDR010000238.1:0-2534 GCA_046541235.1 Cyclobacteriaceae bacterium | reverse complement strand
CAGCAGCTGTTTTGCTGCTTCCTTCTTTATCCGCTGGCACCGACCAGTAGTACCAGCAGCATCAGCAATCCCAGCATACTGACTGCAAAACCGGAATTGATAGAGGTATCCTGCTTCTCTGCCTGCAATCGGCTTTCCGTTTTAAATACAAATTCGGTATCGGGCTGGCTGCCGTACTGATCTATAAAGGCAGGTGTAGGTTCTATGCTTACGGCAATACCACTGTAGATCATATCGCTGCGTATTTCCACGTCTTCATCCACCGTATTCGCTTCCCCTTCCACCGCCTTGTAATCCTTACGCAGTTGGATGACACCATTGGCACACTGCTTCCAGGCAGTATAGCGCACATGATCCAGCATATTTTCCAGGCTGGCTCCGCTTCTTCCTCTTATTTCTATGACGCCTATTTTACGGTACGTAAAATCAAGAGGCTCACCTTCAAAAAAAAGGTAGACCTGCTCGGGTGATACCTCGCAGTCAGTGCGTTGCAGGGGGGCAAAGGCGGCTTCGGTAGAGGGTATGCCCGGGTCTACCACTACGCAGGCAGGCAAGCTAAGCATCACTAGCCCAGCCACGATAAAATGTTTCTTCTTCATAGGGTGTTCTGATGCCAAAAGATAAGGGTTTGCCTGTTAATCAAAAAGTGTGAAAATGCTCAAAGCTGGCTTAACCATCTTCACAGACAATTTTTACTTCCTGCAGGCAAAAAGAGCAGATCAACTAAACCTTTTTTTCCATTCCTGCTGTCAGTTCTTCGTTTGAGTTTTACTAAAAAAACACCTTATCTGCTGCAAATTTCACAGTCAGGGCTTGGGTTTACTGAATATATACCTACCTTTGCGCCCTTCAATTAAATAAGCCATGATAAGGCCCTTCCGGCCTGATTCTCCCTTACACATTTTACATAAATAAAACGACAAGGAGGCACCTTACCGGGGCATCCTACTTACTTAACATGCCTAATGAAGCAGCATCTCAGACTCTTTGACCTTTCACAGAAGGTAGACTACAAGACAGAAATCCTCTCGGGCCTCACCGTAGCCCTGGCGCTGGTACCCGAAGCGGTGGCTTTCTCTCTCATCGCCGGCTTATCACCCCTTACCGGGCTGTACGCCGCCTTTATGATGGGACTGGTGACTTCAGTGCTGGGCGGACGCCCCGGTATGATCTCCGGCGCTACCGGCGCCGTTGCCGTAGTGCTGGTGAGCCTGGTCAAATCGCATGGGGTGGAGTATATCTTCGCCACCGTCATACTGGCTGGTGCCATACAGATACTGGCGGGTGTGCTGAAGCTGGGCAAATTCATCCGCCTGGTGCCGCATTCTGTCATGTTTGGCTTTGTGAACGGACTGGCCATCGTGATCTTCCTTTCGCAGCTGGATCAGTTTAAGGTGGCAGATGCCAGCGGCGTACTGCACTGGATGAGCGGTCCCAGCCTCTACATTATGCTGGGCCTGGTGCTGATCACCATGCTCATCATCTGGGGCTTTCCCAAAATTACCAAAGTAGTACCCTCTTCATTAGTAGCCATCCTGGTAGTGTCGGCCCTGGTGATTGGCCTGGGAATAGATACCCGGACGGTGGGCGACATTGCCGCTATTCAGGGCAGCTTCCCTCCCTTCCACCTTCCGCTGATCCCTTTCAACCTGGAAAGCCTGCAGATCATTTTCCCCTATGCCATCATTGTAGCAGGGGTAGGACTGATAGAAAGCCTGCTGACGCTCAACCTGATTGATGAGATTACCGAAACCCGCGGCCGTGGCAACAAGGAATGTATTGCCCAGGGAACAGCCAATATGCTTTCCGGCCTGTTTTCCGGTATGGGTGGCTGCGCCATGATCGGGCAGAGCCTCATCAACATCTCTGCCGGGGCCAGGGCGCGCCTCTCCGGTATCGTAGCGGCGGTGATGCTGCTGTTCTTCATCATGTTTGGTGCCGGTATGATTGAGCAGTTGCCCATGGCCGCCCTCACCGGCCTGATGATCATGGTGTCTATCGGTACCTTTGAGTGGGCCAGCATGCGCAGCTTCGGCAAGATGCCATTTTCCGATGTGCTGGTGATGGTGGTGGTTACGCTGGTGACCGTCTTCCTGCACAACCTGGCCCTGGCGGTACTGATCGGGGTGATTATCTCGGCCCTCGTCTTTGCCTGGGAGAACGCCAAGCGCATCCGCGCCCGTAAGCATATTGACGAACAGGGCGTGAAGCATTACGAAATCTACGGCCCGCTCTTCTTCGGTTCGGTAGCCACCTTCAATGAGAAATTTGACGTGCTCAACGACCCGCAGGAGGTCATCATTGACTTTGCCGAGAGCCGGGTGGCCGATATGTCGGGCATAGAAGCGCTCAACAAGATCACCGAGCGCTACCGCAAAGCCGGTAAGATCCTGCATTTGAAACATCTCAGTGCTGACTGTCGTGCCCTGCTCAAGAATGCCGAGAAGGTAATAGACGTCAACATCATGGAAGACCCTCACTACCGCCTGGCGGTGGATGATCTGGTGTAGGAAGCCATATGACATCCACCAATC
>JBKHDR010000237.1:0-2597 GCA_046541235.1 Cyclobacteriaceae bacterium | reverse complement strand
AACTTTTATCTTTCAACCCGTAACCTGAAACTTTTTTATCATTGAAAATCAACTCACATTACCAACTAACTTACTGCACCAACATCCATCCCGGTGAAGACTGGGATAGCGTCATGCAGACATTGGACGTACACATCCCTCCTGTCAAGCAGGCCTTGTCGCCGGAAGCCCCCTTCGGCATCGGGCTGCGCCTCTCGCGGCAGGCGGCTGAGCAACTGATGAACGCCCACTGCCTGGCTACTTTTAAAAACTGGCTCAGCGCTCATGACTGCTATGTTTTCACTATGAATGGCTTCCCCTATGGAGGCTTCCACCGGCAGCGTGTGAAAGATGAAGTACATCTGCCCGACTGGACAACGCAGGAAAGATTAGACTACACGCAGAAGCTGTTTTTCCTGCTGGCCGAACTCCTGCCCGAAGGTATGGAAGGCGGCATTTCCACTTCGCCGCTTTCTTATAAATACTGGCATAAAGGCGAAGCAGCGCTGGCCGCAGCCATGGAAAAAAGCTTGCAAAACCTGGTACAGATCGCTATTCAGCTACATGATATCAAAATCTCCTCTGGCCAACTGCTACACCTGGATATAGAACCCGAACCTGATGGCCTGCTGGAGGATACACAGACGACACTTGACTTTTATCAAAAATGGCTCCTGCCGAAAGGCAGAGAAATTTTACAGGCAGAAAAAAGCATGTCAGCCCAGGATGCAGAATCCTGCCTGCATGAGCACATCCGCCTCTGCTACGATGTCTGTCACTTTGCGGTGATGAACGAAGCCCCCGAAGAAGCTTTACAGAAATTTAATGTGGCCGGCATCCGCATTGGCAAAGTGCAGATCAGTGCGGCCCTGAAAGCGCTATTGCCCGAAGGAAATCGTCAGGCCAAGGAAGCGGCTTTCCGGCAGTTTGCCGAATCTACCTATCTGCACCAGGTAGTGGCAACTGACAAAAACGGTAATAGAAAACAGTACCCTGACCTGCCGGAAGCCCTGGAAGAAATCAATCGGCCGGAAATCAAAGAGTGGCGCACGCATTTTC
Organism: Cyclobacteriaceae bacterium; assembly: GCA_046541235.1. Taxonomy (GTDB): domain Bacteria; phylum Bacteroidota; class Bacteroidia; order Cytophagales; family Cyclobacteriaceae; genus Catalinimonas. Next base: position 1,559 of record JBKHDR010000237.1, on the reverse strand, counting down.
ATGTGCCGGTTTTCCTGGAAAATTATGGTGAGTTACAATCCACTCAGGATGATGTGCTCAAAACGCTGAACTACCTGAAAACCCATCCTCTGACACGCCACCTGGAGGTAGAAACCTACACCTGGGAAGTATTGCCCGAAGACATTCGCCTGGAACTGACCGACTCCATCGTACGTGAGCTGCAGTGGGTCAAAGAAACTATGACAGAAGCATGAAGAAAACCGTTGTACTCAATGTAGTCGCCCTGTCGCCCCGCCTCATCGGGGAGTATACCCCTTTCCTGAAAAGCTGGCGCGATAAGGGGAAGCAGGTTTCCATAGAGCCGCCCATCCCGGCGGTGACCTGCTCCTCGCAGTACACCTATCTCACCGGCAAGTGGCCCACTGAGCACGGCATCGTGGGGAATGGCTGGTACTTCAAAGACGAATGCGAGATCAAGTTCTGGCGGCAGTCTAACCACCTGGTGCAGGCGCCCAAGATCTGGGAAGCAGCGAAGCAGGTTGATCCGAAATTTACCTGTGCCAATATGTTCTGGTGGTACAATATGTACTCCAGCGCTGACTATTCAGTCACGCCTCGCCCACTCTACCCTTCAGACGGACGCAAGCTACCCGACATCTACAGCCACCCTATGGACATGCGGGATCGTCTACAAAAAGAATTAGGGCAGTTTCCGCTATTTAGTTTCTGGGGGCCTAATGCCAACATCAACTCTACCCGCTGGATAGCCGAAAGCTGCAAAAAGGTGGAGGAATGGCACAATCCCACGCTCACGCTCATCTACCTGCCCCACCTGGACTATAACCTGCAACGGAGGGGGATAGATTTTTCTAAAATTTCCCAGGATTTGAAAGATATTGACGACGTCTGCCGCGACCTGATCACCTTCTACGAAGCCCGGGGCGCGCAGGTAATGCTGCTGTCAGAATACGGCATTACTAATGTGAATCATCCGGTGCACATCAACCGGGCACTGCGGGAGAAGGGCTACATCACGATCAAAGACGAACTGGGTCTGGAACGCCTGGATGCGGGTGCGAGCCGCGCCTTTGCCGTGGCCGACCATCAACTGGCGCATGTGTACGTGAATGACAAATCTATTTTACCGGAAGTAAAAAAGCTGCTGGAAGAACTACCCGGCGTAGAAAAAGTACTGGATGAGGAAGGCAAAAAGCAGCACCACATCGCCCACGAGAGGGCAGGTGATTTTGTGGTAGTGGCTGATAAAGATTCATGGTTTACCTATTACTACTGGCTGGATGATGCCAAAGCCCCTGACTTTGCCCGCACCGTAGATATCCATCAGAAACCCGGCTACGACCCGGTAGAGACTTTTGCCGACCCCAACATCAAGCTCCTGAAGGCCAAAATCGGCCTGAAGCTATTGAAGAAAAAACTGGGCTTCCGCTACCTCATGGATGTCATCCCGCTGGATGCGACGCTGGTGAAAGGCTCCCACGGGCGACTGGCCGACTCGGTAGAAGACCGCCCCTTGCTGATCAGTCAAAGCCCGGAGCTGCTCCCTGCCGACAGCATAGAAGCGCCTGAGGTGTATGAGG
>JBKHDR010000236.1:0-2646 GCA_046541235.1 Cyclobacteriaceae bacterium | reverse complement strand
TAGCTTGAAATCCCAAAGATGAAATCCCGCTGAAATGCGGGTTTTTTGTTGAGAATCAGGATATTTGAGTATTCTTAGCAAACCCTAATTTTCAAATACCCAAAGACCTATTTTTTATGAAACGATATGCACCTGTTGATGCCGCCCTTTTTACAGATAACCGCCGCCGTTTTACCAGCCTGATGAAACCCCGCTCCATAGCAGTTTTTAACAGCAACGATATCATGCCTGCCAATGCCGACGGCACCATGCGCTTTTTGCAAAACAGCGACCTTTTTTACTTTTCCGGCATCGACCAGGAGGAAAGTATCCTCGTTCTTTTCCCGGATTTTCCTCATGAAGAGTATCGGGAAATTCTCTTCCTGCGGGAAACCAGCGAGGAAATCGCCATCTGGGAAGGACATAAATATACCAAGGATGAAGCCCGTGAGGCTTCCGGTGTGCAGACGATCTTCTGGCTTTCACAGTTTGAGAAGGTCTTTAATACCCTGATGGCTGAGGCTGAAAACGTATACCTAAATACTAATGAACACATCCGTGCCGAGGTGAGGGTAGAAACCCGCGACGCCCGCTTTATCAAATGGTGCCAGCAGCACTACCCCTTGCACCATTACCAGCGCTCTGCGCCCCTCAGCTACCAGCTGCGGGCTATCAAATCAGAGCATGAAATCAGGGTGATGCAGCAGGCCTGCGACATCACCGAAAAAGGCTTTCGCCGCATCCTTAAGTTTGTCAAACCAGGTGTGATGGAATACGAAGTGGAGGCCGAGTACCTGCATGAGTTTGTGCGCAACCGCTCCCGGGGCTTTGCCTATGAACCGATTATCGCTTCGGGTGCCAACGCCTGTGTACTCCACTACATCGCCAACAGCATGGAATGTAAAGACGGAGATATGATGCTCATGGACGTAGGAGCCGAGTATGGCAACTACAATGCGGACATGTCGCGCTCCATCCCTGTCAATGGGCGATTCACTGACCGGCAGAGGCAGGTATACAATGCTGTGCTGAGGGTAAAACGCGAAGCGATGCAGATGCTACGCCCTGGCAATGTGGTGCGCGACTACCAGAAAGAAGTAGAGAAGGTCATGGAAAGTGAGCTGATCGGACTGGGCCTGCTGGACAGGCAGGATGTCAAAAAGCAGGATCCTAAAAACCCGCTGCTTAAAAAGTATTTTATGCACGGCACCTCCCATCACCTGGGCCTGGCGGTGCACGATGTGGGTAATGTCTACCGTAAATTTGAGCCGGGAATGGTCTTTACCGTGGAGCCGGGTATTTACATCCGCGAGGAAAACCTTGGTATCCGACTGGAAAATAATGTGGTTATACAGGAAGATGGCCTGCTCGACCTGATGCAGAATATTCCTATTGAAGCCGAGGAGATAGAAGAATTGATGAACAGTTAGACGGTTTTAGGTTCAAAGTTCAAGGTTTTGACATAAAATGATGGCAGTCAGCTATTTATATTCTTTTACATCTTAGTGAAGGCTTAGGGGACATTAAATGTAAGAGTCAGCCAGGCAGAGTTGTTAACCGCCAGCATCTTATGGGAGTCTGATGCTGGCAGCTAGCAGATTCTTACATGATTTGCTTAACCATGGGTAGGGCTACCCGAGTTGGGTGGGCCTACGTTGCCTATGGGTTTGTCCTTTTGCTCAGCTTGCTCTGTCGGTTTCGGGCTTTTGCCCCTCTGCCAGGCAGGTTCATTTTTCTTCTCATAGTCATCAAAAGCCTTGTATAAACCACCGAGTACTTCTGCGGAGGTTTCCAGCAGGGCCCTGGCCTGTACATCCTCCAGACGAGGTATATCAACCCGCATCTGGTCTCTCAGGTCTGCCACTTTCTGCTTGAGCTGTTCGGTAAGTTCTAAAGGATTATCAGCCATGTCATATCAGTTTAAAGGTGTATTTACCTATGACAACCAACTGCACATGATACTGTTAGAATTCAACCTGCTACAAGCGGGCATGGGAGCCGTCGCAGTAAGGCGGGTTACTGGTCTGCTTGCACATGCAGAGGGCAACTTTCCTGTTCAATTCTTCAGAAAAAACAATGGGAGCTATTCCTGATCCTTTATGTGCGCCATTGCAGTAGGGCTGGTTGGTAGACTCACCACAGGCGCACCAGGCCAGTTTTTTGCCGCCATCTACTTCAACTACTTTGGGTTGCAGTGCGGCTACTTTTCCTTTTTTCATAAGAATGATATTTTGCGTTTGTAAAACATAGATTAAGAGAATACCTGTTGCAAGGTCATTATCTATAAATTAGTAGAAATAAAATTCAAATGCACTTTAATTGGCAATTATGTCTGAAACTTCAAGAATGCCGCCCCTGGCTAAAGCCATCTCCGGAGCTACGATAGGAGGGCTGGCCGGGCTCTACATCAGCGATCAGTTTTTTGGCGGTAGCGCCTGGTGGATGATCCTGCTGCTTGTTATTGTGGGTGCTGTGCTGGGAGTGCTGTTTTTGGGGAAGTAAATAATCTCTACAGGTTAATTTGACATTAGCGTTAGTTTAACAAGCCCTGGCACAAAATTAAAAATCATCCTTGTCTCCGACGAGGATAGACGAGATGAGCGTTTTGAAACGCCCTGTCTTTGTCATGGCAGCGATACGATCGCCTTTCTCATTCACAGAAGACCG
>JBKHDR010000235.1:0-2661 GCA_046541235.1 Cyclobacteriaceae bacterium | reverse complement strand
AAAAAAAAGCCACTGCGGATAACAGTGGCTTTTGTAATAAATAGTTCCCAAGATTTACTCCCTGCCATGCACCTGCGAAGGCGGAGCAGTGGCCTCTACTGCAGTAAAAGGCTCCAGTATTTTATAGGTATGCTCAGCATGTTTGGGCACCATGTAAGAGTCGCCCGGTTCCAGCGTTACCACTTGTCCTTCAGAATGCAATTCAGCCTTACCTTTCAGCACAAAACCTACCGTTTCGTAAGGACGGCTGTGCGGCTTCTTGTTTTCATTGGGTTGTTCATCCTGCCACATACGCATAGAAACCTGTGTGCCGGAGGCTAGAAACTTCTCGCCATTTTTCATTTTGGGAGAATTGTCCGAATCTATTTTCATGATTGATGTATCTGCCATAGTCAAAAAATTTTAAGGTTTAAAAAATATGATCTACCTGTTTAACTTCTCAAGACAGTTGATGTTTAGGGCACTAGCTCCACAGCAGGCAAAGTAAGCTGATAAAATTCTCCATTGGTCAGGCGGTAATGTATCGTAAAAGCATGGCTCTGTGCAGCAGCGGGCCTGGAAGAAGGCTGCAGGATAAAGCCCTGGTCAGAAGCAGCCAGATCTTCATCTACTAAAAAATCAGGCAGGCCTACAATACGTCCACTGTAATAATCATAGATGTTAAAAATTCCATTGAGCGTGTCTCCTGCGGTAAGTACACGGCTGCTGCTGGCCTGTACATAATCGTTATCACTGAAGATGGCAATATCGGCTACGGTTTCAGTAGGTGCTGGCAGGGCAGGCGAGCAGGCATAGGCTTTGGGAAGAAAGGATAGGCCTGACTGTTGTACAGGCGCATCTGAGGTATAAATTGCCTGTGGGCTGATACTGATTCCATAAAGATGATAAACCACTTCATTTCCAGCAGAGAGGCTTTCCACAATGCTGTATCCGCCTTCCAGAAGAAGAACATTGCGCCCCTCCATGCCGGTAATATCCAGGTAAGTTTGCTCAAGGTCTCCACAATCATCAAAGCTGCAGCCCCAGGGCATGAGCAGCAGCAGAAGGAATGCTATTTTCAGCACATGTCGCTTCATTATCAATTTTGATTTTTGGCAGACAGGAGACAGAAATCATGCCCTTTAAGGAGGCTATTTATTGAATTGTAGCTGCTTTCCCACCTTATACGCTTAAGGTTGCAAAACCACTTTGGTACAATCCTCCTTTTTCTCATTAAAAATCTTATAGCCATGTTCGGCTTCGCTTAGTGGCAGGCGGTGGCTGATGATGTCGTCCAGGGTGACCTTGCCCTCCCGTACTACTTGCATCAGGTGGTCAATGTAAGTCTGGACCGGGGCCTGTCCGCCTTTGAAGGTGATCCCTTTATCAAAAAGTTTGCCCATGGGAAACTGATTGTAGTTGGTGGCATAAACGCCCAGCACCGTCACTGTGCCGCCTCTGCGGACGGTTTCTATCGCGGTTTCCAGCACCTTGGCGGTACCGGCCTGTGCACCCAGCGTGCCCAGTGCTTTATCCACAATGCTGCGATCGGCTTCCATACCTACGGCATCTACACATACATCAGCACCACGTCCGTGCGTCATATCTCTTACGATGGATTTTACATCTTCTTTTGCCGCATTGATGACCTCTGACTTGGCCGTTTTTCGGGCTCTTTCCAGGCGATAGGGTAAAATATCCACGCCAATCACTCTTTCTGCACCCCTGAGCCAGGCAGATTTCTGCGCCATAATGCCCACCGGGCCGCAGCCGAATACTACTACAGTCTCGCCACCCTTTACATTGGCCCAGTCAATACCGGTATAGCCGGTAGGAAAAATATCGGTCAGGAAGAGTACCTGCTCATCGCTCAGTTCATCGGGCACTTTGCGTGGCCCAAAGTCAGCATAGGGCACACGGGCATATTCGGCCTGCCCGCCGTCATAGCCGCCGTACAGACTGGTGTAACCAAAGAGGGCGCCGCCTTTGCTGTTGGTAATATTGCCGTCCGGCCCGTAAAAATCAGGATTAGAATTTTCGCACTGGGTGGGAAGATGCGCCTGCTGGCAGAAATAACATTGGCCGCAGGCAATGGGAAAGGGCACTACCACCCGATCGCCTATTTGCAGGTTTTTTACATCGGTGCCTACTTCTTCCACCACACCCATAAACTCATGGCCTACCACAAATTTCTGGGTATCTGGAATGAGGCCATTGTAGATATGCAAATCAGAGCCGCAAATGGCGGTGGAAGTGACGCGAATAATGGCATCCCGGCTGTCTTCAATGATAGGGTCAGGAACAGTATCCACCCTGACATCCTTGGGTTTGTGATAGACAAGTGCTTTCATAAAAAATGAGGTTTTTAGCTTAAAAAGTTTTTGCTTCAACCTGAGTGCCTTACTTTTGTTAGCCTGCTTACCATAAAGCACACGAAACAGTCAGTTATCACCCCGTTTTCTGGTTTTTCCATCCGTAGGCACTGATCACAAATGACTACTTCTCTACTTCCCGGGGTAGGGCCGCAGGTAAACGGCTCATCATTTCATTGTTGACCAGCTGGGTGAAACTGGTGAATGACCGCACATTGATTACATTGTTGTTCTGCCATCCTGCTTCGTCGCCTGTTTCTGTACCGGGTATGTGAGAAATATCTATCATGAAGAGGTTCATATTGATCAG
>JBKHDR010000234.1:0-2794 GCA_046541235.1 Cyclobacteriaceae bacterium | reverse complement strand
AACGCAAAACGCAAAACCCTGAACGAGAAAACGTTAAACGCAAAACGAATAAACGTACTATCTCGGCCAGATGCTGTCGGGTTTTCTCACAATAAAGTCCATCAGGCGGGTAAAGAAGGGCAGGCCAGCCACAGTAACCCCAAAGGGGGGGGCTCCTACGGGACGCTGCGGATAGACAGCGAAGCGCAGCTGGAAGGTTTCCAGGGCCAGGCGCTCGTTCCTGACCCGGAAGCCAAGGCCATAGCCCTGGTAAATTTTGCTCCTCATCAGGCTCTGGTCATGCCTGGCGATCATGCCTGCGTCAGCAAAGAAAAAGGTCGCCAGGCGGAAGTTGTAAAAGTGAAAGGGCAGGTAAGCCACCGTCTCCAGGCTAAAGCTGAGCCGGTGCCCGCCGTACAGCCGGTAGTGCCTGAGGCCCCTGATCCCCTCCCGGTTGTTGAGGCTCAGCAGGTTTTCCCTGAAGTCCTCACGGGGCATAGGCGACAGCCGGCGGCTGTAATCCGTCTCCAGGAAGAGGCGAAAGAGGGTACGCTTCCATTGGATAGGATAGGTAAAAGAGCGCAGACCCAGTTGCAGCAGCCCCTCTTCAAACTGCTTGTTGTGCCAGTAGCCACCGATGCCCAGCCGCGCCGTCATATACCCAAAAGGCTTCACATAATCACCACTGGACACCCGAAAGCCTGTATAAAACCGCTTGTGAAACTCTCCCCATTCAGGACCCAGGGTGATTTCCGTCAGGCGACCGATGGGAATGTCTTCTGTACGCCCGAAGCCGTAAACCAGTTTTTCTCTGCGGAAATAGCGGCGGGAAAGCCCCAGGGTGAATAGCAGCTGCTTGCGGTGATGAAAGGCGCGGTTAAGATCTGATGCTACCTCCGGCCGGTCGCTGAAGTTCTGCTGCAGGTAGCGGGAGGCAAACACCAGGCGGCTGCGCTCATCATCATTTTGCACCAGGCTTACCGGAAAGCTGTAACCCAGCCAGTAATCCTGGGTAAACCTTCTGTAAGTGTGGCGCGGTATCTCCTGCTGCTCGGCCAGCTCCCGGTACTTCTCAAAGCTGTCTATCCAGGGCTGGGAGCGGGTGCTGCGCGAATGATCCAGCGTGATGCCCCCTGCCAGCCGTATGCCGGGGATCAGGAAGTTACGCTGCGCCGAAATGCCGTACTGCTGCAAAAAGGTGATGTTGCGGTAATAGGCTTCGCCTTCTACCTGGCTGCCCATCAGGTTGGGAATACGGTAGCGGCCCTCATAGCCCAGCAGGCGCTCCGCGTCGCTGTCCAACGTCAGCCGGTTGTAGAGCTGGTGGCCGCTGCCCAGCATATTGAGCTGGTTGATATTAGCCCTGAGGCCCTCAAAACCCAGGGGTGAAGCACTCAGGTCGTAAGGAAAAATGTCCTGGGTGACAAGCAGCAGGTCTACGGTATCACCCCTGACCTCCTCTACCAGCAGGCGGGCATCCCGAATATAGGAGAGCGAGCGGATCAGGCTTTCGTTGTCCATCAGGCTGTTGGCATCCAGCACATCACCGGGCCTGAGCTGTAGTCGCCTGCGCAATACTTGCTTTCTGGTTTTCATATGCAACTGGTTGCCCTTGCGGGTAAGCCGGTTGCCCGCCTCCTCAGCGGTATCCACCACACTGGGGCCAAACACATCCAGTCGGCGAAAGCGGATGTTACCTACGATCTTGCCCTCTACTGAAGGAAAATTTCTGCGGCCCTGTCTGTCGGCAGTCGGCTTTTGATCAGAGGCGGGTTTGGTGATCATCTCCACCAGCTTCTTTAGCAGGGAAGAGTCGTTGAACCGCTGAGAGAGGCTGTCGTAAAAATGTTTCTCACCTGGCTGGGCCTCTTTCCGCAAAAGACTGTCAAGGCGGGTCCTAAGGGTATCCTGTAGGATCAGTACTGTATCTTCTTCTACAAAGTAGAGGCTGTCGGCCGTGAGGATAAGCGTATTTTTTTCTACCCGGATGGTATCAGTGCGCACTGAAGTTTTCTCTTGCTGAGCGTAAAGCCAGGCAGGAAAAAGGTACAGGAAGATGAAAAAATAAAGTCTGATAGTCAAGTATTACAGCTTCAGTTTGAAAAATCAAAACGGCTGTACTGATGGTGTGCGTTATAAACTGAGAGAAGGAAGAGAGTGTTTTAAAAGAGGAAGCTGACGTGGTTTGATCAGTACCAGGTCAATGAAGATGCTGGGGTAGTCATCCATAAACTGCGCCAGGGCATAGTAATAAAGCTCATGGGCTTTTTCGCTGATTTCATTTTGAGGTGCCTGGTGCGTGGCCAGGTTGTGGGCCTGGTGAAGAAAAGCGTCTCTGAGGCGTTCCTGTGAATGCAGTGTCAGGTGATTGCTACAGGGGTCAACGGCTATCAGGTCGGAGATGTCAGTTCTTGTTTTCATAGTGCTCTGTTTGGCATAGTCATCATACGCTAATCACCGGCGTTCCAGATTACTGACTGTCCGGAAGTTGCGCTTTATGTACAAAGATGTATTAAAAAGGGAAGTGAATTCAGATTAGTTTCCTCAAGGCTTAAATTGAGAAGCATTACTCAGAAATGGGTAAAGAAATCCTCATAGCTACTTCATACTGCTAATATCTGCATTTAATTCTGTAACACAAAATACCAGCTTTTACCGCCACTGGCTCAAATATTGACTATATAGTGCAAAATTTAAGGCATAATCGCAAACAAATGGCTTATTAATTTTATGTTAAATTCCCATCAACAGAAGGGAGCTTCTCCTATCACACCGTCTTTCCGCTCCCTCGCAGGGCGCAACTGCCGGGCGTAAT
>JBKHDR010000233.1:0-2819 GCA_046541235.1 Cyclobacteriaceae bacterium | reverse complement strand
GTAGGACAGTAGGACTAAGTATAGATTTTTGAAAGTCTATAAAGGAAGGAGCTTATATTCCTCAATCCTCCGAATTGTGCCCTGAATGCTTTGATTTTTGCATTAAAGGTCACAGCAGCAGCATTGGTACTTCTGCGGGTCAAAGAAGGTTAAGATAATTCTGTAGTGCTGCTGCTGAATGGTTCTGGAGGCGGTATTGAAAGATTTAAAGCCAGCTTTCTAAACCTGATCATACCATCTGGCCAGCCTGGTAAATGCTACTCCTTTATGCTTAGTAGACTGGTAGATGCAACCTGGCTTTTGAGCTAATTCATATAGAAACAAAGATATGATCGTCTTATCCCATGTTTCTTTTTACCAACTAAATTTCACTTTGGAAACTTAATACACAACTTTTAAGCCTGATTCAGTTATACCAGGATGTAGCAGCCTTTGTGCCGCTAATGGCTTTTAAGCTACTCCACATGATAGGCATATCACTGGCAAATCTTTGTGATAATCAGCCTATAAATAAGCATTTTAGCGTATTAAAACGTATGTGCTTCAACAAGCTGATGCATTAATTTAAGCGCAACTAAGTAGTTTCCCCAAAAATTAAAAATTCTCATGGTTTTGTTACTTTTTAGTAAAAACATTTCACGATTATTTTTTAAAAAAATACTAAAAAACTTTTGTCACTGCACGATTAGAGCATCAATTGAAATATCAGATCGTCATTCTGACATTACCAAATCGCAAGTTTTATCCAGCTAAACTTTTTTTTCAAGCTTAGTCAGGGATCAAAGATTTGCTTTTTTTGCAGATAGCCACTAAAATAGGAATCAACCTAAGGCTATGAGCGACTCTACTACCATTACCCGTCTGCTGAAATTTATTTCCCTGCTTTCATCAACTTACAAAAGAACAGCACAGGAATATGCAGCCCTCTTAAAAGTAAATAAATCTACCATCAGCCGATACAAAAATACGCTGGAAGAGGTAGGTTATGTAATTCATAAAAACGAAAATCATCAACTCTTCATTGAAAAAGCCAATCCCCAGCTGGATGCCCAGCTCAGGTTCAATGAAGAAGAAACCCAACTGATCGCAGGCCTGCTGCGAGCCTCTGGCTCTCCTAAACAACAAGACCTGCTACAGAAAGTGTACTTTAACTCTCCCCTACCTGCTCTGGCCGACAGTGCAGAAAGTGCGCTGCTTGCCAAGAAGTACCGCCTGCTCAGAGAGGCGATCAGAAAAGAACAGCAGGTACTTCTGCTGAGCTATGCCTCCATGAACGGAAGCGAAAAAAGGGACCGCAAGGTGGAGCCCATCCGCTTCCGCCGCAAAGACAAAGTACTGGAAGCTTTTGAGGTAGAAAGCCGGCAGACCAAGCACTTTCACCTGGAAAGGCTGGCTGATGTGCGCCAGCTCTATACTCCCTTTCAACACAAAGACGAGCACCAGAACAAGCCCACTGATCCCTTCCACATTGCGGATGTGCCGCAGGCTGAGATCATCCTGCTCATAAGTTCACGAGCTGCGCAGCGGCTCAAAGAAGAATTTGAAGATAGCCATGCTTATCTGCGGGAAGAGTCAGGACAGGTGTACTACCAGGGACCGGTCAATGAGCAGTTTATCAACCTGGATCGCTGGCTGATGGCCTGGTGCGATGAGGTGCAGATATTGCAGCCCGAAAGCCTGCGGCAGCACCTGGCAGCCTTGTGGGAAAAAAGAAAATTTTGAAAAAAAATTTCCGGCGTTGCAGATATTGCAACAGCCCCGTTTTATACTTGTAACATGAAACAGGGAAAGTAAAATGAGATTTAAACTGATACTTCATATTACCAGCCGCAAGCGCGTACTGCCGCTCAACTACCAGTACCCCTTGCATGCCTGGATCTACCGGACGATAGAACAAGCGGATGCTGATTTCAGCCGCTTTCTGCATGATGAGGGCTATGCTTCGGGTAGCAAAAAATTCAAGCTGTTTACCTTTTCACCACTGAGCTGCCGACCTTATAAAATCTTCCGGCAGGAGGAGCGCATTGCCTTTCAAGGGGATGAAATAAGCCTTCAAATAAGCTTTATGATAGACCAGGCGGCAGAGAAATTCATCATGGGTCTGTTTATGGGGCAGCGTTTTACGCTGGGCGACCCGATCAGCCAGGCAGATTTTGAGGTAGTGCGGATAGAAGCGCTGCCCAGGCCGGAATTTAAAGAAAAAATGCGCTACCGCTGCCTTTCGCCGGTGGTGATCAGTGTAATGGAAACAGGTAAAGCACATGCGCAGTACAAAGGGCCTGCACAGCCAGAGTATGAAAAGCTGTTTCTCAACCACCTGGCGGAGAAGTACAAGGCGGTGCCGCAACTGGCCGGCTCAATACCGGATTCGCCACAGGACTGGCAGTTTCGTCTGCTGAGCAAGCCCCGGCAGAAGCTGATCCACATCAAGCAGCATACGGAAGCGGCAACCAAGGTAAGAGGCTACCAGTATGACTTTGAACTCACCGCCCCGGCAGAGGTGCAGGAAATGGGCTACTATGCAGGTTTTGGGGAGAAAAATAGCTTGGGGTTTGGGATGGGTAATAAATTAAACGACTAAAAAATATGGAATCGGAAAGCTATTTAGGCGGATTGTTTTTTATATCCTTAATTCTTTTAAGAATATCTTCTTTGGAAACAGCCTTTCCATTTTTATCCAAACTCTCCCAAAGCAAGTCTGCCTTATCCGTCAGAAAAGGGTTGGTTTTAGAATTCTCAGGTTTAGCAATGTATTTTGACATATATCCTTTTTTTATAAGTAGAAATTCCCAAAAGATAAAGCTTTTCAGTCAAGCTTG
>JBKHDR010000232.1:0-2884 GCA_046541235.1 Cyclobacteriaceae bacterium | reverse complement strand
ATGGCGTGTGTTTACCTTAGCCAGAAATATAATCCATTTCCCACATCTCTACAAGACATTCTTACCACTTCAACTTCGTCAAACGCTCCTGCTACAGGATCGCCCCTCGCGGGGCAAGCATTGCCTGCTGCTGCAATAGCATCGCCCCTACCGGGGCAGGTAGTTTGCAGTGATAAAATGAGGCTGCCCCTTACGGGGCAGGTATTAATCAGTGGTGAATTTCATTTGCCCCGGCAGGGGCACCGAGGGTGCTGCAGCGAAATGCCGTTGCCCCAGGTAGTATAACGCCTGTCTGGCTTATCCAGGCCATAGCAGCATCAGCCCTGACCGCTGCTGGCAAAAAGCGGATCCTACACTTAGCTGTAAAACCTTACGGAGCAGGCTTATTCTGTGCTAAAATATAATTTTTAAAATAACAAATGCCAATTTTGACTAGGTTAAATTATATTTTATGAAAAAGAATGGTATTTATGACGAACTGGAAAGTGCTCGCCTGGCCATACAGGGTGCACTGGCCAACCCCGAGATGATCAAGGTGCTTGCCCCCCTGGGCTTTGACCGCAGGGAGCTCCTCAGAGGGCAGGAACTGCAGCAGAGCCTACAGCTCAAACAGCAGGCCCGTATGCGGGAAGAAAACGGGCAAAAGGAAAGTACGCAGCAGATGCGGCAGGCTTTTGACGCAGCTTTCCGGCAGTACATGGAGCACGTGAAGCAGGCCCGCCTGATCTTTGCTGCCAAAAGCAGGGAGTGGAACGACCTCAAGCTGGGTGGGCCCCGCAGTAAAAACCTGGTGGGCTGGCTGGCTGAAGCCAAGGCTTTTTACCTCAACGCTCTGCCGCTGGCCGATAGCTTTGCCCAGAGAGGCGCTGGTGGTGACGCCCTTGCAAATGCCTGAAGCAGATGAGCACGCTTTACATAAGTACGCAAGGGGTAACGCTTAACAGGAGCGCGCCAGTGAATAGCGTTTCCATAGGATATCAACCTGCCGGCGCTGAGCCTTACAGGGCCCGGTTGAGGGCGAAGGCGGCACTGATAAGCCCCAGGTGGGTGAAGGCCTGCGGATAATTACCCAGCTGCTCGCCCCGCAGCCCGACCTGCTCGGCAAAGAGGCCCAGGTGGTTGCCGTAGCCTATCATTTTCTCAAAATACAGGCGGGCCTTTTCTACTTCGCCGCCCCGGGCCAGGCATTCTACGTACCAGAAAGAACACATGGAGAAGGTGCCTTCGCCACCATTGAGTCCGTCCTTGTATTTGACGGTATTGTAGCGGTACACCAGCGTATCGCTCACCAGTTCTTTCTCAATGGCTTTCATGGTGGCCTGCCAGCGGGGGTCGTAGGGGCTGATGAAGCGCACCAGGGGCATAAGCAGCACGGAGGCATCTATGGTTTTGCTGCCCTTGTACTGTACAAACGACTGTAAATCCTCATCCCAGAAGTTGTAATAGATGTCTTTATAAATTTCGCCCCTCACTTGGCGCCAGCGTTCCCAGGGGTAGGGGAAGGAGCGCTTTTCAGCCAGGCGTATGGCGCGGTCTACCGCTACCCAGCACATCACACGGGAGTAGATGAATTCCCGTTTTTCTGAGCGTATCTCCCAGATGCCGTGGTCGGCCTGCTCCCAGTTTTCGCAGACGTAGTCTATCTGTTCGGTCACCTTTTCCCAGAAGTCATAGGTGAGGCGTTCGCCGTATTTGTCGTAGAGGTAGATGCTGTCCATCAGTTCGCCGTAGATATCCAGCTGCAGCTGCTGGTAAGCTTCATTACCTATCCTGATGGGCCGGGAGTTTTGGTAACCACTGAGGTGATCCAGGCGGGTTTCGTCCAGCTCCGACTCGCCATCTATGCTGTACATGAGCTGTAGGTTGCTGTCGCTGTCTATATTTTTGTCAAACTGCTTGCGTATCCACTTCATAAACTCCCCTGCTTCGTAGGTAAAACCCAGGCGGATAAAGGCGTACATGGTAAAGGCGGCATCACGTATCCAGGTAAAGCGGTAGTCCCAGTTGCGCTCGCCACCAATTTGTTCGGGTAGCCCGAAAGTAGCCGCTGCCACGGTAGAGCCGTAGTGGTAGGAGGTAAGCAGCTTCAGGGTGAGGGCCGAGCGGTGTACCGTATCCCGCCACATACCTTTGTAGCCGGATTTGCTGACCCAATTTTTCCAGTAGTTGACGGTCTCGCTAAAGGTAGACTCCACATAGTCGTGGAGATTATCTTTTTCGTCTTCCTTATTGCCCTTTTCAGATACGGCCTCCATCACAAAGTTGACGGTTTCCTTTTCCGACAGGGTAAATTCAGCCAGGGCATCCCCGTCCTTCACCTGCATATCCACATCAGCCAGCAGGCGGATGTCCCAATTGGTGCTGCCAAACACGATTTCCCGCTCACTAACCTGCTCAGTCTCATGTTCGTCACGGGCGTAGTTGAAGCGGGGCCTGCAGTTCATCTTAATATCTACCTTTCCCCTCACCACGCTTACTTTCCTTACCAGGGTGCAGTTGTGTTCTTTTTCTTTTACCGGCATATAATCGGTGATCTCCACCATACCATCATAGGAGAGAAAGCGGGTGAGCAGCACGTTGGTATCGGGCAGGTACTGCTGTTTGTAGTCCTGCTCCTCCAGCTGCGGTTGTATCAAAAAATGTCCGCCTTTTTCAGCATCCAGCAAGGCGGCAAAGACGGAAGGTGAGTCAAAACGAGGGAAACACATATAATCTATACAACCATTGAGGCCCACCAGGGCCACCGTATGCTGGTTGCCGATGACACCGTAGTTTCCGATGGGGAGATAATGCTGATCTTTATTTTTCATGATGATGGAAACCATTTAAAGCGAGAGACTTATCCTCATTATTGATGAGGATGGTTGAGAAGGGTGTTTTAAAC
>JBKHDR010000231.1:0-3007 GCA_046541235.1 Cyclobacteriaceae bacterium | reverse complement strand
GTGTTCCGTCTATGGTGTCACGCACATCACGGGGAGGCAGCAGGATGCGGCAGATAAGCTGCTGCTCATCAGCGGGATCATTGAAGAAGTGAAACTTAAAATCCTGTACCCTGAGTCCCCTTTCGCTCAGCGCCTGCCGGATGGCTTCGGCCCCCTGCCCGCTGAGGAAGGTAAGCTCATCTGTCAGGGAAGTATCAGCCTGTTGCAGTTCACGGATCAGCTCCTGCAGCGGCAGGAATAGCTGAGGCAGCTCATCAGTAAAGTCATCTATAGAGATTGTGATATCCGGCGGCAGGGCTTCTCCTTTCCCCCAATGCTGGAGGATTTCCTTAAGCAGGTCTTCATTTACTTCGTATGGCAGCCGGGGCTTGTCGCCAGGATAGCTTTTACCATAAAAGTTGAAGCCCATGCGAATGGCCTGGTCTTCACTTCCCTGTCTCAGGCGTCCGCTCTCCGCGGCAATCCACTGGCGACTGATACGTTTTACCGGTCTGTTGCGTCCTTCTGCTTCAATGAACAATTCTTTTTCCTGATTTCCCAGGTAGAGCACAGTTTCCCCTTTAAAATGCGGGGCCCGCTGCCAGATTCCAAGCAGGGTGTGCAGCGAGATACATTTTCGGTAGGGCAGGGGCCGCCTCCTGCCTTCTTCGTAGGTTGGTACGGCAGAGTAAGGTTGCAGGTCAAGCTGCAGCGGGCTGTTCCAAACGCTGCGGGTTAGTATTTGCTCATGACTGCTTAGCAATAGATGGTAGTTTTGATGTAGCAGGCTGAAGTGGGTATAGGGTTTCATAGGCAATTGTGCATGATCTGTACGTTCCATCATAAAATTACAAAGCCCCCTTATTTAAGAAAAGAATGGAAGTTTGAAAACGTCCTCTCTTTACCACAGGGGTGAAACAAGCGTCTTTCTCACCTATCCTCTTCATAGAAGATGATGAGCATAAGTATTCAATGTGAAAAGTAATATCCTTTGCTATCCTGCAACTTTTTCATATCAGTGCGCTTTCCAGCAGGGTGGCTACTTCTGTCAACTGTTGCAGGTGGACTTTTCCCATAATCTGATCTGCTTCTCCGAAGGTGAAGCTCCTTTCAAAGTAAAATTGATAGTCTTCCTCGACCAGGCAATAAGCCAGGTGTGGCTGGCTTATCTGCTCCACCTCTTTCATGATCATACGCTTGGCTACCTGGCTTTTGTTTATAAGAGGTTCAGTACTTCCCAGGTGAGCCCTGACTTCACGATTAGGTACAGCAATTCGGCAGATGATGCGTACATCCTCACTCCCCCTGCAGAAGAGTTTAATCGGAAATGCTACCGCGTCAAAGCCGCTTCGCCTGAGCTGCTTCTCCAGAAGTGACTGGCCTCTTTTGTGCAATACGCGCAGCTGTTCCTTTACCGATGGTACTTCCTGCTTCAGTTCGGCAATGAGCTGCTGCAGGGACATGAAAAGCGTCCGGGTTCCTGGCTCCGGAAAGCGACCGGCCACAAAAACCCTGGTAGTTTGGGCCATGGCCTTCAGCAGGCGGCTGGAGGGTTCATCGTAGCCAGGCAGCGTATCGACAGCATTACGATCAATTTTTTCTACAACTACTTCGCCGCTGTCACGGTAGATCCACATAATGTGCACCCCGGTTCTGAATACGCTCCCCTGGTAAGTAATGTATTGGTGTAGGGGAAGAATACGGCGGCCATTGATATAAATATCTTCCGACCAGCGCTGCAGTATCTGGCCTAGCAGGCCGATGCATCCCCTTTCGGAAAATACCGGCACCTCTGCATAGATTTTTTCCTGTTGAATGTTTTCTTTCTTGGCAAGCAGCAGTTCACGCTGCCTGCTTAGCAATGCCAGACCTTTGTCATTCATGTTTAGCCTTTTTATGTTTCCATAGATATATTCAGGAAACAGGCTTTGATCACCAAAGCTGTTGAAATTAATTTAAGTCAATGAAAAGATGAAACATAGCGTAAGCCTCATTTTCGTTCTAACACTGTCTATTGCCAGGGCCGACGTCCGGGCCCAGGCAGTTTTTGTCACCGATGCTGCCTATAAGGCTGACCTGAAAGTATATGTTACTGACAGGGACTATACGGCAGACCTGCTGGTCCACTGGGTAGCGCAGGCTTACCAGGCCAAAGGACAGCAAGGCCGCTGGTACCGGGCCGAAGAAGCTTACCAGGCTGATATTTTGATTTTCTTCGTAGCGCAGGCCTACCAGGCCGACCTGATCATCTGCGAGGTAGAACAGGCCTACCGGGCCGGCTGGCAGGAGGAAGAAAAGAAAGGACTCATTGACAGACAACTGTGAAAGGGGGCCGGATCCTCTCACCCTCACATCTGGGTAATGGCCCGGAAGCTGCTGCTCACTACCGCCGCCATTTTCTCAAAATCCAGGGTATCAATCGTATCGGTGGGTAAATGATAGTGAGGATGACAAATAACCTTTTATGAAAAGGAGATTTTGTTGTCAACACCTGCTTATAAATTGACGAGGAGAGTGAGCATAAGAAGGCTTGTCTAGGACAGCCATTCCCTCTTCTTGCGGATATGTTTCAGGGCCTTGTCATTTTTGTAGCAGGTGACGATTTCTCCCCTGCCTACAATTACCACCAGGCCGCTGCACTTTTCTACCAGCTGATGATTTACGTTAGCGGGAAAGTGGCGGGTAGCGCCGAAGTAATATTTCAGTCCCTGCTTTCGTACCAATCTACCGTGGCGGATAACCAGGCTGATCACCTCATCACTGATGCCTCTTTGTGCAGCCCTGAGGCGGGAGTGCGATGAATGGGAGAGGTCCGGCTTATGCGTCTGATAAGAAGATGAGTCCTGAACCAGTGAAAGCGGAAGTTCAGCTTGAATGGGGGAGGAGGGCAACCTGTGTTGAGCTGGCGTCATGGCAGTGCGTTAAGGTGATGAAACATTGGATGTACACTACCTTATGCCCAGGCTAGCGGAATATCACCACTCCTGTAGATAGTTTTTTCACTGTCCGGATCCATGCTTGATTCGGA
>JBKHDR010000230.1:0-3014 GCA_046541235.1 Cyclobacteriaceae bacterium | reverse complement strand
CTTATTTATGAAAACATTTTATTCCTGTGTACCGGTTCTTCTTTATCTGTGGCTCACTGCTGCCTGCGTCTCTTACGGCCCGGGCATTTCCGGTAACGAATACCCTTTCGTGCCGGTCCCCGCTTTAGATACGGTTGCTCATACGTCAACTACTGCCTTTGTCGCCGGTGGCTTACCGCAGACGTACGCATTTAACGACCGAAATTATCTGGTGGGTGCGGGCATGATGCAAACCAAAACTTTACCTACTCCTTTCCCACATCAGTCTAACGGCTGGTCTTTTGTCTATGGGGGCATGGCCTATACCGGAAGATATGCTTTAAAAGATCCTCCCGATTTTGTGCGTGAAATTGCCAGAAACGACTCGGTTTTTCAGTACAATGGAGGAATGGTCTATGCGGCGGCAAGATGGCACATCTGGAGCGATAGTAAGCACACTTTTTTGCTGGAACCGTCGATCAGTGTTTATATGGAACAGGGAGATTATTTTGTCTTTCGCAGCAGGTTTAACCGTGATCAGTTCTTGCGTAATACTTCACCGGTCACCGCTACATTGATGTTCTCTCAGATACTTCAGTATAAGATCAATCAGGACTGGAGTCTTACCGGAATTTTTACCACCGCTTTGCCCGCAGATTTGTTTCTTCTTCGTTATAATTTCTCTGGTACCGCAGGGGTCAGCTACAAACGATCATCTTTCTGGTTGCAGCCATCTGTACATATTAACCCAGGTTCTTTGTTAGGTTTGACCGATCTTAGTATTCGTGGAGGAATAAGTTATCACATTTTTTAAATCCGGAAAAAAATACCGGGGATCAAATACCTGATGATCTTGTGTAAAGCTGGAGATGAACGAATTGTGTGTCTGTCTATCTGGCCTCTTGAGCATCAGCAGGCAAAAGTCAATCGCTTCCTCGCCAGGGCTTTATGGCATATTTTAAACGAAAAAAAAAATGCACTTACGCGCCCGGAAATAGCTTATATGAAAAAGCCAGAAAAACACCCATCTGACCAATCCAAAACATGAGCATACGCCAGGTAAGTACACTCTTAATTCTACTTTCAGCCTGAGCCAAGTCTGACTTAACGTTTGCAATATCAGTCTTAGTAGCCAAATGCTCTATATGCATCTGCTTCTGAAGCGAAACAAACTTACTGGCATCCTCATCTGAGAAGTTACACTTCTTCAAAAGGTTGTAAAAGCTAATTTCAGTGGTTTCTTCTATTATAATAAAAATAACAAAGTACAGGCAAAAGCCTCACCGGAGGTATTGGAAAAAAACGGTATAACATAGTTATTCACGCAAATTTAAGGTATTCCAGCTCTTAACCGCTTCAACATTATCAAGCGAAAATCAATAGCCTCTTTGCCAGGAATTTCCAGGGCTTTAAGCGTGAGGTTTCCTTTACCGGCAGGCAATTGCATAATGCCGGTATGCAGCGGCTTAAAATCCTTGACGTATGATTCATCTCCCGGCACCCGGTTTTCTGCTTCTCCCTTCAGGGGCGGGTCATGGGCCTCGCTGACTGTAAAGCGGTGTTTCTGATCCAGAAAGCTAAGCTGAAGCTGTGTTCCCACATCTCCGGGCTGGCAGGTGTAGTACACTTCCACTTCATAATCTCCCGCCTCAGGTACTTCTATTTCCCAGCTGATGCTGTCGTTGGTGCTGGTCCAGTTTTCAAAAAAAGAGCAGTTAGGCCAGCGGCTGGAACGCTGAATGGTGCCATAGGCCAGAGCATCCCGGGCAGGTAGCTGGTAATAAGGATAATCAGGATGCCCGACGATGAAGGGGCGGGTGTCTTCGGCTGGTAGTTCTGCCAAAGCATCCTGCTCAAAAGCTTTTTTAGCGGCCGTCAGCCGGGCCAGCACTTCGGGGTGTTTATCCGCCACATTGTTGTACTGCCCCGGGTCAGCAATCATATCAAAAAGCTGCCCCTCATGATCCAGGCGGTACTGCCGGGAGCGGACACTAGTCCGCTTGCCCCAGTGGCTGACCAGCAGGCGGTCGGGCCAGTCGGTAGCCTCTCCCAGTAAGAGAGATTTGAGGCTTTGGCCATCCAGTGGCTTTTCCTGCTCCACCGGCACACCGGCCAGGGCTGTCAGCGTAGGAAAAAGATCCAGCACACTGCTGATTTCATCCACTTTTTTACCAGCTTCCAGGGTGCCCTTCCACTGCATCAGCAGCGGTGAGCGTACGCCGCCTTCGTCGGTAGCGCCTTTACGGCCTTTCATACCGCCGTTCCAGCGCCAGGAGTTGGGTCCATTGTCGCTCAGGTAAATGACGATAGTATTTTCTTCCAAACCTGATTCTTCCAGCGCCTGCATAATGCGGCCCACATTCCAGTCAATATTCTCACACATCGCCAGGGCAGCGCGGGTAAAGTCCAGGTTTTCCTTTTTCGGATCCCGGTGCAGGGAGTCCAGCGGCTTGTCTTTCATACGGTTCCAGTATTCATCAGGCACCTGCATGGGGCTGTGGGGCGTATTGAAGGGCAGGTAGAGCAGAAAGGGCTGCTCCCGGTTTTGCCGGATAAATTCAATGCCTTTATTTGTCAGGTCATCAACGATATAGCCTTCTCCCTGCACGATCTGCCCGTTGCGTTCCAGCATGGGGCTGAAGTAGTAACCCCAGTGGCCGGAGGCAAAGCCGTAAAAGTCGTCAAATCCCCGGCCGTTAGGGTGATAAGGGTACTGCATACCATTATGCCACTTACCGTAGCAGGCCGTTTGATATCCCGCTTTCTGGAAGTGCTCGGCAAAGGTAGTCTCATCCAGGTCGAGGCGCTCACCTCCCGCCGAGGTAGAGTACACACCACCCCGGGTATGGTAGCGTCCGGTCAGCAGTTCGGCACGGGTGGGGGAACAGACCGGGGCGACATAGAAGCGGTCAAAAGAGACGCCATTAGTCGCCAGATGATCGATGTGGGGGGTGCTAAGGTTAGAGTTACCGTTCAGGCTCAGGTCGCCCCAGCCCTGGTCGTCGGTCATGATGAGGATGATATTGGGCTGTTGC
>JBKHDR010000229.1:0-3102 GCA_046541235.1 Cyclobacteriaceae bacterium | reverse complement strand
GCTTTTTTTTTCCCCTATCTATCCTCTCCTGCACTACCCTGACAGAATAGCTTGTTCAACGTCAGTTATTCCCGGTTTGACAGATATAGCTGAGGTTGTGTAGATTGGTTATTTTCTTACCATTTCCTTCAACCTGATGACCTCCTGCTGCAGATCCAGCACCAGGCGGGTGAGTTGTTGTAGGTCCAGTTCCCTTTCCGGCTTAGGGAACTCCGCAGCAACAGGTAATTTGGGGCTTACGAACAGTACCACCTCCCAGGCTTCTACTTCCCGTCCCATTACAGATAGTTTAAGCCTATCAAAATCGGGATGGGTGGGCTCAAGCAGCAGGTGCCCGGAATTCTCTATCTGGTTGAAAACCCTCCTGAAGAGTACTCCCTCGGTGCGGGTCACCAGGATGTACAATTTTCCATCCTCAATCTGCTGCACGCTTTCCAGTTGCCGGGAGGCTACTACTGAACCTTTGGCAACGGGCTGCATACTGTTGTCGGCAACCTCAAAAGCGCGATAGGTTGTTTGGGGAGAGGTTAAAAGCGGCAGGTGAATTTCGGGTAGCTTTTTAAGATAGTCTGCATCTACGGCGTTAAAAAAATACTGCTTAAACTCAGCGGCAGGCACTAAATGCATAGACTGAACCGACTGTAAGGGAGCAGGAATCGCTTCCGTTTTTCTGGATTCGGTGGCAGGTCTCGTCCTGACAGGACTTGCCGGAGGAGGAGACACCTTTACTGTTGCGTTTAATTCGTTGAATGGCTCCGAAACCAACTGATCTACCGAAATGTTAAAAATCTCGGCTGCCCTTACCAGCACATCCAGCCGGGGATTGGCCCGATCTTCCTCGTAGGCCCCCAGCAGCGACCTTTTGATGCCCAGTTTCTGGGCCATTTCCTCTTGGGTAAACTGGTACTTCCTCCTAAGATGACGGATATTCTGACTGGCAGTGCTCACTTTCTTAGTCATGAATTAGCATTTAGCTAAATTGATTAGTAAATCTATAAAAGTTTTGATCATTCACTATCAATGGCCTTGAATAAAGAAAAAATAAATACCTCAGATGCTAAAAAGAAGCTAAAAGAGGGAAAGCGGCTTTCACTCAGAGAGCGTTTCCAGGCCTTGCAGCATCTGCCTGCTTTCTTTCGCCTCATCTGGCAGGTAAGCCCCGGTATGTTTGTAGCGAATGTTATCCTGAGGATCATCAGGGCGGCTATCCCAGTTACGATGCTCTACATTGGTAAGCTTATCATCGATGAGGTGGTCAGGTTAACCCAGATAGGTGGAGAAAATGATCTGCAACAGCTCTTTATTTATATCGGGCTTGAGTTTCTGCTTGCAATTATTTCTGATGCCATTAACCGCACAACGGTGTTGCTTGACAGCCTGCTAGGTGATAAATTTGCCAACGAATCTTCTGTTCGCCTGATGCAGCATGCCGGTCAACTTGACCTGGCCCAGTTTGAGGATGCAGATTTTTATGATAAGCTGGAGCGGGCTCGCCGACAGACATTACGCCGTACTACCTTGATGTCGCAGGTACTTAGCCAGTTTCAAAGTATTATTACGATTGCCTTTCTGGCCGCTGGCCTGGTCGCTTTTAACCCCTGGCTGATTGTGCTCATCCTGGTAGCCGTGGTGCCAGCTTTTCTGGGAGAATCCCATTTTAATGAACGTAGTTATTCGCTTAATAACCAGTGGACCCCTGAGCGACGCGAACTGGATTATTTTCGCTACATAGGTGCCAGTGATGAAACTGCCAAGGAGGTAAAGATCTTCGGATTGTCTGATTTTCTGGTGAAACACTTCAGTATCATAGCTGATAAGTATTATCACGCTAACAAGAAGATTTCTATAGACCGGGCTCGCTGGGGTAGTGTGTTTGCTGCCGTCGGTAGTGCTGGCTACTACGGAGCTTATATCATGATCGTTTTACAGACCGTTAACGGTCAGTTGAGCCTGGGAGATCTTACCTTCCTGGCAGGCTCCTTCGGCCGCCTGCGCAGCCTGCTTGAAAATGTGCTCAACCAGTTTTCCAGTATGGCTGAAGGAGCTCTTTACCTGCAGGATTTCTTTGATTTCTTTGAGATGGAACCGCTCATTGCTGTAGGTGAGCATGCTTTAGATGTGCCTCAGCCTATTCGTAGAGGCTTTACTTTTGAGAATGTGGGCTTTAAATATCCCAATACCAATATATGGGCAGTTAGAGGTTTGTCTTTTCACCTACAGGCAGGCGAAAAGCTGGCGCTGGTAGGAGAGAATGGCGCTGGCAAAACCACCATTATTAAGCTGCTCACTCGCCTGTATGATCCTAATGAAGGACGCATTTTGTTGGATGGTGAGGACCTGAAAAACTACGATCCAACTCAGTTGAGGAAGGCTGTAGGTGTGATTTTTCAGGATTTTGTCCGCTACCAGATGAATGCCTCCACCAATATCGCAGTAGGTAAGATTGAAGAAATGGCTAACCGCCCTAGGATTGACGATGCCGCTTACCGTGGCATGGCTGACCAGGTCATCAGCAAGTTACCGCTAGGTTACGAGCAGATGATTGGTCGCCGTTTTGCCGATGGAGTGAACCTATCGGGCGGCGAGTGGCAGAAGATTGCCATCAGCCGGGCCTACATGCGCGATGCACAGTTGCTGGTGTTGGACGAACCCACTGCTGCCCTGGATGCCCGGGCGGAGTACGAGGTTTTTCGCCGTTTTGCTGATCTGACGGAAGGCAAGAGCGCTGTTCTCATTTCCCACAGATTTTCTACGGTACGTATGGCAGATCGTATACTAGTTTTGGAAAAGGGTGGGCTGCTGGAAATTGGCACCCACGAGGAGTTGTTGCTGAAGGGCGGTAAATATGCTGAACTGTTTGATTTGCAGGCTCAGGGGTATCGTTAGATTAAATAATAACGTCTGGTCTTGCATAAGTAGCAAGATTTTTCGTAAATTTGCAGCTCATTTGAAAGGCCATTTGATTGTATATTTCTTAACTATAGCAATCTGGGTTTTGAAATACGTGAGACTCTATCCTTTCTCAATGGTCTCGTAGCTCAACTGGATAGAGCAACTGCCTTCTAAGCAGTAGGTTCCAGGTTCGAGTCCTGGCGGGATCAC
>JBKHDR010000228.1:0-3238 GCA_046541235.1 Cyclobacteriaceae bacterium | reverse complement strand
TCGGAATGACCACAAAAGGGAGTCGGAATGTCAACAGCAGGGGAGTCCCTGCATGCAGGCGTGTAAGCCAGCCAGGTCGATCCCACTCTTCAAATGCATTAGGATAATTCATACGTAGCCTATACATTTGGGCCACCAAATTTTTTAAGATATGAAAAAAGGACTCGGCATACTCCTCACACTGGTTGGCCTGGTAGCCACTACCATCACCGGTATGCAGGCCATACAGGATTCAGAAAGCTTCAGCATCCTTGGGACAGATGTGGTCATCAGTCAGGCCAACTATACGCCCGTCATCATCAGCGTAGCCATTCTGATCTTGGGAGCCATCCTCTGGGCCAGCAGCAGGAAGTAGTCAGGAAGCGATATCTTCTGCCTCTACTTCAGCGATGAGGTCGCGGTAGCGCTGGTAACGGCTGGTGATCTGTTTCACGTATTTATAGGGTTCAATGCCCCGGCAGTAGCCGTACTTCACCACCTCATCCTGGTAATAAGTTTTGTTGGACTTGAGCAGGATACACTCTTCTACATTGTTATCCCACACCCGCGGGTCTTTGCCCAGCTTTTCGGCCAGATTTTGAGCATCCCTTACGTGGTAAGGACCGGTATTGTAAGAGGCCAGAATAAATTTAGTGCGCTGCTCAGGGTCGGGGATTTCCTGCCAGAATTCTTCCAGCTCTCGCAGGTAGAGCACGCCTGCTCTGAGACTTTGCTCCGGATCAAAAAGGTTGGTGATACCAAAAGAGCGGGCCGTGCGGGGCATCACCTGCATCAGCCCCCTGGCACCAGCCCAGGAGCGGGCTCTTACACTGAAATTTGATTCCTGAAAGGCCTGTGCCGCAATCAGTCGCCAGTCCCAGCCGATGCTGTCGGCATATATGCGGATGAGGCTGTCGTATTCTGATATACGGCCGGTATTGGCCAGGGAAGAGTACTCATATTCATGCCGCTCCCTGAATTTCCGCATGTTACGAAAATAACGATTGTAGATGACATTGTAGGTGGCTTTACCTTTTACTTCAGCCAGAAAGGTATTTACGGCTTCCAGCAATAAGTTAGAAGAAGAGCGTACCGCCCAGGCGATGTCCTGTTCCTGGCTAATGCTGGTTTTTACATCCACATTGGGGTACAGTGTCTGGGTAATTTCTGCAATATGTTCATCGGCTACGGTATAGTCAATTAAGCCTTCTGCCACCTCAGCTATCAGCGTACCGGTCTCCTTGATGCCTTCCGCTTTCCTGACCTTGATTTTTCCCTTGATGTTTTTAGAGAGTTCTTTCAGCCTTTCGTGGTAGGAGCTGTTCTTTCTCACGTAAACGTTCTGTCCTCTCAGGGCAGTAGTATCCCGGATCAGGACCGCGTCTATTTCTTCTTCGTTCATTTCTTCCCAGCCATTGGGCTTTCGTTGTATGAGTCTTTGCTGTACCGAACGCAGCGACTCTGTAAAGGCCATCTGCTTCATTCGGTTAGGGGTAATGGTGAGGCTGTGGGCAATGATGTCGCCTTCGCCGCGGCGCAGCATATTGGTGAGTTCGTCCAGGTCTTCGGCTACTTTGATTTCAAGTTCTACATCCAGCTTTTCGGCCAGCAGTTCTAGCAACTCGTATTCAAAGCCCATAGTGCGGCCCCGGTAGAGGAAGTAGCTTGTCGGGCTGAAGGTGGTGAGGGCAACGAGTTTTCCTCTTTCCTTGATCTGCGGCAGGTCCCGTTTAATTTCATCAGCCAGTTGGTCAGTACACTGCAGCAGGCCCAGGTTCAATACAAAAATCAGTAGCAGGCTTTTTCCATAAGTGGTACGGCTAAACATGTTTGCATCTGGGTTGATTAAAAAGTGTATGTCTACATACAATTCACATAGATATAAGAGAATCAGCCAGTTAAATGTTGTAGCTTCTGATTATACCGGGATGGAATTGCCATTAAAAAAGCCGAAACTGCTTTATCTGCAATTTCGGCTTTTGATGGTGATAGAATTGATAAATTACATAGACTGGTTTTCTATAGAAGCCAGCTTCACCAGCATTTCATATTCTGCTTCGGAAATATCCTGGTAGATGTAGTGAATAGGGTTGACCTTCTTGCGGTTTTTGAGCACTTCGTAGTGCAGGTGCGGACCTGAAGAGGTGCCTGAATTGCCCGAGTAGCCGATGAGTTCGCCCCGCTTTACCTTCTGCCCAACCTTCACCTTAAATTCAGACATATGCGCATACTTGGTCTTGAATCCGAAGCCGTGATCAATTTCCACCTGTTTGCCGTAGCCGTAGTAGCTGCTGGATACCTTGGTCACTGTGCCGCCCCCAGAAGCGTGAATCGGGGTACCAATGCGGGCAGCAAAGTCAAGGCCGGTATGCAGTTTCCTGACTTTATAAATAGGATGGTATCGCATACCAAAACCAGAGGAAAGATAAGAGTCGTTGGTAGAGATAGGTGCAATAGCCGGGATGGAGGCCAGCATAAGATGCTGGTTTTTAGCCAGGGTCAGCAGTTCGTCGTAAGATTTGGTCTGGATGTACATCTTACGTTTGATCTTGTCAAGCTGCTGTACGGAGTTGAGAATAACTTCCTCTTTTTCAAGCCCGGCCTGCAATAGTTCGCGGTAGCGCTCTGCTCCACCAATACCTGCATTTCTGATGGAGGGAGGGATAGGGTCCTGCTCGTAAATGGTGCGATAAATCCCATCGTCCCTGTCCTGCAGCATGGCCAGGTAATCAACCGTTTGCTTCATCTGCTTGTCCATCATGTCATAATAAAAGTGCAGCTTTTCGTTTTCTCTTCTTAAGCTTACTTCTTTGGGGGTGTCATAAAAATTCATGTAAATTACCACTACGCATACGGCAGCGATCAGGATCAGCGAAACCGTCATGATTCCATCTACCAGCATTTCTTTGGGTGTTACCCTAACTTTCTCATATTGACAGGTATCCGGATCGTAGTAGTACTTTATTTTTGACATTGATGTGTTAAATTAAAAAGCTGTTTTTTACTTTGGTGTCTGTGGTCAGTTCTTCATGCTTTGTTATCAAAATTAGCCGCAGAACCAGAAAGCAGTGTTGCTAAGCTTGAAGAAATGTTACACATGAGGGAATATGGGCGAATTGTAAGGAGCAGGCCGAACATGAGGCTGTAGGTCTTTAAAAATCCGGCGCGGCAGTCATCGGAAAACGTCCTGCTGTCTTTCACCTGTGACTGGAAAGATTAAAGAATATTACTGTTAAGCAGATCATCATTCTCGCCGGGA
>JBKHDR010000227.1:0-3266 GCA_046541235.1 Cyclobacteriaceae bacterium | reverse complement strand
AATGAAGAAGCATTTAACCGCGACTTCTTTGGAGATGAGATTTATGAGCAGCGCAGCAGCTTCTACCGCAGCATCTGCCGCTTGTTTGAGGGAGGCAACTTAGGAGGGATCAGAATTACCGGGAAGAGGACCTGAGTTTGGCAGTCTGTTGCCAGAGATGAGGATGTAAGTAAGAACATGAGAGTAGTAAGAACATGATTAATCATGTTCTTACTACTCTCAGCAGCCAGTACAGCTACTACTCCTCGTCCATGAAGGGGTAGCGGAAATCTTTGGGGGGTGCAAAGGTCTCCTTGATCGTGCGAGGTGACACCCAGCGCAGCAGGTTAAGCATAGCGCCTGCCTTGTCGTTGGTACCCGAACCACGGCCGCCTCCGAAAGGCTGCTGACCTACCACGGCACCGGTAGGCTTATCGTTGATGTAAAAATTACCCGCCGCATGGCGCAGCTTACGATTGGCCAGTTCTATGGCCGCTCTGTCCTGTGAGAAGATAGCCCCGGTAAGGGCATAAGGCGAAGTCTGGTCTACCAGTTCCAGCGTCTCTTCATAGCGTTCGGCCTGGTAAACATAAACCGTCAGCACCGGACCGAAAATCTCTTCCTGCATGGTGGTGTACTTAGGGTCATGCGCCTGAATGATAGTCGGCTGTATGAAGTAGCCCTTGGACTTATCGTATTCACCCCCGGCGATGATTTCTGCCAGGTCGGCCTCGCGGGCCTCGTCAATATATTTAGCAATTTTGTCAAAGGCGGTCTCGCTGATCACCGCGCCCATGAAGTTGCGGAAGTCCTCTACATCACCTGCCTGAAGCTGATTCACGTCTTCTATCAGGTAGCCTCTGACCTCATCCCAGAGGTTATTGGGAATATAGGCGCGGGAAACTGCGGAGCATTTCTGCCCCTGAAACTCAAACGCCCCCCGAATGATAGCGGTAGCCAGAGCTTTGGCATCGGCTGATTTGTGAGCTATCACAAAATCCTTACCGCCGGTCTCACCTACGATGCGAGGGTAAGAGCGATACAGGTCAATGTGGTCGCCGATGGTTTTCCAGAGCTGTTTGAATACTTTGGTACTGCCGGTAAAGTGCAGCCCTGCAAACTCAGGGTGCTTGAACACCACCTCTCCTGCCACCGGGCCGTCCACATTAATGAGGTTGATCACACCATCAGGCAGGCCGGCCTCACGAAAGATTTTCATCAGCAGGTGCGCTGCATAGATCTGCGTCTCAGCAGGCTTCCAGATCACTACGTTACCCATCATGGCTGCCGAGGTAGGCAGGTTGCCGGCGATAGCCGTAAAGTTGAAGGGCGTAATGGCGAAGATAAAACCTTCCAGCGGACGCTGCTCCAGGCGGTTCCAGACACCTCTGGGGGAGATAGGTGGCTGCTGCTCATACACCTGCGCCATGTAATGCACATTAAAGCGCAGGAAGTCAATCAGCTCGCAAACTGCATCTATTTCTGACTGATGTGCAGTCTTGGATTGCCCCAGCATGGTGGCGGCGTTCACCTGGTAGCGGTAAGGGCCGGCGATGAGTTCGGCCGCTTTCAGGAAGATACTGGCCCGCTGCTCCCAGGGCATATTTTCCCAGCTTTCTTTTACATTCAAAGCCGAATCTATGGCCTGCTCCACGTGGGAGGCATCACCTACATGGTAGTGCCCAAGGGTTTGCTGATGATTATGAGGAGACGAAAGTCTTTTCTTGTTGCCGGTTCTGACCTCCTCATTCCCAATGTAGAGAGGCACCTCCACCTGCTCGGCTTTCATGGCCTTGAGAGTTGCTTTCAGGGCTGCTCTTTCGGGTGTACCCGGAGCGTATTCATAGACCGGTTCGTTGACAGGAGTAGGAACTTGATAAAATCCGATAGACATATTTGAAGATTATTTTGTTACGTTTAAAAAATACGGGTGCAAGTTACAATTTTTCTAACGAAGGCATCAAGAGGATAAGTTCAGAAAAGCGAAAGATCGTCTAACTAATCACGTGGGGGTGCTTTTCAAGCAACACTTTGAACATTAACGAAAAGGGTCTGTCAGGATTCTTGAAGCTGAGTAGGGCTTCTTTTTCTATTTGGTTAATAGACCGCTTCTCGTTGTATATGTTTTTTTGAATTAGGATGAGTAGCTTATGAAAATTTTTTATCTCTTTAAGACGTGCCATGTCAAGTTGCTCACTTCCTAATCTGTATTTTTGAATTGTTGCCAATCCTTTTTCAGAACCATTTTTCCCTCTGATAATTTCATCTTCAAAAGTCAGATGTTCTTGGATGACCTCATCCTTATCACGACAGGGATCTAGTACCTCTGTGACAGAAATTGAGCGATTTGGCAATTTGTTATTACAATTATCACAGGCTAAATACAGATTTTCCCAATCATAGGCTAAATCCCTTCTCTCCGCTACCTCAATAAAATGATCTATTTCCTGAGCCACACCCTTAAGCTTTCTTTCACAATAGAAACATTTGTAAAAGCTCATGCTGTTTAGCGTATTCCTGATCTGCAGATGAGCATATTTATTGTTGTCAGGGCGCTTTTTATCGCTATTGACAAAGCTTTCACGCCAGGTTTCTTCTTTTTCTTCAAGTATACCAGGTTTTGGCAAACGATGGAGAGACCTCATGAACTACTTTCCGGATAGGTTGCTAAGCAAATCTTCAACATCAAAATAAGAAAAGTACTGAGGGTTAATTTTTTTTAGCTCTCCTTCAATCTTTTCTCTTTTTTGTTCATTCCCCTCTTCTATGGCCTTTTTACGCTCAGCGATCAGTATACTGATTTTCTCGTTAAAAGGCTGGGTATCAAAAAGAGGGGTCAGCAGGATTTCATCTATTGGTTTGTTGGAATACTGGTCTGTCTGATCTGTGATGACCGCATGATCGACTTTAGATTCACAGACGTAAATGCGGGCATTTTCAACAGAAGCCACAATAAAGGGTGAATGCGTAGTAAGAATGATCTGCAGGTTGGGAAATATTGCCTGAATATTATTGACAAAGGTTTTCTGCCACTTGGGATGCAGATGGTTTTCAGCTTCGTCAATCAGCAGCAGTCCGGGCGTCAGGCAGAGTTCTGACAGAGGTTTGCCACTTAGCACCAGAGCTGAATACATTTTACCCAGCATGGATACCATCCGCTGAATCAAATACAAATTACCACTGCTGAGTTTGTCCAAAGATATTTCCCTGCCGTTCTGTTCAATGATGGGTGTAAGGGTTTTGCGAGCGACATATTTAAACTCCCCATTATTCAGACTGAGGTTGAT
>JBKHDR010000226.1:0-3352 GCA_046541235.1 Cyclobacteriaceae bacterium | reverse complement strand
ATTAAGACTTATTACTTTTGATAAAAATATATGCTTTCAGACTGAAGTAGTTTAATTTTTCTTGCAAATTAGTGCTCCAGCAAAATTAACAAGCAGGGCTGATTATTCTTCTTTGCTATTGGCATACACCTTCACCAGGAGTAGAGCAAATATTTTATGGTATCTTATTTGGTAAATATGGCCACTTCACATTCATCAGACATCAGCCAGCTATTTCATCAGTGTGATAAAGAGCCCATACACATACCAGGGGCTATACAGCCTCATGGTTATCTTTTGGCAGCAGACAAAGATAATCTCAGCATAAAGTACATCAGCAAGAACTGGGAGGAACTGCTTGGCAAAGACGTACGGCAGTTGCTAAAGCAGCCTCTTTCAACAGTACTTGGGCAGAACATACACCTTACTATTAAAGAGTTTTTATCTGAACAACCCACAGATTGCGTTCGCCCTTCGGAACTGGCCCAGTGGCAATACGGCAAAGCAGGCTTCAATGTCCTTTTCCACGTACAAGAGCAGTTGATCATCCTTGAGCTTGAACCCCTGAAAACACAGCTGCACCGCCCCTCTTTTCACTGGCTGGACCGCTACCAGAATCTGATCAGCCAGATTTCCCTGCAGGAAATGCTGGGCGAGTCCGCCAGGGAGATCAGGCGCCTTGCCGGTTACGACCGTGTTATGATCTACCGCTTCCATCCTGACATGCATGGCGAAGTAGTGGCCGAAGCCAAAAGAAGCGATCTGGAGTCCTTCCTGGGGCTGCACTATCCGGCTACAGATATTCCCAAACAGGCAAGGCAGCTTTACCTGACCAACTGGACCCGCCTGCTGGTTAATGTCAACTATGCGGCTGTGCCCTTACTCACCCACGAGTCTTATGACCGCCCCCTGGACATGTCGCTGAGTACACTGAGGAGCGTTTCACCTGTTCATGTAAAATACCTGCAGAATATGGGCGTAAGTGCCACCCTGACGATCAGCATCATCTACCAGGGTCAGCTGTGGGGCCTGATAGCCTGCCATCATTATCAGCCTAAATTTGTGAATTTTCAGACCAGGAGCACCTGCGAACTGATCGGGCGCCTGCTTTCACTCTACCTGCCCGAAAAGGAACAGAAAGAGATCAAATCAGCCATTAGCACGAAAGAAGAGCAGCTTTTACGAATCGTTGAGCAGATGGAAAAGAAAAATGACTTTGTCAAAGGATTAATTATCAATCGTCATCTGCTCAGTTTATTTGATCATGTGGATGGTGCCGCCGTGATATTTCAGGATGTATGCCATCTTCTAGGTAACACCCCTGATGAAAGCAGCATACGTCGTTTTATTGAATGGTATGAGAAGAACAGGAAAAATGAAAATCCCTTTTTCAACCATCAGCTAAGCCATGATTGTCCTAAGGCAGGCCTGAGTGGACAGGCACAAGGAGTACTGCTGCTGAGAATTTATGAGCATAAATCAGTTTACATCATCTGGTTCCGCCCGGAGTACCAGCACCATATCCATTGGGCAGGCAACCCGGAGAAGGCCGTCAAAGCCGACAATGGGGTCTTGCAACTCAGCCCGAGGGAGTCTTTCAGGCAGTTTCTGGAAACCGTTGCCGGACAGGCATTACCATGGAGTATGGCTGACATAGCTCTGGCTAAAAAGCTCGGGTACATGCTCAGAGACAAGCTGCTGGACATACAACAGGCGCAGCTCAGCGATACCCAAGCGCTTTTCCGGATGATCTACGAACAGTCCAGCGACGCGCTTTTTCTTTCTGATTTCCAGCAAAGAAAGATACTGGACTGCAACCAGAAAGCGGTCGAGCTTTTTGAGGCTGAAAGTAAGCAAATGCTTATCAATTCCTCAGGGGCTGAATTACATGCCGCTGATAAAGAGAAAAAGCAGCAGGAGCACAGCTACATCCTGGCTGAACTGGCACAAAAGAATGAGGTCACCCTCGATGTGCAGTACCGTACGCTCCAGGGCAATACCTTCTGGGGCAGGTTTACCGCGAAAGTCCTGCAGGGTTCGCTTCAGCAGTTGCATATCGTACGCGTTACCGATATCAGCCAGAGTAAGCGGCATGCAGAAGAACTGAAGCGACAAAATGAAGAACTACAGAAAGTCAACCAGGAATTGGACCGCTTCGTATACAGTGCCTCTCACGACCTGCGTGCGCCTATCTCTTCCCTGCTGGGTCTGCTGCAGGTAGCCGAAAGCATGGATGATGTCAAAGAAATACTGAAGTATCTTGAGCTGGGCAAAAAAAGCCTGTACCGGCTGGATCATTTTATACAGGAGATACTGGACTACTCGCGCAACTCCCGGCTTGAAGTAAAAAAAGTAGCAGTTGACCTGCAAAACCTGATAAGTGAAGTACTGGAAAACTATGCTTACGTGGAAAGTTATCAGAAGATCAGTAAAGAAGTACAGGTCAGGGGAGATTTTTCTTTTTATTCGGATACTTTCAGGCTTAAGGTGATCCTCAACAATTTGCTATCCAACGCTCTCAGGTACAGCCTTCCCCGAGAAGAATTATCCTATGTCAGAGTTACAGCTGATATCAGCAAATGGCAGGCAGTCATCACGGTGAGCGACAATGGTATGGGTATCAGAGAGCATCACCTCTCCCGTATCTTTGATATGTTTTATCGGGCCGATAGCCTCAAAGCCGGCTCTGGCCTGGGACTATACATTGTGAAGGAAACTCTGGCTAAGCTGGGCGGCAGCATTGAAGTAACTTCTGAGTTTGAAAAAGGCACCACTTTCAGGCTGGTCATCCCCAATGTGCCGCCTGCTACAGAAAAGTAAGGCTGCTATGCTGGTCCAGCATCCATCCGGTGATGCTGTAGCGGGGTTTATAGGTTATCAGTACCTCGTGCTCAATCTCGCTGCGGAAGCAGACCATTCTGCCCGGTAAAGGTGCAATATCCACTTCCCGATCAGGCAGAAACATCCGCAGCTTACCCCCGTCGGCTTCCTGCCAGCCTTTGTTCATATAACAGACCACGGATATGACCCGGTGGGCATTTTTTTGAAAACGATCTGCATGCCGCTTGTAGAAGGTACCCTCTGGATACATGGCAAAGTGAACCTCAAAATCTCTGATGCCTAAATACAGGCTCCTGTTCAGGAATTGCATCAGCTGCTGTACCCGCTGTATGTAAGCGGCAGTGCTTCCGAGGTATCCTGGGGGCAATACAGCGGATATAATTTCCTCTTTGTTGTTGACCGTAAACTTCTGCATATTGCCTACACCCGCTTTTTTGAGTTCTCCTTATTCTGCAAGGTCATTAAACCTGTCAATGAAGGCATCAATCTCTTCTTCGGTCAGAAAATGATCTATCAGGCCATAACCATCCTC
>JBKHDR010000225.1:0-3432 GCA_046541235.1 Cyclobacteriaceae bacterium | reverse complement strand
TTTTTTGGCATCAAACTACAGCCATTCATCCTTAGTGGAGTGTCAAGAATACAATATCCTTAATCCTTTTGTGGTCTTCCTGATAGATAATACACAGTACCGCATGTTCTGGCGTGGCCCATCCCGCATGGTGCAGAATGCCGTGATGCTGCTGCCGGGCTTGTAACAAACTGATAAGATCTACTAGCTGGTTTTGAAACTTCCAAAGCATTTGTGGTGCGGCCTGCACTACAAATGCTTTTTTATTGGCAGTGAATCATTTTAAAAATTAGTATTAGCTGCAACCTGCATAAGACCCCTTGAGCTTCAGGCATAGAACGTGGTAGAGATTTTCAGTTCGTCGCTCAGATTTCCCTTTCATCCCGCTATTTTTACGTTTCGTTCATTTCAAATTGTCGCTGTCTGATTTTTCTCTCAACTTCATGTTGTAAAACAAAAGACAGGACAACTATGGAATGGCTTCGTCATATCAACTTATTTATACATGTAGTGGCTGGCTTTACGGCCCTGGGAACAGGTATCTTCGCCTTCGCTTCGCGCAAAGGAGGTAAAATCCATCTTCTTTCCGGACGCATCTACGTCATCGCTATGCTGCTGGTGGCTTTATCGTCATTCATCCTCTCACTGATCCGCTTCAACCCTTTCCTCTTTATGGTAGGCACCTTTACTCTCTACATGACCTTTACGGGTTATCGGGGACTCATCAAAAGGCGGGAGAAAACGCAGAAAGCAAAAGCTACAGACTGGCTCCTGATTGTCTTTTCTCTGGCTATGGCTGGATATATGTCTGTCAGAGCCACCTTCCTGATGGAAGGTAGGTATCAGGACTTTTTGCCGGTAGTTCTCACTTTCAGCAGCATACTGCTACTCTTTATCATCACCGATCTGCGTATTTACCTGGGACGGAAGCACATGCAGGCCAATGACTGGCTCATGTATCACATCAGCCGCATATCCGGTGCTTATATCGGTACTTTTACTGCTTTTCTGGTAATTAATGTGCATACCGATCCTGCTTACATTTCCTGGCTGCTGCCCACCGTATTGGGTGCTCCGATGATCTCTTACTTTCAGCGAAAATACAGGGTAAAGAAGAAGGGTAGAAAAGTGGAGAGGGCCGGGGGCGCTGCTTATGCAAAGCAGGCCGGAGAAAAAGGCTCTCTGGAAGCAGAGGCATGAACTTCTGCCGTAGGCAGGCAATCTGAAAAGTTAAAAATGGCTGTGAGACAGGAGATGTAAATTTCAGGCCGTTTCCAGCTTATCTTCTGTTTTTCTGCGATGGCAAGGAGCCACAAAGCCATGTCTGAACTTCTCCTTTTCTTCGGGCGTCATCTGCTCCCATTTGCTCCTGAGCTTGTTTTTCCAGTTCTTCCGTTCCCGGCTTCGCCCCCCGCCCCATCCGCTGCGGCCAAAGCCCAGCAGTATCTTGGCCAGCGCCAGCAGGCCTACCGCCTGCGGCAAATTGATTTCAGGACCGTCAAAAATTGCAGGGACCAGCCAGTTCCAGAGTAGCATCAACGCCAGGCTAAACAGCAGTATCAATGCAAGGGCCAGGCCTATAAATTTGATGATTTGTACAAGCTTCATTTACAGATCATTATAAACTACTTCTAACTTCTTTCTCAGAAACTGCACCGCATAGCGTTTGCGCGAAAGCAGGGTGTTGATAGACTCACCACTGGCCTCAGACATCTCTCTGAAGCTGACATCCTCAAACTCATGCATGACAAACACTTCCCTCTGGGCCTGGGGCATCTCTTCCAGGGCAGCCTGTATGGCTTCCCAGATGACATCGCGCATCATGCTGTCTTCGGGGTCAAAGTTCATGTGGGGAAGTACATCTTCCAGGCTGAGGGCCTCCTCATCTTCAGCATCCCGGCTGCGCATGCTGCTGAAGGCCTCCGGTTTCTTCTTGCGGTAGAGGTCGGCTATTTTGTTGCGGGTCACCCGGAAGAGCCAGGCAGTTACCCTTTCTATAGATTCTATTTTGCGGTAAGCCTGGGTAAATTGCATGAATACATCCTGTAGTATATCCTCGGCATCGTCCCTGTCGGGTACGCGCTGGCGAATAAAGTTGAGTAGCCTGACCCGCTCCTGTCGAACGGTCTGTTCTATTTCTACCTCTCGCCTATCGGCTAATGTGCTTATTGCTATTGCTTTCATTTGATATTTCAGTCGTATGGGACCATTTCTTATTGTACGGAAGTATATCCGTATAGATGTGCCTGCCCACTTGCTTCTTTTTGTGAGAGAGCACCATGAATCCAAAATATAACATATAGAATGAGGAAACCATTTGAAAACTATAGATAATTTATGATATAATTTGGTTTATAAAATAAACTACTTTATCTTGGTATAAATTCAAAAATATGACACATCCTACCTTTTCTGAGAAAGACTCACTCCGGGTGATACAGGAAATGATCGCCCATGCCAAAAAAGACGCACAAAGCGACCGCTTCTACTACCTGATCTGGGGCTGGCTGACCCTTATCGCCAGCCTGGGCCATTTTGTACTGCTAAAAGTAGGTTATGCTTATCCCTACCTGGTCTGGAGCCTGATGCTGCTGGGTGGGGTGGCTACCGTTTTGAGAAGCCGACAGCAGCAGAAAACCAGCAGGGTCAAAACCTATGTAGATCGTTTTATCGCCCATCTCTGGATTGCCATATCTGCAGGTATCCTAGTCAGCCTGGCGGCTGGTGCCACTATTTTGGGTTACCAGGTAGTTTATCCTTTTCTGATCATACTTTTCGGCATAGGTATCTATATGTCGGGGGTGATCTTCAGGTTTCGTCCGCTGATAATTGGGGGTATACTCAACTGGGTGATTGCCCTTACGGCTTTTTATGTAAGTTTTGATATCCAGTTGCTCCTGCTGGCGCTTTCTATGGTCGTCAGTTACCTTATTCCAGGGTATCTGGAAAAAGCATCTTAAGCTATGGCTGATTTTGAACAACTCAACCCGCTACTCCACTCTCAACTTCGGCTGGCAATTGTGTCGCTGCTGATAGGCGTGGAAGAAGCTGAGTTTACCTACATCAGAGAGAAAACCGGTGCCACCGCAGGTAACTTGAGCGTACAGATTAATAAGCTGAAGGAGGCCGGTTACATTACGGTAGAGAAGACCTTCAAGGATAACTACCCGCAGACCAAGTGCAGCATGACGCAGGAAGGGGTCAAAGCCTTCGAGGAGTACGTCCATGCTTTACAAACTTATATTAATCTTAAACCAAAAAATGCCTGAACATGCATACGATAATCCATGACTGGATAGGGGCTGTCCATACGGTAGCTTCTATCATCTCTCTTGCCACCGGCACACAGGTATTGCTGATGAAGAAAGGCAGTAAGCTGCATAAAGACATCGGCTATGTGTACTGCCTGGCCATGCTGCTGGTGATGATTACCGCTTTTGGCATCTACCGGCT
>JBKHDR010000224.1:0-3438 GCA_046541235.1 Cyclobacteriaceae bacterium | reverse complement strand
ACATAACTTAAGAACTGCTGCTAGAACCTCTTAACAAATTATCAGAATAATGTCTTTTCATTGAAAACATTTTGGCCAGTAAATCATTGTTAACAGCCTCATCTAAACAATTGACAGCTTTATGATTTTATTGAATAGCTGATGGTTTCATTTTTAGTTATGCCTGTTTAAGGGGCCGCAGCTTAGGCTGAACTACAGCCTTTATTTTTTGGCAAATAAAGCAATGCAAAAGATACTTTTTTTCATCCTTACCCTCGGCTGGTTGTTTATCCATGAGCAGACTTACGGGCAGAAAATCGTGGACCTGTGCTTTTGCGATATTTCCGATATGCCCAATTCTCTGCTGACCAATACCGCCGGGGCTGATGCAGTAGCCATCGGGCCGGGCACCTTATCTGACGGTGAAGGCCTGTACAATCTTCAGGAAAACAACTTTGATGTAGCACTGCCCGACGCAATCTTCGCTGACCTGGATGGCTTTACCCTGGAAGTTGATTTTCTGATGCAGGAGGACT
Organism: Cyclobacteriaceae bacterium; assembly: GCA_046541235.1. Taxonomy (GTDB): domain Bacteria; phylum Bacteroidota; class Bacteroidia; order Cytophagales; family Cyclobacteriaceae; genus Catalinimonas. The sequence continues at coordinate 2,923 of JBKHDR010000224.1, read as the reverse complement.
TTGCCTGGATATTTGATTCCGGTTATAATCGCTTCAGGCTGGGAGTCAAAACGAATGGCCCTCCCGAAACGCAGGGCCTGAGAATCTTTTATTTCACGGAAGATGATGAAGGCAATATCACTCAGATAGACAGCGACTTTTTACCCGAAGCGGCAGTAGCCCGAGGTGAGCGTGCCAAAATAGTTTTTACTTATGATAATGATGAAGGCATCGCCCAACTGTACAAAAACGGCGAACTGGTCTGGGAAACACCCCCTGATCAGCTCACACCCGGACAGGAGTTCTATATGGAAGCTGAGGATGGCTTCTTCAGAGTAGGCGGCGCTATGAATGGTGAGGGCTCGCCTACGCCTTCGCTCTATGACTTCAAAGCTTACAAAGTCGGTTGTCCCGAAATAATTCCGCCCGTGGTAACCGAAGCCGAACGATGCGGACCCGGTACCGTAATGCTACAGGCTGAAGGTGCGGATGATGGCAACTACCGCTGGTATGATGCCCAGAGGGAGTTGATAGCCGGAGCGGAGAATGCTACCTACCAAAGCCCTCAGCTCAATGCCTCTACTACCTTTTACGTATCCATTTTTGATGAAGTCTGCGAAAGTGAACTGGTTGAAGTAAGCGCGACTGTCAAAGACATTCCTGCTCCGCCCGAGGCAACAGACAATAGCCGCTGCGGGCCTGGTGAAGTAATTCTGGAGGCTGAAGGGGCTGAAGATGGCAATTACCACTGGTACGATCAAAACCAGGAACTGATAGAGGATGAAGTTGGCCAGCAGCTTCTTACGCCTGAGCTTACTGTTACTACTTCCTTTTTCGTAGCAGTAGTCGCCAATGGCTGCGAAAGTGCCCTTACCGAAGTAGAGGCTATTGTTAATGAAGTACCCGCCGCCCCGGCAGTGCAGGACGGAGAAAACTGCGGACCGGGCAGTGTCACCTTGCAGGCGCTGGACGCTACCGATGGCTATTACCGCTGGTATGATGCCGACGAGAACCTGATTGAAGATGAAAACGAAGCCAGCTTCACTACGTCTGAGCTCACCCAGAGTAGCACTTTTTATGTCAGTATCGTAGAAAACGGCTGTGAAGGAGAAAAAGCTGAAGTCAGGGCCATTATCAAAAATATACCTGATTCGCCCGTAGCGACAGGAGGTGTCATCTGCGCTGAAGGAAGTATTACCTTAGAAGCTGAAGGTATTGACGAGGAAAACTATCGCTGGTATGATGCACAGCAAAATCTGATCGCCGGGGCTACAGAAGCCACTTATACTACCCCGGATCTCACCGAAAGCACCACCTATTTTGTAAGCATCGTAGCCAACGGCTGCGAGAGTGAGAAAACTGCCGTAGAAGCAGAGGTAGTACCTGAAACCACCCCTCCTGTTATCCAGGATATAGCTATCTGCAGCGGAGAAAGTGCTACCCTTACTGCTCAGGGCGGCACAGAAGGCAGCTACCGCTGGTACGATGCTGATAGCGAGTTGATTGAAAATGCCAGCGACGCCAGCTTTACCACGCCCGTACTGCAAACAAACACCAGCTATTTTGTTACGATAGTCTCAGGCCAATGCGAAAGTGAACCGACGGAAGTGCAAGTCACGGTCAGTGAAATACCCGAAGCACCTGTGGTGAGTGAGCAGGAAAGATGCGGCCCCGGTACCCTGACACTCCGAGCTTCAGGAGCACAGGGAGAAGATACTTATCGCTGGTACGATGAAAATGAAAACCTGATTGCCGGTGAAACTGCGGCTACTTTGCTTACAGATGAGCTTAGTGAAACCACTACCTACTACGCCAGTATCGTACGAGAAGGCTGCGAGAGCGAGAAGATAGCGGTAGAAGCTATTGTCAAAACGCCTCCTCCTGCTCCTGTAGTACAGCCGGTACAAAGATGCGGGGAGGGTAATTTTACCCTGGCTGTGGAGAATAAGGAGGACTTCACTTACCAGTGGTACAGGGAAGATGGCATTACTCCGATCAGGGGTGCAGATGAGGCTGAATACGTAACCGCCAGGCTCAGTGACAGCCGAGTTTATTTCGTGTCTGTCTTCAGAAATGGTTGCGAGAGCGAAAAGACAGAGGTGATGGCCCGGGTACTCCCTGTTCCTCAGGCACCTGCCGCACAGCAGCAACCCATTTGCCAGCCAGGTACCAACACGCTGAAGGTCACTGACCCCCTGCCGCAGCTGAGCTACCGATGGTATACCCAGCCGCAGGGTGGTAGTATGCTGGCTGAGAACGCCAATGGCGAACTACAGGCTGATATCATTTCGGATAGCACTTTTTATGTCAGCACTTTCAACGAAGACTGTGAAAGCCCCAGAACTGCTTTTGAGGTAAGTCTGGAAGAATTGCCTGATTTTGATGCGGGTGAAGATATTTACCTGATGCCGGGCGAGTCGGCTGTATTGCAACCCAGTAACGGGCAGCAGGATTACCGTTGGTACCCTGCCCAGGGACTGGATTTCCCTGACCGGCAAAACCCTCAGGCATCACCTCTGACTACTACCACCTATACCGTGGAGGTCCAGACAGCCAGCGGCTGCTCTTTGCAAGATGAGATTACTGTGCATGTGGTCAACCAGTTTCCTATTCCAAATGCATTTTCTCCCAATGGTGACGGGCTGAATGATACCTGGGAGATACCTTTAGCTTATAAATACCCCAAAATGCATCTGAGAATTTATAACCGCTGGGGAGAACTGGTGTACGAAACTGTGGGCTACGATCAGCCCTGGGACGGCAGGATGATGGACGGTCAAACCGTAGAAGGTACTTATCTGTATCATATTGTATTTAATGATGAAACTAAAGACCGGCAGGGTAAGGTGACGATTATTAAGTAATTTAAAGTTCAGGGTTCAAAGTTCAGGGTTTTGTATGCAGTATGTCAGTGAAAATGAACAGTGAACGCAGAACGCAGAAC
>JBKHDR010000223.1:0-3557 GCA_046541235.1 Cyclobacteriaceae bacterium | reverse complement strand
TTTATGAAGCGCTCAGTGGCTTCACTTTGATATTTTTGTAATACACCCGGTTGCCGTGGTCCTGCAGCAGCAGATGCCCGGTAGGCCATACGCCAAAACCTTCCCAGTCTTTGTACTTGCTGCTCTGCACCAGTTGCTTAAACTCATCGCTGAAACGATCATACTCCAGCACTTTCTCTCCGTTGAGCCAGTGTTCTACCTTTCCATCCTGTGAAACGATGTGCGCAGTATTCCACTCGCCTACCGGGTTGATGGGCTTATCCTGGGGCGCGGCTATAAGATCATAGAGGGAAGCTACTGTACGAGTACCGCCTCCATTATTGCCCAGCTTAGCATCCGGATGCTCTGCATCATCCAGTATCTGGTATTCCAGTCCGATGGCTGACTTTCCAGAATTATATTGCTCAGTGACATAATACTTAATGCCGCTGTTGGCACCTTCGGTAATTTTAAAATCTACTTTAAATTCAAAATCAGTATACTCATCCTTAGTAACAATATCGCCTCCATTGCCTGACTCAGCGCCATCCGCTTCTTCCACGACCAGGAGTCCGTCCTCAATACGCCAGCCCCTGTCAGGAAAGGTCTCCTGATGAGCACCCCGCCATTTGTCCCAGGATTGTCCGTCAAAAAGCAGTACCCAGCCGTCCTGTTGCTCAGCGGCAGAGAGGGAATTATCGGCAGCCTGTTCTTCCTTGGCCGTTGTTACTGCTTCTACCTCAGCGGAGCTACTTTCGGTAGTAGCTTCCTGAGCACCTCCGCAGGCCCACATCAGGGGTACCAAAGCCGCTATTGTAAACAAATTCTGAATCTTCATAAGTTGTAAGTTGATTGTTAGTGATATTTTTTTAACCTCAAGATACGTCTCTGCCCATAGCTTTGCAAGCAAAGCGCAGCAGCAAGCCCTAAACCTGAAACAATTTTACATAATGCTCGGGTTGCTGAAAAATCCCCCCACTCTTTTCATAAAAATCCCTACCGGTATGAAACAGCCCATCTTTGGCAGGTACCCACTCGGCTTCAGGATAGGGATGATAGCTCATCATCTGCTGCCAGTTGCGGTAGTTCTGATGCCCGTTATTTTCCATAGCCCCCATCCCGGTGAAACCAGGCAGGGCGGGCAGGCGGGCTGCTACATTCTTATTCCATTCTACCAGTATGGGGTTGACCGTCAGGTCTGCACAGAGGCAGGGAATGTTCTTCTCGTAGGCCAGTTGGGCAATCTTGAAGGTCATGCTCAGCGTTTTGGCAATAGGCTTGAGCGCGATACCCTTGTAGCCCATTTGTATTCTTTCTTCAGCATCCTTATCGGTATGGGCGCTTTCATCAGATACCAGCCGGGCTTCAAATTCGCTCACATCTACCCGGTATTCTTCCGGAAAAGGCTCTTCAACTACCACAATTTGATCGTAAGCACCGATCTTGCTGGCATGGTCCAACAGGCGGGAAAGTGAGTCTTTGTGCTCATAGCGGCCATTCATATCAAAGTAATATGGAATTTTACCGCTGGAGGTATGAGGCGTCTTTCCCTGTCCGATGGCTTGGTGTATCTCGGTGAGCTTCGTCATATCTTTTTCCAGCATTTCCTGCTGAGACCCCGGATGTCCTAGTTTGATCTTCATAAAAAAGTAACCTTCATCAGCCAGCTTTTTCATCTGTGATACCGGTGTGGCGAATGAGAAGGAGGGCACACTCACCACCTTGTCGTGCCGGGCCGACATACCAGGTCGGTAAGCTTCAGGAATAAGGTCATCAAAGTTACGCAGGCTATTAGCATGAGCATACAGCAACCAGGCGGCATTGTCAAAACCCACCAGGGCATTTAATGCAAAGGTTTTGCGAAGATCAGGGTTGCGGGTAATCTTTTTGCCATAGGCATAGACTTCTTCCAACACCTCGTCCAGCAGACTCACCGGGTCTGTAAAGCTGCTGCCTTTGACCATCTGCAGAGCTCTTTCGGTCATAGCATACATGAGGGCATTACCAGCATTCTCCGAATGCATGGTAAATACTTTGGCATCCGACCAGAGAGTGTTTTGCGTACCCAGCCCGATCTTTGACACACCGCTCTCATCCTGCATACGGGTGATAACCTGCCACACATTGGTCATATAGCCACCCTTAAAGCCGTAGGGGGTGGCCAGGGGCTCCCGCTCAAAATCTGAGCTGACATCTACAATTTTTATATTTTTTGGGATAAACTTCATGGGTGTTTCCATGCTTGAATTGGCAAAAAGTGAAGAGGAAGCCAGCAGTGACCATGAGGCCAGGGCAGTTGATTGCTGAATAAATTTTCGCCTGGCATGATTTTCAGGCGGTGCGTTATCAGGTTTCATGTGAGTAGTTTAGGCAGAAAAAACTAATAAGCAGCTTCCGATGCTCTCATGAAGAGCGGAATTTGGCTTAAGCTTAAAAATTCGGCATTTTACACTGTACAAATTAATTTTAAATCGCTTAATTCCAAAACAAGGATGCCAACTCATCAGCTGGCTTTTTTTTAACTTAAAAACTACATCCTAACATGATCAATGTTGCGCTCGCCTCTTTTGGTATGTCCGGAGAGATTTTTCACGCTCCGCTGGTTAAAGCCCACCCTCATTTACAGCTCCATACGATACTGGAACGCAGAAGAAGTGCCTCCCGGCAGCGTTATCCCTACACCAAACTTGCCCGGGATTTTGAGGAGATCCTGAAAGATGATGAGGTAGACCTGGTGGTGGTTAATACGCCTAATCCCTACCACTATGATATGTGTAGGCAGGCCCTGGAGGCCGGTAAGCATGTGGTAATGGAAAAACCTTTTACCAACACCACCGAAGAAGCTGAAAAGCTCATTCAGCTGTCTAAAGAAAAGCAGAGAGTGCTCAGTGTCTTCCAGAATCGCCGCTTCGACAGTGATTTTATGACCGTGCAGAAAATCGTAGAAAGCGGCATTCTCGGCTACCTGGTAGAGTACGAGGCGCATTATGACCGCTACCGTAATTTTATCCAGCCAGATACCTGGAAGGAAGAAAGCGGACCGGGTTCGGGTATCCTCTACAACCTGGGCTCTCACATGATAGACCAGGCGCTGGTACTTTTCGGCATGCCCCAGACGGTCACCGCCCGGCTGGCCGTTCAGCGCAAGGGCGGCAAAGCCCCCGATAGCTACCATCTCTTACTGGAATATAGCGACTTTCAGGTGGTGCTCAAATCCAGCTACCTGGTACGTGACGAAGGCCCACGCTACAAGATTCTCGGCAACCTGGGTACCTTTACCAAATACGGACTTGATACGCAGGAAGACTGCCTGAAGGCAGGCCAGTTACCCGGTGGTGATGAATGGGGCATGGAGCCACCCGAAATCTGGGGAACGCTGGACACAGAAATTAATGGGCTGCACTTCAGGGGAGAGGTAGAATCTGAACGGGGTAACTATAGCCTGTTTTATGATAACATTTACGATGTCATTGCCAAGGGAGCCGAGCTGTCAGTGAAACCGCAAGAGGCAATGAACGTCATCCGTATCATAGAACTGGCTGAGCAAAGCGACAGGGAAGGAAGAAGTATGAAGGTGG
>JBKHDR010000222.1:0-3580 GCA_046541235.1 Cyclobacteriaceae bacterium | reverse complement strand
ACTATAGCTCTAGCTGGTTCTCTGGTCGGCACCTTGTAAGAAAATGTCATTCTTTGGGGGTGTTATTATCAATAAATTTTAAAATAAAGATGGAAATTAGGTCTGTTTTTGTAAATTTCATCTGAAAAGCTCGTCGCTCAGTACCTATTTACTTATAAAAAGTCATCTGCCGGAGTATAAAAGCCTGTCAAATGTGGCTATCTGTTTTAAGTTGGGTACCTGGCATCCTTGTTTATCAAGAGCTTATTTTTACAAAAACAAATTTCCTCTTTGTATGAAGCCTAAACAACTTACCCGCAAATCTATGGCCCACGAAAGTTTCAGCGTGAGCCGTCAGTTGTTGCCTCGCTTCCTGAATATGTGGCACTTTCATGAGGAGATAGAAATAGTGTACATTGTGAGAAGTGAAGGCACCAAATTTATTGGTGACAGCATCACTAAGTTTCTGGAGGGTGACCTGGTAATGATTGGCTCCTGCCTGCCCCACCTCTGGCTCAACAGCCAGCCATATTTTGAAAGCAATGAGGGCAAAGCAGAGTCCATCTCCATCCATTTTCATCCACACTGTTTTGGTAAAGCCTTTTTTGATATACCTGAAATGGCCCGGCTCAACCGCCTTCTCCAGGAGAGCCAGTTAGGACTGGAGATCAAAGGTCCGATGAAGGAAAAAATTGTGCAGAAAATGGAAAATCTCGTCAATCAAAAGGAAAGCTACCGTTTTCTGAGTCTGATAGACCTGCTGCTGATGATTGCTGAAGCTCCAGACAAGACACCTCTGTCAAGCTTATCTTTTATGGAATCTTACCAGCGAAACTCCAGCTCTCGCCTTGATAAGATCTACGAATTCATTCTAAACCATTTTAAGGAAGATATTAATCTGGAAATGGTGGCAGAGGTAGTCAGTATGAATCCCTCTGCCTTCAGCCGCTATTTTAAACAGGCTACTAATAAAACGTTCGTTCAATATCTAAATGAAGTGCGCATTGGCTACGCCTGCAAAAAGCTAATTTACGATACCGACAAAAATGTGTCGGAAATAGGCTACGAGAGCGGATTCAACAACATATCTAATTTCAACAAGCAGTTCAAAAAAATCACCAAGCAGACACCCAGCCAGTACCTGTTAGCTCATTCCAACGGTCATATGTTGCTACAACCTCAGATCTAGTTTACCAGACATCCCCGTTAGTTAGCCAGCAGTACCGCCCAGGCCTTGGCTGTTGCCCCACTGCGGATATACTGCTGCGCCAGTTTATGCTGATGCTCGGTGTTGCCAGAGGCTTTCACCGTTTTAATTTCCGGCTCATTCTGGTATTGCGTCAGATCAGCAGAAGAAGGAAGCTGAGGTACATTGGCCAGTTTGGCCAGGTCGCCGCCGGTGAGGATGCTGCTTTTACGGATAGCTTCAGGCAACTGGTCCACACCTATGCCATGCTCCCGATCAGGACGAAGCGTTTCAAATATAGCTTCACCGCTGGCCCGGCAATAATAGCTGCCGCCCATACGGCCTACGGCATCCAGCTTCTGCGGGTTAATGCTGCCTTTTTCGTCCAGCACCTCATCTTTGATGTGGATTAGCAATACTTCGCAGATCACCAGGTTGCCAGCCCCGCCTTCCTGCCCCAGGTGGATGACCTGATTGACTTTACACTCAAAGCTCACCGGAGCCTCGGCTACCCGGGGCGGCTTCACCAGTTCAGCAGGAGCCTCCGTAAGTCCTGATTTGCCAAATTCATTGATGCCCTTAGGATAAGCAGTGCTCGCCAGAGACATCTGCTCTACCATGTTGTAGTTGACAATATTGACCGTCACCTCCTCATGTTCCAGCACATTGTCCAATGTATTTTTGGTGCTGCCGTCGCGCATGCTGTTGACCGGCCCGAAGACCAGCACCGGCGGCTTAGCGCTGAAAGCATTAAAAAAGCTGTAAGGACTAAGATTGACCTTACCATCCTGGCTCATGCTGCTCACAAAAGCGATAGGGCGAGGCACTACGGCCCCTACCATATAACTGTAAAAATCCCGGGCACTTACGTCACCGGGCCTTATAGTTTTCATAGTGCGGGTAGAATTTTATTGCTGACTTCTCCAAAACCAATGCGGATGCCCTCTTTTTCAGCAAAGGCCCGCATGTGAATGGTGTCTCCGTCCTCTACAAACGTCCTGCGGCTGCCACTGTTCAGGCGGAGGGGCTTTTCGCCGTTCCAGCTCAGTTCCAGCATACTGCCGTAGCTGTCGGGCGCAGACCCGCTGATGGTGCCGGATGCTAGCAGGTCGCCGACTCGGAGGTTACAGCCGTTGATGGTATGATGGGCGATCATCTGCTGCACACTCCAGTAGAGGTACTTGAAATTGCTACGGCAGATGGTCTGCGCGGCTTCGCCTTCGGGCTGTAGGCTCACTACCAGCTTGAGGTCAAAGTTGCGGGGATTGGCCTGCTGTAGATACGCCAGCGGCTCCGGCTTTTGCTCAGGGCCTTGCGTTTGAAAAGCTTTCAGGGCTTCCAGCGGTACGATCCAGGGAGAGGTGGTAGAAGCGAAATTTTTACCCAGGAATGGCCCGAGCGGCACGTATTCCCACTTTTGGATATCCCGCGCTGACCAGTCGTTGAACAACAGGAAGCCAAAAATATACTCTTCCGCCTCAGCGATGCTTACTCGCTTACCCAGTGCAGAATCTTTGCCGATCACCATCGCCATTTCCAGCTCAAAGTCCAGTTTTTCACTGGGGCCAAAAACAGGCTGCCTGGCATCAGGTGGCATAAGCTGTCCCTTAGGCCGGTGAATCTCTGTACCCGAAATGACGATAGAAGAGGCCCGGCCGTGGTAGGCAATGGGCATGTGCTTCCAGTTAGGCATGAGGGCATTTTCTTCGCCCCTGAACATAGTGCCTACGTTGGTCGCATGCTCCTCGCTGGCGTAAAAATCGGTGTAGTCGCCGATCTGTACAGGCAGGTGCATGCGGGCTTCGGATTGGGGCAGCAGGCATTCTTCTCGGAGCTGATGCAGGGGCGAGTTTTCTTCGCTTATCCATTTTTGCAGCCTCTGCCTTACCTTCTGCCAGATGGGACGACCGAGATGCATGAAAGCATTGAGACTGCTTTGCTCAAACACTTCCGGCCCGATGCCTAAGTCATGTAGTTTTCCGCGGGCCGCTACCGCCGCCATGTTGATGATCTGCTCACCGATGGCCACGCCTACCCTTGGTCTGCTGCGGGTAGTGGAAAAAACCCCGTAAGGCAGATTATGGATACTGAAGTCACTATCATCGGCTATGGAGAGCCAGGGGGATTGGGGCATGGGATTTTGCATAAAACATTTTACTACACCTCAATTGCAAACTCAGGTGAGGAAAAAAATATATTCAATTGCTTTACTTTCACAACACCGAAACTGTAACTGCTTCAGAACTAGGCTCAGGAATTGGCTCATCATCTTCCTTCATACCTTCTATGTGCAGTTGTATCGCCTCCTGCATATGTTTCATCGTTTCTTCTTTGGTTTCCCCCACCGTAATGCATCCTGGTAGGTCAGGCACATAGGCACTGTAGCCCGTACTGCTTTTTTCCAGAATTACCAAA
>JBKHDR010000221.1:0-3592 GCA_046541235.1 Cyclobacteriaceae bacterium | reverse complement strand
ATAGCTTGTTCAACGTCAGTTATTCCCGGTTTGACAGATATAGCTGAGGTTGTGTGATTAAGAAATTATGAGATGGATAGCAAAAAAAGAAAAGTACAAAGCGACTTCGATGATCTACTTGGTCAAGTTCGGGAAGTATTTACTACGAGGCATAGGGTCTTGGTGGAATCCGTCTGGGAACAGTGGGTAGTACTCATTGACCTTGGACACGCCCTGTATGGAATACCCGGTATGAAAAACCAGACATCGTTCCCCAATAAATTTCTTTTATAATTTTTCTGAGCTCTGAATGTTTATACCTTCTTTACAAATTACGATCAAATTTTGCCTATTGAGGTGAAAGAATGTTAATGCAGCTTGAAATTGGTGCTTTTTTTAGCAGCTAAAAATAAATCATGTTAAAGGTATTCCAGGTACCCTTATGTGAAAGGATGACTTCTTAATTCTAAATGTAACTCCCACACGTTCCTGTAAGTATATCAGTTCTCACAGGTACTAAAGAGTCTGCTGCAGGTTTTGGTAAACTTTTAAGGAGGTTTCTTCAAATCACATTTCCCAGATCAGCTATGAAGATTTCACTTTTTCCTGCAGGGGTACCGCAGAATAATACCTTGGAAAAATCCCGGCTCCAGACAGGGTGAGGATTGTTGCGGAGCACTCCATAGATATGCAGAGGCAGCGTGTAGACATAGCAGATAGCTTCCTCTTCATCGGATACAAGGTCAATTAGGCGGATTTTGACCTCTCCCCGCTCATTCACAAATTCCTGCTGCCACGTATACGCATCAGTTACCAGCCATCGGGTATCAGGCCTTACACTGAGGTGCCCCCCTCCGGTATGTTTGCTCAGCAACTTCATATCCGAACCATCTTCATTGAAGAACAAAAACAGCGGGTTTCAATACCCAGTTCTTTCTTTGGATGTAGGTTCATAACTATCCGTTTGCCGTCAGGGTGCCAGTTGGGATGGTTGCCTCCCTGGTTGCACTGCTCATGTCCCAAGGCTTTGGCTATGCTGTTTCCTGCATTATCAAAACTATAAAGCGAGGGGTTCCAGCCTCTTTGTCCCGGCACCATACATTGCACCACCAGCATGATGCGGTTTCCCTGAGGATTTTATTTGGTATGGAACAAATAAGTAGTACCCTTTTCAAACGCTTCTCCGGCATATTCATCCTTCAATTTTGAAAGCGGTACCAGTAGGCTTTTCTCATTGGTCTGCAGGTCTGTACGGAACAAGCCAATATTGTCAGGTGCGCCTTTATAGCTGTAAGGAGGGTTTTCGGGATGTTCAGGTACCCCATAGCCCATCTGTGTGGCATTGATAATATCAGGCGGGAAGCCTACTACCGCCGAAGCGTCCGGGGCAATGTGATACATAGAGCCTGCGTAAGCTTTGGTTTCTCACGTTTCAATATCAATTTGTACACACACAGCTTGTCTGTCTATCCAGTCGTTAGTGTACACGTGCTGGTTATCGCTACCCCATTGTGCATTGGTGCCCAACTGATGCGCCCAGGCTTTGGTAGAATAAACGCTTCGGATGGTCTGCTCGTGCAGGTCAATGATACAGACTTCGGCCTCGTCGCCAAAGGGAGGAGTCTTGTACTGGTAGGGCAGCTTTGACAATACCATATAGCGCCCATTAGGACTGAAGGGCGATACGTCGTAAAAGGTATGCATATAGGGTGCATCAGGAGGCCTGATGATCCGGACCGGGCAAAGGGTTTCTCCTTTACGGTAATCCCTGAACTCAACGCGGCTTTTGGCCAGGCCCTGAGGCCTGACCGCTGCCTCGGCTTTCTTATTTTCTATGGCCCAGCAGCCGGGCAGCGCCATACTTGCTACTAAACCGGCTGATGTTCTTGATAGAAATTTTCTTCTTTGCATCTTATACTTTAAATTTTGTGTGGCCTTGGTTACAGTTCCTGCTTTGGCTTATTAAGTCGAGTGTCAATAAGCCGGTTTTCTTTTCCTAAGTCGGGAAACAGCTATGCACCATGCAGAAGGTATTCTGTGGTGCATAGCTGCCTCTACTTATAATTATTAGAAATTATATCCTGGGTTCTGTGTCCATAGCCCCTGCATCTTTTCAACCTCCAGGCCCGGTAGGGGAAAAAGAAGGTATGTCTGGTCAAAATTATAACCTATATCCTTCAGCTTATCCAGAAGCAGGTCATGGCGCTTTAAGTCGGCAAAGCGAGTGCCTTCCCACATAAATTCGGCACGCCTTTCGCCCAGCAGTACATCTACAAAAGCATCAACAGGACTTGAGGTGCTCAGGTCGGTGTCTTCCAGCCCGGCCCTGTTTCTGATCGTATTGATGATGTCAATAGAAGCTTGCTGTACTGAGCCTGCATCCATCGTCAAAGCCTCTGCATACATCAGTTCCACATCGGTATAGCGCATTGCCACTATATCCGTGGTAAACACAAAGCCATTGCCTATGCCGTAATCGTATTTGTTATTGATAGAATTACCCAGACTGTCAATGGCTGCAGTTGCCTCTTTTCTAATGTCTCCTTCTTCAAAAGAATCAAAAAATCCGTCCTTATAGATAAAGTTTCCCTGGGTATTAGAGTTACCGACAATGAAGAGGAACTGCCGCCCTTATTCACGGTTAAAATCCACTTCACTCCAGATGCTGGTCAGCATATATTCGTTAGAGGTCTTTTCAGCTTCTTTCGACCACATATCCGTCCAGACAGTTTCCAGCGTATGTCCGCTGTTACTCCTGATATCTTCCAGTACGGGAATGGCTTCAGCCCATTTTCTCTGTTGCAGGTAGACCCTGGCTAGAAAAGCCGCTGCCGCATGTTTATCTACTCTTCCGAACTGTGAGACGCTCACCGGCAGCAAACTGACGGCTTCTTCCAGGTCCTGCTCAGCCTGTTGCCAGGTTTCGGCTTCCGTACTCCTGGGTATATTCGGTGCTACTTCTATGGATAGCGTTTCTGTGATCAAAGGAAGCCCTCCGAAATAGAGTGCTCCCCAGTAGTAGGCGTAGCCTCTGAAGAACAGGGCCTCACCCCTGATTTTGTCTGCTAGCTCCGGAACAGTATCCCTGATATTATCCACATTTTCCAGCACTACATTGCTCCTGAAAATCATATCTTTGAAAATACGATCCCACTCTCCTGAGGTAGTGGCAGGCCCCATGGCATTGGTACTTATTTTCAGGCCATACAAGCGATCGGCTGTCAGGTTATCACTTCTAAACTCAGTTTTGGTAGGAAGCCAGACAGTAGCACCTTTCCAGGCACTGTATACTGAAATAATAGCTGATTCAAGGTCTGAGGCTGTTTTGTAAAATGGACTTGTATTAGAAGTATCCACAGGTGGCAGGTCAAGGAAATCATCGCTGCAGGCCTGAGAAAACAACGTGATAAGCAATGTTGCAAAGAGTATTTTTGATATTTTCATTTTCATAGTTCGTTAGAATTGAAAATTAATCCCAAAAACAACCCTTCTGGAGAGCGGGTAAACCCCAAAGTCATATCCTGCTTCACGGGTTAAGGTCTCTCCTGCATTGGAAACACCCTCCGGACTGTAGCCTATGTAGTCAGTAAACAGGACCAGGTTATCTCCTGTA
>JBKHDR010000220.1:0-3604 GCA_046541235.1 Cyclobacteriaceae bacterium | reverse complement strand
GAAGCAGGCCCCGGCGAGAAGTGGCTGCTTATGAAAAAGGTATTTCAGTTGTAAAAATGATACTTTTTCAACAGGCGAAGCAAAAAGCAGTCAAGTGAGTGCAAAAAAATAATTTGAATATATGCTCATCTGTCAGATACTTTTTGTGGTGTTGGTGTGATGAGTACTTAAAGAAAATAATTCAGGGAGCCTTGCTTAAATCTTTCCTGAAGCTGTTCATAAACCTATCGGCATGCTTAAAATTGACGCACATCAGCATTTCTGGCAATACGACAAAACAGCCCACAGCTGGATCAGTGATGAGATGAACATTCTCCGTAAGGACTACATGCCTCCTGAGCTGAAAGCGGAGATGGACAAAAGCGGCTACGATGGCTGCGTGGCTGTACAGGCGGCTCAGTCAGAAGAAGAGACAAATTTTTTGCTACAGCTGGCCGATGAATACGATTACATCAAAGGCGTGGTCGGCTGGGTTGACCTGCAGGACTTTAATGTAAAAGCAAGGCTGGCGCATTTTGCCCGCTATCCCAAGCTCTGCGGCTTCCGGCATATCGTGCAGCATGAAGCAGATGATTTCCTGCTCAACCCGGCCTTTATGCGTGGCGTCAGGCTGCTGCCTGAATTTAATCTGAGTTACGACCTACTGATCTACGAAAGGCAACTGCCTGTGGCAATGCAGTTTGTCTCCTATATGCCCGGCTGCCGCCTGGTGGTAGACCATATTGCCAAGCCGCTCATTGCCAAAAGTGAAATAAGCACCTGGCAGCAGAACCTGCGTTCGCTGGGGCAGTATGGCCATGTGTATTGCAAACTATCAGGCATGGTAACCGAGGCCGACTGGCAGCAGTGGAAGCCCGAAGATATCAGGCCCTACCTGGAAGTAGCCCTGGAAGCTTTCGGACCTGACCGCCTGATGATCGGGTCCGACTGGCCGGTGTGTCGGCTTGCCGCCTCTTACCAGGAAGTGATGGGCGTAGTAGAGGATTTTATCAGTACGCTGAGTGATAATGAACAAGCAGGCATACTGGGGCAAAACGCCATCCGCTTTTACCAGCTTGAAGTATGAGCATGAATTTTTATTAACAGGGATTTTATCAATGTCTTGAACGATATTCATTTTGCTTTACAGGCATGTCAATTTATTGAAAGTCAGGATTTTATAGATATTTAGATAAACTTTGAACCTTAAACTTTCAACTTGTAACATTTAACCTTCAAACCATTTACAGATACATGGATCTTCAACTTAGAGATAAGGTTTTCATTGTAACAGGAGGTGGCAGCGGCATAGGTGAAGCCATAGTCAGAGAGGCTGCTAAAGAGGGAGCTATTACTGTCATTGTTAACCGCAGCCGTGATAAGGGAGAAAGGGTGAGTGGAGAACTGAAGGAAGCTGGCTCTCAGTCTCTTTTTGTGCAGGGCGATCTCAGCAAAGAAGTTGATTGTGAAAAAGCAGTGAAAGAAACCATCGCTGCTTTTGGTAAAATAGATGTGCTGGTCAACAATGCCGGTTATAATGATGGCGTAGGCCTGGAAAAAGGTTCACCCCAAAAATTTATGGAATCCCTACAGAGCAATGTCTTTCATTACTACACGCTGGCGCATTATGCCCTGCCTCACCTCATCAAGAGCAAGGGAAATATCGTCAATATCAGCTCCAAAACGGCGGTCACCGGCCAGGGTGGTACCTCTGGCTACATTGCATCCAAAGCCGCACAGTTGGGCCTTACCAGGGAGTGGGCGGTAGAACTGCTACCCTACGGCATCAGGGTGAATGCCGTATTACCGGCCGAGGTGATGACGCCTATGTACCGCGACTGGATCAACACTTACGACAATCCTGAAGCCAAGCTGGAGGAGATCACCCGCCGCATACCTCTCGGGCAGCGGATGACCAGTGGAGAGGAAATAGCCTATGCGGTGCTTTTTCTGGCATCAGAAAGATCCGCCCACACCACGGGGCAGTACATCTTCCCTGATGGAGGCTATACCCACCTGGACCGGGCTATCGGCTCATAACAGATTTTATTTTGGCCACCACAGCAAGCATTACCATAATTTTCCTATTTTGAAAATCAGCCTGTAAAAAAAACCTAAAAAGCTCAGCCAAAATGTCTCAGCCACAAAAGAACCTGACTGCTCAAACCCCTCTCCTGCCATTTATCCTGGTCACCTCGCTCTTCCTGATGTGGGGACTGGCCAACAACATGACTGATACCCTGCTGGCGGCTTTTAAGCGCATCATGAGCATGAGCGACTTCCAGACCTCCTGGATACAGATTGCTTTTTACGGATCTTACTTCTGCCTGGCGCTGCCAGCAGCTATTTTTATCAAGAAATTTACTTACAAAGCCGGGGTGCTGCTGGGCCTTGGTATGTTTGTGTTTGGCGGACTTCTCTTCTATCCGGCCAGCCAGTCCATGGTATACACGCACTTTTTAATCGCTCTCTTCGTCCTGGCGGGAGGTTTATCTATATTGGAAACAGCGGCCAACCCTTATATCATTGCTATGGGGCCGGAGGAAACCGGCACACGGCGCCTCAATTTTGCCCAGTCGTTTAACCCCGTAGGTTCTATCATAGGGGTATTTTTGAGCAAACTCTTCATCCTTTCTCAGCTCAACCAGGCCTCTGAAGCCGAAAGAGCTACGATGGATAAAGCAGAGCTAAGCGCCATACAGTCAGAGGAACTGGCGGCAGTGATGGGCCCTTATGTGGGAGTGGCACTGGTGCTGGTAGTACTCTGGCTCATCATCGCTTTTACACGTATGCCCAAAGCTTCTGATGAAGAAAAACAGCTGAACCTGGTGCCTACTTTTAAGAGATTGATCAAAAAGTCCCGGTACGCCTGGGGCGTGGTAGCCCAGTTTTTTTATGTGGGTGCACAGATCGGTGTATGGTCATTCACCATTCGTTATGTCATGCTGGAGCTGAATGTAGCGGAAGATCAGGCGGCAGATTATTATCTGATGGCGTTGGTCCTTTTTACTGTCTCCCGCTTCATTTTCACCGGACTGATGAAATACATCAGCCCAGGGCAGCTTTTGGTCATTCTTGCCCTGGTAGCCATGGGATGTTGCCTGCTGGTCATCTACGGCAGCGGCTATGTGGGCGTATTTGCGCTGGTAGCCATTTCAGGCTGTATGTCACTGATGTTTCCTACCATCTACGGACTGGCCGTGCGGGGACTCGGAAAAGACACTAAAATCGGGGGCTCTGGCCTGATCATGGCGATACTGGGTGGCGCGGTACTGACTGCGGTGCAGGGACAGGTTTCTGATGCTACCGGAAGCATCCATCTGGCCTTCTGGGTACCCCTGCTTTGTTTTGCGGTAGTGGCTTTCTACGGCACCATCGCCCGCCGCCCTTTAGAAGTGGCCAGCAGCCCCAGCACCGAAGGCCGGGCTGTGCTGGAAAAGTAGGCAGTATTCATGTGAGTACCCTATACTTTCTAATCCAAGGTCTGAAAGCACAACTGCTAGTGTAGATAATGACCAATGACCAAAATTAACTTTTAACCAGCAACTTTAATCCTGCAACTTTTAACCAGCAACTTTTAACCAGCAACTCCGCTTTGCCTGCCATTTTTTTACCTTTGCGCCCA
>JBKHDR010000219.1:0-3638 GCA_046541235.1 Cyclobacteriaceae bacterium | reverse complement strand
CTAAGTCCTGCATCGTTACTTCCGGAATATCCCGCGTAGCCACTTCTTTCAGCGGCTGGTACTGGCTGCGGTCGTACTGGTAACCCTGATCAGTGAGTGGCCAGAGCATGGGAGACAGGAACAGGATACTGGCCTGGTAGCCCTGCACGATTGCGCCCATATTGCCGGTAGCTTTGGAGAGCGCTGCTTCGTTTTCTATTTCAAAAGGTCCGGTGAAGCCTTTTTCTTTGATGATATTTACAAAAGCCCGCCAGTCCATACTGTCGGAACCGCCGAAGCCGGGCAGCATGGCTTCGTAGTTGTGGCGGTCCCACTCGCTGGCCGGTAGCGGCACGCCTGCTTTTTCGGCCATACCAGCATCTACCTGCTGGGTCGGGTACATGCCTCCCCAGTAGATGCGCTTTTTGTTCATCAGGTTACGGGTAGCTTTCACATGCATGCGCTTCACCCGGCTGATGTCGGTTTCCCGGATCACCTCTACCGGATCGGTATGCTGCCAAACGTCATGCGAGGGATCATAGATTTCGCCATGTGCTCCGGAGGGAATCATTTCGTACATCAGCTTACGAGCCGCCAGTACGCCGGTCAGGTTGTTGAAGGTGCCGGTATAGCCTGCAGAGCGCCAGCCTTCCATAGGGCAGTTTTCGTAGATGACCGTTACCCCCAGGTCCTCGGCATATCTGATGATGGGCGTGAAAATTTTTCTGTACTCATCCAGGTTCTTCTGGAAGCCGTTTTCCTCATTGCCCAGTTCGTGATTATAGCCTACAAAAGTACCGACAGTCACATCGTTTTCATCCCCGCCCAGCAGGTGCGCAATGCGGATCAGGCGGAGCAAATGATTTTGATTATTGACCCGCTGCTCAGGGTCTCCACCGATACAGTTTTCAAAAGCCCCGACAGAAAGCTTCAGACCAGCTTCGTTAAACTGCTGAATGACATTTTTGGCAGCTTCCAGGTCAAAGGTCTCGTAGTCAAGATGAGTAGCCACATGGTCGGTACGGGTGCCATCCCGACGGAATACGCATAGATCAATGCCCTGCGCGCCCACTTCAAGTGTTTTTTGAATGACTTCATTAAGTTTCAGCTTATTAAATGCCGAACTCATGACCCAAATCGGATTATTCATGTGTAGTAGGTTTTGATGTTAGCAGAAACAAAAGCATTCTAACCAAAAAGAAAAAATTAAAGAGACATTTTACAAGAAAGTAGTTAAATACCTCAGGAGATGCTGTCCTGCCAGAGAAAACTCATGTGGAGCGAAAATTATTTTTTTTTTACTGGACATGCACTACTTTGAGACCACAATTATCTATAAAAATCGGATCACCGAAATCATTTTTTTACAATGATGATGGTAGTTCAAACTTCCTGAAGTAAATTTAGCCTTTATAAGGCTGCCTTCAATACTGAAGGCCTTTGTAGATTGCAATTATCTTTTCCAGGATAATACCAGGCAAGAGTAAACGGATTTTGGCTTGTACCATCTGATTATGAGAACCTTAGTTTTCTTGTTCTTTTTTTTCTTGCTCTCCCCACTGTTCGCTCAGCAGCTTGCTACCATAGATAGCCTGAAGACAATATTACCAAAGTCTACTCCAGAGGAGCGTATTCGGCTAATGATGGATATTGGGTGGCAATACAGGTTGTCTTATCCTGACAGTACCCATTTCTACTGTCTGGAAGCCATTGCCCTGAGCAAAGCTAATCAATTGTATCACTTGGCAACCCAGGCCTATAACTACAGGGGGGTGGCTTCAGTCTATCAGGGTAGGTATGCCGATGCCTATGCCTTTCACCAGGAGGCCCTGCGTTATGCCACTAATTTTTCAGACTCTTCCCAGATTGCTCATGCCTACAACAGCCTGGGACGTCTTTTTTTCTCTCAGGGAGATCAGATCAAATCTTATGATTACTACCACGAGGCCCTGAAGATATTTGAAAAAATCAATGACCAGCAGGGAGTAAGCTATTGCTATAAAAGCCTGGCGCAGATCTATACCCTGCAGGAAGAGTTTGAGAAAGTAGAGGATTTACTGCTGAAAGCTCTTGAGATCAGAGAGCGGATTAATGACAGAAGGGGAGTGATCTCAATCTACCAGAACCTGGCTGAGCTCAGCCAGCAACAGCATGCCTATGATTCGGCTATGTATTACCTGCTTCTGGCCCACAGGCTCAGCGAGCGCAGTAAAGATGAGATCAGCACTGCTGAGATCGATCTCAGGATGGCTCAAATACAGCTGGAAAGAAAAGATTATCATAGGTCACTGGTTACAGCTCTGGCAGCACTCACTATTTCTCAGGAGCTACAGAATCTCAACCTGTACCACAGTATTAAGCTTCTGCTGGGCAGGATTTACCTGGAGAGAAACAATTTTTCGCTGGCAGAGCAGCACCTGCTGGAGGTGGTACAATATGCCGAGAAAAATGCAGACCTGGACAAGCTCAGCGATGCGCATTACTTTTTGACGACGCTGTATAGCAAGCGAGGAGATTTTGAAAATGCTTTTTCTCATCAGATGATGTTTCAGCTTTACAAAGACTCACTCTATAATGCCGAAAAGGCAAAGCTCATAGAGCGCATGGAAGCGCGTCTGCTCATAGAGCATAAAGAGTATGAGTTCAAAATGCTGAGGGCCTCCAGCCTGCTACAGGAAGAGAGCTTGCTTTTTGAAAAAAATAAAAACTATGCGCAAAGCATCATTATTCTGCTTGTCCTTCTGCTGGCTACTGTCATGGGTGTATCTTACGGCAAAAGTAAAAAACAGACCCTGCTCATGGAGGCCCAAAAGCGTCAGATAGAGGAACAGAATGCAGAGATTACCTTCCAGAACCAGGCTTTGGAGAAGCTTAACCAGGAAAAAGATTCGCTCATGAGCATGGTAGCTCATGATCTCAAGTCACCGCTTAATCGGCTGAGCGGGCTATCAGAATTGCTGCTCATGCCCAACCAGGACCGGCAGGACCAGGAGAAATATGTGTCCCTGATCAGAGAAACTTCACTGGAAGGTGTCAACCTGGTGAAGGAACTGCTGGACAACAAACTGGGAAAAACAGCATCAGAAGCTGGGATGAGTGAAGTAAGTTTGTATGCTCTGCTGCATGAACAACTGCTCAGGCACCAGGCCGAAGCTCAGGCAAAAGAGATGAACATTCATGTTCAGTGTGAAGAAGATGTCTATATGCAGACCGATATGTCTTTCCTGAATCGCATCCTGGACAACCTCATTTCTAATGCCATCAAATATTCGTATCGGGATACCACGATTTATTTGAGCGCCGCAAAGAAAGATCAAAATCAGGTGCTTATTACTGTGAAGGACGAAGGCCCTGGTTTTACTGAAGAAGATAAAAAGTTTCTTTACCAGCCTTATAAGAGGCTAAGCGCCCGGCCTACCCGGGGCGAAAGTTCACATGGGCTGGGTTTATCCATTGTGAAGGCATTGGTAGAAAAACTAAATGGCCATATTGCCCTTGAAAGTACGGTGGGGCAGGGGAGTACCTTCACCCTTGTTTTTCCACTCAGGAAGGAGGGTGATATTGAACCGGGGGCCTGAACCGGATTCGCATTTGACTTTTCGCCTCCTGATTCACGTATTCTCTCTAAAATGAAGGGCATAACTAAAGCCGGGTTGTAA
>JBKHDR010000218.1:0-3808 GCA_046541235.1 Cyclobacteriaceae bacterium | reverse complement strand
GTAAGTATTGCCTTCAGCACGATAAGTATCATTTTTTAACCTGCCAACGATGGGGAAAAGGACAGGCGCATGGCGAGGCCAGGTCTTGGGATCTGCGTCATGCATATACTCTCTTCCGCTGTTCTTATTTTGAACACTGCAAAGCTCCGCACCTGCTTCTTTGACCTGTATGCTCCATATTTCGTTTTCAAGGATGTAATTCATATTAGTAAATTCAAACTTTAGCTAAAGACCTGATCCTTCAATCTGCAATTTTTCAATCAATTATACTGCACATAGCGCTCCCACTTTTCCAGAACGTCCCTAAAGTCCTGAGGAAGCTCCGATTCAAAGTACATGTGTTCGTGGCTTACCGGGTGCACAAAGCCCAGAGAACGGGCATGCAAAGCCTGACGAGGCATGATGCTGAAACAGTTATCCACAAAAGATTTGTATTTGGAGAACCTGGTTCCTTTCAGAATCTGATCTCCTCCATAAGTGGCATCATTAAATAATGGATGCCCGATATACTTCATATGCGCCCTGATCTGGTGGGTACGGCCGGTCTCCAGCCGACATTCTATCAGGGATACGTAGCGCAGCTGCTGCAGCACCTTATAGTGCGTGATGGCGGTGCGCCCGATGTCACCCTGCGGGAAAGCCATAGTCACGCGGCGGTCTTTGGGACTACGACCCAGGTTGACATCAATGGTGCCACTCTCTTCTTCCAGCTCTCCCCACACCAGTGCCTGGTAGACACGCTCAATGCTGTGGTCAAAAAACTGCTTAGCCAGGCCGCTCATGGCCTTTTCGCTTTTGGCAATCACCAGAAGGCCTGAAGTGTCTTTATCAATCCGATGTACCAACCCGGGGCGGCCCTCATTGCCCGCCATGGTAGGCAGTTGCTGAAAGTGGTAGGTCAGTGCATTCACCAGCGTACCCGACCAGTTGTTGAAAGCGGGATGTACCACCATACCGGCGGGCTTATTGACCACCAGCAGGTGCTCATCTTCATAGACTATGTCCAGCGGTATATTTTCAGGCACTACTTCTGTATCACGGGGAGGATCGGGCAGGGAAATTGAAATTTCATCCAGGGGTCGCACCTTATAATTTGACTTGACGGTCTGCTTGTTGACCAGCACATATTCATTCCTGATAGCGTCCTGTACCTTGTTGCGACTTACGTTGGGCAGCCTGTCCATCAGGTATTTGTCAATCCTGATCATAGACTGCCGGGCGTCTACTTTGATAAAGTGATGCTCAAATAATTCTTCCTGCTCTTCTTCTCCGTCGGTCTCTTCAAATTTCATGATAATCTTGTTTAAAGGCGCAAGTTACACAATAAGCACATAGCAGGCTTTATTAAGGATCATGTTGCGGCTAAAAGATGAACAGTGGCCGGAATCAGCTTTTGCCGTAATTCAATCTTTCATTTTCTTCCTTCAGTTTACTGAAAAAAAAGCCATTTTTCAAAGGTAAAACCCATACAATGAATAATTTGATGTATACATCTGCCTGAAAATTTATACCTTTCTGCCTTACATTAAGCATACACACCATCATGAAAATAGATCTGACAGGACAAAAAATACTGGTAACCGGAGCCAGCCGGGGCATAGGGAAAGCTATAGCCGCACAACTGGCGGAGTGTGGGGCACAGGTAGCCGTACATTACCACCGCAATGCCAATACCGCCCGAAAAGTGGCCGAAGACATAGGCAAAGGAGCAGAAGCCTTCCAGGCAGACCTCTCCCGTCCTGTGGAGGTGATGCAGCTTTATGAAAACGTTGTGGGGTCTTTTGGCAAACTGGATGCGATCGTCAACAATGCCGGTATCGCCATCAGTGCCGATGTAGAAGGCGATGACATAGACTTTACCGACGCCTGGTCAAAGACGATGCTGGTCAACCTGCACGCAACCGGCCTGCTGTGCAAAAAATGTATTGAGCATTTTGTGACAAGAGGGGGCGGACGCATCATCAATATTTCTTCCCGTGCCGCCTTCAGGGGAGACACTTCTGACTACCTGGCCTACGCCGCTTCCAAAGGCGGAGTGGTAGCGCTGACACGCTCCATTGCCCGGGCTTATGGCAAGCAGGGTATCAAGGCTTTTATCGTGGCCCCCGGTTTTACCTATACGGATATGGCAGAAGATTTTGTTAAAAAATACGGCGAAGAATACGTGAAAAATGACATTTCACTAACATCGTTAACGCAGCCCGAAGATATTGCGCCCACCGTAGCTTTTCTGGCCAGCGGCCTGGCCGACCATGCCACCGGCTGCACTATTGATATCAATGCAGGCAGCTACGTACATTAAAGAACTGGTAACTTTTCATTTCTATCTGAAGTTAAATATCAAATGGAGCAAACCATAGAAAGACCCCAGGTAGAACCGTGGATGCGAGGCGTGCTGCTACTGGCATCCGCCTATAACCTGGGGTGGGGGTTCTTTATCTATAACTTCCCCAATGCCTTTTACCAATGGGTTACGCAAACAGAAGCAGCCGCGCCGGGTATCATAGAATGGCAGGGCCTGGGTGTGCTGGTCTTTGGCATAATCTACCTGGCTGTGGCAATTTATCCCGCCACCCTCTGGTACCTGCTGCTGCTGGGGATTTTATCCAAAGCGGGAGGAGCTATCTGGTTTTACTTCGACATCATGCAGCAGACAGTCAATAAAAAGTATCTTTTTCACCTGATCATGAACGACCTGGTATGGCTGCTGCCCTTCCTGTTAATCGTATTAAGAGCTTATCAGGTACATCAACGCAAAACTTCCTGATCCTATGAAACCCGTGGCTGAGTGGATAAGCACCGCACTACGTCTGGCAGGCATCACCAATGTGGTGTGGGGGCTTACCTTTGCTTTGTTTACCGATGTGATGCTGCGCTGGGCCTCTGTTCCTGAGCCTGATTTGCTTTTTCCCTGGCGGGCTATAGGACTGATTACCCTGGTGTTCGGAGCGGCCTACATCATTGCAGCCAACGACCCACTGCGGCATGTGCTGATCATCAGTACCGGCTTTTTCCTAAAGCTGATCGGGCTGGTGCTGCAGATCAGTTACCTCATGGATGAAGCACTTAGTAATGAGCTTAGGCTTTATTTTGCACTCAAAGACCTACCCTTTGCTTTCATTTTTCTTATTATACTTTATCAGTTGTTCAAAGCCTCACAGGCTGAAGAGCAAGAAGAAGACAGGGAGGTCGCTTTCACCGGGGATGTACTGCAGTTTTTTTCCACTAACCAAAGCAAAAGCCTGCTGAAACTCTCCCATGAAAAGCCTCTCCTGCTGGTGTTCCTTCGTCATTTTGGCTGTACCTTCTGCCGGGAGGCCATCGGTGAACTCAGGGAAAAGAGAAAGGCGATTGAGCAGGAAGGAGCGCAGATCATCTTCGTACATATGGGAACACCTGAGGAAGCTGATCAGTATTTTAAAAAATATGGCTTTAGCGATGCCCAGCACATCAGCGACCCTCAATGTGTGCTGTATCGACACTTCAGCCTGAGGCGAGGCTCATTTAGCCAGCTTTTTGGCATCAGATCCTGGGTGAGGGGCTTTGAAGCGGGCGTGCTAAAGGGCTATGGGGTCGGCAGGCTGGTGGGAGATGGCTTCCGTATGCCGGGCGTATTCCTGGTTTACCAGGGAAAGCTGCTCAAAGCCTATCGTCATACCCATGCCTCTGACCGTCCTGATTATACCTCCCTGGCCAGCTGCGAGCTTGCCTGAGAGGATGATGTACTACTGCCTGTTAACTTTCAGCACTTACTGCTGAACCTGTTTAAATCAGTTTTTGCATGTATTTATCTTGAGGCAGAGCTTCT
>JBKHDR010000217.1:0-3886 GCA_046541235.1 Cyclobacteriaceae bacterium | reverse complement strand
TATGTGCTGCAGCTTTATTGAGACTCATCTGTATATCTGTTTAAAGAGGCCAAAGGGCGGCATAAACCTAACCTGACCTCGGGGGCCGATGCTTAGGAAGCATACAAGAAAGAATCTAATCCTCAAAAGCGTATTGAGGATGAACAAAGAGGCACTAACGCAACGAGTAGGCAAATAAATAGTAAGGTTTTATTAATTAAAGGTCAACTCAGTCCAGGTCAGTCAGAAGAACAACAGTTTTTTAAAAAGCTGAAAAACCAGGGAGGAGCAAGATGAATTTTAACACTACCAAAGATTCTTTCCATCAATTATCATAACATGAGGTGAGAGAAGCTGTTCTTTAAAAAAAAAGTCAGTTAGAATGGTAACCTATGAGCAAAGTCAAAAACCTCTTCCTTGAAACCTGGAAAGGCTGGATTGCCGGAAGTCCATTTCGTCAGGGAGCCATCATAGGCTACTTTACCATTTTCTCCTTGCCTGCACTCATCATCATTTCTATCAACATGGCGGGCCTGTTGTATTCTCAGAAAGAAATTCAATCCCGCGTCCAGGAGCAGGTTGAGTATGCCCTGGGCAGTGATGCCGCCCAACAGATTCAGATCATCTATGATAATACCGATCTGGGAGATTCATGGCATGGCATCCTGATTGGTGTCGGCACACTGATATTTGGTGGTACGGGTGTATTTTACCATTTGCAGCAAAGCCTGAATAAAATTTGGGAAGTAGAAGCTAGTCAGGATAAGGGAATCAAAAGACTGGTATTAGATAGAGCTATATCTCTGGGGCTAATTTTAGTCATTGGTTTGCTTCTGATAGTACTAATTTTAGCCAATGCTTTTCTGAACTTCCTGGAGGAATGGCTGCGCACGCAGATTTCAGTCAACATATATCAGCTTATTTACGCGGGTAATATCCTGGTATCCCTGCTAGTCATTAGCTTACTGATAGCGGTCATTTTTAAATTTCTCCCAGATGTAGAAATCGGATGGAACTCTGTCTGGATAGGATCATTTGTCACTGCTATCCTTTTTATTACGGGTCAGTTTCTGTTAGGGCTTTATTTTAAAAATTTTGATCCAACTTCCAGTTACGGGCTGGCAGGCTCTATCATTCTATTGATGTTGTGGGCAAATTACTCTGCTATGATTTTGCTCTTCGGTGCCCAGTTCACCCAGGTCTGGGCCAGATACAAAGGCAAAAATATTGTACCATCTGAGCACGCAAAACGTACCCCCAGATGGATATTGGAACAAAGAGAACCTTGAGTTTTTTTCTTTAGATTAATACAATGAAGCTACTTTGAATAATTTGGTAAAAGAATACCATTAGCTCATGCAATCGCAGCTAAACCGCTCAGTACTGTGAAAACCGCCTACGGCAGGGTCAGTTTCTGTTCGTTATTCAAAAACCTCTTCCCTCACATCTGTATGAAGTCCTTTTGATACTTCTCCGCTTCAGCCTTCATGCTTTTTTTCCCAAACCTGAGTTAGTACTTTGCAAAATAGAAGAAAGACATTTTTTTAGCTTTAGAACATTTAATCTAAATATTGTAAATTCAACTCATAACTACAACAACCTATTTTTATGCAAAATTTTTTAAGCCGAATATGCTTAGCTAACTTACTGCTCATAGTTAGCCTGTTTTTCTCGGAGTCTAAGGCGCAGCAGCAGAATGACAGACCAAACATACTCTGGATTGTGAGCGAAGACAACAGCCCTTTTATAGGTGCTTATGGAGATGCCTTTGCCACTACACCCAACATTGACAAGCTGGCCTCTGAAGGCGTATTGTACGAAAACGCATTTGCAGCCGCTCCGGTCTGCGCTCCTTCCCGTTCCACTTTAATCACTGGTGTTTGGCCCACCACGATGGGTACGCAGCACATGCGCAGCACCTATCCCATCCCTGAGATGATCAGGTTCTTTCCCAGGTACTTAAGAGATGCAGGCTACTACACCAGCAACAATGTCAAGAAAGACTACAACACGGTAGACCAGCCGGAAGCCTGGGATGAGTCCAGCACAGAGGCTACCTACAAGAAAAGAGCAGAAGGTCAGCCCTTCTTCGCTGTCTTCAACACAACCATTTCTCACGAAAGCTCACTGCATGAGCCGCTGGCAAGCCTGCAGCATGACCCTGAGCAGGTGCCCATTCCGCCTTACCATCCGCGCACCCCTGAGATGAAGCACGACTGGGCGCAGTACTATGACAAGCTACAGATGATGGATGCCAGGGTAGGAGAGGTACTCAAAGATCTGGAAGACTCAGGCCTGGCTGAGAATACCATTGTCTTTTACTACAGCGATCATGGAGGGGTACTAGGCAGAAGCAAGCGCTTTATGTATGAGTCTGGTCTGCACATACCACTCATCATCCGTTTTCCTGAGAAGTACAGGCACCTGGCTCCTGGCGCAGCGGGTAGCAAAACCGACAGGATCGTCACCTTTGTGGACTTTGCGCCTACCATCCTGAGCCTGGCTGGTATTGAGATACCCGATTACATGCAGGGGCAGGCTTTTCTGGGAGAGCAAGACGGAGGGCAACGTTCTTATGCCCCGGCCTTCAGAGGCAGAATGGACGAGCGGATAGATATGTCAAGGTCTATGAGAGACAAAAAATATCGCTATATCAGAAATTACCTGCCACATAAGATCTACGCTCAACATATAGAATACCTGTGGAGAGCACCCTCTATGGCTTCATGGGAAAAAGCTTTTCGGGCTGGAGAACTCAATGAAGTACAGGCAAAGTTCTTTGGCACCAAGCCAGTAGAAGAACTCTATGATGTGCAGGCTGACCCGCATAACATCAACAACCTGGCCGATGATCCGAATTATGCCGATGTGCTGAAGCGAATGAGAAAAGCCAACCAGGACTGGATGCTGGAGACCAAAGATGTAGGTTTTATTCCTGAGGCCATGATAGAAGAGATTGCCAGCCAGACCACGCTTTACGAATATGCCAGAAGTGAGAAATATCCTCTGAAGCAAATCATGAAAGCGGTGGAGGAAGTAACGGAAGGAGAGACAGAGAAGATCCGTCAGCATCTTCAGTCGGAAAACCCCGTGATACGCTACTGGGCAGCCACGGCCGCTACGATGCATACAGATCAGGCTACAGAACTGAAAGAGGAGTTAAAGAAGCTAACTGCTGATCCTGAAGTAACAGTACGGATAGCTGCTGCAGAAGCTTTGTATCATCTGGAAGAGAAAGATGTGGCACTGCAGACACTCAACAAAGCTCTCAAAGTGAACAATGAGAAGGCGAGGGTACAGGCTATCAATGTGCTGGAAACCATGCAGCAAGATGCCAAACCAGCTTTACCTGCGCTAAAAACCCTGCTGCCGGATGATGAACAAAACAGAAATTACGATGTGCGTGCGGCCCGCAGTCTGGTAAAAATGTTAGAATCAGCAAATCCTTAACAATACCATGAATATTTTCCATACCCTCACTATGCCGGGTTGTGGCTTTCTGGTGAACCTTTTCTTTTACGGAAAGAAGAAACAAGCTGACAGCCGACCCAATATCGTGCTAATTATGAGTGATGATATGGGCGATTCAGGTTTGGGTTGCTTTGGCTCTGAAAAAAAGACACCCTGTCTTGACAGACTTGCCCTGGAAAGATTGCGCATGACTTAAATCTATACTATTGCCAAACCTATTAAAAAATGGCTGCTGTTTCTGCAAAATACGATGCCTTGACTGAGAGGATAGGAGGGAAGATCCATGAGCAGGCGCAAATCATTCCCTTCAATAACAAGGATCGTTGCGATGTACTGAAGAAAAAATCAAACTGATTGAATCTGAACTACAAACTCCCAACTTATTAAATTTTCAGGTGTCAGTTTCATAAAACCACTAAGCATTTTTCTATGAACA
>JBKHDR010000216.1:0-4204 GCA_046541235.1 Cyclobacteriaceae bacterium | reverse complement strand
CTGGCCACAGCTTCTTTAAAAGATTTCATAATACGAAAAAATTTTTTAACGTTTAGAGTATGTTTTGAATTGTAAAAAATAAAGAATCGGAGAGGCTGCTAAGCGTTAAACTTAAAATTCTTCAGGCCTTAAGTTTGTGCAAAGCCACTGTGGCGCGGCAAGTTTAAAGAACTCTTTGATGCAGAGTGACCGTCTCCACGGTGGGAAATTATAGAGAAAATACTGGATGATCAAAGAAGTAGTATCATAGGTTTAAGAACGATCATGAATGCCATTCTTTGGATTAACTACGCAGGTGCTCAATGGAGGAAGCTGGATAGCAAGTACCCTTCTTGGCAAAGTGCGCCCGACGCCGGTTTATTGTTATTTCAGAAAATGGCAAAGAATAGGGCTTTGGGAACAATTTCAGGCGGCCGCAGGAATGACTTAGCTTTTGCCAGGACGACTCCCGTGTCCATGGGTCTGTTTAGTATTGTTACACTTTGGACCCACAAGCTACAACAGCAGCAAGGAATTGAAGCAAAAAGGAGTGCTTGGTACATCAAAAAGTATCCAGCGTTTTCAGATGCGCTGGCTTTAGTCAGGAAGCAGCTTTGGCAGGCACAGAAATTTTCAACCTCCCAATTAAAAACAGATGTTTAATTAAACACTTATGCGCTATGATGGCCAGAGCAGCATAAGGCTAAAGTCGAGCTTAGCAGAGTTTATTACGGTTAGTTTTTTATACAGTCCATCGCTGACACCTGAGGTTATGCAACCCACAGGCGATGTTCATCATCCTGTCCCTTTTCTGCCATCCGTGTAATCTGACCTGGTTCCTAAAAAAGTTTTAGTCTTTTTACACCTGCAATTGCATGCTCGGCCCTAACCCTAATACTTGCAATGAGCGTATTAAGCTCTTTTTGTAAGTGGGAGAGTTCTTTTCCCGCGCAGCCTTGGCTTTAGGCTTTTTTTCAGGCATGAAGACTTCCACACCCTCTGCCTCAATACCCAGGAAACCCAGGTCTACCCATAGACAGTGCCATTGATCAAGGAACTTGAATTCTGGCAGGTCATACATCTTCTTATCATGTACACTGCCTTCAAAAGTCTTACTTAAGTAGATAATCTGTCCTTTACGGAAGATAGCAGGATGGAATAATGAGTACCTCATCCAAATCCTGCAAAACCTGCGCTTTTAGTTGCGATTAACCTGTTATCTGAGTGAACTGCTACCTGCTTATGTACCTATTTTAGGTAATTGCCAGTTTATCGGGGTTAGTCCTCTGGCTAGCAGCAGTGAGCTTTTTGAAAAACTTCTGATAAGAGCACCATAACAGGTCATTTTCACTTAAGTAAATTGATAAGATTTGTACAATGGTTTCTTTGCAAAAAAAAAAATAATCTAATGATGAATTTTATTACCCGCGAAAATATAGAAGCTGAGTCACCCTCATTTTTTGTTTTACCCAACGTAGTTTTGGGCAATTTAATTTTGCAATTATATGACTTCAACTAAAAGCTATCAGAAGCTACAGGCTAGCTCTTTCAGTAATCAATATCGTGAAGTGGTTTTTGTGGGAAAAGCTTCCATAGAGGCTCCTGGCGAAAATGAAATATTGGTTAAAAACTACTATGCCGGTGTTAATGCCAGTGACGTAAACCTGATTGCCGGAAGGTATTTTGCCGATACCCATTTCCCCATTGACCTGGGTTTTGAATTTATTGGAAAAGTAGAGGCGGTTGGCAGTAATGTGAAGCACCTAAAGATAGGTGATGCTGTCATGGGTATACAGACCGGAGGCGGTTACCGGGAATATGTAAGTCTCTCGGCTGATCAGGCCATACCTGTGCCTGAGGTTTCTGCTGAAATCATGTCTTTGCTTACGGTAGGTCTGGCGGCTTCAATCGGTCTGGAGACAGTAGGCGAGATGAAGAGCGGAGAAACCGTCCTTGTAACCGCTGCTGCCGGAGGTACGGGGCATATCGCGGTTCAATTGGCCAAAGCAGCGGGCAATCACGTGATCGGGACATGCGGGAGTAAAGAAAAAGCTGCTATGTTAGAGTCCCTGGCATGCGACCGGGTGATTAATTACAAAGAAGAGGATGTAGACCAGGTGCTGCAAAACGAGTACCCCGATGGGATCAACCTCATTTTTGAAAACGTGGGAGGCCAACTCTTTGACACCTGCTTAAACCACCTGGCCAAATTGGGCAGGGTAATTGTCTGCGGCTTCGTCAGCGAATATCTACAGCAGGACACCGTCACTGCTCCCCGCATTTACCATCAGTTGCTGTGGAAATCAGCTTCCATCCGGGGATTCCTATTCAGTGATTTCCCTGAACAGATTCCTCCTCATTTACAAAAGTTAATAGGCTTGCTCGCTGAGGGAAAACTTAAGGTATCTATAGACCCGAAAAAGTTTAAAGGGATAGATTCCATTGTTGACGCTATGGACTATCTGTACAGTGGCAGCAACAACGGACGCGTAGTAGTCGAACTCTAGTATTCGTTTTTAGATCCCTTTCAATCATGAGTCTCTTTCTCAAATTATTCAAAAGGCCTGTCAGGACTTACACATTGACCGTCCTTATCCTAAGCCTGCTTCCCATGTGTATACTTATCTTTCCGGAGTTGAAATCTGGGAAGACACTGTTCATGATAAGCCTTTTACAAGTATTGCTATTGGGATGGCTTTATTTACTTCTCAGGTATACCGTTTTTCTACCACTCAAGTCAGGTAAGCAAGTGCTGCAATATGACAAGCAACAGCTGCTTTGTGAGCCTCGCATCCTGTCCCTTTATCAGGAAAATAAACGGCTGCAAAAAGAAATACAGCGGGCTACCGAATACGTCAAGGCTATTGAAGATCCTGATAAGGATATTTCAGCGATTTATGCCGGACAAGATAATCAGTCTGAACTAAAGGAGTCGCTGGTAGGCTTACAGGCGCATCTGCAAAAGCTGGAATCAGAAGAAAAACAGCGAAACTGGGTGACCCAGGGGCTGGCCAGATTTGTAGATATCCTGCGTACCAATGCTGAGGATGTTAACGATCTCAGCAACCGCATCATTTCACACCTGGTCAAATACCTGCAAGCTAACCAGGGAGGATTGTTTATCCTGAACCGGGACGAAGACGATCCCTACCTGGAATTGGTAGCCTGCTATGCCTATGATCGAAAAAAACATCTGCAAAAAAGAGTAGAAGTGGGCGAAGGTTTGCTGGGGCAGGTAGTGCTGGAAAAAGACTACATCTACCTTACAGAAGTGCCGCAGCATTATGTAAATATCACTTCCGGATTAGGAGAAGCAACACCTGCTATGCTGCTCATCTTTCCCCTAATCATTAATGAGGAGGTAATGGGCGTCATTGAACTGGCTTCTTTCAAGCCTTTTGAGGACTACCATATTGAATTCATGAAAAAATTGTCGGAGAATATCGCCTCTACTCTTGGCAATGTAAAAAGTGCCCAACATAACCGTCGTCTTCTGGAAGAATCTCAGCAGCAGGCGGAAGAGATGCGTGCGCAGGAAGAAGAGATGCGGCAGAATATGGAAGAACTTCAGGCTACCCAGGAGCAGCAGGAAAGGCTACAGGCTGAGATCAAAGCCAGTGAGGAAGTACTCAGGAAAAAAGTAGAGGAACTGGAGGAAGCCCGCACACAAATGGAAGAGATTAAAACCATAGAACAGCAACGTGCCAAAGAACAGATTGAGAAACGTAACCAGATGATGGCGAAAGTACAGGAAAAGTTCAAGGCCCGTGAACAGGAACTGCTGGCACAGATTCAGCAGTTACAGGCAGCAGCATCCCATTCAACAGACAATAAATAATCTTTAACATCTAAATCAGAATCCTATGACTAAAGTAGATCTCGGTTATTTTACCGCCCATTATGACGCAGAACTAGATGCAATCGTGGAAACCTGGGTGACTTCTCCGACTTCTGAGGAGTTCCGCACGGGTATGAACAAAATTATTGACCTGATGGCTAAGCACAAAACCGGTGCGCTCCTGGGTGATACCAAAGAACTGGGTGCCCTGAGCGAAGAAGACCAGCAGTGGTCGTTTACCGACTGGCTGGCAAGAGCACTGGAGGTAGGTTACCACAGCTTCGCGGTGATCATTTCACCCGACATCTTTGCGCAAATGTCGGTTGAAGATACGCTTACCGAGGTGCAGGCCAAAACTAAGGTGACCATACAGTACTTTGATGATGA
>JBKHDR010000215.1:0-4284 GCA_046541235.1 Cyclobacteriaceae bacterium | reverse complement strand
TTCCCTTTGAGCTCTTCTTTCAGTAGTAAAGTTGAGTTTAGGAATCATCCAAATACGCAGATAGGCTCATAGATAAAATTCTTCTGTGGATTGAGATACTTGAAAAGCATCCTCCAACTGGCAGAAAGTACCGGAATTTGATATGGATGTGGTAATAGAGCTTATTGAAGGAAATTATAGAATTTATTTATCGCCTGGAATCCGAAGACCGCGTTGGCATAGCTTGCGTACATCGTAGTGCCCGCTTAATTCAGGAGCTATGAATTTATGTATATGTAGATTTTTGTCCCGCTGATCAGATAACATTCTCTCCTATCTGCCCGTACTTTTTGCGTACACCTGATTTGAACCTAACTCATAAGTATTGATTTTTTATAGACTTTTTTCGGCTATTATTCGTGCAGGACTCTGGCTGGTCTATCCTTTTTCTTCCGGCATCAGGAAGTTCCTCAAAAGCAGGCAAAACGTATTTGAGCGCATTGAAGCTTTTGGGCGACGGCTGAATCCGTTGCAGCCGGTCTATTGGTTTCACTGTGCCTCTCTGGGTGAGTTTGAGCAGGGTCGTCCCCTGATGGAAGCCCTGAAACAAAAGAACTCCGATACCCAGATAGTACTCAGTTTCTTCTCCCCCTCCGGCTACGAGGTGCGTAAAAATTACGAAGGCGCCGACCTGGTCTGCTACCTGCCGCTGGATGGGATGCGAAATGCCCGTCGATTCATCCGGGCTATCCGGCCCGAGGTTGCTTTCTTCGTGCGCTATGAGTTCTGGAATGCCTACCTATCCGTGCTGGAAAAGAATCATATTCCTGCCATTTCCGTTTCTACGCTGCTGCACCCCCACTTCGCACCTTTTCGCTGGTATGGCGGCTTTTATCGCAGCATGCTGCATAAGATCAGTTACTACTTTGCCCAGGATGAAAATACGGCGCTGCTGCTGAGGCAGATTGGCATTGAGCAGGTACAGGTAGCTGGCGACACCCGCTTTGACCGGGTAGCGAACATCTGCGATTCTGCGCCCCGCAACGAACTGGCGGCTGCTTTTAAAGAAGAAAGTAAGCTGATGGTGATCGGCAGCAGCTGGCCACAGGACCTGGCCGTGCTGCTGCCTTTTATGAAGGAAGTAGTTGATGACATCAAGTTTATCATTGCGCCGCATAACATTCATGAAGAGGAAATACAGCAGATAGAAAAAGAAATTCCTTATAAAACCATACGCTATTCGCAGGTCAAGCGCGATACTGTCAGTAACTACCGCGTGCTGATCATTGACAATATTGGTATGCTGACGTCGCTTTATCGCTACGGAGATTTTGCCTATGTAGGAGGCGCTTTTGGCAAAAGCCTGCACAACATCCTGGAGGCGGCTACCTTTGGCATGCCCATTTTCTTTGGCAGCAAGAGCTACCGGCATGTGCGGGAAGCCAATGAGCTGATCAGGAGAGGTGCGGCCTTTCCGATCAATAATACTGAAGAACTGCACGATAAATTTAAGCACCTGCTTAATCACGAAGACGAACGACAAGCCATAGCTGAAGATTGCCAAAACTATGTGCGGGGGAACACCGGGGCGACGGCGCAGGTTATGGATTATGTAGCCAAACACATACAGACGAATGGAAGGTAAAGTGATCAAATCAACCGGCTCCTGGTACCACGTGCTGGCCAAAGACGGCAAGGAATACAACTGCCGCTTGCGAGGTAAGTTCAAGATCCAGGGGCTGAAAGTAACTAATCCCGTTGCGGTGGGCGACCGGGTACAAGTGGAGATAGAAGATGTGGAAGAGGAAACCGGCGTCATCACTGACATACACCCGAGAGATAACTACATCATTCGCAAATCTACCCGCAAGAAGTACCACGGCCATATCCTGGCTACCAATATCGACCAGGCAGTGCTGCTGGCTACGCTGGTGCTGCCCCGCACCTCGCTGGGCTTCATGGATCGCTTCCTGGTATCGGCGGAGTCTTTTCGCATCCCCGCCCTGATCATTTTCAATAAAAAAGACCTGCTGGAAGAAGCGCAGCTGGCACAGCAGCGCGAGCTGATGGAGATGTATGAGGCTATCGGCTACCGCTGTATAGAAATTTCTGCTTTTGATCAGGCCGACATAGACAAGGTGAAAGCAGTACTGAAAGGCAAGACCAGCCTTCTCTCAGGGCATTCCGGCGTGGGCAAATCTACCCTGCTCAACCGGATTGATCCATCCGTAGAGCAGAAGACCTCGGAGGTTTCTACCTTTGCCAATAAAGGCGTACATACCACCACCTATGCCGAGATGTTTTCGGTAGACCAGGATACTTTTGTCATAGACACGCCCGGCATCAAAGAGCTGGGCCTGATGGATATCAACGAAGGTGAGATTAGCCACTACTTTCCGGAGATGCGCGAGTTTCTGGGCGAGTGTAAGTTTCATGACTGCACCCACACCCATGAGCCGGGCTGCGTAGTAATGGATGCCGTGGAGGAAGGGCAGATTGCCGGCAGCCGCTACTACAGCTACCTCAGCATGCTGGAAAATGAGGATACGCACAGGTAGCATCATTGCGTTACTGACCTAACGCGTGTAGTGATATCTCAATGAGATCACGATTACCTTGTCTTCCTGTACACGGTATACAATACGATGCTCTTTATTGATTTGTCTGCTCCAATAGCCACTGAGTTCATGTTTCAAAGGTTCAGGTTTGCCCGTGCCTGAAAAAGGATGCTGGCTAATTTCCTGAATCAGTCTGCTTATTTTATTTCGTACGGCGGTGTTAGCTGACTTTTTCCAGTACGATAAATCTTCCTGCGCAGTATCCGTAAATACTACTTCCATAGATCATTAGGGTCAACTGCTTTGTATTTTTTCTGCTTCGCCTGCTCCATACCGGTTTCCAGGTGTTTTTTATTGGCATCTTCACCTAGCAGATATTCTGTTTCAGTCTCATTTTGATGCTTTAGCAACTGTGCAATCTGTTTCAAAATCTCCTGGTCATTCGTGTCAAGCAGCAAGCGTATCAGCTCTAGCTTTTCTGTCTGGGTGTCCATATTTGATACATTTCTCTTTTAATCTTCATTTTTTTCTCCTTACCAAAACTACAAAAAACAGGGCATATAAATTCTTCCTGAAAAGGCTGTGATTTTACTGACACTTTGGCGTGATTTTCTGACCCCTCATGTGTAAAATTTAATTGAAATGCATATGGCTGCTGCCTCGATAAAAAATGAAGGCACGCATCAGTAAGCTATAATAGCTCTTTAAATTGCGATTTAAACCATTCTGTAGAGGCCAATGCTTCTTTTTTAAGATTATATTTTGCAACAAATTCGCGGTTAAAGCTTTTCTCTTTCATGCTAAAAAACTTATAAAAGTCTTCAAACCTGCTACTGTTTAAGCTTTCAATTATGCTATCCTCGTCTTTACTTTTGATGCTGTCAGGTTCGTTAAGAATTTTGTAAGAGCTTCTGGCAGATTTTATTTCATAAATGATTTTTAATTTTTTAGCCTCTTTCTGCCTGAGAATTTCCTGTTGGTAGGCTTCGGTGTCAAAATCCTCTACAATTTCAGCGATGTTATCCGGGTGATAAAGGTAGTTTTCAAAGCAGTAGTAGGTGAGAATATGAAGATTGGGATACTTCTTTTTGGCTTTGGTAAGTTCCTGATCAGTCAGAAAATCCCGGTCCATGAGTCCGTAGTAGCGCGGATCGTTTTTCATATTCATGAACACATTGTTTTTGTCAGTGACACCTACAAAAAGCTTGTTTTCCAGCCTGAGCAGGTTGTAAAACTGATCATTCTGGTTTTCACAGAGTACGATCTGTTTGTCGTCAAAAAGATGAAAGATGCTGCTCTTTGGAACGGCTACATCAAAAATATCCAGTGAGGTTTTCGGCTCAGGCAGCAGGGTATATTTTTCGTCAAAATCATAACCATCAAAATCTATGATGGCGGCATGTTCTGCTTCACGGGCATATTCAATAAAACCAAAGGAATGACTGGCTGTCCAGAGCTGACAACGATCAGGAATCCAGTTCTCTGTAATTTCTTTCAGCAGTGCGTACTGCAGCCGGGTGTTGAGGTGCAGATCAAGCTCATCAATGAAATAAACAGTGTCGGCATAGATATCTCTGCGGACGAAAAGATTGAGCAGGATGTTGATGACCTCTTTTTCTCCCGAACTCAACAGATCGTAATGTATTTCGGATACACCTTTTTTGAAGCGAACATCGGCTACTTTACCAGCTAATGGAGGCTTTAGAGAAATTAGCTCAAGTAGAGGAGCTTCCACCCCACCGAAAAT
>JBKHDR010000214.1:0-4334 GCA_046541235.1 Cyclobacteriaceae bacterium | reverse complement strand
CAACCCATCAACCCATCAACCCATCAACCCATCAACCCATCAACCTTATACCTTAATAGCCTCTTCATACAAAGCCTCATAATACGGTCGGGCTTCTTCGTAAAGTGGGACGAGGTGTTCGGGCAGGGGGCGGGTGCTGCTCGGCTGCTTGGTGAAGCCGGTAGAGCGGTGTACATTGGCATACCAGTAAGTTGCCCAGGCGCCATCTTCAGGACGAGGGCCGGGCTGCCATTGCAGCATTCCAGCTTCAAAAGGAATTTCCAAAGCTTCGCACAGCTTCTGCATCACAGTTGGCGGGTCTTTGAGTAATTCGCCTGAGTCAAATACTATGGGTGACTGTCCTCTTTCCTTTAGCCAGTTGAACAGCTCATACTGCTGCTTAGAACCTATATCTTCCATCCCAGGCTGCCGCATCACCTGCCCGATAGAGGCAATGAGCTGATGAGGATTGCGGATCAGGAATACATTGGTAAGCGGAAGCATAAAGTCCAGGTTCATCTCAATTAGGTGATGGGCCATATCTTTGAGAAACAGGACGGGCTTGTCATACGGAGCCATGATCACCTTTTCCACTACTTCAGCGGCATCGGTACTCATGCTGTCCAGGGTTTCTGCCTTGCCGGGATGGTCTACGTCGGGCCTTACTTTCAGGTAATGACCATAAAAAGGCTCGTCCACCACCCGGGTATCCGATCGCTGTGCGAAGGAGTACATCAGGGCAGTGGACAAGTTCCTGGGGTTAGAGATCAGGTGAATTCTTTTCAAGAGACTGCGAAATCAGGTTCAGGGTGATCGGCATGTTTTTTCAGATAAGCCTCAATTTTATCTAGCGATTGAAAGAGGTCTTCGTACTGGTTTATCACAAAGTACTGCTTCTGGAATTCATCCTTGCGATAGGCCGTACCCATGATCACATCCACATCATAAGGCACCTGTTTGGCCTCCTTGCTGATAGAGTGTTTGGTTTCACCGGCTGATGAAAGGATACCTGCGCCATAGATGCGCAACTGGCCATTTTCGCGTATCAGGCCAAACTCCACAGTAAACCAGTAGATACGTGAAATCAGGTGGATAGCCCAGGGGTTGTCAATGTGCTTAAGAGCTATTTTGCTGAGCTGCTGCAGGAAATCCACGAAGGGCTGGTTGGTCAGCAGGGGCACATGGCCAAAGACATCGTGAAACATATCCGGTTCCTCCAGGTAATCCAGCTGGCTCATTTTGCGCAGCCAGGTAGAAGCCGGAAAGCGGCAGTCGGCCATGAGCTGGAAGAACTTATCATCATCAATCAGCCCCGGTACCACGTGGATCTGCCAGCCGGTAAGTCCTTTGAGTACGGCATTGGTTTCATCAAAATTGGGGATCTTTTCTGCGGTAAAATTGATCATCTGCAGCCCGTCAAGGTAAGCCTGTGAGGCGGCATCGGGCAGATTGACGATCTGTCTTTCGTACAATAGTCGCCATACCTCAAAATCCTCCTGGGTGTAGTTGTTATATTCTTGCTTCATAATCTAGGTTATTAAAAATGTAAATCTGTTGCTTGCGCAGTAAAATTACGCATACCGGGTATTATAATAAAATAAACTTATCTGCCCAAAATCTGTTGGGTAGAAAACTATTTTAATATGAAGAAGGTATTGGTAGCTGGCGCGTCGGGCGTATTAGGCAGAGAGATATTAAGGCAGCTGAAAAAGCTTTCTTTTACCGTCAGAGGGCAGATTTACAGTGCCGATAAGAAGGCTGAGATAGCCCGACTATGTGATGAGGTAGTGGTAGCCGATCTGACCAGGCCGCAGGATCTCAGAGGTATCTGTGAGGGTGTGGATATTGTACTTTCCACAGTTGGCAAAAGTGTGAGCCTGTTTACCAATAGCCCGCTCACTTTTATGGATCTTGACTTTCGCGGAAACCTCAACCTGCTGGAAGAAGCGAGAAGGGCTGGTGTAAAGCGTTTTGTTTATGTGTCTATCTTTGGTAGCGAGACTTCCCCCCGGCTTCGGCAGGGCTGGGCGCAGGAGATGTTTGCACAGAACGTCATGCATTATTTTCCTTCCTGCACCATCATCAAAACAGTGGGCACGTTCAGCGGCCTCAACGACCTGCTGATTATGGGAAAGACAGGCCTGGTAATGATGCCCGGTAATGGCAAACCTCTTACCAACGCTATTCATCCTCATGATCTGGCTGCATTTTGTCTTGAACACCTGGAAGACGGGCCTCAGCTTGTCAACGTGGGAGGGCCCGAAATTCACACCCGTAACGAAATGGCCGAGAAAGCCTGTCGTGCAACGGGCTGTAAAGCGACACTTAATATTCCGCTATGGCTGGTTAAGCCTGGGCTGGCAGTGGTCAGGCTTTTAAGCCAGAACCTCTATGATAAGCTTAGCTTTTTTACCTACATCACCACTCACGATATGGTGGCTCCACAGTACGGCAAGCTGAAATTTGAAGATTACCTGGTGGAAAAAGGCTACCTCTAAAGCTGCCCGCTGATAAGCAAAGTAACAGGTATCGCTTCAGGGATGTACCTGGTCACTCACCTTGAGCACCTTAGCTGCCTCAGAAGCAGGGATGATGGTATTGACGCAGAGCCGGTAAAAGTGGTCAAACTGGGCTTCGCTGGCAAAAGAGGGTAGACTTTGCTGCCTTTTGTCCACAAATTCTTTCATGAAGCTCTGATCTGCCACCCCGGTCAGCGGGTTGCGTGCCGGTACTGAGCAGCGGGCGCAGGCCTGCCGGCCGATCATTTCTACCTCTCCAAGCCTGAAGCGGCGGTTGACGCCGGGATGCGCAAACAGCCGGTCTTCCCAGAAGGGGACGGGGCAATCTCCCAGTTCAATATTAGCCCTGAAGCGGAGTCTCAGGTTATCCAGTCCCAGGCCGGGAAACCACTGCTGTAGTTCCTCATAGGTGCGGGTGCTCACGGTAGTAGGGCCGCTGTTTTCATCATCATCCGGAAAGCCCGTGGTAAGATTTTCTTTCAGGTGAATTTCTTCATGCAGGTAGTCGCTAAAAAAGGCGGCGATTTCTTCCTGCTCTTCCAGCAGGTGAAAAGACTGTTCCAGACCGTTTACCTGTAGCATAACGGACATCTGCTCGAGCTCATAATGACAGCGAACGCTCTGCAGGTCCGGGTATTTTTTGGCATTGACGGTACGGCCTGCCTGGTTATAAAGGGCAAAGGCCCGGTCCAGGTAGAGAGAGCCCGCCTCCGTGATGGTGCTTTGTTTTACATCTACGCCGTCCAGCGACTTAATGGGATAGATGGTGATCTTATGGATATAGGGCATAGGTTAGGGATGAGCGGCTACCCAGACTTCTCCATCCTCAAATATCTCCTTCTTCCAGATGGGCACTCTTTCTTTTAAGGTGTCAATGGTGTATTTGCAGGCATCAAAAGCTTCCTGGCGGTGAGGGGTAGAAACGGCAATCACCACCGCGATATCTCCAATCTCCAGGACACCCTTCCGATGATGGATGGCAATACCTGTAACCGGCCACTTTCCGGCCGTTTCTTCCGCCAGTTTCTGCATCTGGGCAATGGCCATGCTGTCGTAGGCTTCATAATCCAGGCGCACGACACGCTTATCCTGCGTCTTGTTTCTGACGGTACCGATAAATACATCTACCGCACCGGCGGCTGGATGATTTACCGCACTGATGGCTGCCTGCACATCCAAAGTTTGGTCAGAAAGCAGTATATCAATTTTTGTATCCTCCATTATTCTTTAATCATTAATCATTATGTATTAATCAGCCGCCGCTTACCGGGGGGATCAGTGCGATCTCATCGCTTTCCTGCAGGGCCTGCTGCACCTGCCCGTATTCATTGTTGACGGCTACCATCAGCGACTGTAGCTCTTTTAATTGAGGATATTCCTGGTGTAGTTTTTCCAGCAGCTGAGGCACAGTAGCCTGTTCGGGCATCTGCAGCCTGAGCTTCTGCTGCCCCACAATCTCTTTGGTAATTCCGAAAAGTAAGATGTTTAGTTGCATAGTAACAAATTAAGGGAGTAAAGCTAAATCTGCAAAGAGAACCCGCATAGAGTCCAAAAAATTTCAGCAGCAGGCAGAATACAAGCTGGTATGAAAAATACGCTTGCTGCCACTTCCTTTGCTTTCAGCGAAAAGGAGGAAGCTGAAAAATTTTTTTTCTTTTATATTAGACTTTATTAAGCTTAGTTTAACAGGCCTTGATACAGTATTGATATATGATTAAAATCATCATACTTGTCTCCGACGAGGATGGACGAGACGGGCGTTTCAAACGTCCTGTCCTGCTCGGTGGCGATACAATCGCCTACCTCAATCATCCTCTTTACAGGAGACCGGAGTCC
>JBKHDR010000213.1:0-4352 GCA_046541235.1 Cyclobacteriaceae bacterium | reverse complement strand
AAACAAATCAACATCTTAAACCGCTGCCGGCGTCAGGCTTTCCTCTTCTTCAATAAAAGAAATACCTAATTGTTCCAGTTCTTCCAGCACCGGACCGTAAATTTCAGGATGCACCGGGATCATCAGGCCACGCTCCATAACTTCATCCTGCAAAATCAGTTTGGCAGCAATACCCAACGGATAGCCTACCGTTTTGGCCATACCGGATAGGCTGGAGATTTCTCCCTCAGTGACCAGCGAGGAGGTGATCTTTTTCTTCTCATCCCCCAACTCATACTCCAGTTGGTGCTGCATCACGATCATATCCTTATCATCCGTATCTGCCTGCCACTTGCTTTCCAGCAGATGCTGCATCACCTGGGCAGGAGTGGCTTTTTTCAGGCCGATAGGCTTTTCGTCAAACAGGCCCAGCCACTTGATGCGCTGTATGATCTCCGAACTGATATCCACCCCAATGTAGCGGCTGAAGTTGATCAGAAGATCATCTTTGCTGTAGGGCAGGTAGGAGCGGGTAAATTCCGCGTAAGTCATATTTTCCACATTACGCACCGGGTAGCTGTCGTCGGTAAGGCCTAATTGCACAAAGGCATGCCACGAAGGGCAGAAGCCGGGGCGACGCAAGGTCCCTCTCAGGATGGTCTCGGCATGGTAAAGTCCATAAAGCTCGCGGTATTTGAGCGAATCGCGGTTGGGATACGATTCAAAATCACCGTAACCGGGAATCTCGACCATCGTCAGCCGCTTGAAGAGCTGGTGGTGAGGAATGTTCTTGTAAATACCTTTGTAAATATACTGGGCGGTGCCCCCCGTACCGGCCAGCACCACATTGCGGGGGTTCCAGGTAAATTTGTAGCGCCAGGGATTATCATCTGAGCCAGGCGCCATGAGGCCACCGGTAAATGACTGGAAAGAGGTGACTTTTCCTCCTCGCTTACGAATATCATCAATGCTTTTCATAGCCGACATATGGTCTATGCCGGGGTCCAGGCCGCATTCGTAGAGAAAAATCAGGTCCTGCTCTTTGATTTTTTCTTCCAGCTGTTCCACGGCATCATCTACGTAGGAAGCCGTGAGCAGGTGCTTTTTAAGTTTGATGCAGGATTCGGCTACGTGGATATGAAAGCGGGCAGGCAGCATGGAAATGATAAGATTAACCGACTGCATCAGCTTTTCACGGGCTTCCACATCAAAGATATCCAGCTGCGCAGCCTCCACATTAGCATAGCGGCTTTCATACTGCCGGATGATGGCCGCATCGGCATCTACTACCTGTATCCGCCATTCATGCCGCTCGCCTTCACGGCTCAGGTAATCAATCAGGGCTGCCGTAGAGCGGCCGGCACCCAGGATCAGAATCTTCTTCATTTTTCGGTTTGTTTAAAAAATTCAAAGGCTACTGCCTATTCTTTTTTTCCAAAAATCAATCCAGCCTCATACTGGACTTAGCTGCTAACTTATGATTATTTTCTCCATATCATAGTGTACGCTGACTTTCTTTTACGGATGTGCTAAACCCCTTGTATTTCTTCCTCCTCCGGGTCGGCTACCGCGTACCAGTCAATACGGCGGGAGATATACATGACTACCGCCAGGATGATGAACAAAGCGATGCTGCCGATGAGCAGGGCATAGTCTTCCAACTGCAGCAGCGTGAAGATAAAACCGTACATCAGCACCAGCAGCAGGCTGAGCATAGCCGTGAGCTTTATGCTTTTGAACATGGCCGAAATATAGATTGCAATCAGTGCAGTAACGGCGAATGCAGAAAGAATGTACGCCAGGTTGAAACTGGTATGCTCCGAAATAGCCAGCAGCAGCGCAAAAAAGATACAGAGCGCCAGCCCCACCAGCAGGTATTGTATCGGGTGGATACGCCTGCGGTTCAGAATTTCTACAAAAAAGAAGGTCAGGAAGGTCAGCGAAATGAACATGATGGCATACTTGGCTGAGCGCATGCTCTTGCGGTACTGGTCTACCGGCATGAGCAGGTTGACGCCAAAAGTATAGTTCTGCTGCCCTGTCCTCAGTTCAGGCTCAGCGCGATAAGGAGGGTAGAGGGTTTCTTCAGCAGAAGCCAGTTCATTGAGCGGAAAATAATACTGATTGCCTTTCCAGGCCTGGGGAAAATTGCGGTTGAGGTGCAGCACTTCCCAACCGGCGACAAATCCCTCCTCCGTAACTTTTCTGGTGTCGGGCAGGAAGGCACCGCTGAAGCTGGGCGTTGTCCAGGGAGAATGGACATTTACCTGCGTTATCTTGCCCATGGGAAGGAAGCCCAGCGAACTGCTGCCGTTCAGGTCAAGGGCAAAGGTAAAAGGTATCTGTCGGCTGGCTGAATCCAGCGGCACATCCACGCT
Source organism: Cyclobacteriaceae bacterium (assembly GCA_046541235.1). Taxonomy (GTDB): domain Bacteria; phylum Bacteroidota; class Bacteroidia; order Cytophagales; family Cyclobacteriaceae; genus Catalinimonas. Next base: position 1,995 of record JBKHDR010000213.1, on the reverse strand, counting down.
GATGCCGGAAGCCAGTACTTCCTGCGTGCCCACGCCGGGGTCAAAAGCCTGTGACTTACCGGCCCAATCCAGCACCACCTGCTGCTCTATGCCCCGCATGTCAGGAATGCCCACAGCTACGAAGGCATCTTGCCACTGCACGTTTTCTGTGTCAATGTTCAGGTCGGCAAAATCCGGACTATCAAACTTCCCCTCAAAGCGGAGGCTGGCATTGTAAACCACCGCTTCATATAGTCCGCGGTAGCGAATTTCCGGCTGCAGCTTGACGGCGATGTTCAGGCGCTCGGGCAGGAAGTGGGCATATTCTGTTGTCTCACTCAATTGGCCTTCACTGTTGCGGAATACCGAGCGATAAGGAACGGTCAGCACCGGCCCGGCAAGGGTTTGCGCACCTGCCCAACTGCTGCTCACTTCCTGTATGGCCTGCTGCCGGTAGTTCTGCCGTTCACGGATCAGGTCCTCAATCATGGCAGTGGGGATTAGCAGCAGCAATACAAGAATGGCAATAGAAATAACGCGAAGCATGATGGAGTTGCGGGTCCAGTAGCTGAAGCGCTCATAAAAAGTTTTGGTTTTTCCCGGCATAGAATTTTAATAGATTCGTTTTATTTGAAGGAACAATGAAATTATAACCCATTCATAGTCGGTGTCTGGCCTGCCTGTAAGGCCCTCGCCGGCCATAAGTCTGGTCTGGGTGACCCCATAAGGGTAGCAGCCAAAGACACATTTAAAATCACTGCTTCCTGAAGCAAAGACACATTTTTATCAACATTCGCTGGCACAGCCAGTACAATTAAGTAGACAACATCTGACGCTCAACATGAAAGTAGCATTGATCCGAGAAGGCAAAACCCCTGCCGATAGCCGCGTTACGCTCAGCCCCGAACAGGCGGCCGAGGTACAACAGAAATTTTCTCATGTACAGGTTTATTGCCAGAGCAGCGAAATCCGCTGTTTTACTGATGAGCAGTATCGCGAACAGGGCATAGAAGTAATAAAAGATGTCAGCGACTGCGATATCCTGCTGGGGGTGAAGGAAGTACCCATTCCTGAACTGATTCCAGATAAGACTTATTTCTTCTTTTCGCACACCATCAAAAAGCAGCCTTACAACCGGGAGCTGCTCCGAAATATCTTAAAGAAAAATATCCGCCTGGTAGACTATGAGCGGCTGACTGATCCTAGTGGTGAGCGGGTAGTGGCTTTTGGTCGCTTCGCCGGCATCGTGGGTGCTTACAACGGCCTTTACACCTTTGGCCAGAAATACAAGCTCTACGACATACGCCGCGCCAGGGACTGCTACGATATGGAGGACCTGAAAAAGGAGTATGCGAAAATTCAGCTGCCACCCATCAAGATAGCCGTCACCGGAGCCGGAAGGGTAGCACAGGGAGCTATGGAAGTGCTGGATGGCGTAGGTATTCGGAAGCTTACGCCTGCTGAATACCTGGAGCAGGATTTCCGGGAGCCCGTTTATACCCAGCTCAACGTAAAAGATTACAACCGTAAAAAAGGGGGAGGAGAATATAGCCAGCAGGAGTTTTTTGATCATCCTGAAAGGTTTGAGCCAGGCTTCGGACCTTACACGCAGGTGACAGATCTGTTTATCGCCGGGGCCTTCTGGGACCACCGGGCGCCGGTACTCTTTTACCGGGAGGATATGATGAAGGAAGATTTTAAGATCAAGGTAATTGCCGATATTACCTGCGATATTGAAGGCTCCATTCCGTCTACCAAGCAGCCCTCCACCATTGATGAGCCGGTGTACGACTATGACCCCTGGAACGACCGGGTAGCCGATGCCTATGGTTCGGAAAGAAACGTCAGCGTGATGGCGATTGACAACCTGCCTTCTGAACTGCCCCGCGATGCTTCCCGCTCCTTTGGCGAAAATCTGATTGCCCATGTGTTTCCGCAGCTGTTTGGAGAAGATGATGGTACGGTAGCCCGGGCCACCATTGCTGAAAACGGGCAGCTTACTGCACCCTATCTTTA
>JBKHDR010000212.1:0-4379 GCA_046541235.1 Cyclobacteriaceae bacterium | reverse complement strand
GAAGAAATCTGCGTCCAGAAAAATATCCAAAGGCTTACTTTATAGACAGACTCTAGATATACAAATTATCGTAAGTAATTGATTATCCGGACTTTAGAGATGAGGTCGGGAAGACCCTTTTCGGCGACAGCCTTGAGTAATTGAGTTGTCTGCCCGCTTTGTTTAGAACGGAGGTAGTAGTATTGATCTTTCTGCCTGATGAGACTCACCTGCATTTGATCGAGTGCCTTTCTGATCGGCCCTTCACTCATCGGAGTTTGTTGCCTGTCTAATCTTATTTTGAGATGGTTAAGAAGGGCATAGGCCATACAGCACAGGCTGATGTACCCGGCTATGCGCGTATCGGTCCAGTGAAACATAGGGCAGGTTTCCAGGTAAGACTTGAAGGTTCGAAAGCAATGCGTTTCACGCCAAGCTCTATCTGGAAAAGATGGTGATAGTGATCCAGTACCTGTTCATGGGTGAGATCTTTAGCCCGACAGGCAATGCAGAGGAAGCCATCATTACGCTGCTGGCTCTGTCTGATTTTTTCAGTATCCAGCATATAAGTCTCTCCCTGCTCATTTTTGAGGAAGTAGTGGCGGGCTTTTTTCTTGAACTGTAAGGGGTGCTTGAGCAGTTTCTCAGCTTTCCTGAGCTTCTCCGCTCTTTCTTTTCTATCTTTTTCAGCTCTTTTTTCACTATAGGTAGAGATGTTGCAAAACTATCTGATCCAGGCTCAGGTATTCTCCTGCTGGTTGAAGTAGTTGCTGCGTTTGCCGGAAGGCAGTTCCACTGTGGGTCATGCAGGCGTTCCAGCAGCATCACAGCCTGGTAGAGGCTGTAGTTCAGGCGCTTGCCCTTACCGATGCGCTCTAATATCTATCCAGCTCGTAGTAGTGCATGATCTTGCTATAAATCAGGTAGTAGCCGTAGTTGTAGCGACCTTCTTCACGGATGCCTTTTCCCAGCAAATCCTTCAGATCGCCACCGCCCAGCACATAGAGCCGCTCGCCCATGCGCTTCAAAGAGGCTGCTAAGTAGCTGTCCAGTCTGCCCAGATTGTAGAGCGTCCTGACGCGGGACATACGGTCTTTGTCTCGATAAGACTCCACGATGCGCAGATACTTACCTGATTTTTTGTTGTCTTCGATGATGCTGGCCATCAGAAAAGGCTTTACATCAAAGAAAACAACCCGGATTGGCTTTTACAAGAGCCCTTTCGATATACAAATTTTTGAAAAAGCCTTCAAAATCTGCCAATACGTAACCTGAAGGTACTTTTGTAAAATCTACATGTCAAAGTCAGGTAAAAACAGCTTTTTCCAGATAGCCTGGGTCATCTTAGGCATTTATCAACTTGTTTTCCATTTATATAACTGAAAGTTGTAGAATCCCTTGACAAAAGCTTAATTAGAGAAAAATTTTAATTGTATATGAGACACTTTATCCTCTTTGCCTTGATGTGTTTGATTATGTCTGCCTGTCAGACGGAAAAGCAAGTAGCACAGGAAGCACCGGCAGATGAAACCCATACCTACCAAAACCCCATTCTGGCCGGTTTTTATCCTGACCCTACCATCTGTAAAGCGGGCGATAAGTTTTACATGACCAATTCTACCTTCTCTTACTTTCCCGGACTTCCTATTTTTGAAAGTACCGATCTGGTCAACTGGAAGCAGATTGGTCATGCCATGGACCGTCCGTCGCAGCTAGACACCGAAGGACAGGGTGTTTCACGGGGCCTCTTTGCTCCGGCCATCACTTACCATGAAGGCACCTTTTACATCGTCTGCACCCAGGTGGATAAAGGCGGTAATTTTGTCATCACTGCCACCGATCCGGCCGGCCCCTGGTCAGATCCCATCTATTTGGGTGAGTTGAACGGCATTGATCCTTCCCTCTTTTTTGATGAGGATGGACGGGTGTATATCGTATATAATAGCGTTGCTCCCGATAATGAACCCCTGTACAGCGGGCACCGCACGATCCGCATGTACGAACTGGATAGCGAAAGCTTGCAGCCTATTGGCGAACAAATCATCCTGGTAGACGGTGGAGTAGATATCAGTCAGGAGCCGGTCTGGATTGAGGCACCTCATATCTATAAGATCAATGATTATTACTACCTCATGTGTGCCGAAGGTGGTACGGCCTATAACCACTCGGAAGTAATCTTCCGCAGCAAGGATGTGCGCGGGCCTTACGAGCCAGGACCCGTAAATCCCATTCTCACCCAGCGCCACCTGGACCCTGCCCGGCCCAATCCAATCACCACTGCCGGTCATGCTGATATGGTGCAGTTGGATAATGGCGACTGGTGGGCGGTTTTTCTGGCCTGCCGTCCTTACGAAGACAATTATTTCAACATCGGAAGAGAAACTTTCCTGACTCCGGTGGAGTGGCAGGATGGCTGGCCGATCATCAATCCTGATTTTGAGGAAATCCAGTATACCTATCCTACTCCGATGGGCAATGCCGTGGATACTACTCTTTTTCCCTACAATGGCAATTTCACTATCCAGGATGAGTTTGATGATGATTCTCTTGGCCTCAACTACCTGCTCCTGCGTACTCCAAGAGAGCAGTGGTATGAGTTGACTGACGGTACACTGGCAATGCAGTTACGGCCGGAAATGGCTTCAGGTTCTTCCAATCCCAGTTTTGTAGGCCACCGGCAGCAGCACCACACCGGCAACGTGTCAACTGCCCTGGATTTCCAGCCGGAAAACGAGAATGAAAAGGCGGGATTGTTAGCTTTCCAAAGTGAAACCCATCACTATTTGCTGGCGAAGTCTATGAAAGACGGGCAGGCGGTGGTGCAGTTGCTTAAGTCATTGGAAGATGGTCACACCGAACTGGCCAGTCAGCCGGTTTCGGGAGAGCAGATTCAGCTTAAGATCACTTTTGATGGGGCTGACTACAGCTTTCAGTATGCTGAAACCGAGGGCGACTGGCAGGTGCTTCAGGAGAATGTAGATGGTAAATTTCTGAGTACCGAGGATGCGGGCGGTTTTGTAGGAACCATGCTGGCGATGTATGCGACTTCTTCAGGTTCGGATTCGGAGAATACGGCTTCCTTTGAATGGTTCCGTTACGAAGGGAATGATCCGGTACTGAGCAGCAGGTAACAAAACATTCGGTAAGAATGCATAGGTACATTACTTTTCTGGTACTGTTCAGTTATGTTAGTCCTAAGTTTGAAATGAAAGGTTGTAATGGGTGGCGACAAATTTGATTGAATTGATATGTCGTTCCAGTTTTTTTGAGAATGACAAACTTTTTCGAACTAAGCGAGAACATCGCTGGCGAAGTGTAGAAAAGAATCTTTCCACATGTTTGGCCAACGTGGCCCGGTATCTTTTTTTGGTTTTACCAAATTTTGTGTTGGTTGGTAGGAATAATTTGCTTGTAGTCATCCTGCGCTGCAGTGGCCAGTCATTGGTGTAAAAGGTGGCCCGTTTTCGGTAGCGTTCAGGGATAGCCACCCATAATGCTAAGGCTGCCCCCTTTCTTTATCTGGACTGTCTCTACCTGGAAGAAGACTACCGGGGATGGGGAATAGGCGAGGCAATGATCAAAAAGCTACAGGTAATTGCCAAAGAAAAAGCTTGTGTCAATATGCAGTGGCAAACCCCTGTCTTCAACCAAGGAGCTATTCGTTTCTACAAAAAAATAGGAGACGAGGTGAAAGACAAAGCAAGATTTTCGCGGAACATAAGTTAATTACCCAGACGCATTTTCCAAAACAAACTAAATAAGCATGCCTATTCTTCATCAGGCTAAGCTGTCTAAAAAACTTGCAGAAGGTCTTACCGACACCACCAAAAAGTACCTTCGTAAGGGTTTATGTGGAGCATTAGCTCGTGCTTCAGGCAAGAGACCCCATCGTAGAACGGCTTGCCCTTTAGGGCTGGGTTCTGTCACGTTACTGCCTGAATAAATGATAAAAAGCATGCAATCCGGATAGGATGAAGGGTTCTCGTTGAGATGATCATAAACCAGGCAAAGAACAGTTTGGCCGTATCAAAGCTCTCTACCAGGGCTTCTGCCCCGTACATCTGCCGTATAGCAGCCACATCTCCTACATGGCTTTTGCTCAACAGCTCATCGCTTTCAAAGACCATCACTGAATGGTGAAGGCTCACGATGCCGAAGTTCTCACTTTTCACGTGAGCGGTGAATTCTTCCAGTTCCCTGGCTTTCAGTTCATGGTCCTGCGTGGTGAGCCATTCCAGGGAGTCATTGAGCCTCACCGGGCCGAAGTGGATATCAAATCCACCTTTGAGGTATTGCTCGTCCAACTGGATCGCTACCCTGATATGGGAAAAGGGTAGGGGAGCTGGCCCTGCTGAGCAGCTATGGCAAAAGAACCATAGACTGGGCCGGCAAGATCAGCC
>JBKHDR010000211.1:0-4433 GCA_046541235.1 Cyclobacteriaceae bacterium | reverse complement strand
ACATAACTTAAGAACTGCTGCTAGAACCTCTTAACAAATTATCAGAATAATGTCTAATGTATTTTTTATCTTTCAGATAAATTGTCAGAAAATAAGCATATAAGCTTTATGATGGGCTAAAAATTTTAGCTAAGCTTCTCAAGGTCTGCCAATTTTTGTATGAGGGATATGATGCTGTTTTTTTCATAATAAACAGCTAAGCGGGAAAAAACAGCTCATCAGTGATCAGTAAAATCGCAAACAGTAGCTGCTAACCAACTTTAAATAAATACCTCGGAGCCTATTTTTTAGCATGTATCCTGCCCCAAACCTTGGTTTACCGAGCCAGAACGATCAGAGAATAACCACCAAAAATGCTGGCTGCCAGGTTCGGACGATAAGCGTAGGTAATGCTTCTCATATGCTGAACAAGCCGGGCATTTAAACCTAGCTTACTGATATGAAGTTCGTGGCTGTATTTGGTGTAAAACCAATCCACGATCTCGTGCCCGGTATCTGTCAGGCTCGCCAGCGCAGTATCTTTGGTAAAATAATGCAGATGACCGACTGATCTTCTTTGTTTCATCATCCGGTTGGTCATCAGGTTCAGGTATGATATATCTAAAGGGATGTGGTAAATTTTGTAATCGGCTTTGTTTTTTGCTTTTCTGATAAAGCTCAAATAATCTTCCACGTGCTCAAACACGTCTATCATAAGCAGTAGATCATATATTTTATCTAATGCCAGCAAATCTTCCTGATAAAACTTCAGGCGTTCATTTTCTCTCTCTTTTGACATCCGATAAGCATCCGGTGATATTTCAAAGCCTGAAAATTCAACTGTTTTATCTTGTAACCTCGAATACAGCTGATTCAGGATTTCTCCTGCACCACAACCAATTTCCACAATGCTTTTCGGTGAAAGATTGTTTCTTTCCATAATTTTCAGAATCTGGGTAGCTTTCCATGGAGAGTCTTCCGTATGCCAACTTGGGTTCTGCTCCTTGTAAGTACTGTTTTCTGCTGTGTAAGCCATTTCAGTCATAAAAATCACAGTTTAAGGTGAAATTGAAAGTTCATATAATAAAGTATGTTGCTTTCAAACCTTGTATTTGATCCTGCCACAGAGACTTTTATACCAGGGCTAAAAATATAGTTATGCTCCTGGCGGAAGTAGAAACCTGACAGCCACACAAAAATACGCTGCGCTGCCCCATGTGAAATTGTCAAAAAAAATCCTTGTTCATTACATTTTTTAAAAAAAACTATTCCTTCTGAACTACAGCTCCCAATTCGGGAAGGAATTGTATTGAAAGAAAACCTACCCGAAGCCAGGTTCTGTCATTTTTCAGGCCTTGATGGCTGACTTCTGAAAGCATCAGCTATAGGCCTATTTATTTTTATATTGCTCACCAGGTATAATGCATGACTTATAAACCATGAATATGCTGAAAAATCACTAAAAAGTCTATATTTGACAGAAGTCAATATCAATTAATTGCCAGCCAAAATTTTTCAATTAAATAAATGACCAATAAAATAATGCATTTTTTATCTATACCAGATAACTAACTGTGATCTGTAACAATTAGCTTTTAAATCATCTTTAATAGCAAGGTGTTTACATTTTTGGTAGTGGTATTAATGTGATGCTTTGAAATAGTAAAACCAGTGTCTTGTGCCCTCACAAGACATAACTCAGATACCTATAGCATGACTTGTGGTTCACTACCAAAAATTCGTATTTTTCATCTACAATAGATGAGGAGGGTATAAATACCAAATATTTTTTTAGATTTTTTCGTCTACATATTGCTTTCTGATGTTGATTCAGTTTATATGCTTATTGGGTATTTTCTCTTTTTTTCACGACGTAAATTTACTCCTACCAATATTTCAATGATCATCTTTGCCAGTACACTTTTGATTCTTTCAGTGAGCCTGGAGAAGAAAAGAGCCGTAGGGCGCATCAGCGGTGTAGTGTTTCTGCTGTGCTATGTGGCCTATATTGTCTTTTTGCTGCAGCGGGGGTAGAAGGTAAAGGTTTCTGAAGCGTATGTGCCGGCAAGGCCAAATCTGAAATGATCAGCCCAGGAGATCCTTGACTCTTAGATTGATTTGAAGCTGAGAAGAGGATACCTCATCTCTGATACTAAGCCTCTGATGCTTTAGGTAGCTACCTTTTTCTGGATGGACATACTGATGAAGCTCCCTGCTTTTGATATCAATGATCCAGGCTTCAGCAATACCAGCCCGGGCGTAGAGTGGGAGTTTTACCTCTAAATCCTTTTGCAGCGTAGAATCCGACACTTCAATGATTAGCAGTACATCATCCTGGGTAACACCTGTGCTGGCATAAAAGTCATCCCGGAAAGGTACCACCATCAGGTCGGGTTCAGGCTCGGAATGACCATGTATGATGACAGGACTTTGCGAGAAGACTATGTGCTTACCTGCCAACATGGGTGTAAGCAGGGCATTTATACGGCCAACAATAGCCAGATGCTCTTTACCGATAGGGCTCATAGTTATTATTTCTCCGTCAATTAATTCTACCCTTTCCTCAGGTGCAAGGATGCCTACCTCAGCCATGCGGTGGTATTCTTCAATGCTCAGCTTTCTTTTTGTAATCACTTCCATAGATATAATATACGGGAAATAACACTTTTATGTCAAGTGGGAAATCCTCGCTTATTTTTTGCCTCTGCGCCTGACGGTTCTGATTTAACTGATCCAAAAGCCAATCACTACCTCTCCCAGGGCAATGATAAGAGCTACGGCTACCGCACCGATGATGATGCCTGAACGGATAAAATCTTTAGTTTCCAGGTCACCCTTGCTGTAGGCAATGGTATTGGGTGGGGTGCTTACCGGTAAAGACATGGCCAGAGAAGCTGCCAGGGCAATGCTGATGGCCAGCTGTACCGGACCCGGGCCGCCCAGTTCAAAGTTTTGCAGCGCAAAGGAAATTCCAATCGGCAGCAGCAGGTTGGCAGCTGCCGTGTTAGAGATGAAAGTGCTGAACAGCACAGTTGCTGCCACCAGGGCCGCTACCACCGTATTGCCCTCAGCAGGTATGAGCGAAACGAAAACGCTGTCAAGCCCGGTGAGTTGCATGCCTGTACCCAGTGCGATGCCACCCATGATCAGGATCAGGATGTGCCACTCCAGGGAGTTGATATCGCTGCGGGTAAGCAGGCCGGTAGCGGTAAAGGCAATGGCGGGAAAAAGTGCCACGACGGCGGTAGAGAGGCCATGCAGGCGGTCGGTGAGCCAGAGTAGCACGGTGGTCACCAGTATGATAATGACATACCAGCCACGACGATCTATTTTACGGTCTTCCGGCCTGAGAGCTATACTGGCATCTTTGGGAGGGAAGAAGTAAAAGAGGACCAGCCAGGCAAAGAAAAGCAGTCCGACCATCAGCGGGAAGGCAATCAGTACCCACTGCAGAAAGCTGATGTCGTAACCCGACTGCTGCAGAAAAGATACCGCCACCGCATTGGGTGGGGAAGCGATGGGCGTTCCCATACCGCCAATGTTAGCTGCAAAAGGGATGGCCAGCAGCAGCCCCTTACGCAGCGGGTCGCCTTTGGGCAGTTGGTCCAGCATGGGAATCACTAAGGTGATCATCATAGCTGTGGTAGCTGTATTGCTCATCCACATGGAGAAGAGGGCGGTGATAAGCATCAGTCCCAGCATCACCATCATAGGCTTGCCGCCAAAAGATCTGAGTATCACGCTGGCCATGGCCTTGTCAACCCCTTCTTTAAGTACAGCATGGGCCAGGATGAAGCCGCCGAAAAAAAGTACGATCACCGGGTTGGAGAGAGGCGCCAGAAATTCACGGTAGTCGGGTGAATAGCCCGAGGCAAAGCCCAAACCCGGCCAGCTGCCGGGATTTGCCAGGAAGATGATCTCCAGGGCAATGATAAGGATGGCAGTGGCAAAAAGAGGCAGGGCTTCGGTGACCCACAGCAAGGCTGCCAGCACGAATATGCCAGTCATGTAAATGGCTTCGCGTTCCAGATCGGAGTTTTCAAACAGTAGCCCCATCACCAGGCTTACTGCCAGCAGGGAAGCCAGAAACAGCAGCACTCTTCGGGAAGGAATGGGTGGCTTTACTTCGGCCAGCCTCTCGAGGTGGGCAAGGCGCTTGATTTCTTCACGGAAACTGGGAAAGCGCTCTCTGAATTTAACTTTCACGGCAGCGGGGGTTTACGCGCGCAAATGTAGAAAGCTAGTCAGGATACTTCAATCGTTTGGAAAGGTATATTTCTTTGGGGCGGAAGTATGATAAGGCAGAGGCATATGCACATGCAATAAAAAAAGCCGGAAATACATCCAGCTTTTAGTGAATTTGGGTTAATGCCTATTCTTGAAGCCTGCTTTAGCCCGCAGCCTGTGTATCATCAAGCTTAAAAGTGATCGGTAGTACCATTCTTACTTTCACA
>JBKHDR010000210.1:0-4521 GCA_046541235.1 Cyclobacteriaceae bacterium | reverse complement strand
AGCCTGTGTATCATCAAGCTTAAAAGTGATCGGTAGTACCATTCTTACTTTCACAAACTTACCTTTTTGGGTTCCAGGATTCCAGGGAGCTGCTTCCTTCAATACTCTTTCAGCTTCCGCATTACAACCTGCACCTATACCTTTAATTGCTTTCACATCTGTGATAGATCCATCGGTATCTACCACAAACTGTACGAAAACCTTTCCCTCTATGCCCGCTGCTTTGGCTTGCTCAGGATATTTGAGGTTGTTCATCAGGTACTTGTAAAACTCTTCCATACCTCCTTCTGGTGCTGGCTGGTTTTCTACAACCATAAATACTTCGTCGGCATCGGATAGCATCAGCTTTTCTTCCTCAGTCTCGGCAGTTTCATACTGACCCTGGAGCTTATCAAGTTTACTCATCTCACTGTCTTCCTGGCAGGAGAAGGTAAAAACCATCAGCATGAGAAGAGGAAGGGCTAAGAAATACTTGTACCTGGGTGTCTGTTGATTGGTCAATTTCATCATTTTGATTCGTTTAAGGGTTCTTGATTTATAAAAATGGTTCACTAGTGACAGTTCAAGGCCGGCAAACATGCTGCGGGCCAGCAGGCGTGCATAGTGGGCCGGGGTCTGCTCTCTGATCGCGCTGGCATCTGCTTCGTACTCATGCACATCTATCAGGGCACGCTCGTAGAGGTAGACCAAAGGTTGAAACCAGAATAGGATACGGAGCAGTGAAAAATACATGATGTCGTAGCTATGCCCTGCTTTGATGTGCGCCTTCTCATGGGCCATCACCTGCCGGGCTTCTTCCTGGCTCAGGGGCAGGGTATTGTCCCAGAAGAGGTAAGAGAAAAAAGAAGAAGAGGGCAGGCGGCCTTCGGTATACACCAGCTGGTAATGTCCGCAATCCTCTATCTGGCTCTTGTTGACTACCTTCATAAGCTGAAAAAGTTGACTGAACAGTTTACCCAGTGCTGTGAGTACCCCTGCGGCATACAGCAGCAGGAGCGTATCAGTCCACGACCAGCTTTGTCCGGAAGTAGCAGTTTCTTCAGTAGCCGCCATGACCGGGTCAAGCAGTATATAATTCCGGTAGGTACCGGCTACCTGGCTGATGCCAGCATCCGCCAGTACAGGTATTTCCAGCACGGGCAATATAAAGGATAGCAGAGAAGTAGCGATCAGGTATAAGCGGTTGTACTGGTGGCTGGGCTGGTTTTGCAATACCAGCAGGTAGAAGAGGTAGAATACGGCCAGGCAAATGCTACTCTCGAGTAGATAGACAAGCAGATAGTTCATATTGGTTTACTTTGGTATTTCAAAAAGATTTAGTTGCCGGGTACAGTTCCGACATGCTTAAGTTGAGTTTGCCGTTTTCTTCAAAGGCAAAGTTGAAAGTCATACTTACGCGTGTGTTTACTTTTTTACCGGTTTTTATCCCTCGCCTCCAGCGTACTTTTGGCTCATTCAGCGCTTTTACAATCAGCCCATCCAGTTTGTAGGCTTCGTCGCGGTCTTCTTCCCTGGTACTAAAACCCTCAATAATCTGCGGCGAACTGGTTTTAGTACCGATGGTAAACTCAGCTTTGACCACTCCTGCCATGTTATAGAAACTGAAGTACACCAACTCCTCCTCCAGGTACTGCCTGAGCACATTATGGAAGTATTCCATCCCTCTGACCGGCACGGGGGCCTGTTCTACATCCTGAAAGCGATAAGTATTGGAGTCCGCTTTTTCTCTTGACCGGTAGACTAAGCTGTGGACCGTGTCTTTCAATATGCCTACCCTCAGGTGCCGAAAGTCAGCTTCAGCAGTGGGGAAAATATATTCTACCTGCCTTCTGTGTACAATTTTTCTGATTTCTATGGCTTCTTTGGCACTGCTGATCCATTGGTTTTCCGGATGAAACTGCATGCTGTAGCCACGATGATTTTCTGCCAGCCTTTCATCTACCAGGGCCAATGTTTCTTTTTTCTCCACTGGCATGGAAGCGACGATCATGTTTTCCGGATTGTCGTCCAGGAAATAATGCCGGTTAATGTCATCTACTTCAAAAAAATAAGCAAAGCGGTACATATGCAGTGTGTCTTCCTGTACCAGTTCTTCCATGTGCTTTTTCAACTCGGTCGGTAGCAGGTCATAATCCGCAAAGCCGGTAGACGGGAATTTCTCAGCAACAGAAACTTGCTTGGTACTGGCCTTTTTTTCCTCATCCAGCAGGGGCAGCAGGAAGAAGGCCGCTAGTAGCAGCAGCGGGATGAGCAGGATTGGTTTTTTGCTGATCCACTGCATAGCCTATTCATTTTGCTGCTTTCCGGATTGATCCTCGTCCTCATCCTTGAGATCCTCCTCCACGTACTTCATCATCTCCTCAAACTCGTGGATATCCATGTCATTTTCTTTGGCAAAAAAGGAGACCAATTTGTGAAAGGAACCGCCGAAGTAACTACCGACAAAGTTTTTCAGAAAGTAGCTGCTATACGCCTGCTTGCTGATGAGCGGGTAGTATTCGTGTGTTTTACCGTAAGCATTGTAGGCCACAAAACCTTTTTTCTCCAAAATGCGCACGATGGTTGAGACGGTATTGTAAGCAGGCTTAGGCTCCGGCATTTCTTCCAGGATATCTTTGACGAAGCCTTTTTTGATCTTCCAGAGGATCTGCATTACCTGTTCTTCAGCCTTGGTAAGTTCTTTCATTTTGTTATGATCTTTCATCTTAGCCCAGCGATGTACTTGCTGAATCTTTTACTAAGATATAACTAATAACTTAGTTTCAAAACTAATAATTTAGTTATATCAAATATTTTTTGATGAAGCATAAAAAAAACCGCCTTCTGCATAGCAAAAGGCGGTAAAAGTTTTCGTAATAAAGTGTCGTCAGGCCTTCTTGAGCCGGTTTACCTTAATGATCTTAAAGGTTTCCAGCATCTTGATCGCCGGGTAAGTAGGATCAATTTCAAACCACTTGGCCGCAAAGTCAAGACGTTTGGGCAGGCGGTGGTGGTTGTTCTGGAACAGTTCTCCCAGCATCAGGAAGTCAAATACCAGTGTATTCTTAGATTTATCGCGGTTATCATAATTGCTGTAGCCGTACATGTGTCCGCACCAGTTGACAATAGCCCCATGTATAGGTCCCATCAGGTAATGAATTGGCAGCAGGGCATACATGGCCCAGTGGGTACCGGGCAGTTCAGCAATAGAGATGGCCCAGATGTAGAAGAGGCTGTAAAGTACGCCCCAGCCCACACGGATGGCCCAGTGATCGGCAAATCTATCAAAAGCTTTCCATTCAGGTACATCCTTGGTAAAGCGGGGTTCTACTTCTACCTGATGGTAAAGTACATCGTTGTAAATATTTTTGGTCTTCCACATCATATCAAAGAGGTTGTGGCTGTGATGTGGCGAATGCGGATCCTTTTCCGTATCGCTGTAGGCATGGTGCATGCGGTGCAACACAGCATAGGCCCGGGGACTCAGGTAAGAAGATCCCTGCCATACCCAGGTAGAAAGGTAGAAGAAGCGTTCCCAGAAAAGATTCATGGAGAACAGCTTATGTGCTGAGTAACGGTGCAAGAAGAAGGTCTGGCAAAACAAAGAAATGTACCAGTGAGCAATAAAGAATGCTATAATAATCACAAGAATGAAATTTAGTTAGATAAGATATTTAATGAAGAAGTTGTTGAAAGAGATTGTTTGCTTGAATAGAAGATTTGTTTATACACATTCTAAATTTAAGCACTGCCTTTCTTTTTTTCTAGCCTAAGATTAAAAATTGATCAAATATATGTAGGTACAAATACTAGGTTACTCCTGAGTGAAGGCAAAAGCAATGATGTTGGCTCCCATTTTAAGGGCTTTCTGCCGTACTTCTTCCGGGTCATTATGAATACGCTGGTCTTCCCAGCCATTACCCAGGTCGCTTTCGTAAGAATAAAAACAGACCAGCCTGCCGTCGTAGATCAGGCCAAAGCCCTGGGGTGCTTTGCTATCATGCTCATGAATTTTAGGTAGCCCCCTCTCAAAGCGATACTTCTGTGTATAAATGGGATGATCGCTGGGCAACTCCACAAACTCCAGTTCGGGAAAGACCTTTTTCATCTCAATGCGGATGAATTCATCCAGCCCATAATTGTCATCTATGTGCAGGAAACCACCCGACAGCAGGTATTTGCGCAGGTTTTCGGCTTCCTCATCAGAAAAGACCACATTGCCGTGCCCGGTCATATACACATAAGGATACAGGAAAATCTCCGGGCTACCCACTTCTACCACCTCTTCTTCCGGGGCTAGCCGGGTGTTGAGGTTCTGGTTGCAGAAGTTGATGAGATTAGGCAAAGCTGTTTTATTAGCATACCAGTCGCCCCCGCCGTTGTATTTAAGTTTGGCGATTTGTAAGCCGCTTTCTGTCTGGGCCTGTGCCATATTTAGCATGCCTGACAAAAAAAGGAAGAAGCCTATTTTTAACTTTTTCATTGCCATAAATAAAGAATATTACGGTTGAGTTTTAAAACTGATGATCATTCTCGCCGGGA
>JBKHDR010000209.1:0-4535 GCA_046541235.1 Cyclobacteriaceae bacterium | reverse complement strand
AACATGGCAGTCAAATTAACCATAGGCGAAAAAGAATACTTCCAAGGAATCGGTCAAATCAGGTATGAAGGACCTGAATCGGACAATCCTTTTGCTTTCAAATACTACGACCCGGAAAAACACATAAGCGGCAAGACCATGTCGGAGCATTTCAGGTTTGCGATTGCTTACTGGCATACCTTCTGCGGAACCGGTGGGGATCCTTTCGGTCCGGGTACTAAGCATTTTCCCTGGTCCGTATCCCAGGATCCTTACCAGGCTGCCAAAGACAAAATGGACGCTGCTTTTGAGTTTATCACAAAAATAGGCGTCTCCTACTACTGCTTTCACGACTTTGACCTGATAGATGAGGGCGAAAACTATGCTGAATCAAGCAAAAGGCTTGAATTCATTACGGATTATGCCCTGGAGAAACAGAAAGAGTCGGGTGTAAAACTTCTGTGGGGAACAGCCAACCTCTTTTCTCACCCCAGGTACATGAATGGTGCTGCCACCAATCCTGACTTTAACGTACTGGCCAGCGCAGGTGCTCAGCTCAAAAATGCTCTGGATGCCACCATCAAGCTCAAAGGAGAAAATTATGTGTTCTGGGGAGGAAGAGAAGGCTACATGAGCCTGTTGAACACGGATATGAAGCGTGAGCTTGATCATTTGGCCAGGTTTTTACATTTGGCTAAAGATTATGCGAGATCACAGGGTTTCAGGGGCAGTTTTTTGATTGAGCCCAAGCCTATGGAGCCTACCAAGCATCAGTATGATTTTGATGCAGCTACTGTTATCGGTTTTCTGCAAACCTATGGTTTGATGGATGATTTTAAGCTGAACCTGGAAGTAAACCATGCGACACTGGCACAGCATACCATGCAACACGAAATGCAGGTTGCCGCAAACGCGGGCCTGCTGGGAAGCATAGACGCCAACCGGGGGGATTATCAGAACGGATGGGATACCGACCAGTTTCCTACCAACCTGAACGAACTTACCGAGATGATGCTGGTATTTCTGCATGCCGGAGGTCTTCAGGGGGGAGGTATTAATTTTGACGCCAAGTTGCGCAGAAACTCTACGGATCTGGAGGATATTTTTCATGCCCACATCGGTGGTATGGATGCTTTTGCCAGGGCATTGATCACAGCGGATAAGATTCTCAAAAACGGACTTTACACAAAACTCAGGACCGAGAGGTACGCAAGTTTTGACAGCGGGCAGGGCAAAGCTTTTGAAGATGGCAAACTTAACCTGGTGGAACTTGCGAAAATAGGCGCTGAGATTGTACCGGATCAGATCAGCGGAAAGCAGGAGCTCTTTGAAAATATCATCAACAATCATCTCTGATATATACCGCAGGTGAATCAGGCTGATTTAGACAAATGATACTGCAATATTCGCCTGTTAATGAACAACATACAGTGAGGTAATCAATCCGAAAGCTGACCTGCCCGGCCATTTGGAGCTGTTGGGTAGCCCGTAAAATTAAATGCCTCACTGTCAACAAACAGGCTTATCTTAGACGCATCAAATCTGGCAGCGAATGAATAGAATTTTTCTGTTTTGCATGGTTCTTTGTATTTCTCCCTTCACCGGATGCGATACAGGAAAGGAAATGAAGACACTCAAGCTTGCACACAGCCTGAGTGTAAATCATCCTGTGCATGAAGCTGTGGTTTTTTTTGCTGAGCGAGTCAAGGAAAAATCAGGAGGTAAGCTAACAATTGACATCTATCCGGGAGGTCAGCTGGGCAGTGAGCGAGAACTGCTGGAACTGCTACAGATGGGCAGTCTTACCCTGACCAAAGTATCGGTGGCCGTACTGGAGAACTTTGTAACAGAGTACAGAGTCTTCGGCTACCCTTACCTGTTTGAGGATGAAGAGCATTTGCACCAGGTACTGGACAGTGAGCTTGGCGAGCAGATACTGGAAAAAGGGCAAAGATTTCGCCTGAGAGGACTATGCTTCTATGATGCCGGCAGCCGAAGCTTTTATACCAGCCAAAAGCCTGTCAGAAAACCTGAAGATTTGGAGGGCTTAAAGATCCGGGTCATGAAAAGCAATAGTGCGGTAAATATGGTCAATACCCTGGGTGGTTCGGCTACTCCTATCGCCTTTGGAGAATTGTATTCGGCCATCCAGCAGGGCGTAGTGGATGGTGCGGAAAACAATCCTCCCAGTTTTTATACATCCCGTCACTACGAGGTGAGCAAATATTTCACAATAGATGAGCATACCTCTATTCCTGATGTACTCCTGATCAGCACCATCTGGTGGGATGCTTTGAACGAGCTGGAAAAAAAATGGGTAAGCGAGGCTGCTGAAGAGTCGGTAGCGTTTCAGAGAAAAGCCTGGGATAGGTCGGTGGAAGAATCTCTCAAAGCAATAGAGGAGGCGGGGGTAACGATTATCCGTCCTGATAAAACACTCTTTGCCGATAAAATGGACACCCTCTACCAGCAAATAGAAAAAGACGATCCTGTTTATTCCATGGTGCAAAAAATCCGGAAGAGCAAATGAAGAAAAAGATAGATTTGCTGCTGGAAAGTATACTGACCGTACTGACAATTCTGATGGTCATCAACGTACTGTGGCAGGTTATCTCACGCTTTGTCTTCAATACGCCAAGTAGTATTACCAGTGAGCTTGCCGGCTTCATGTTGATTTGGGTCAGTTTACTGGGGGCGGGCTACGCTGCCGGTCAGAAACTGCATATGGCTATTGATCTGCTGCCTGAAGCCCTGGCGGGACCGAAAAGACTTATCTTACTTCGGCTGGTTCATTTTTTTATGCTTGCTTTTGCGGTCATCATTATGATCATCGGAGGCGGTAACCTGGTTTTTCTTACCTTCCAGTTTGAGCAGGTCTCAGCTACTTTGCAGATACCCATGGGATACGTATACCTTGTTTCTCCGCTTAGTGGGTGTTTTATTGCCTATTACAGCATTTACTTCATGATCAATCCGGATGGCACTGACTGAAATACTCATACTTTCCTTTTCTTTCTTGTTACTGATCGCCCTGGGTGTACCCATTGCTGCCAGCATCGGCTTATCTTCCGTGCTTACCCTGATGATGAGCTTACCCACCCTGCCGGCTTTCACTACCCTGGCGCAAAGGATGGCTACCGGACTTGATAGTTTTGCATTACTGGCGATACCCTTTTTTATTCTTTCAGGACAGTTGATGAACAGGGGAGGGATTGCCAGCAGGCTCATTGACTTTGCCAAAGTCTTTGTAGGCGGGCTTCCCGGCGGGCTTGCCTTTGTCAATATCATTGCCTGCCTGCTCTTCGGATCTATATCCGGATCTGCAGCGGCGGCAGCTTCTGCCATAGGCGGCTTTATGGGGCCAAAAATGAAGGAAGAAGGCTATGATGAGGGATTTTCTGCAGCAGTAAATATCACAAGCTCCACCAATGGTCTGATTGTGCCGCCCAGCAATATCCTGATTGTTTACTCCCTGGCAAGCGGAGGCGTGAGTATCGCAGCTCTGTTTCTGGCAGGTTATGGCCCGGGGCTGCTTCTGGCTTTTTTACTCATGATTTTGTCTGCGATTATTGCAGTGAAAAAAAAATATAAAAAAGGTAGCTGGTTTACGCTAAGTCAGGGAATCAGGAAAATGATCATTGCCCTTCCCAGCCTGTTTATGCTTGTCGTTGTTATAGGAGGCATTGTAGTCGGGATATTCACGGCAACAGAAGCATCTGCCGTAGCCGTTCTCTACACGCTCATCCTGGCGCTCATTTACGGAGAAATTGATAAGAAAGATTTTAAGATTGTCATACTCGAGACCGTAAAGATGACCTCCATTATCATGCTACTGGTAGGTACATCCATCGGTATGAGCTGGGTTATGGCTTTTGAAAACATCCCGCAAAACGTAACCAATGCGCTGATCGGTTTAAGTGACAACCCGGTCATCATACTTCTGATCATCAATCTGATCCTTCTGGTGGTCGGTGTATTTATGGATATGACCCCGGCGGTGCTGATTTTTACGCCCATTTTTTTACCGGTAGTCACCGAACTGGGAGTTGATCCGATTCATTTCGGAATAGTCATGGTAATCAACCTGTGTGTGGGCTTATGTACGCCGCCGGTGGGTGCTTTGCTCTTCATTGGCTGCAGTGTGGCCAAAATCAATGTCACACAAGTACTCAGGCCGATGATTCCCTTTTTCGCGGTGATGTTGACGGTGCTTTTTCTGGTAACCTACGTACCTGAAATTTCGCTCTGGATCGTGGATTATTTTATGAGTGAATCAGCTTCCGGTAAAAACTGAAAGGGTATGCTTATTCCAGAAAAGTAATAGACTTAATTACGGTTAGTTCAACAGGCTTTGACACAATAGCATTAAGTAGAAATCATCCTTGTCTCCGACGAGGATGAAAGAGATGAGGTTGTTTCATAACTCAAAATTAACAAAAAAAGCAATTGAAAAGTGGCCAAGAGGCCACAAAATAGCCGTCACTCGCGAGACGCCGGGGCGCGTAGCCGAGCGACTGAACTGAAAGTATCGTTTTTCCTGAAAATTGATGATCACC
>JBKHDR010000208.1:0-4588 GCA_046541235.1 Cyclobacteriaceae bacterium | reverse complement strand
AAGACGACGATGATGAAGCCGAGTCCAAAGAGAAGAAGGACCAGGAAGAGGACAAAGAAGCTGAAGCTAAAAATAAGGAAGATAAAGAAGACAAAAAGAAAAAACCTGAGGATAGAGACACTGAAAGTAGCGGTAAAAAGGAGGGTGAAAAAGGAAAGAATGGAGAAGTACCCGCTGCTCCATCGGTACGTCGCTTAGCCCGCGAACTTGATGTGGATATTTATGCCGTCAAGGGAAGTGGTCCGGGAGACAGAATAACCGCAGATGACGTAAAAGCCGCTGCCGAAAATGGCCAGGCCAAAGAAAAGCCTGAAAAGGAAAAAGGTAAAGAAAAAGAAGCGACCTCCCGCCAAGAAAGCGGGCTGCCAGATTTCTCCCAGTGGGGTGAGGTTGAAAGGCATAAAATGTCGGGAATTCGTAAAGCTACTGCCAAAAGTATGGCAGGTGCCTGGAACACCATTCCGCACGTCACCCAGTTTGATAAAGCCAATATTTCTACCCTGGAAGCTTTTATGGATCAATATGAGGCCAAGGCCGAAAAGGCCGGCGTCAAACTGACGATTACGGCCGTGCTGGTGAAGCTTTCGGCCTCCGCCCTGAGGGCTTTCCCTAAATTCAACGCCAGTGTAGATATTGACAATCAGGAGATTGTGATGAAAAAGTACGTCAATATTGGCGTAGCCGTAGATACCGACAATGGCCTGCTGGTGCCCGTCATACAGGATGCAGATCGCAAGTCGGTCATCCAGATCTCCCGCGAACTGACTGAACTGGCCGGTAAAGCCCGTGAAGGCAGCCTCAAGGGAGAGGAAATGAGCGGCGGTAACTTTACGGTTTCTAACCTGGGTGGTATTGGCGGTACTAACTTTACGCCTATCGTGTACCATCCGCAGGTGGCTATCCTGGGCGTATCGCGCAACCAGGTAGAGCCGGTTTGGGAGGATGGAGAGTTCAAACCCAAAACTATGCTGCCACTGTCACTTTCTTATGACCACCGGGCTATTGACGGGGCAGAAGCTGCCCGTTTCCTGCGCTGGATGTGCCAGGTGATGGAAGATCCGTTTGTGATGCTAATGGAAGGAGGACTCTGATGGCAGAAAATAAATATGAAGTAGTCGTGATCGGCGGAGGGCCCGGAGGTTATGCCGCCGCTTTTCGCGCCGCCGACCTGGGGCTGAAAACTGCCCTGGTTGATCCTGAAGAAAATCCGGGAGGGGTATGCCTCTACCGTGGTTGTATCCCCTCCAAAGCTTTGCTGCATGTGGTCAAACTCAAGCAGGAAGCCCTGGATGCCACTGATTTTGGACTCAATTTTAATGAGCCGGATATCAATGTCAAAAAAGTGCGGGAGTGGAAAGATAGCGTAGTACAGAAACTGGTAGGCGGCCTGGGTCAGCTGACAGAAAAACGTAAAATTGAACACATACGCGGTATGGCTAAGTTTAAAGATGCCCATACCCTGGAAGTGGAACATGAAGGAGACAAACAGGAAGTGAAGTTTGATAACGCGATCCTTGCCGCTGGTTCGGAACCTGTTTCCCTGCCCGGGGTAGAGTTCTCCAAAAACATCCTGAGTTCAGCCACTGCCCTTGACCTGCCCGATGTACCGGAGAAAATGCTGGTGGTAGGCGCAGGTTATATCGGGCTGGAAATAGGCTCTGTCTATGCAGGCATGGGCAGCAAAGTATCAGTGGTGGAAATGACCGACAATCTCATGCCTGGGGCCGACCGCGACCTGGTAGATGCTTTTGCCAAAAGGAATAAAGACCTTTTTGAAGAAATCATGCTGGAAACCAAAGTGGCCAGCATCAAAGGTAAGCGCAAACTCAAGGTAAAGCTGGAAGGCAAACACGAAGGAGAGCAGACCTACAACAAGGTGCTCATAGCGATAGGCCGCAAGCCCAGAAGTGAAAACCTGGGATTGGACAACATTGAAGTGGAGACGGATGATAAAGGGTTTGTGAAAGTCAATGAGCAGCGGCAGACCGGTGAAAAATCCATTTATGCCATTGGAGATATCACCGGCGAACCCATGCTGGCGCACAAAGCCAGCTATGAAGGTAAAATAGCCGCTGAAGCTATTGCGGGTAAAAAAGTGGCTTACGATCCCAAAGCCATACCCGCCGTGGTCTATACCGATCCAGAGATTGCCTGGTGCGGCCTGAGCGAGACCGAGGCCAAGGGTGAAGGCAAAAAGGTGAAAGTGGCTAAATTTCCCTGGGCAGCTTCCGGCAGGGCGGCTACTCTCAACCGCAGCGACGGTTTCACTAAACTGATTTTTGACCCCGAATCTGAAAGAGTGCTGGGCGTGGGCATCGTCGGTAAAAATGCTGGGGATCTGATACCCGAGGCAGTACTGGCGGTAGAAATGGCAGCGGTAGCCAAAGATGTTTCCCTGACCATCCATCCGCACCCGACCTTGTCAGAAACCCTGATGGAAGCCGCCGAGGTGCTGTACGGAGAGGCTACCCATATTTACCGACCGAAACGAGACAAAAGTAAAAAGTGAGGTTGTACTTCATGAAACAGTGATATTTAAGTCGTTTTTTGAATAGAAAGGAAGGTTTAATAAAGTTCAAAATGGTTTTTATTTTCAATGATGGGCTATATTTGTGACATCATTAAACCTAAATTATCTATGTTTTTTACATTTAAGAATCCTTTCTGTTTGGCCTTACTGATTTTAGCAGCTTCCTGCAATGCTCCGCAGGAAAATACCACTGAAACGGCACCGGTCTCGGATGAAACCCCAACCGAAGCGGTGAGTCAATTGGAAAAAGAGCATACCCTGTATCGCCCGGGCTACGCTGATAGCGTAAATGCAGGTCTGATCAGCGAAGATACCCTGGTCACCAGCGCCCGCCGCGAGACTTCTGCCCGGGTAGGGGATGCTACAGTCACGGTCAACTACGGCTCTCCCGGTAAGAGAGGACGCGTGCTCTGGAATGGCTTAGTGTCGTATGACCAAATATGGGTAAGCGGCTCCCACTGGGCTACCGCAGTGACTTTTGGCGAAGATGTCCGCGTTAACGGTACTGAGGTATCCGCCGGCATGTATGCCTTCTACACTATCCCCGGCAGAGAAGAGTGGACACTCATTCTCAATAAAAACTATGACCAGCACCTGGCCGACGATTACAGCAAGGCGGAGGATGTAGTACGCGTCAATGTACCAGCTGAAAATCTGGATGAGGTAGTACAAAGGCTGACTTACGAAGTAGAAGAAACGGCTCCCGGCCAGGGCGAGCTATCCCTGATGTGGGACCAGACTAAAGTATCTCTGCCTTTTGAGGTGGTTGAGTAAGTTTTAAAGTAAAGCCTGAAGTAGTATTTGCTTGAGGCTTTTTTATTTTTTTCAATTTGAAATTAGTATCTCCCTGCTTATTGACTGACAATTCTGATCCAACCTTGTTTCTAACTTCATTTTTAGCTCAGGCAAAGTAAAAAGTTTGTCATGCTACAAGTCAAAGTATTTCCATTTCAATTTTATTGCTGGTAAAAGTAGTGATATTGGCCTGAAAGCGTGGAGCATTCATGAGGTATTCAGCAACTTCTTCTGTTGGACCTTTATACTGAAAAAAGAGCGTCGCAACATTGTTCTCCATATTTTTTTGTAAATGACTTACTCCTTCAGAGGCTTCAAGATAATCTGAAATTGCTTTAAATTGCATAAAATCAACCCCGGCTGCTACCACTTCAACAGCGTTAATCACTGCTGAGGGGTCTACTTCCGGCAGTTCGCTTATCTCCTGTTTGATGATACCTACAGTTTCAATAATTGACTGCTCAATAGCATCCTGCATGGATTGACTCTTATACATGCTACCCGAAGGCGTTATTCCCCAAATTCCCCTGCGGGCGAGGCCAACGCTGCTCACCTTTTTATCTACTGACTTAGAAACAAGGATTTCACCACTACTCGAGTTTACGATTCTGATGGTATAACCAATGTGTGATTTATACATCTTCACACCCCCGACCGCGGCCCCTAATAGCGCGGATGCCGCTCCCCCACTTTCATTTTCTTTATACTCAGTGATCGTCCCCATTACCAGGTAATTCGCCCCGACCATCCGTCCGATAGAAGCACTCGTGCTGGCACTGACCACACCATCCAGACCTAAATCCTGCTCCTGTAGGATTTCATTGATCCTCTTTCGTTCTACCACCCGAAAACTTCCGTCTTCTACCAGGGCATTGGTAAGCATATCGCTGAGGCCATTGCCAAGGGTTCTTCCGGCCCGGTGTGTAGCGGCCATGTCAAACTCCATTACTGCAAGGATAGGCTGCTGGTTTTGGGCAGAAACTAACTGAGCACCCAACAGGAGTGATATTAACACGGGAAATAATAGTGCTTTCATCATCCAGATAGTTTAATATAAAACGAATTTATGTGGTTAAGGTAATCCTGTACGTAGTGATATTCCCCTTGTAATTCTCAAAGTCAAACCTCAGTACCATCTGCTCCTCGCTAATGGATACAATCTCAGCGATTACCTCCAGGCTGCCATCGTCCAATATGATAGCACTCTCATCACTATTAAACTCCCAGGTACCAGAATTTCCCAGCCCTTCCAGGCCGGGGATA
>JBKHDR010000207.1:0-4605 GCA_046541235.1 Cyclobacteriaceae bacterium | reverse complement strand
ATATTTGTCTGAATAAGTTGGCCAGTGAGTCGCCTGATTTCAGCAAAAATTTCTTCATGCCAAAAAAAAAATGCCTCCTCTATTGTTATCAGGTCACTTCGGTAGGTTTTCAGCCCAGGTATTGGCCTGAATCATGAGGTTGCCATACTGGTTTGCTGCCTTTTTCTGGATTTCTTTTTTAGTTTGTTGACCCAGATCAGTACGCCGGTAACAGGCAGGCTGGTACCAATGAGCGAGGCCAGGAAATACAGGATCTTGGAGAAAGTGCCAAATACCTCTCCGGTATGTATCGGTTTGATCATGGTGCTGATCTTTTCGTTGAAGGGCCTGTCAGCATAAATGTCTTTCAAGAGCAGCTCGCCACTGTACTGATCAAGCTTGAGCAGGTCGTAGGCAGTCAGCCCGGCAAAGGAGACTTTAGGGTATTTTATTACCTTCACCGCTTCTTCTTCTCCGGCCGGAAGGTAAATGGTATAGTCGCCCGGGTAGGAGAGGTAGGCTTCAGATTTATCAATTAATGCCTCCACCGATAGGGGAAATGCATCAGCCTCAGCCTGAGAACTCACTTCTTCACCGCCGCGTGAGCCAAAAACTTTGGTGCCCAGCACGGCTTCCAGCCCATCGCGGTACCACTCAAAAGACCAGCAAAGCCCGCTCAGTGCCATGATCATCAGCAGGAAGCTGGCATAAAAGCCCAGGCTGTTATGCAGGTCGTGGTTGACTCGCTTCCAGTTGGCTGAAGTTTTGACGGTAAGGCTTTGCTTTAGGTTTCTTAGTTTACGGGGCCACCATAGCACCCAGCCGGTAAGGATGATAAAAACAAAAATAATGGTAGCTATGCCCACGATGATTCTGCCGGTACTCCGCTCCATCAGCAGCCAGCGGTGTAGTTTGAAAACAGTAGAGAAAAATGCCGAGGCTGGACCTTTGGGAGTTCCTAATACCTCTCCGGAGTAAGGGTTGACCAGGTAGGTCGTTCCTCTTTTTTCTTCGGCGGAGGCTTTGATGCTCACTTTGTAGGGTTCATCGGCAGCGAAAGGAATGCTCACGGAAGTAATGATGCCTCCCGGCTCTTCCTGCAGTTGCGTAAAAATGGTTTCGGTGGTCAGGCGTTTGCTTTTGTCAGCCTGCTCTATACGGAAGCTGGAAGGTTCCAGCAGCTTTTCAATCTCTGTTCTGAAAGCGTAGATCGTACCGCTGAGACAAACCACAAAAAGAATAAGGCCGCTTCCTATACCCATCCAGAGGTGGAAGTCGTTGAAGAGTTTACGCCAGCTGAAGCTATTATTTCCATTTTTTGCCATGGTCTGATTTGATTTATTTAGACCAAAGATAAATAGTTTTTATAAAAGTAGGGAAGAACTTTTAGTGTTTTTGGTCAGTGAAGTAGATGGATTGCCTCCGGAGGAAGCATCTTCTGATCTTTATGATTTCAGGGCAATCACTTGCTTTTTTTGAGCATGTTGTGCTTGCCTCATGAATGAATCAGAAGGAAAAGATACATGCTAGGCCTTAGTTTGATCATTTCTTCATCGCAGATGTATAAGTGCTTCTGACAAACAATAACTCAATGAAGTGAATTACTTCAGAAAGCCTAAAATACTATAAGCAGATTTTTTATGAAGGAAGCCGTACAACATTATGCGGAAATTAGTGCCGGCGGGCTGGAACTACTGGGAATCGCTCTGATCGTTATTTTTGCCGTTATATCAACCATACAAGCCATTGTAAAGAGAATCGGAAATGTTGACAGCAATGAAATTTACAAAAAATATCGCCATCAGCTGGCTCGGGGGATACTACTGGGACTGGAGTTGTTGGTAGCAGCTGACATCATACATACAGTTGCGGTAGATCTTTCTTTTTCAACGGTAGGCGTACTGGCCATCGTGGTGCTGATACGAACTTTTCTGAGTTTTACGCTGGAAGTAGAGATCACCGGGAGATGGCCCTGGCAAGATAAAGAAACAAGTCTTTGAAGGAGGAAAGCCTTTGGGGCAAGGTTAGGTTGGTTTCTGACAAACAAACTAAAGCGCTTCATCGTGCTCCTAAGCTGTATCTGGTAATCTTTAAACATGAAAGAACACGAAGAGCTTATCCAGTAACTGGCGGCCTGTCAGTACTGTGCTGATCATTGCCTTGATGAAGACGATATTGCCAAAATGGTGAGTGGTATCCGCTCTGACCGCGACTGTGCCGACTCATGCTTTCAGGCCATCAGTATGGTATCGCGGGAAAGCAAACATGCGAAAGGGGCGGTGGAGTTTTGCCAGATGTTGTCTAGGGAACGTGGCGATGAGTGTGCCCAACATAAGATGCAGCATTGCCAAGACTGTGCAAAAGCCTGCCATGCCTGCGAAGAGGCCTGTAAAAAATAACTGAGCGTAAGCGCATAAAGCACAATGATGAAGCATGACAAAAGGAGACGCAAGCCCTGATGTTGTGCTTACTTATTTCTGCTCCTGGTCCAGTAAGCGGCTGATCTGACTGCCAGCCAGTACTACATCGCTGCCGCTGGGTACCTGAAAGATCTCCAGGTCAAAATATTGAGTTGCAGCAAGCAGGTGATCAAAAATATCAGACTGTATGCTCTCGTACTCTGCCCATACGATCGTGGAGGTAAAGCAGTAAATTTCTATGGGCAGCCCATGGTCCTGAGTAGGTAATTGCCTGACCATCAGGCTCATATCCTGCCTGATCCGCTTGTGGTTTCTCAGGTATGCCTCGGCATAATGCCTGAAAACCCCGATATTGGTCATGCGTCGACCGTTGATCAGTTGGCTTGTATCCACCTGGTGCTCCTCATTATACTCCTCAATCTCCTTCTGCCTCCTGGTGACAAAGTCTTTGATGAGATGGTAGCGCTTGAACCGCTCCCGTGTCTCAGGGTCTACAAACTTTACAGAACGTAAGTTGACATAAATGGCTCTTTTGATCCTGCGGCCGCCACTCTCCTGCATGCCCCGCCAGTTTTTGAAACTGTCGGAGATAAAGTAATACGTAGGGATAGTCGTAATCGTCTTGTCCCAGTTTCTGACTTTTACGGTATTGAGGTTCATCCCGATCACATCCCCATCGGCATTGTATTTTGGCATTTCTACCCAGTCGCCCACCCTTACCATATCGCTGGAAGAAATTTGCACACTGGCTACCAGGCCGAGGATGGTATCTTTGAAAATAAGCAGGATGATGGCAGTCATGGCTCCGAAGGCACTGACAAAATAAATAGGAGAGCGGCCCATCAGGATAGAGAGAATCAGTATCCCCGTAATGATGTAGATGATAATTCGGGTAAGCTGAAAATAGCTGGCCAGGGGCTTTTCCTTGAACACCGCCATATTATTGAGGAAGAATTCAATCCCCTTGAGCAGGGCGACCACCACCAGCATGATCACGATGACAATGTAAGCATCAGTCAGCTTGAGAATAAAGGGCAGTATCAAATCAAAATCGGCAAAAACTACCGGTGCAAAAGCCTTGATAATCAGCGCCGGAACAATATGCGCCAGCTGGGAAAAAACCTTAAAATTAATGAGCAAGTCGTCCCACTTGAAGGAGGTACGGATAATGAGTTTATGCAGAAACCTGACGATTACGTACTTGGAGATGATAAAAGACAAAAAGGACAGCAGCAGGAGCAGAGCCAGTAGTATGAATGCCTTCAGGTAAGGAATCCAGGCAGCCATAACATCTGCGTCTCTCAGTGCATTTTCAACCCAGTCTTGAATTTGATCCATCTTCTTGCTTTGCTTCTTAAAATTAAGGCGGTAAAGATAAGCGTATAACAAATAATATAGCCAGTCAGAAGTGATTTTGATAAAAATCCCTTTTTCGCAGCTCTCATGAAAGGTGTAAGCATACGCTCATGTTTGATTGGTTATGCGCGGGAGTGGAAATGAGGTTCAGGCAAAAAACATATAGAACCTTATCAGTTTGTGAGCGTTTGAAGGGTGAGTTGGTGGATTGCTGTGGCAGTTCAGAATATGTACTGCCGGAAATTTCATCTATATTGAGGTGTAAAACAATCAGGGGAAGCACCTTTTATTTAATTTACGTTCAAAAGGGTCAGGAGGGCATTTTTAAATGAAAGCATTAGACTGTATCATGCTGGTGGATGATGATGAGATCACCAATTTTTTGCATGAGTCACTACTTCAGGACATTGGCATAGCTGATAAAACCATAGTAGCAACCAACGGGCGGGATGCCCTCAGCCGTATCCGGCAGAAAGATTGCAGGGCTTACCCGGAACTGATTTTGCTGGATATTAATATGCCGGTGATGAACGGTTTTGATTTTTTAAGAGCGTTTCAGCCCATGAATTCGCTGTTGTTGCGGCCTTCAGTAGTAGTGATGATTTCCTCTTCTAACAATGAAAATGATGTATTGAGAGCTGTTTCGGGAGGTGCCGATGAAATGATCATTAAGCCCCTGACCAAGGCCAAGCTAAAGACGATCATAGATAAATATTTCAGAAAGCCTAAGCCGGGGGGGTAAAAACGAAACAGCGGCTCAGCGGCCGCAGCGGTTTACAAAAACCCTGAAAAAGATCAGCTGTTCTCTCTTCTTCTCTGCAATTCACTGTAAGCTTCTGTTCTGAAGGAA
>JBKHDR010000206.1:0-4708 GCA_046541235.1 Cyclobacteriaceae bacterium | reverse complement strand
GAGGCTTTTGAGCAGGAGTTTCTTCTTTTTTAGGAGTAGGAGCACTCCCTTTTTTACGGTTCAGGCTGTCCAGATCAATTTTACCTAAGACTTTAAGACCTGAAGGGCGATTTGATTCTATGGGCAAGTCCTGCTTTTCATCTTCTTTCTTACCAACTTCTTTTTTCTGCTCTCTGGCTTCTTCTTTAGAAGGCTGCTCTTTGGAGGTGGAAAGCTCTTTGATGAAGAGTTCTTCTTCCTCCTGCTCTTTTTTATCCTTTTTGGAAGAATCTATTATCAGATTTTCTGAATGCTTGCTACCAATGGTGAGGCCTGAGGCTTCTTCTTTATCCAATGCAGAAGACGCAAAATCCCTGGCAAGCATGTTGAACTGCTCGAGAGGTATCTTCGCATTGGGTTTGTTTTCAACTTCGTAGCCTTTGCTGGCAAGGTGCTCAGTGATTGTAGAAAGGCCTACATTGAGCTTTCTTGCCACCTGGCTTAACCTCATCATTTTTTCCTCTACCATACTCAAATATCTATTATTTTCTATTTTAAATAAAAAATTTATTCAAATTCTTGTTTAAGAACCCTTAAAATATCCTCAATAGTTTCCTCTTCCAGATCAGTTCTTCTGATGAGGTCTTCTTTACTGAGCGAAAGCACACTCTTGGCTGTATCCAGACCAATCTTCTTCATCTCATCTATAATCCAGCTTTCAATTTCATCAGAAAATTCTTCCAGATCCACATCTTCTTCGTCTTCCAGCGCTACAGTGTCTCTGAATACGTCTATTTCATAACCCACCAGGCGACTGGCAAGTTTGATGTTTTGTCCGCCCCGGCCAATAGCCAGCGATACCTGGTCAGGCTTGAGGAATACAGACACACGTCCGGTTTCAGTATCGGTTTTGATGGAAGTGATCTTGGCCGGGCTTAGGGCACGGGTGATGAATAACTCCAGGTTGTCTGTATAATTGATCACATCTATGTTTTCGTTTTGCAGTTCACGTACGATGCTATGGATACGTGAACCTTTCATACCTACACAAGCGCCCACTGGGTCAATGCGGTCATCGTAAGACTCTACTGCTACCTTCGCCCGCTCTCCTGGTTCGCGCACTGTTTTTCTGATGGTGATAAGCCCGTCGTACACTTCAGGAACCTCGCTCTCAAAAAGCCGCTCCAGGAACTTGGGAGCAGTACGGGAGAGGATAATTCGTGGATTTCCGTTGACCATTTCCACCCGGTGTATAATGGAACGTACCGCATCACCCTTGCGAAACTTATCTTTCGGGATCTGCTCTGAGCGGGGCAGGATGAGTTCATTACCCTCGGCATCTATCAGCAGCATTTCGCGCCCCAGGATCTGGTACACTTCGCCAATGATGATTTCGCCTACCAGGTCTTTATATTTTTGGAAAAGGATATCTTTCTCAAGGTCTTTTACTTTCTGGATCAGCGTCTGGCGAGCTGTCTGAACGGCGCGGCGGCCAAAGTCTTCCAGCTTGATTTCCTCAGCCACTTCTTCACCTATTTCGAAGTCAGGCTCTATCTGACGTGCGTCCGTCAGGCTGATCTTATCGTGGTCCCAGATATCTTCAGAGTTATCGTCTACGATTTCTCTGAAGCGCCATATTTCCAGGTCGCCTCGGTCTGCATTGATAATGACATCAAAGTTGTCATCCACACCGTACTTTTTCCTGATCATGGTACGAAACACATCTTCAAGGATGCGGATCATAGTAGGACGGTCAATGTTTTTGCCTCTGGCAAAATCGGCAAATGACTCGATTAATGTTGTAGTGTCCATTTCTTTAATTAAATGAAGCTAATACGTTAATTTTTTTTATTTGCTCAAAAGGAATTTCAGCTTCCTGCTCCAACTCAGGTTTTCTGTGTTTTCCCTTTACCTTGGTTTCTTCTTTTAATATAACGTGCTGCTCGGCTACGCCAGCAAGTACACCTTTCAGCGTACGATCATCTGTAGTAAGTATTTTTACCCGACGACCTATATTTTTCTTATACTGCCGCTCCATTTTGAGAGGCTGATCCAGCCCCGGCGAAGACACTTCCAGGGTAAAACTTCCCTCCAGCAGGTCTTCCTCATCCAGTATAGCCGACAGATGCCGACTGAGTTCTGCGCAGGTGTCTATGGAAACACCCTGGTCTCCATCCAGATGCACCACCACTTTCTGGCTGTTTTTAGACTGTGAGATCATCACATCTACCAGAAATAAAGAGTCATCACCAATCTGCTCCAGTTTGTCTTTGACGGCCTGCTCAACTCTAAGTTGTACACTCATAAATTACTCAGAAATAACAAAAAAGAGGGGACTACTGCCCCCTCTTAATGAATGATTAGCCTTTAGGCTACAAATATAGAGAAAAATATATCTTAATCAAACATAGGCTATACCTTACATAAATATGTCAGGTACGTCATTATTTGAACAATCTGGAAGGAGAATAGATTCAGGAGCCACTGAAATAAATTACGCTCACTGAATTTTTCATACATAATTTGGCTTAAAATGTAATGTAGAAATAAAGAATAGTACTTAACATCTCATTAGCCATTTCTGATAATATGCGTTTTTATTCAAAGTACCTGAGCCTGTTGCTTGCTGGACTGATATTTTCTGCCTGTGAAAAAAAGCAGGAACCAGTGCTAGAGCAGGAAAATGCCCCTGAGAGAGAAATTGTCGTACCTGTTTTCAGTGCGGATTCAGCCTACTCTTTCATTCAGCAACAGGTAAATTTTGGCCCCCGAGTGCCTAATACATCTGCTCACCTGGCTACGGCCGACTTCCTGGCGGCTAAACTGGCTTCTTATGGCGCTGAGGTAGAGCGGCAGGCGTTTGAGGCAGAGGCTTATGACGGTACACTGCTGCAATTGCAAAACATCATCGCCTCTTTTAATCCTCAGCAGGGCAAAAGAATACTGCTGGCGGCACACTGGGACACCCGGCCTTTTGCCGATAAAGATGACGAACGAAAAGAAGCAGCTATAGAAGGAGCCAATGATGGTGGCAGCGGCGTGGGTGTACTGCTCGAGATGGCCCGCCTGATGCAGCAGCAGGCACCTGGGGTAGGCGTTGATATCATACTGTTCGACGGAGAAGATTACGGTGAACCCCAGGGTTATGAAGGAGTGGCTGAAAACGATAATCAGGTATGGTGGTGCCTGGGCTCCCAGTACTGGTCAAAGAACAAACACAAAAAAAACTATATGGCCTATTACGGTATACTGCTGGACATGGTAGGTGCCGAAGGCGCACAGTTTTACCAGGAGGGTGTTTCCCGTCGCGCGGCTCCTGCCGTGCTGAAAAAAGTCTGGGATCAGGCGCAACGTCTGGGTCATGGCCGTTACTTTAACTACGAGAGCAGCCCTGAAGTAATAGATGATCACATCTACGTAAATTATGATGCCCGCATACCTATGATTGATATCATTGAACATGCGCCCGGCAGTGAGGCTTATTTTGCCGATTATCACCATACACATGCTGATAACATGGATATTATCAGCAAAGAGACCCTGCAAGCTGTGGGCGAAACAGTGATGCATGTAATTTATCGCGAATAGCAGGCAAGATAACAGCTAAAAAATAAGCCCCGTCAATTCTAGTTGGGGGGCTTTCCTGTTAAAATAAGCAACTTTAAACATTCAGATAAGTGTCCGGCTTACCTGGGCGGGTTTTTGATAAGGCTGAGCAGGTACTCACCGTAGCCGCTTTTCATTTGCCGGGCCGCCAGTGTTTCCATCTGCTGACTATCAATGAACTTCATCCGGTAAGCCACTTCTTCAATACAGCCTATTTTCAGGCCCTGCCGCTGCTCTATCACTTGTACAAAAGTACCGGCCTGCATCAGTGAGTCAAAAGTACCAGTATCCAGCCAGGCAGTGCCGCGGTTAAGAATACTTACCTTTAGCTTGCCTCTTTTCAGGTACTCCCTGTTAACATCCGTAATTTCAAGTTCGCCCCTGGGGCTGGGCTTAAGGTTGCGGGCGATCTCAATCACATCATTGTCATAAAAGTAAATACCCGGAATGGCATAGTTGGATTTAGGCTCCCGGGGTTTTTCTTCTATGGAGATTACTTTCTGGTTTTGATCAAACTCCACCACACCATAGCGATGTGGATCATTCACATGGTAAGCATACACAATGCCTCCATCCGGGTCGGCATTACTTTGCAGCAGTTTAGCCAGATCGGAGCCATAAAAAATATTATCACCCAGAATCAGGGCCGCTTTGTCATTACCAATAAAATCAGCCCCGATGGTAAAAGCCTGAGCCAGTCCTTCGGGTTTTTCCTGCACAGCATAGCTGAAGCTGCAGCCCAGTTCCTTGCCATCGCCCAGCAGTTTCTGAAAGAGCGGCATGTCGTGAGGAGTAGAAATGATCAGAATTTCCCTGATGCCCGCCATCATAAGGTTGGAGAGCGGGTAATAGATCATGGGTTTGTCATAGACCGGCATGAGCTGCTTACTGACAGAAAGTGTCAGGGGATGTAGGCGGGTGCCGGAACCTCCGGCCAGGATGATACCTTTCATAAAAAATATGTTTGTGCTTGTCTTCTTCACAAAAATAGAAAATCCTGAAAGAAGGCTAAGTGTAAGGTGCGTTTTTCGTGGATTTAGCTTTATTTACCAGAGCGTTGGAGCCAGGTATTTCCTGGTTATGAGAATTTGGGCGAAAACCCGTAGCCTTTAGGCACGGGATG
>JBKHDR010000205.1:0-4830 GCA_046541235.1 Cyclobacteriaceae bacterium | reverse complement strand
CAAAGCCCGGAGCTGCTCCCTGCCGACAGCATAGAAGCGCCTGAGGTGTATGAGGTGATGATGCGGCATCTTCAAAAACAATAGCAGTAGCGCTACATGCCGACCAAGGCTGAAACGGTAATTTTGCTTGCTGCCTCATTCCAGCTGTGCTGATCCGGCCAACTGCGTAAAAGAAAAAAGGGAAGCATCCATTGGGCGCATCCCTTTTTTCATTGTAAAGACTCCTCTTATCCAAGCTATTCCAAATCTACGCTGATCAGATTATCATCAGGTATACGGTCAATGAGCTTGTTGTAAGGGTCAATACCGGCTTTGGTGGGCAGTTCGTCCACCCTGATTTCCAGCGTATGCGATCCCGCTGCCAGCTTGTGTTTCTTCAGGTAGATGGGGTTGGTCTTGGTGCGCCCGTTTTCGTCGGTTCCATCAGCAGCAAAGATGCCAATATCAATATAATCACCCTCGTAGTCGGCAGCGGTTTCCATCCCGAGGCTGTCGGCATACAGCTTGGCAGTTTTGATATCCAGCTTTACCAGGTAGGTGCTGTCGGGCTGCAGGCTGGCGCTTACCTTGTCCACTTTGTTCTCGTAAAGGGTGATCCTGTTCCAGGTATCTTCCAGGTAATACTGTAGGCTGTCCGGCGTCACCGCTTTGAGGTGGCGGTAGAGATCGCTGCTGCCGGGATAAGGGGGCGCCTCGCGCAGGGCAAACTCATCCCGAAAAGCCCGCATGGCACTGTCGATAGGCTGCTCGCCCAGGTAGTCACGCAGGCCATACAGGATGAGGGCGCCCTTGTTGTACCACTGGTAAGGCCGGTTGCAGTTGATGAAGGTATTTTCCTTCTTACTTTCGTTGGCACGGCCCCGCAGGTAGGCATCCAGTTCGTCTTTCAGAAAGCGCTTCATATTATCCTTGCCGTATTTTCGCTCGCTAAGTACCAGTGCCGAATATTCGGCCAGGGCTTCAGAAATCAGGTTAGAACCCCGGGTGTAGTTAGGCGTGATCTGGTGCCCCCACCACTGGTGGGCCAGCTCGTGGGCTGTTACGTAGTAGGTATAGTCAAAACTATTAGGATCGCTCAGGTCGGCCAGCCAGCCGAAGCTTTCAGAAAAAGGAACGGTATTAGGAAACGACTGGGCAAAACCGGCGTAGCGCGGAAATTCCAGCAGGCGCATCTGCCGGAACTGGAAATTTCCATAGGTAGCAGAAAAATACTCTAGTCCATCTTTGTAAGCCGCTGTGAAGCGGTCCAGGTTGTAGTCATGACCGGGATGATAGAATATCTCAATGGCGACCTGCTGTCCGCCGGGTAGGGTAACTTTATCGGCATAGACATCATAGCGGGCAGAAACAATGTTAAAAAATGCCTGTATAGGCGTATCCTGCACATAGTGATAGTATTTCCTCTCGCCTTCTGTCCACTCCTTCTGGATATAGCCCGGCGCAATGGCGATCTGGTCGGGTACGGTGCTGATCACCGCTTCAAAGTTGATCAGGTCAGCTTCGTCGGAGAAGAGTAATGTTCGCTGACCATAAGGATCATCATGAGGAGGCAGCTCATAGTCTTTTTCTGGTAAATCGTATTCTCTCCTTTTTTCATCGCTACTGATCTCGTTCTGGGCGCTGTAGCCGATCTCGGGCAGGCCTCCGCCTACAAAAGTACCATTGTACACCACCTCCCGGCTTAAGCCTCCGTTGGCAAAGCCTTTGTTTTCTATGCTGCTCTTTACCTGTACGGTGAGGGTGTCCCCGGGCATCAGGGTATAGGGCAGCTTGTAAATTTTGTACCACTCACGCTGCGGCGCTTCACCAAAAACCTGGAACTTAGCTTTTTTGTACTTCAGCGGAAAGCGGTAAATCAGCGGCTCACCCTCATACAAAAGCTCAAAACTGCTCAGTTGTAAGCCGTTCAGGTGTAAAGAATCAATAGGTTCTAAGGTCTTATTGACCATCACCACGCTTGCGTCAAAAAAAGCATCACGCTCGTAAGGGTAAAGATCGGCCTTCAACCTGATGTCGGTAATTTTGGGCTGCGCCATGAATTCATACTGCTTCAGTTGCTTTTCGTAGGCGGCCTGTCGCTCCGTCTGCTCATCGTTGGTCAGGTACTGGTTGGTATACACCACATTCTGGTAAATAAAGGCACCTACTCCAATGGCCAGTACCAGGCACACATAAGCTACGATGGTGGGCGTGCTCAACAGCTTGGTTTTAGCCCTACGCCAGCGGTTGCTGAAGCTGCTCTCGGTACCCCGTCCATAAAATGTTGAAAAGAACAGGATCAGGAAAACGCCAAAGAGCGTCCAGTACAGGTTGAACCAAAACAATGGCTCACCAAAGTGGCCCAGCCCGTTCATCTCCGACCAGCGGAAGTCGGGCTTATAAGAATAAAAGAAGAGGTTGAAATCGTAACTGGCAAAGCTGCGCAGCACAATCATGACCAGCCAGATACCAATACTTACCGCATGGCCCGCAAATTTATTGTTGACCAGCAGGTGCACGGCAAATACCAGCATCACCATCTGCAGATAGTCGGGAAATACGATCAGGTAGCTGTCCACCAGGTAAGTAGACAGATTATAGTTGAAATAGCCCTTTAGCGTCTGCACAAGGATGCCAATCACGATGGGTAGGGTGGCCAGCAGGAAACCGACAAATGCCATCCCCAGGAACTTGGAGCCGATCATCACACTGTCTTTGACCGGGAAAGT
This sequence comes from Cyclobacteriaceae bacterium, assembly GCA_046541235.1. Classification (GTDB taxonomy): domain Bacteria; phylum Bacteroidota; class Bacteroidia; order Cytophagales; family Cyclobacteriaceae; genus Catalinimonas. The sequence continues at coordinate 2,122 of JBKHDR010000205.1, read as the reverse complement.
ATCGTTGATGGTAGCGTAGCCGGTTGACTTGTCGCGGTGCAGGGTTTCGCCGGTAAAAAAGACCAGGATGATAAATACGAAAACATTGTAATCATAGCCTTTATATTCCATCAGCACTGAAGTGACCGGATGTGAGGATACCCCATAGGTAGTCTGCCCGATCCAGAAGTCAAGGATCAGGAACACCAGGCCACCCAGCAGGATAGACCTGAAATATACATCATTGAGTACATTGCTGACTTCTATGCGGGTCAGGGTTTTCAGGCTGTTCCACTGGTAGCCGCCTCCAAAGCTGGTAGCTACGGGCTTTATTTCCTGGGCGACAAAAGCAGGTTCTGCCTGTGTGGCTTTACTTTTTTTCTGTTGCGGCTGGAAGAAATAGGTAAAGCTAAAACGGAAATATGCCGCCACGAAGAACACTATACCCATGCCTGTCCAGAGCAGGCGGTTATAGAGCAGGTTACCTTCCACGGCCAGCAGAAAGTTATTTTGCTCAAAAGGCGTAAGGTAGCGTGTCTGGTAGCTGAAGGTATTCAGCCCGAAGGGGTCCATGATCTGCACCAGGTCTTTATTCTCGATATCCTGCGACAGAAAATTGGCCAGCAGATAGCCGATAAATACAATGATACCTCCCGAATAAATGGACTTGATATTTCTGGTGAAAATGATCAGGGCAAAAAATAAGGCAGCGGCAAACCACAGGTTGGGCAGCATCAGCGTAAACCAGGGATGAAAATAGTTGGCCAGCGTATTAGGCCCATAGCGCAGGGCTTCAGTCCAGCCGGTGGCCGGCCCTATGATACTACCGATGAAAATCCCCAGCACCACCCCCAGTGATATAAATAAGAGAGTGACAAAGGAACCCCAGAAGCGGCCCATAAAATAAGACGCCTTACTGATGGGATAGCTGAACAGAAAAGTACCCGTCTTATGCTCCAGATCGCGGTAGAGGGGTACGCCCATCACGGCGGAGGCCAGCATAATGGCAAATAACGAAATGAGTAGCTGTATATTCGCAATCACTACCGGGGCATTGTGGAAAACCTTTTCGGAAGCCGGGGTGCTGCCCGAGGCAATCAGCAGCATACCCACTATAGCCAGCAGGGCAAAATAAATATAAGTAGCCGGGCGGCTGAACCTGTACCGGAGTTCAAAAGTGAAAATATTCCAGAACATAGCAGTGGCTTAAAGGGTGATAGGATCTACTTTGCTGGAGATATGGCTGAAGTATACATCTTCCAGGTCGGCCTGTACAGGTTCAAAGCCATTGCCTGGTGCCGTTTCGCTTTCTACCCTGAGACTCAGCCTTCCTTCAATCAGTTTGGTAGATATTACCCGGTAGTCGGCCTGGTAGCTGGGCAGGTTTTCTTTCTGTATGGCTTTCTGGTAAATCCTGCCTTCCAGCAGGGCAATGCCCTCCTTGGGTTTGCCCTGCATGAGCAGTTCACCGGCGCAGATGATCGCCATATTGGAGCAAAGCGTACTGACATCTTCTACGATGTGGGTGGAAAGGATCACGATGGTATTCTCCCCGATCTCGCTCAGCAGGTTGTAGAAGCGGTTTCTCTCGGAAGGGTCAAGGCCGGCAGTAGGCTCATCCACGATAATCAGCGAAGGATTGCCTACCAGGGCCTGGGCGATGCCAAAGCGCTGCCGCATCCCTCCAGAGTAAGTACCCAGGTTTTTTTTACGATGACTGTAGAGGTTCACTTTATTCAGCAGTGACTCTACCAGTTGCTTTCTCTCTTTTTTGTTGCCTACCCCCTTCATCTGCGCAATGTGGTCAAGCATCACTTCGGCATTGATGCGCGGGTACAAGCCAAAGTCCTGGGGAAGGTAGCCCAGCTTTTCCCGGATTACCTGCTTGTTGCTGCTCACGTCCAGGCCATTCAGCATGATAGAGCCGGAGTCGGCATCCTGTAGGGTGGCAATGGTACGCATAAGCGTGGATTTTCCTGCACCATTAGGGCCCAGCAGCCCAAACATACCCTGCGGAATGGTCAGGGAAATGTTGTTAAGCGCCTGGGTGCCGTTAGAGTAGGTTTTAGAAAGATGTTGAATACGAAGTTCCATAAGTCTGTGCAAGGTTTGAGGTAATGGTCAGTTCAATACTATTAATGGC
>JBKHDR010000204.1:0-4846 GCA_046541235.1 Cyclobacteriaceae bacterium | reverse complement strand
GCCCTGGCTACCATCAGCAGTCAGACGCTAAAAGCCGCCCGTCAGAACCCGGTGGCAAGCCTGAGGGATGAGTGAAGCCTTACCCATCCTCTTTACAGCTTATCAAAACCTGCTGGTATAACTGCTCGCTTATCCTAAAACCTGCCTGGTCAATGATAGCATCCAAAACTTCCTTTACATGGGTGAGTAAACCTGCATGCTTTGCTTTGACTAAACATCCAAGCAAGCCGATGACATGCATGTTCAGGCTCTCTGCTTTTTTTCGTCCTTTCCGTTCATCTATCAGAAGTTGATCGGCCTGAAGTTCCTGGTATAAGGCAAGCGCTTCAGCCTCTCCGGCATCGAGCTCCTCCAACAACTGCTCTACTAAAACCTGGTTAGCAGGCTTTTTTACGATAATCCATTCAGCTTCTGAAAAAGTCTTCAGATCAATCCCAGACTCAGACAACCTGAGAACCTCTTGTTTCACCTTTTCGGGAATGATTACTACACCAAACAAATCCTGCAACAGATGCAGTCGTCCGATAGTAATGAGGTTGCTAAGCGGAGAAGTGTCACTCACTACTACCATACCTACAAGCCCAGGTTTCTGAGGTCAGCTTCAAAATCTTCTACGTCATAGTGGATATTAATTTTATGTTCAGAAAGGAGCCTCTGAAAAGCTATCTGATCCACATCGGCAAGTTCACTTGCCTGTCCCAGGGTGAATACCTCTTTTTGATAGAGAAACAGGGCCAGTTGTACCTTGAATTCCTCTTCACTCATATGAGCCTGTGCTAGCAAACTGTCTGAGATCGTAAATACCATATCTTTTCAATGTAAAATCTATATGGGTAACAAAAATAGAATTTAGACAATTCCTGCAAAAAATCTTCACTGAATACCCGATTAAGTAGCGGCAAAAACAATTTGTACATTCAGAAAGTAAAAGCTGCCCGGCAGAATCCGGTGGAAAGCCTGAGGGATGAGTGAGATGATGATTGATGAATAATGAGTGGTTCATTTTTATGTATATGTCAGCTCAGGCTGTAGTGATTGGCTGCTGTTAGAATGTACCCATGAATAGTAATTTTTTTGTGAAAGCCCTGCTTAGTTTGACGAACTTGCTTTGGTCTTACCTACTACTGAAGAATATTTTTTATATTTTGATGTCGGAGCAGTCAAAACGTTGGGCAGCTTTTTTATTAATCATTTTACTAGCTCATAAACAGTATCAACCTATTAATAAACCGCTATGGAACAGGAAGTGAGTCAATTCAGACATGTCAAATATTTGTGGGATCATGAGAAAGCCCGACAGTTGGCCGGCGATGAAGTTGCCCTGCTGCTGTACCGCTCCAATATACTGGGTGCCGACCTGCGCATCACTAATTACGGAGGCGGTAATACCAGCTGCAAAACCATTGAAAAAGACCCGCTCAGCGGAGGTGACACCGAAGTGATGTGGATCAAAGGCTCCGGTGGCGATATAGGCTCACTTACCCGCAGCGGGCTGGCTGGCCTGTATGTAGACCGCCTGCATGCCCTTAAGAACCGTTATCAGGGTATAGAACACGAAGATGAGATGGTCGGTCTTTTCTACCACTGCCTCTACGACCTGGATTCCCGTGCCCCCAGTATTGATACGCCTCTGCATGCTTTTCTGCCTTTCAGGCACATTGACCACCTGCACCCTGATGCTATCATCGCCATTGCAGCTGCCAGAGATGGCAAAAAGATCACCGAGGAGCTGTTTCATGGTCGACTGGGCTGGGTGGACTGGCAGCGTCCCGGCTTTGACCTGGGCCTGCAACTGGAGCGCTGCCTGAAAGACAATCCTGATATCACCGGCATCATGCTGGGCAAGCACGGCCTGTTTACCTGGGGTGATACGGCTTACGACTGCTACATCAACAGCCTGGAGACCATCGAAAAAGCCTCCCGTTACCTGGAGGAGCATGCTGGCAAAGAACGACCTGTTTTCGGGGGGATGAAGACTGAGGCCCTGGCAGAAAAGGAGCGTCAGAGCCAGGCTGCCAGGATGGCTCCCATACTGAGGGGCTTCTGCTCCAGCCACCAGCCTATGATCGGCCATTTCTCCGACAGCGAGGCCGTGCTGGAGTTTGTCAACAGCCATGACCTTGCAAAACTGGCCCCCATGGGTACCTCCTGCCCTGATCATTTCCTGCGCACCAAGATCAGGCCGCTGGTGCTGGACTTTCTGCCTGCCACTACTGACCTGGAAGACCTGCAAGCTCTCAGGAATCACCTGGAAGGGGCTTTTCAGCAATACCGTAAGGAGTATGCTGAGTATTACGAGCGATGCAAACACGAAGACAGCCCAGCCGTGCGTGATCCTAACCCAGTGGTAATCCTCTGGCCCGGAGTGGGTATGTTTACCTTTGCCAAAAACAAGCAGACGGCCCGGGTGGCTTCTGAATTTTATGTAAACGCTATCAACGTAATGCGGGGCGCCGAGGCAGTTTCTGAATATACCTCTTTACCCGAGCAGGAAGCCTTCAACATAGAATACTGGCAACTGGAGGAGGATAAGCTCAAACGAATGCCCCCGGAAAAGCCGCTTTCGCGTAAGATTGCCCTCATCACCGGTAGTGGCGGCGGTATCGGCAAGGCCACGGCCGAAAGACTGATCAGGGAGGGAGCCTGTGTGGTACTGAGCGACCTCCACGCCGGCAGGCTGGAAGAAACCAATCTTGAATTTGAAAAGAAATTTGGTAAGGATGCAGTTACTTCCGTAGTTATGGATGTAAATAAGGCTGAAGATTTGGCTACAGCCATCAGGCAGTGCTGCCTTGCTTTTGGAGGTGTGGATATTCTGGTCAATAACGCAGGGCTATCTATTTCTAAAACGCTGGAAGATACCAGCGAGCAGGATTGGGATGTACAGCACAATGTGATGGTAAAGGGGCAGTTCAGGGCCAGCAAGGCGGCTGTGAGCATCATGCGAAAGCAGGGTAGGGGAGGTGATATTGTGAACATTGTGAGTAAAAACGCTTTGGTATCCGGGCCAAATAATGTAGCTTACGGCACCGCCAAAGCTGCCCAGTTGCATATGTCGCGACTGCTGGCAGCAGAGCTGGGGCCCGACAAGATACGCGTCAACGTAGTAAACCCTGATGCAGTCATTGAGGGTAGCAATATCTGGGCGAGTGGCTGGGCAGAAGGCCGGGCCAAAGCATATAACGTTTCGTTAGACGAACTGCCCGGCTACTATGCCAGCAGGACGCTGCTCAATGAGACAATCAGGCCGGATGACATTGCCAATGCTGTCTTTGTATTTCTGGGCGGCATGCTCAGGAAAAGCACCGGTAATGTCCTCAATGTAGACGGCGGCCTGGCACAGGCTTTTGTCAGGTGATAAACTGCCTACCCATTGCACATTAACCGAAAATCTCTCATCGCTAAGCTGCCAAACATCGGCCATCGCTGTAAGCGGTGGCTTTTTTGTGTGCTTAAGCCTGCTAAAAATATACTTTGAGTTGGTGGCGTTTGTTTAAGGGTTTGTGCCCAATTTGTCTTTATCACACAAGCTGACCGTTAGGGCGTTTTTGTGCATGATCATCATTCTGTGAAATCTTAATTTAAAGATTATAAACATTAAACTTTTTTTTTAAATTGATCCTTCAGAGGCTGATATTCTCTTAAAGAACCAGTAGCTACTGAACAGAAGTAACTAAAGGTTTTACAAGGGTTTTTACCTGGATGACATTGTTTAGCGACTATTTTTTTAAAATAAAAAATCATTGTTCAGCTGAAAAAAAAGCTTTATGCCTGATTCAGATCGCCTTTTGCAGGCTTATGTAAATTCAATAGATGTCGGTGTTTGTATGCTGGATTCCCAGGGCAAGGTTAAAATGGTTAACCAGAAGATGATGGCTATTTGTGGGTTGAATATGGAAGAAGTGCTGGAAAAACACTTTGAAAATTTTCTGCCAGCTACTGAAAAGGCGGCACACTTGATTAGGGCTGTAGTGAAGGGGGAAAAAGATGAGATGCCTGAGACTGAGCTCAGTTGGAAGAATGCTTCCCAAACCAGGTACCTGCGTGCCAATGCTCAATACTTACAGACGGAAGCCTTCGGCTACTGCCGTGTGCTTTTTTTTAAAGATGTGACGGAAGAAGTGTCTCTGAGAAATGAATTGCAGTACCAGGCCAGCATACTAGCCAGCGTAGAAGATAGCATAGTGGTGACAGATAAGGAGGGGCTAATCAGCTACTGGAATAAAGCCGCAGAGAGACTTTTTGGGCATACAGCCAGTGAGATGCTGGGAAAACCTATAGCACAGTTCAATCCAGAGTTTGATTTTACGGCATTTTATGAAGCCCCCGAGCACTGGACACTTTTTTACCAGGACTTTGAGTGGGCCTACAGGCGTACTGACGGAAGAGAGGTGTGGGCCAATGTGAAAATAAGCCCCCTGCTGAATAAAGAAAATGAAATAGATGGCTTTATCGGGGTTGCCAAAAATGTTACCGATAAAAAGAAGCGTGAACAGGAACTTCTCCGAAAGCAACAAGAACTTGCTAACATTATTGACTCTCAGACCACTTACCTGATCCGTACTGACCTGGAAGGGTACTTTACTTTTTCTAACCCGTCCTTCAAAAATAAATTTCATCAGTTTGAGGATATCATAGGTACGTATTCCCTGGAGACCATCATCCCGGAAGACCACGAGAAGACCTACAAGATGGTGGAAGAATGCCTGACTCATCCGGGAAAGATGGTGCCCATTGAAATCAGGAAGCCTGCCCCAGACGGAGGCTATTATACCAACTACTGGGAATTTGTAGCCATCACCGACGAGCAGGGCAAGCCTACCGAAATACAGGGGGTAGGCTATGA
>JBKHDR010000203.1:0-4879 GCA_046541235.1 Cyclobacteriaceae bacterium | reverse complement strand
GCTATGGCTGATCATAAAAAATCGCTCAAAAAATTTTTTTTGGTCCCCAAAGATCATATCGTAGGCAAACCGCTTTTTGTCTTTTTTTCCTATGATAAAAACAAGCCCTGGTACCAGGCCATTCGCTGGGACAGGTTCTTCCATCTGATATAATGTTGAACATTTATACACAACCTAAACCACATGCAAAACAGAAAACCCAATAAGACCGCCTGGCACATCCTCATTGTATGCGCCGTACTGCTTACCATCATCACCTTTACTCCTCTTGTGATACCTCAGGGTGTATATCGGCCCGAGCTTTTTGGTATGCCCTATACTCTCTGGTTATCCATTGCAGTTACGATAGGCTATGTCATTTTGACCTTCATCGGAACTAAAGTTCATCCCGGAAAAGATACTGACAACTGATATGACTACCTGGATCATTATTTTAGGCGCTATTTACATTGGAATGCTGGCATTTGTGGCATTCAGATCATACAAGAAAAACAAATCGGCAGAAGACTACCTGCTGGCTGGTTCCAATATTGGAATCATCCTCGGTTTTCTGACTTTCGCGGCTACTCTTTTCAGCACATTTACACTGCTGGGTATGCCCGACTTCTTCCGCCTCAACGGTGTTGGTGCCTGGCTCTTCCTGGCAGTATCTGATGGTGGCATGGTCTTCCTGATCCTCTGGTGGGGTTATCATCTTCGGAAAAAAGTGGCCGAAAAAGGCTTCAATGGCGTAGCGGGTCTGCTCTCCAGATGTTACAACAATCGCTGGGCTGGCATAGTGAGCTTCATAGGTGTCTTCCTTTTCCTCATACCCTACGTAGCCATACAGATCAGGGGTATTGCCATCTTCCTGACAGCGGTATTTCCCGAGGCCCTGCCCTCCTGGGGCTGGTCGGTAGCCATCATCACCATTATGTTGCTTTACAGTGAAACCGGCGGCCTCAAAGCGATCATGCATGCCGATGCCATACAGGGGCTTACCCTGCTTATAGTCACCTGGATCATTGGCATCAGCTGCGTAGAGTATTTTGGGAGTATGGAAAATATGTTTGACCAGGTAGAAGCTGCCAACGCTGCCCTGCTCTCCACCCCTGGCCCTACTGGTCTTTTCTCGCTACAGTTTCTTATTGCCTCCTTCATGGTGATACTGCTGATTCCCGTTACCCAGCCACAGCTTACCATCCGACTGGTGATCATGCGCAACCTCAAAACCACTCATACGATGGCGGTGGCGGTGGGCATTTTCGCAATCCTAATCATTCTGCCCACGGCTTTTATCGGGATGTATGGAGCTATTCGTTACCCAGATGCAGCCACTTCTGACTTCTTATCACAGGTACTGTTGTATGAGCAGCCTGATTTTATCGCGGCCATCGCGGTAGTAGGCCTGCTGGCAGCCGGGCTTTCCACTACCGACTCACAGATTTTTGCCATGGGCACCGAACTGCGCTCTCTGATGAGTGGCGATGAGAAAAAAGTAATGAAGATCACCCGCTATGCCATTTTTGTTTTCGCCTTTATTGCCATGATTTTCTCCGTACTGGCCAGCGACCAACTAGTCATGCTGGCCCGGGTGAGTTTTGCCGGCACCTCTATGCTGGCTCCCATGATCCTGACGGGCGTACTGAGCAAAAAAGAACTTGGTAATGAAATCATCGTGGCTACCGCAGTTGTTTTGCTGCTTTTCATCCTTTCATTGCTGGATGTACTTCCTTCTATGGTAGGACCCGCCCGGATGGATCTGTTCCTGCTATTGGGCCTGGGCTTGTTTAGCATTATCTCTTACAGTCTAAGAAATAAACGGCATACCCCGGATAAACAGGCAGCCAGCCTGAGCAGCAAACACTAAGTGGATTATACTGTTAAGTTATTGGAAATCATGACATAAAGTCTTTTAAAAATTCTGATAATGACATAATGTCCTGATATTTTTCCAGAAACATAAGTTTTTTCTTATGGTACATGATTTGAAATGATAGAGGAGAAATAAGAAACAAACGGAGGTAATGATGAAAAATATACTTAAAGATTTGGTTCATCAGATAGATACAATGAATACCATTAGTGGCGGCGTAGCAGCTACCACTGTCAAAATAAACAGAGAACCTGATCAAGTAACTATTAATATTAATGCGCCCAGCATGAGCAGTGAGTCTTTCAACATTTTTCTGAGAGGCAATCAGCTGGTAGTTTATTCTGTCCTGAACGATACTGATATTTATGACTTTAGTGATGCCAAAAGTGCCGCTCGTCATATGACACCAGTTTTTAATCAGGTCTTTGAAATTCCGCCAATAGTTGACCGGGAACGTATTGACGCCATTTATGAGAAGGGAATGTTGAAAGTCATTATGCCTTACAATGGCGATCCTTCAGTTATTGATGTGAAGAGAATTGAAATCAGGGAATTTTAAAATAAAGAATTTCTAAAACAGAAGCCGGGTTGAAAAGCCTGGCTTTTTTTGTGCCTTATCTGCAGAATTTTCAAGAATACCAGCCATTTCTTTTCTAAGCCACTATTTATCCTTTTAGGTTTACTGAAGAATAATTCAAAATTATATTTTGCATATCAAAATATAATTGAAATTTATATACACTCACACAAGCAAATTTAATATTTCATCAGCTAAAGGCGCATTAATGGTTTTACCAACAAATTTAACAAACACATAAAAAGAGCCATAAATTAATGTATATTTTTAACAATTTTTGAATAAAATCGTTAATCTTACACACTACAGAAGTTATTGCCAATAGTGAAGCAGGAGCTATTTTTTACTGATAATTTCACCTGAAATTACCAAATTTTATTCTGAAGTTGATCAAAGATATCGCTGATATGAAGACTATCCCATTTTTTTGCTTGCTCTTTTTGCTGACGCTCAGTAGTATGGCGCAGCCCTCTGCCACTTCCACCCAATGGTACCCAGGTATAGTAATCCTGCAGGATGAACAGGTGTTGCGCGGAGATATTAGTTACGATTTTGCCCATGACCTGGTCATGTGCCGTCAGGAAGGCACTATACGCACATTTGGGCCACAACAGGCCCAATCGTTCCGTTACTATGAGGAAGAAGCCAATCTGCTCCACAATTTCAGCGTGTATACTCTCCAAAAGAACAGCTTCTATGAGCAGAAAGGATTCTTTGAGATCGTGTTGCAGGGCGATGTGAGCTACGTACGCAAACGTAATAAATACCCCATTTACCAGACCCGGAACGGCTATATGCAGCCAAGAGATTTCAGGAATGAGCCTCACCTGGTGGCTTATGATTACTACATACTGGTAAATGACGAAATGATCAAGGCCAGGAATTTCAAAAAAGAAGTGCTGCCTGCCCTTCTGCAGGAAGACCGAAGCATCAAAGCCTTTATGAAAGAAAAGCGCCTGCGCACCTACGATATTGCCGATCAGATCGTACTGCTGGATTATTACAATAAGGCACCTCGCCGCAACTCTTCTGCTGCGCTGGGTACTTCAGCTCAACATCAATTAAAAGACATGAATTAGGCTTTTACCTTACCCTCACCGAAACCCTTTTGCACTGCTGTGAAAGAGTTTTTAATTTTTGCTGTAACATTTATACTGCTTCTTCATTAAACTAAAGAAGAAACCAAGCAGCTCTTATGCCCCCCTTACTGGAAGTACAAAATTTAAAAAAACAGCACGAGAATAGTGTCCATCCTGCCGTACAAGATATTTCATTTAGCCTGCAAGAAGGTGAGATCCTGAGCCTGACCGGCGAAAGTGGTTCAGGTAAAACCACGCTCCTCAAACTTATTTCCGGCCTGCTGGAGGCAGATGAAGGAAAAGTTTACCTGGATGGTGAGTGGGTCAAAGGCCCCTCCCGACGGTTGGTACCAGGCCATCCCGATATCAAAATGGTGTACCAGCATTATGAGCTTTCACCCAACCTCAACGTAAGGAATAATATTGCCCATATCCTGAGGGCTTACGAGACAAGCTATCGGGAGCAGCGGGTGGAAGAACTGCTCAGGATTTGCCGGCTTACTGCCCTGGCCGAACGTTATCCGCGCGAGCTGTCGGGAGGCGAGCGGCAGCGGGTGGCCCTGGCTCGTGCCATAGCCGAAGAACCCCGTCTGCTTCTGATGGACGAGCCCTTCAGCAATATTGACATAGGCCTGAAGAACCACCTCAAACAGCAGCTGCTGGAAATTCTGGAAGAACTGCAGATCACTACCATCATCGTGACGCACGACCCTCAGGATGCCCTTTCTATGGCCGCTAAGGTGGCCGTGATGCAGGGGGGGCATATGCTACAAATGGCTCCACCACGCACAGTTTATCGTGCCCCGGTCAATGCCTATGTGGCTTCCTTATTTGGTCCATGCAATTTCCTGGAAAAGGAAACAGCCCACGCATTGCAACTTTCAGTGGATACTTCTTCAGCCATCTGCCTGCGTGCTGAAGATATCCGGCTGAGCCGGCAGGCACCGGCCAATGCTACAGTAAAAAAGGTCAGGTATATGGGTGCATTCCAAGAAGTCATAGCTGAAATACAGGGACAGTTATTACAAATCCTTCATCAAGATCATGAATTGCGTATAGGTGAAGGCGTACAGCTAAGCGTTTTGCAGGAAAACGTAATTCAACTGCCAAAGGAGGTCAGAGAACAAACCATAAGCTAGCTAAGCTGTTGAATAAGTAAGAATTGATTTTTTGAACTTAATCAAGCTAAAAATATGATTTACCTAAGCGAACTACTCGCTATTTTTTTGATCAACCTGCAGCCCTGGTGGTTTATCATCACTATAAGTCTGTTTGTTATATTTGTTGGCTTTATCGTGTGGGTGGTAGTCAAATTCTACAAGCGTAAAAAAGAAGCAGATAAAAAGGATAAGGAAATTCACAACGGCT
>JBKHDR010000202.1:0-4988 GCA_046541235.1 Cyclobacteriaceae bacterium | reverse complement strand
CAGTCAAAAAAGAAAACTATGGCGCTTTTAGCCCATAGTGGTTTATTTATCTGGTCAGCTGCTCCTGTCAATCTCTCCTGCTGAGCCATTGTATAGCAGCCTCGGCGGAAGCCAAAGGAATCTCTTCCTGAGGCATATGGCCAGCCCTTGGAAATATTACAAGCTGGCTGTCAGGCAAATCTTCCTGAAATTGCCTTGCATGCTTTACTGGGATCAGGCGATCATGCTCACCCCAAAGGATCAGGGTAGGCGTATGTATGGAAGGTATCTTTTGAATAGGCGCAGGACGGTCAACGATTTTTACACGCTCAGTGAGCGCTTCCCGGTTTCCCTGCCGGTTAGTCATATCAAAATATAATTGTACTGTTTCCTCATTTAGATTTTCAGCATCACCATAGTATAAATAAGCAAGGCTTCTACGGATCACACCCGGCGTGGTAAACATCACTGTCACTTCTCTGATCAGCGGTATGCTCAGCCAAATGTACCAGGGTGGGATCTGTAATAGCGGTAACTCCTTAATATCAACCGGATACCCTGACGCACCTATAAGTATAAGCTTTTTAAGCTGTTGTGGATGATCGGCCGCATAACGCCAAGCTATTTCACCCCCTAATGAATTACCAACCAAAATGCAGCGCTTTACCTTTAGCTTGGACAGAAATGAATTTAATAAATTCATATAAGCTTCTACGCGATAGTCCCCTTCGGGGTGAGGGCCGGTTAGACCAAATCCTGGTAAATCCAACCTGATAATCTTGTGCTTGTCATGTAAGAGTTCCACCCAAGCATTCCAGGTATAGAGTGATGAAGCAGTACCGTGCAACAAAACCAGGGGTACTGAATCATTAGCCAGCCCATCCACCCTGAAATGGACATCCATACCATCAACTTCAATGTATTGTTTGGCTGTTACGCCATACTTTTCATTTAAAATTTCCGCGGGAATACCTGGAACATAGTAAACATAACTAATGGCTATAAGAACTAATACGAAGCCTCCCAAAATATACAGGAATATCAGGATACGTTTTTTCTTGCTGCTCATTATTTTTTAAAAAAAGTAACCATTAGACCAAATTCAAAAATAGAAATCATTGAGGAATTACTTTCCTCTCACTCCACCTTTAAAGTATCAACAGGATTGAGCTGGAATGTTCGCTGGTTTTGAAAGATTATCAACAGCAGGACGATAAAAAATAAAAAGGCAGGTGGAAAGTAAGCATTCACCAGGTTACATCTATCCCGAAAGCATAATAACTCAGCATTTTTCAGAAAAAAGGCAATCAGGGACAAAGCACTTGCGGCAGAAATGAACAGATAGCTTACAGAACTTTTTCCTTAAAGTGAGAGTATGTCACTGAAACCCGCGCCAAGTGTTTGCCTTTTTCAGATAAACCCTGCTCATCCAGCCTATAGTTAGTCTGCATCTTCACCAGGCGTAAAACGATTGCTGCGGATAGTTTTAAAGCTACTTTGGCTTTGGCGGCCCATCCTGATTTTTTATGCTCATCGTGGTAATCCTTTTTTCGATAAATGATCAATTAAAATTATGCATCAACCCCCAAGAATTGACGCTGATCAATGGTCTCAAAAGCAAGGTCTGATACGTAATTAAGGAGTAAGCCTGATCAATCGTTTTTTGTCTGCTTTGTATCCATGCGTAGCTTTGAGGGATTTTAACAGCTGAGTAATATGAAGAAATTGAAAACTACGGAAAAGTCCATTAACCATATTTTTCCACCAATGCCCTTTTATCTTCAGGTGAAAGGCCCTGCTCTTTTATAAAGCGGGCAACCTCTTCAAAATGGCACATTTTTTCCAGACCTTTCAGCAAAAAGTGCCTTCTTACTTTACCTTTGCCGCCACTCAGTTGGCAGATACTCTGCATATATTCGTTTTTGCTTATCTGCGGTTCCAGTTCATAAAAACAGGCCCTATGAAATAGCACAGGATGATGATATGCCTGATAGCCATAAAGCACCTGACCTGAAATTCTTCCCAGCCCAACCGGGCTGTCAAAAATTTGAAAACGCCTTCTATTTTGCTCCGCTTCAGGTATAGATGGAATATCCGCAAGGCGGCTTCATGGCCGCTGATGTCTCTATTGGAAACCAACAGCAAAGGCTCTTTGAATATTTTGCGGCCACCTGCATCGTACATCTGCACCCGCACAACATAGAACTGGTTTTTTCTAAAGTAAAAGCGTTCATTACTCATTACCGCTTTTGCCTTTTTGAAGGCTTTTCCTTTCCAGGAAAACACTTCATAAGGTTGTTCAAAACTGTTGGCAAAGGTCTTTTTGGCAATCTTAAGGGGCACTTCCTTTCCTTTTTCTTCTGAGCAGGCCTTTACATCCGAATTACGGTTGAGTTTGAGGCGGATGATAAAATTGTCTTCCAGTGCATTGTGGATGAAGTCAAAAACGTCGTTGTCGTCCTCCCCTCTGTCTATAAGATGGATTAAAACCATATCAGGGTTCTCTGATTTGAACGCTTGGCTGATCAATTCTAACTATCCCTTCAGGATGCTCCTGGCGCTGAAAGAGCCTTCCGATGACAGCGTTTTATTATAGTTCCTTTCCTGAGAGCTATTCGGACAAGGTCCATATTTTGCAGTGTTGTTGCTGATACATTTTTTTAAACAGGCAACTCAGGTTTTTTTTGTAAGAGGATCCTTTGCTAAATCCAGTAAGGATTCAATAAATGCCTCAAACATGGTCATAACCGGGCTTTAACTGTAAGTTAATACTTTTCCGTAGTTTTGAATTTTGTTAACATTTCGTACAGCCTTAACTAAATATGCCATTTTGCGTACATTTTAGTAAATAATGGCATATATTTGTTTTATGTACGCACAAGATATAGGTTCTTACATACATGATGATAGTTCTACCTCCCTGGAATCGCCTTTTGACCTGGTGAAACTGGCCCGCAGGGGTGTGAGCAGGAAAACACTGCGCCTGGTAAGTGAAGGGCTGGGTATTCCGGTGAAGGATCTGGTTCCTAAGCTTCCCATCGCCGAACGTACAATTCAGCGCTATGGATTGGAAGATTACCTACCGGCTCATGTCAGCGAGCAGATCATCCAGTGGGCGCAACTGCTGGCCTTCGGAAGAAGTGTATTTACCAGTGAGGCTGTGTTCCAGGACTGGATGCGCCAGCCCAACAGAGCCTTAGGTGAAAACAGACCTTTAGACCTGCTGGACACCCGGCAGGGGGTAGAACTTCTGCTTCAGTTGCTCGGACAGATAGAACATGGAGTCTATCGCTGATGCTTATCTACCGGATATGTAAAGCCAGGTATCCTGCTTTAGATGGATATGGGGCCTATTTGTATGGAGGGCGTTGGAATAGTGCAGGAAGAGCTGTGGTGTATGCAGCAGTGAATAGGGCTTTGGCTGCCCTGGAGTTTCTCACCGGAGTTGAAAGGCACGCTTCTTTAGGCCCACTGCTGATGGTGACCGTTAAACTTCCTGATACGGCTACCATCCAGAAACTTCGTGCAGAGGAACTGCCTGAGAACTGGCAAACCTATCCTGCCGGAAGCGCTACCAAAAGAATAGGCGACTTATGGCTGGAAAAAGCCGAAAGTTTATGTCTGCAAATACCCTCTGTGCTGATTCCGGAAGAGCACAACATGCTGATCAATCCGCTGCACCAGGATTTCAGGCACATCAACATCATTGAAAGCAAGCCCTTCGTCTACGACGAAAGATTACTTTAAGGATGCAGTTTTTCTTACTTTTCATGGCCTCAAGATTTAATATCTTGTCTATCTTTTAGGTGAAATTCGCTTTGTCAGCAATGGTTTATTTTCAGTGTATACTTATCAAAAGTATATTGCTTTATGGCTAAACTAAGCAAACCAATATGCTGCAAATGGACCGTCCGCTCATCTTTTTTTGACCTAAAAACCACTGGCTTGTCAATAGCTTCTGACCGTGTCATTGAGATCAGCTTTCTGAAAGTTTATCCCCAGCTGCTGGAAACCCATCGCTGGACTGAAAGGCTCAATACCGGCATCCTCATTCATCCTTCAGCTCGTGCTGTATATGGAATCTCTGATGAAGATGTAGCCGACAAACCCACCTTCAAAAGATGGCCCGCAGGTTCTGTGCATACCTGGGCAACTGCGACCTGGCAGGCTTTCCATTGCCTGCAGGATGCACTGGCTGCTGCCAATAAGTGGCTTAAAAGCAGTCCTATCTGCAACTTCAGGATGTAAGGGTAGAGCAGTTAAGACGCTATGCACAGAAAGGTAAGCCAGCCAAAAATGCCTCAGCTGAAAGGATAGAGCATTACCTTTCTGGTAGCCTGGCAACAGATTTAGCAGCCTTACGGAAGGAGTTGTTTCAGCAGAGCCTTTTTTAAAACTCCCGTGGAGACGGTCTCAGATGCTTGCTGCCTATAAAGCTCAGCATTTGGTAGAACAAGGATTTCGTTTTCTAACAAATCCGGGCCAGGATGACCGGAGGTAGTAGCCTCTTCATTCTTTATAAAGAGCCCAAAGCGAGTAGAGGCACTGCTATCGGTCATGACATTGTGCTTGTTTATAGCTTGCTGAAATACAAAATCAGAAAGACGCTAAGAGAACAGTAAAAACTCTATCCTATCAAAAAAACCTACCGCCCGATGAATATTCCATTGCTTTGTGGGTATCCATATTTTAAAGCTGCCGGATGGCAAAGAAGCTACTCTAAACAAGCAGCAGGTGCATAAAACAATCATAAGCCTGTTCCCTGAAACTTACCTGGACCTTTATTCCTGTCTCTCGCTTAAAGGGGTGCGGAAGATGAGATTGAGCATTTAGCTTCTGTTTTAGTTTGCAAATCCAAAAATACGAGGCTTACTCTTTTGCCCTATTTTTATAAGAAAGCCCTACCTTCTTGGACAATTATCCTTAAATTATGCCTTTTGAGGTAAAAGAAAGTAGTCAAAATGCTGCTTGAAAATAATACTATTTTAAGCAGCATTAATAACTTGCGT
>JBKHDR010000201.1:0-5338 GCA_046541235.1 Cyclobacteriaceae bacterium | reverse complement strand
TCCAACGTCATCACCCGCAGCAATGGTGAGGTCAACCACGACCTGATCGCCTCCCTATGCGCCCAGTTGTCGGCTCTGCAACAGGCTGGCTTCAGTCCGCTGCTGGTATCCTCCGGGGCGGTAGCAGCCGGAAGAGGGCGTTTCTCCCTGGAAAAGAAGACCGATATGGTGACCCAGCGACAACTCCTGGCTGCCGTAGGGCAAACCCACTTGATGAATACCTACAGCCACATCCTGATGGACCACCGCATCACCTGCGCACAGGTACTGGTCACTAAAGAAGACTTCCGCGACCGCCGCCACTACCTCAACATGCGCAACTGCCTGGAAGGCATGCTCGCACATGGAGTGCTGCCCATCATCAACGAAAATGATGTGGTATCCGTCACCGAGCTGATGTTTACGGATAATGACGAACTGGCCGGGCTGGTAGCTGCCATGGTAGATGCCCAGCGCCTTATCATCCTGACCAATGTAGCCGGTATCTATGACCGCAACCCCAAAGACCCGCAGGCACAGCTGCTCAGAGAGGTAGATACCAGTCTTGACCTGAGCAGCATGGTCACTACCGAGAAATCTGATTTTGGCCGGGGAGGTATGCTCACCAAAGCCGCTATGGCACAGAAAATGGCTAATATGGGCATAGAAGTGCATATTGCCGGGGGACATATAGAGCGGGTACTGGAAAAAATTACTGGTAGTGAAGCTATTGGCACCCGTTTCTCTCCTGATAAGAAAGCAAAAAGTGTGAAGCGCTGGATCGGTCATGCGGGAGGCTACACCAGCGGATCGGTATACCTCAACGCTGGCGCCTGCCGGGCACTGATGGATTCTAAAAAAGCCACCAGCCTGCTGCCGGTTGGTATTTTATCTGTGAAAGGGGATTTTGAACGAGGCGATATCATCCTCCTGAAGGATGAAAAGGACCAGGCTTTTGGATTAGGCAAAACCCAATACGATGCCATAACAGCCAGGGAGTTGGCCGGGCAGCAGGGACAAAGGCCCCTGGTGCATTATGATTATTTGTATTTGTTTCCTTAATAACGGTAGCCTCCTACTGAGGCTTCCCTCCTTCTTCCTCCTTCTCCAGCATATTCGGCATTTGCGGGATACTATCAGGGATGATCAGTTCAGGTAGGGTGATCTCAGGCATAGGCGCAGCCTCTTCCAGCGGATTGATATTTATGGTATGATCTCTGGGGAGATCAAAACCGACAATGGGCATATCACTTTCCACACGAGGCTTCCACACCCAGAGGTGATAGCCGGTCTGCCCGTCCTCAGTAGGTGTCAGTTAATAGACAGGCTCCTCACAGCTGATGGCAGGATCAAGATGGATCTCAACTTCCTGGGCGATAGCAGCCCAACTCATCACCAGCATGACAGAAAAGCAGCATAAGTTCTTCATATGCATTCTTGCTTAAAATAGTTCTGAACATGCCTGGCTATTACCGCCTGGTTTTCACATGCTTTCAGTGAATATACTCATATCTCAGACAGCAAACAAAGCTGCTTAGTCAAACAAATCCGAGCTCAGGTACCTGTCGCCCCGGTCGCAGACGATAAAGACGATCACACCTTCCTCTATTTCTTCTGCTATCTTGATCGCCGCAGTCAGTGCGCCCCCGCTGCTCATGCCGGAGAGGACACTTTCCTCTCGTGCCAGCCTGCGGGCCATCGTCCTGGCTTCCTCTTCACTTACATCTATCACTCTATCCACGCGATCGGGTTCAAAAATCTTGGGCAGGTATTCGGGCGACCAGCGGCGGATACCGGGGATGCTGGAACCCTCGGTAGGCTGCGTGCCTACGATCTGCACAGCAGGATTCTTTTCTTTCAGATAACGTGATACGCCCATGATGGTGCCGGTAGTGCCCATAGCTGAGACAAAGTGCGTCACCTTGCCTTCAGTATCCCGCCAGATCTCGGGACCGGTCGTTTTGTAATGCATCCCGTAATTGTCGGGATTGGCAAACTGGTTGAGCATAAAGTAGCCTTCCTTCTCTACCATATCTTCGGCCAGCTGCCGCGAATATTCAATCGTCTTCTCAGCAGGTGTCAGTATCACTTCTGCTCCATAAGCTCTCATTGCCAGCACCCTTTCCCTGGTAGAATTTTCGGGCATGAGCAGGGTCATCTTTACCCCCATTGACTGGGCGATCATGGCCAGGGCAATGCCGGTGTTACCGCTGGTAGCTTCTACCAGGCGGTCGCCCTTCTTGATTTCTCCACGATCCAGCGCACCTTTGATCATGCCATAGGCTGCCCGGTCTTTCACGCTGCCACCTGGATTATCACCTTCCAGCTTTCCGTAAAGTGTGACGTTTTTCTTCTGGTAAATATTCCTGATCTCCACCAGGGGCGTATTGCCAATAAGGTCAAATAAGTTCATTTGCGTGGTTTAATGTTTTAGTATGATAAGGTCCATCTGTCCCTCTTCCGTATTATGCATCTGTGCCTGATAATATACTTTGGAGTGCGGCGGTATGCTCTTGGTCAGCCACACATTACCGCCCACGATGGAGTGATGCCCGATGGTCGTATTGCCGCCCAGGATGGTGGCTCCAGAATAAACCACTACGTGGTCTTCAATAGTGGGGTGTCGCTTGATACTGGCATCTTCCTTACTTACACTTAAGGCTCCCAGCGTGACGCCCTGGTAGAGCTTGACATGGTTGCCAATTACCGTCGTCTCTCCTACTACTACCCCGGTACCATGATCTACGCAGAAATGCTCACCGATTTTGGCGGCTGGGTGAATGTCTATACCTGTTTTGCTGTGGGCATGCTCGGTGATCATGCGCGGCACAGTGCGCACGCCCAGTTGTTTCAGCAAATGGGCCATACGATAGGCAGCTATGGCATAAAAACCGGGATAAGCCCTGATCACCTCGTCGCGACTGCGGGCCGCTGGATCGCCCTGGTAAGTAGCATCTATATCCTTCTGCAGCTTATCGTATACCTCGGGCAGGGCAGCGAAAAACTCCTCTACCACCTGTTCAGCCTTTTTGCCGGTATCAAGCAGGTTATTGTAGAGAATTTTATCCATATCCAGCCTGAGAGAACGCACTCTTTCTTCAAATTCATCCTCAGAACCGGCAGCTACTTTAGAGAAAGGAGGAAAAAGAAGCCCCATCATTTCATCAAAAAAGGCTACTACCGCCGGTGTTGAGGGGCACTTGGTACATTCCTGGTGGGAGCGATAAATACGCTGGAAGAAGGAGGATTCCATAAAGTGGCTATTCAGAGATAAATCAATGTTTCAACATATTTTATTACGTCCTGTGTAAGACAAATGTTTGCTGGTGATGAGTTTATCACCGCCTTTACGGTCTTGCTAATGCTAAACTATTGACGCCCGGGCCGGTTGAATCAGTATACAAAAAAGACACTAAATATTATGAAAATACACGCAGAAGAAAAACCATTCCTGCCCAACGGCAGGCATACCGTAGAAATCACGAATGTAGAAGAAGGCAGAAGTGAGCACAAGGATGTGCCTTTCTTTAATGTACGTTTTGAAAACAAAGAAGGCTTTGTCAACAACCGCTTCTACGAGAGCGAACCCGGGCAGCCTATCATCGCCGAATTCCTGAAGGCACTTGATATGCAGGGACAGGAGGTTGATACGCAGGAACTGATCGGCAAAAAGGTTTCCCTGGAAGTGGAAGAGCGCAGCTATCCTGATCCGCAAAGCGATAAAGAGAAGACGATCAAACAGGCTAAAGATTTTCGCCCGGCAGGCCGATCTGATACTTCTTCCTAAGCCTGCGGCTTTGCCCGACACTCCATAGACGGGCAAAGCTCCTTCTTTTTTATGGTAAGAGTCTACGACTTTATTCAAAAAAGACAAAGCCTGCAAGTAAACCAAACCTCCTTTCTCACCTATCAATCAGTCATTATTCATTGATCATCACTCCACTATTGCCTGGTATACCAGCTGCTGAAATTTTTCTTTGTAAAAGTTGGTGTAAGGAGCAAACTGTGTCATCAGGATGCCGATGAGTTCTTCTTCGGGGTCAACGAAAAAGTAGGTATTGTAAGCGCCCGACCAGCCAAAAGTGCCCACCGTTCCCAGTTCTTCGGCAGCCGCCAGGTCGGTACGTACCGAAAAACCCAGTCCGAAGCCATAACCTTCATCGCCAAACAAGTCGCCCACATGATTGACGGTCATCAGTTCCACAGTCTTAGGGCTGAGGATACGTTCTCCATCTAGTTCGCCTCCATTGAGCAGCATACGGCAGAAGCGCAGGTAATCATCGGCTGAAGAGAACAGCCCATGTGTTCCCCCGTAAATGGTATGGCCGGAGGCAGGTGTCTGATTGGGGCTGAGTCCGAGCGTGCCATCCTGTGCTTTATAGTGTAGGGCTACTGCCCTATCCCTGTTATCTTTTCTGAGGTTATAACCGGTATCATCCATGTCTAGCGGATCAAAGATATGCTGCTGCAGGTAGTCGGCGGTATTCATGCCGGAAAAATGCTCAATCAGGAGCGCCAGCACATCAGGTGAAGCACTATAATACCACTGCTTACCGGGCTGCCCTACCAGCGGCATCTCTACCAGGGCATTAACCCGGGCTTCTACATCCGAATGATTTTGCATATACAGGGCTTCCCGATACCTTTTGTCCAGCTCGCTGTTGCCCAGGCCGTGCGAAAACCCAGCAGTATGGCTCAGCAGATTGGCTATAGTAATCTGACTCTCGGCGGGTACCAGATAAGTACCCTTCTCCTCGTCGCTTACTTCTACCTGCCTATCAGCAAACTGCGGCAGGTAATCAGACACCGGGTCATCCAGGTCAAAGTAACCCTGCTCGTACAGCATCATAATACCTACGCTGATGATGGGCTTGGTCATGGATTGAATGTAAAACAGCTGATCTTTCTGCATGGGCTTCTGAGTCTCCCTGTTCTGGTAACCGTAAGTCTGGTGAAGAGCCGTAAAGCCTTTTCGTACAACAAGTGCCACAGCCCCCGGCAGGCGCTTTCCTTCTATTTCCTGCTCAAGATAGGAAGACAGGCGTTCCAGCCGCTCGGCCGACATCCCGGCAGCCCTGGGGTCCAGGGGTGGAACCTCCTGGGCATAAGCAGGAAGCGTAAAAGAAAGCAGGAGATAGAGACAAAGCTGGCGTATTGTGTATTTCATATCAGGTTTTGGTTAGTTCAGAGCTGAAAATAAAGACTTCCTGCCGATACACAAAGATACTCTGTTGCCGGTGCGAAAATTTAGGAGTGTTTCTTCAGGACGGGAGGAGGTTCGGCCGGAGGCCTATACAGATATTTGTCACTCGTCAGGAGACGAGCGACTATAATAGATTTTGAATAGTGGCCGGAGGCC
>JBKHDR010000200.1:0-5488 GCA_046541235.1 Cyclobacteriaceae bacterium | reverse complement strand
ATTGTTTGACTTTTTCTTTCAAGTTGCAATAATGGTGCTTAGAGCAACAAACACTCATGCCCATCATACCACAGCCTGACAGCTAGCTTTTATTGGGCCTTCGCGTATGGACGCCCCGTGCTTTTTCCTTTTTTACAATTTCGTCTATCTGCTTTAGGTTTTCTGGTAGGTACTCTGTTGCAATTCGCCAGATGATTTCATGATCAACTCCGAAGTATTCATGAGTTAATCTATTCCTTAATCGATACATGGCCGATCAGGGGGTTATCAGGATATTGTTCTTGTACAGCTTTTGGCAATTTATTCGTGGCTTCTCCAATGATTTCAAAATTCCTAATCACCGCATCTACCGTTTTATTATCCTGCCTAAAAGTATCATAATCGTAGTCAGCAATATATTCTTGAATCCGGTTCATGGAAGTCTGAATGTCTTCCAGATACAACATATAGTCTCTAGGCTCACTCAATGTATCGTACTTGTTGTAAAATCCGGTCCTTAAGTTGTGCTCGCAATGCCGCTTTAGTTACCAGATCAATCTTTCGATCAAATATCCTTTCCAAGTATTCTTCTAACGTAAAGAATTCCCAACCCGGTGTAGCAGAAAACTCTACCAAAATATCAATATCACTTTCCCCGGAAGCGCGATCCTCAGCAAACGATCCGAAGTATCCAATTTCGCTTACCTGAAATTTATCCTTCAAATAAGGTTTAATCTCCTTTAACTTCTCCGCTATATCTTGTGATGTTAACATACTTTAAAGATAACCATTTTATTCATTTTTCCCTTTGCATTGAGCCTAATGATTATATATACACCACATGGCGGTTATATCCCTTATAGCCCCTTAAGTTAATAGGTTTTATTAAGCATTTAGAATGATTTAATAGGATAATATCCATATTTTATGCACTTGGGTTTGTGCCCGGCCTGGAGAATCGTATTCACGACATAGCCATCGGTTTAAACCGATGGCTATGTTTTTTTAATGATTTTTTCGGAATATTTGCTGGCATTACTAACTTTAGGCCGAAATAATCAAACTATAGTTTACCTCTTTACGTTGAGGCAGTAATTGTCCACCAATGATCAAAAAGATTTTCCATATCGCACTGAGCCTGATCCTGCTGGTAGCTACTACCGGTATGGCTATCAGCAAGCACTACTGCGGAGGCGAACTCTCCAAAGTAGAGATGGGTATGGAAAAGATCCATTGCTGTGATGAGCCTCAGGAGATGCCGGATGATTGCTGTGAGGATGAACATCTCACTTACCAACTGCCCCAGGATGATTTCCAGTTCTCTCAGTTTGATTTTGAATTTGCGCAACAGGCGCTGATCGCTGCGCTGCCTTATCTTGATTTTTCTGCCCTTTTTGCGGAGCAGGAAGATTTTATTCCTTCTTTTGATACCTATACTTCCCCTCCGATTGCACTTGACCTGCCGGTGATGCTGCAGTCATTCCTTCTTTAGTCAGTTCTGAATTTTACCCATACTTTCAGTCCAGGGTGGATTGACAAGTATGCCTGTTTCTTGTTTGGTGATCTTTTCAGAACTCTCATATGCTTAATTCTCTTATTCGCTTTTTCCTGGAAAACCGTCTGGTGACGGTCTTAATCCTTGTCTTTCTGATCGGCTGGGGACTGGTTACCGCACCTTTCAACTACGGGCTGAGCTTTCTTCCTAATGATCCTGTGCCGGTAGATGCCATTCCTGACATTGGTGAGAACCAACAGATTGTATTTACCGACTGGATGGGCCGTTCTCCCCAGGATGTGGAAGATCAGGTAACTTATCCGCTCACTACCGCCCTGCTGGGTATCCCCGGCGTCAAGACGATACGTTCTTCTTCAGACTTCGGCTTCTCCATGATCTACATCATCTTTGATGAGGATGTGGAATTTTACTGGAGCCGTTCCCGCATCCTGGAAAAGATCAACGCACTACCCTCAGGCGTACTTCCTGAAGGTGTGCAGCCTACTTTAGGCCCTGATGCTACTGCTCTGGGCCAGATTTTCTGGTATACCCTGGAAGGTCGTGATGAAGATGGCGATCCTAGCGGGGGCTGGGACCTGCAGGAGCTTCGTTCGGTGCAGGATTATTACGTTCGCTATGCACTTACTGCGGCTGAGGGAGTTTCCGAAGTATCATCTATCGGCGGATATGTCAAAGAGTACCAGATAGACATTGATCCGGATGCTCTTAAAGCTCATGGGGTGACGATTGCGGATGTGGCCCAGAGTGTGAGCAACAGCAACCTGGATGTGGGCGCCCGTACGGTAGAAATTAACAATGTAGAGTACTTTGTCCGCGGCCTGGGCTATGTTAAAAGCCTGGCAGACCTGGAAGAGGCCGTGGTAAAAGCGGAAAATAACACACCCGTGCGGGTCAAAGATGTGGCCCGGGTGCAGTTTGGCCCTGTCAGCAGCCGGGGTGCCCTGGATAAATCGGGTGCCGAGGCGGTAGGAGGGGTGGTAGTAGCCCGTTATGGCTCCAATCCGCTGCAAGTAATCAGTAATGTGAAGGAAAAGATTGAGGAGATAGAAGCTGGCTTGCCTACCAAAACCCTGGAAGATGGTACGGTGTCAAAAGTAAGCATTGTTCCCTTTTACGACCGCACCCATCTTATCAAAGAAACGCTGGGTACCCTGGAAGAAGCCCTGACGGAAGAAATTCTGATCACCGTACTGGTGATCGTAGTCATGGTGGTTAACCTGCGGGCTTCTCTGCTGATCTCTTCTCTGCTGCCGCTGGCTGTACTAATGTGTTTTATCGCCATGAAGTACACAGGGGTGGTGGCCAATATCGTTTCCCTCTCCGGTATTGCCATTGCCATCGGAACGGTAGTAGACGTAGGAATCATCCTGGCCGAAAATGTGCTCAAGCACCTGGAAGAGAAGCGAGACTCCGGCAAGTCTTACCTGGAGATCGTCTACGAAGGTACGGTGGAGGTTGCTGCTGCTATCGTTACCGCTGTGGCAACGACCATCATCAGTTTTATTCCGGTATTCAGCCTGCAGGCAGCAGAGGGCAAGCTGTTTACGCCCCTGGCGTTCACCAAATCTTTTGTGCTGGCCGCGGCGGTCTTCATTGCCTTGGTGGTGATGCCCACCTTTGTGTACTGGTTCTTTTCCTTTGATATCAAAAAGAAAAAGATAAATATGGTAGTCAATGCCCTGATGATGCTGACTGGCGTATTTGCCCTGTTCAGCGGCCTTATATGGGCAGGAATAGGTCTCTTGCTGATTGGTGCCAACAACCTGCTGGCCGTATGGGATGATCCCCGCTTTCAAAAGATCACCAAAAACCACAAGTGGATCAATGTTGGCATCACAGTAGTGATCATCACTTACCTGCTGACCAACAAATGGCTTCCTTTGGGGGCGGGCGTGAGTTTCCTGGTCAACTTCTTCTTTGTGGTTGCCGTCATTGGTTTGGTCATGGGAGGTTTCCTGCTGATTTACCATTATTACACACCTATCCTGCGCTGGTGTCTCAGGCACAAAAAGACTTTCCTTTCCGTTCCCACCTTACTCATTGTACTTGCTTTGATGATCTGGCAGGGCTTTGAGGGTGTTTTTGGCATAGTAGGCAGAGGGTTTGATGCAGTAAACATCAATATCAGAAATACCACCGTCTATAGCAGCCTGCTGCATGCTTTTCCGGGTATTGGCGAGGAGTTTATGCCTGCGCTGGACGAAGGTGCCTTTCTGCTGATGCCTACCGCCATGCCCCATGCAGGTATAGAAGAGAGTAAAGCCACCCTGCAGAAGCTGGATATGATGGTAACGGCTATTCCTGAGGTGTCTACCGTGGTAGGCAAGCTGGGAAGAGCTGAATCGGCACTTGATCCCGCTCCCATTTCCATGTTTGAAAACGTGATCAACTACAAAAGTGAGTACATCACCGATGAAGATGGCAACCGGCTGCGCTTTCGCGTCAACGATGACGGACAGTTTCTGATTCAGCAGGACGATAGCACCGTGGCGCTGGCCGGGGGGCAGGAACCTTATGTGGATACGGATTTACTGATCCCTGATGAAGACGGACGTTACTTCCGACAGTGGAGAGATGAGATCCAGTCGCCTAATGATATCTGGGAAGAGATTGTCAAAGCCACTCGTTTACCCGGTGTAACATCAGCGCCCAAGCTGCAGCCCATTGAAACCCGCCTGGTGATGCTGCAGACCGGGATGCGCGCCCCTATGGGCATCAAAGTCAAAGGTCCGGACCTGCCTGCCATTGAGGCTTTCGGCTTGGAACTGGAAAGATACCTGGGCGAAGTTCCTGCGGTGAAGCAGGAGGCAGTATTTGCGGAGCGTATAGTAGGTAAACCTTACCTTGAAATTGATATTGACCGTGAGAAGATCGCACGTTACGGCCTTAGTGTGATGGATGTGCAGAATTACATAGAAGTAGCCATTGGAGGTATCACCCTGAGCACCAGTGTAGAGGGCCGGGAACGCTATCCCATACGGGTACGCTATGCACGCGAGCTGAGAGACGATCCTGAAATGATCAGCCAGATACTGATTCCTACGCCTACAGGCACACAGATTCCGTTAGGCGAAATCAGTGAGATCAAATACCTGCAGGGTCCGCAGATGATCCGTAGCGAAGATACCTTCCTGATCGGTTATGTCCTTTTTGATAAGAGAGAGGGCTATTCGGAGGTAGAAACGGTAGAGGCTGCCCAGCTTTACCTGCAGCAGAAGATAGACAGCGGCGAGCTGGAAGTGCCTACCGGGGTGAGTTACCGCTTTTCGGGAAGTTATGAAAACCAGCTCAGGGCAGAAGCCCGCCTGGGCATCATCATCCCGCTCTGTCTGGGCGTGATCTTCCTGATTCTGTATTTCCAGTTCCGTTCCGTCACTACTTCTTTCATGGTGTTTACCGGGATTGCCGTGGCTTTCTCCGGTGGTTTTCTGCTCATCTGGCTCTACAGCCAGAATTGGTTTGTAGACTTCTCCATTTTGGGTACCGATATGCGGGAGCTGTTCCAGATCAAGACTATCTACCTGAGCGTAGCGGTCTGGGTAGGCTTCATCGCCTTGTTTGGTATCGCCACCGACGATGGGGTACTGATCGCCACCTATTTAGATCAGTCGTTTGACAGGAACCGAACGAAAACCATCCCTGAGATCAGAGCAGCGGTGGTGGAAGCCGGGCAGAAGCGGGTGCGTCCGGCCCTGATGACCTCAGCTACAACCTTGCTGGCCCTGCTGCCTGTGATGACATCTTCCGGACGCGGGTCGGATATCATGATCCCGATGGCCATTCCGGTTTTTGGCGGTATGACCATCGCGCTGATCACCCTCTTTGTGGTGCCGGTGCTGTACGGATGGCGGGAAGAGTGGAAGGTAAGCACTAGCCGATGGCGGATATAGTAGTAAGTTGAAATTGAAATAGATAGAAATAGATAGTGATGGCAGAAAAAAACTATATCACACTGAAAGAATTGGCGGTGTATCAGCTTTCAGGAAAACTATC
>JBKHDR010000199.1:0-5489 GCA_046541235.1 Cyclobacteriaceae bacterium | reverse complement strand
GTGTAACCGGACGATACAGGGGAAAAATTGAAAGAGACCCCGCCGAACTCAGAATTAATGCGGCAGATGTACTAATCAGTTTGGCTTCTCATCCAGATAAAGATCTAAGATTAGAAGCGGTAAATGCCATCGGCAGGATAGATATCGATAAGGGCATTCCCCAGCTTTATGCACTGCTAAGTACTGACCGTGAACCCGAAGTTAGGGTGGAAGCTATGCAATCACTGGCCAGAATGGAAGATCCAGAAATTGCCAAAGCCATTGAACTTGCCCTGGCCGATCGTGAGAAAACTGTCCGGGTAGCCGGACTTGACCTTCTGGCAAAAACTGAATTAGCAGAAGATTTAATGGTTTCTCTGCTGCGTGATGTGATCAATACACGTACGGTAGAAGAAAAGCAGGCCGCACTGATTACCCTGGGCAGCCTGGAGCCTCGTTATACGGAAGCTACATTACAGGAACTCCTTAATAAAATGGATGCAGGTGACCTTGCCGCTGAAATACAACTGGAGCTTGCCGAAGCAATTGACAGCAGCCGTTCTTCTGACCTGATCGCCCGTATGGATGAAATCCGCTCCCGGCAGTCGCCTGATATGCTGCTGGCCTCTTATCAGGGTGCCCTTTTTGGAGGTGATCCTGAAAAAGGAAGACAGATCCTTTACCGTCACCAGGCTGCTCAGTGCATGCGTTGCCATGCTCTGGGTGACTATGGAGGCAATGTGGGTCCGCCGCTGGATGGTATAGCCAATCGCCTGAGTCGCGAACAGCTCCTGGAAGCCATCATTAATCCTAGTGCCCGACTGGCTCCTGGCTACGGAGTGGTGACCCTTGACCTGAAAAACGGGCGTAAGATCAGCGGCATCCTCCAGGGCGAGAATGAGGAAGAACTGATGCTGAAGGTAGGCAGTCAGCCGGATACGGTTATTATGAAAACCGATATTGTAGAGCGAGATAATGCAGCCTCCAGTATGCCGGATATGAAGAATTTCTTAACTAAGAAAGAAATTCGTGATCTGGTAAGCCTGCTGGCGACTTTGAAGGAAGAGCACAGTTAAGTTTTCAATATTAAATCTGATTTCAACTCCGGTATAAAACTGCCGGAGTTTTTTTCTTAACCTAAAATTAACACCTCAGTAGCATGAGCATCAAGTTTTCGCACTAGTTTAGCAGCCTGGTATTCTTTAATCTATATCTTTTCCTATATATGCTACGCTTCTTTATTTTATCTGCTCTCATCAGCAGCAGTCTCGCCTCCTGCCAGCTTTCAGAAACAATCAACCAACCAGAACTTACTGAAATGTACCCCCTGGTTTTACCCGATGATTACACAGATCAGGTAGGTGATACTTTGAGGATTATGAGCTGGAACGTAGAGCACTTTGTTGACAGCTACGACAATCCTTATGTCGATAACCCCAGAGAAAATGCGCCTGATAGCAGTCAGCTTAACCAGCGTATGCAGTTGCTGGCTGATGCGATAAGGCAGGTAAACCCGGATGTGGTTGTCCTGCAGGAGTTTGAATCTGAACAGCTGGCCAGGATGATTGCTGATTCTCTGCTGGTTGACTTGAACTACAACTATTTTGCTGATGCAGAAAGTCCTGACTGGTACATGAACGTAATTGTGATGAGCCGTGCACCTTTGGGTCTGTCCATTGGCTATGGCAATATCTATTCTCCTTTAGAATATGAGGATGAGGCTGGTCAAACGCAGAAAGAAACCCAACGGCAGATCAATACCAGGCTATTTACCACTGAGGTCATTCCCCGTGAGGATTTCCGTTTTCTGCTCAGTGGCGTGCATCTGAAAGCTGGCAGAGGCCCACGCAATGAAGCCATGAGAATGGGTCAGCTGGAGATGATGGCTCAGCAACTGAAAAGGATCAGCCTGGGCACAGGTATAGAGCGCCAGCTGATCGTAGGTGACTTTAACGCTTATCCCGACAGTGAAGAAATCAATTTTATTACCGGCGAAGCAGGTCTTAACTTTATAGATCCGCTTCCAGCTGAGGTAGACACCCATCCGGCAGATGCTCCCTCCCGAAGGCTGGATTACATTCTCATCAATGAGCAAATGATGCAATATTACGTTGATGAGTCCATTCAGGTACGCTATCTATATGATACGGCACAGCAGGCAGCCGCAAGTGATCACCTGCCTCTGGTAGCGGATTTTGTCATAGCCAGAGATCTATAAGTCCCGATAAAATTCTTTTTTTAGCCTATGCTCAGTACGCCACTTCTGCTTCGTGCAGGGCGTGGATGTTCCAGATTCTCTTGCAGTAATCAACAATGGAGCGATCGGCTGAAAAACGTCCCATGCGAGCTACATTTAAGATGGCATGGCGGCTCCATTCTTCCTGGTCTTTCCAGACATGAAGTACCTGCTGGTGTACCTGATGGTAAGAAGTGAAATCTGCCAGTAAAAAATAAGAATCTATGTAGCGGAGATGATCATAAATGGGCCTGAATAGTTCACGGTCCCCTCCCGCCAGTTTGCCTGAAACAAGAAAATCCAGTAGCTGACGTATTTCGCTGTTTTCTTCATAGATTCTCTGGGGCTCATAATGCTTTTTTCTTTCCATAACTTCCTGTGTAGTCAAGCCAAATAGGAAAAAATGCTCCTCTCCCACTGCCTCCCTGATTTCCACGTTTGCACCATCCAATGTGCCCAGAGTAAGAGCTCCGTTGAGGCTGAATTTCATATTGCCAGTCCCTGAGGCTTCTTTCCCTGCCATGGAAATCTGCTCTGAAAGGTCAGCTGCAGGATAGAGGCGCTGCGCGTTTTTTACATTAAAATCCGGCATAAAAACGACTTTGAGCAACCCATTGATCTCCTTATCATGATTTACCAGCTCGCCCACTGCATGGATCAGCCGAATGATCAGCTTGGCCATATGATAAGAAGGCGCCGCCTTGCCGGCAAAGATGAAGGTCTGGGCCGGCATATCCTGCAGCCTGCCAGCCTTAAGCTCAAGGTAAAGATGCAAAACATGCAAAATTTTGAGGTGCTGCCTTTTATATTCATGTATTCTTTTGGCCTGTACATCAAACAGTGAATTAGGGTCTACCTCTATCCCCAGCGTTTGTTTGAAGTAGGCGGCCAGTTGCGTTTTATTGGCCAGCTTAACATCACGCCATGCTTTTCTAAAATTCTTATCCTCTGCCAGTGGTTCCAGCCGCAGCAACTGATTCAGTTCCACCAGCCAGTTATCGCCAATCTCACTGCTGATCAGTTCTGAAAGGCGGGCGTTGCAAACCCCGAGAAATCTTCTCTGGCTGATGCCATTGGTCACATTGGTAAATTTTTCAGGCCAGATCTTATAAAAATTCTGCAGAACCTGCGTTTTGAGCAATTCAGAGTGCAGTGCCGATACGCCATTCACCTTTTGGCTGCCTACTATAGCCAGGTGTGCCATGCGAATGTATCTCTCGCCGGTTTCATCAATCAATGAAAGGGCTGCCAGCTGTTCATCGTTATAGCCATACTGGTACTTCAGGTTCTCAAGGAAACGATGGTTGATCTCATAAATGATCTCCAGATGACGGGGCAGCAATCTTTCAAAAAGTACCAGAGGCCACTTTTCAAGAGCTTCGGGCAGGAGGGTATGGTTGGTGAAGGCAAATGTTTGTGTAGTTACCTGCCAGGCTTCGTCCCAGCTCATCAGGTGTTCATCCAGAAGAAGACGCATCAGCTCAGCTACAGAAATTGCCGGGTGTGTATCATTTAGTTGGATAACAAACTTTTCATGAAAACGGGATAGTGGCCGCTGCTGCAGACTATTCAGCCTGATCATATCCTGTAACGCACAACTTACAAAAAAGAATTGCTGCTTAAGCCGCAGTTCTTTGCCACTAAGAAGCTGATCATTGGGGTACAAAACCTTGGTAATATTTTCAGAGATCATTTTAGCCTCTACTGCCTTGTAATAATCTCCCTGGTTAAATGCGTCAAAGTCAAATGACTCTACTGCTTCTGCTTTCCAGAGCCTGAGGAGGGAGCAGGTGCCCCGGTAACCCAGTATAGGAGTATCGTGAGCCGTGCCTCTTACTACAAATTCGGGCTGCCAATCCACCCTGAAGCGTCCTCCAGCATCATTGTACGCACGGGTTTTACCACCAAATTTGACTTCATAAGCCACTTCAGGCCGCTCTATCTCCCAGGGATAGCCGTACCTGAGCCATTTGTCAGTAATTTCCCTTTGCCAACCCTGTTCAATAGCCTGGTCGAAGATTCCGAATTCGTAACGTATCCCGTAAGCAAGGGAGGGCACGCCCAGGTTTGCCATAGCGTCCATGTAGCAGGAGGCCAGCCTGCCTAAACCCCCATTTCCCAGACCAGGCTCCTCCTCCTGTTCAAAAAGTGCATTCAGGTCAATCTCCAGCTCCTGCATTACTTCCTGCGTAGTCTGTAAGATTCTCAGGTTGAGCAGATTATTATGCAGATGAGGACCAGGAAGGTATTCGGCTGAGAGGTAAGCTACTACCCTGGCATCTTTGCGGGCGACAGTTTGTAAGGTGTCTATAAAACGGTAAAAAACCCTATCGCGTACGGCCAGGGCAAGCGAATTATAAATGTCGTTGAGGGAAGCGTAGCGGGGAGAGCGGCCTAAGCCGAAAAAAAGATAATGAAGAAATGAGTTTCTGATATCATCATGAGAATTACCGATGGCGGTACGCAGATAACCTTGTTCATCCACCAGTTCCTGAATTCTGGGGTGCTGCATATGAGGATCTAATTATAAATTGTAGAAAAATGAACCATATATTTTAGAAAAAATAAGCCTGTGCAACATTTGATAAACCATACTTACATTTTTACAAGACTGTTTTGTAAGAATAACTAATTGTCATGTACAGGCTTTTTTCCCCTTTAATTTACCTGATTATAAGTTTAATGACAAAAATTTAAGTTCAAACTAAAAGCAATTTGATGTTTGAGGCAGATAAACACTCGCCCATACAGACATAAGATTAAGAACCTGCCTGTTTTCATTTGGTTACAAGTGAAGCTTTGCTTTAGAATATATACTTTTTGACCAGCTGATTGATATGGAAGATACAGGAGAGTTAAAGTTGGTATATGAAAAAGCCTTATTATTACGGATAGCGTAGCTGCTCGTGGCAGCCATACAGAGAAGCAGCCATGAGCAGGTTCTGCAACCAGTCATCATGATACGAGAAGCCATTCAATCGTACTGCCGGGCCGGTAAGCCCATTAGCCTTATCGGCGACAGCCGGGCAGGATGGCGAGAACCGGGTGGCCGGGCCATTATATGGCAATGCCAAGGCCCGAAAGTTTTTTGACGTGCTGGCTAAAATAAGAAACTGTTCAGCTCTACAATATTTTGATAAGCAGAAAAAATTATAAAAACAAAAGGCTAAAAAAGCACAAAAAAAACCGACAACAGCCGGCTTTCAAAATACAAATCATAGCTGTACGAAATGATAACAAAGGTGCTGATAAACAGTAAGATAAGGAAAATGGA
>JBKHDR010000198.1:0-5562 GCA_046541235.1 Cyclobacteriaceae bacterium | reverse complement strand
GTCCCCGGATGCTGATCAAACTCACTGTGGTTAGCACCCAGGGCCTCAAAGGTGGCATTGGGGTTCCACTGGCTGGTGGTGATGTTCGTTCTTTGTCCTAGCTGCGTGCTGAGGTGCAGTAGGCCATCGCTGGGCTGGTTGTAACGTTCCGTAATGGTACGGCACCTTGTTTGATAACAGAGTTCCTCACAGGCCAGAAAATCCTCAAAAGTCACGATGTTATCATAACAGGAGTAATCGTTGCCACATACCCATTCTTCTAAACAGCTTTGGCGTGATTCCGAACGGGTGGCGCCAGTCAGGTTATTCCAGCCTTTTTCCGAACCACTGTCCAGGTAATCCCGCCCGGCTTTCCAGCCAGCAGCCCGTGAAATATTAATAATATTGAAGAAAGTTACTACGTTCTTGATATAAAAAGCATTGTACACACCTCGGATATCTCGGACAATATTGGGAAAGTGTGTGTCCGGGCGGCCTGTAAAAGAGGATGCCAAGCGGAAGTGCACCGGGCTGTTTTCATTGCCGTAAATGCTAATTGTGGGGCGAGTGGTTCTTAGCTGCCTTGCTCCAATCATACCGTTATTACCATTCATATACTGGCTATTTTCTGCCAACTGTGGAGCACTTGCTGGTAACTGTGAAACTAGTATCTCATCAAGTCCAATTTCATGCAAAAGTACTTCTATGATAGAACGTCCGGTAAAAGCACGGGTACCTGTATTTAGTACAATATAACCTGCACCAAGCAACTCTCTTAGTGGTCCTTTCAACATTTCATCAACTCCATGGGAAACATAAGAGGTAAGCTGTCCGTTCTGTACGTTGTTTACAAGTCTGGCACCATTCAAAGGAGAACCAACCGTAATAAAACCACCCACATGCCCGGGTGCCGTGCGCGCATCTATCTCCCGCAGGGACAGGCCTCCCATGCTGTGCCCTATGCCAATGGTTTGAGGATTAGCTAGGCCACGGGTCCTGTTCGTTATATCACCGGCCATAGCGGGCACGCCGTTGGCGGTATTGTACCCTTGATTAGATGAAACAATACGCCGCTGTTGCTGAAATTCAGCCGCATATTCGTTCCAGAAATCCGGTCCAGATCCTAAGCCATGTACCCAGATCACGTTTCGGTTTTGGGCAAAGACGGTGAATGAGCTTGCTGCACATAGCAGCAGGATAAACAGTGCTTTCATGGTTTACTTGGTTTGGAGATTGTAGTTGTCAATGTAGTAGTTGGTCTTGCTGATGTACTGGCTGCCGGTGGTGGCGTTTGTGCCGTGTTCTTCGTACCACATTTTTTCCGGTATCCACTGGTCTTTATCTTCCAAGTAATTGTACTTGTACACCATTCTACTCACCAGGCTGCCGTCGGCTTCGTGCAGGCTGGCGCCCAGCAGCAGGTTCAGTTCCGGAACTACCACCTCCTCAGTATAACGTCCGGCCATGCGCATGGCAGGGCCGCTGGGCATCTCTTCCGCAGGTACTGCTTTGCGGATGAGCAGGGTACCTCCGTCCAAAGTTTCCACTTCGGCGCCTTCAGCTTTGGCCTGTATTGCCCAGTCGTATTGACCGCTCAGCCGGGCAATCTGCTCCGCTAAAAAGTAGTCTTCTTCCATCGGGTGTTCGTAAAGCAGTACGTCCTGTGCATCATAGAAGTAGGCCATGCCTCCGCTGATTTTAGTTTTTACGATGGGCGGTATGTCATCAGGAGGAACGCCTTCAAAATCAGAAGGAAGGGAAAAAAGCTGCGGCTCCTGCTCCTCAATCAGGTACTCGCTGCGACCGTCTGGGTAAATAGCGAGTTGCACTGCCTGTCGGCTGGCCACCGGTTCGCTGGAAATTTCGTCCAGAAAGTTCAGGTCGGCTTTTCCACCGGATGAGACAATTTCCTGGCGTGTAATTGCCTCCAACTCAAAGCTAAGTTTGAGCTGTGTGGCTTGGTCACTGGTAGGAAAGCGGCTGCTTTGCCGGGCTTCCTCTGTCAGTTCGGGGCTACAGGCAAGGAGAAAAAGGAGAATACCCCCCCCCGCAAAAGTAAGAAATCGTATGTTTCTCATAGAAGTAAATGGTAAGGTTGATAAATACTTAATGAAATTACTTAAAACTTAGCTTTTTTCAAATATTCAAAAAAAATATTTATGAAAAATTCACAAAACATAATTTTATAACAAACTTATGGGTTTCTATACCCTTTGATTAGCAGTACGCTAAACCATATGTTCGGAAATGCATTTCGGCAGTTTACAAGCCTTACC
The DNA here is from genome assembly GCA_046541235.1 of Cyclobacteriaceae bacterium. Classification (GTDB taxonomy): domain Bacteria; phylum Bacteroidota; class Bacteroidia; order Cytophagales; family Cyclobacteriaceae; genus Catalinimonas. Next base: position 3,307 of record JBKHDR010000198.1, on the reverse strand, counting down.
TAAACTAAAAGATACGCCTCTCAAAACTTTATTTAGATAATAGTTCCGTTAAATCGAACCTATTGCGCTATTTTTGCGCTTTCATAGCAAATCAATAAACAAATTCATGCAGAGCATCAGAAATGTGGCGATCATCGCGCACGTTGACCACGGTAAAACCACGCTGGTCGATAAGATCATCCATGCCACCAAAGTATTCAGAGAAAATCAGGAAACTGGAGAACTCATACTAGACAACAACGACCTGGAGCGGGAGCGCGGTATCACCATTGTTTCCAAAAACGTGTCGGTCCGTTACAATGACGTCAAAATCAATATTATCGACACTCCCGGTCACGCCGACTTTGGGGGTGAGGTAGAACGCGTTCTTAAAATGGCCGATGGCGTGCTGCTGCTGGTAGACGCTTTTGAAGGCCCTATGCCGCAGACCCGCTTCGTACTGAGCAAAGCCCTTTCCCTGGGCCTCAAGCCTATCGTAGTTGTCAACAAAGTAGATAAAGAAAACTGCCGTCCCGACGAAGTACATGAGCAGGTATTTGACCTCATGTTCAACCTGGATGCTACCGAAGAGCAGCTGGATTTTGTGACCATGTACGGCTCCTCCAAGCACGGCTGGATGTCGGACGACTGGAAGAAAAAAACGGATAACATCCTGCCCCTGCTGGATGCCATCGTGGCGCACGTACCCGAAGCCCCTCATCGTGAAGGCGTGCCTCAACTGCAGGTGACCTCCCTTGACTATTCTGCCTTTGTGGGCCGTATCGCCATTGGCCGTGTGTTCCAGGGTGTGCTCAAAGAAGGTGCTACTGTCGGTCTCTGCAAAAGAGACGGCAGCGTGAAGAAAGCCCGTATCAAAGAATTGCAGTCTTTTGAAGGTCTGGGAAGAGTGAAAGTATCAGAAGTAGCTAGCGGTGATATTTGTGCCATCGTAGGCCTGGAAGATTTTGAGATCGGCGATACCATAACTGATTTTGAAAATCCTCAGCCCCTGACCCGTATTGCCATAGATGAGCCTACCATGAGTATGCTCTTCACCATCAATAACTCTCCTTTCTACGGCAAAGAGGGTAAATACGTAACCTCCCGCCACCTGCGTGACAGGCTCTTCAAAGAAACTGAAAAGAACCTGGCGCTTAAGATACAGGAGACCAACAGCGAAGATAAATTCCTGGTGTACGGAAGAGGTATCCTGCATTTGTCGGTATTGATCGAAACCATGCGTCGCGAAGGCTACGAGCTGCAGGTAGGCCAGCCGCAGGTACTTTTCAAAGAAATTGACGGAGTACGCCATGAGCCTATCGAGCATATGGTGGTAGACGTACCTGCCGAGTCGGCCGGTAAAGTGATTGAACTGGCTACCCAGCGTAAGGGTGAACTGACCATTATGGAATCACGTGGTGATATGCAGCACCTGGAGTTTGACATTCCTGCCCGTGGCCTGATCGGCCTGCGCAGTAATATGCTGACCGCTACCGCCGGTGAAGCTGTGATGAACCACCGCTTTAAAACTTATGAGCCTTATAAAGGCGCCATACAGGGCCGTATCAATGGGTCGCTTATCTCCATGGAGACTGGCGTGGGTACTGGTTATGCTATAGATAAATTGCAGGACAGAGGCGTGTTTTTCGTAGATCCGGGCGAAGATGTCTATGAAGGCCAGGTAATTGGCGAGCATAGCCGTAGCAATGACCTGGTGGTCAATATCATGAAGGGTAAGAAGCTGACTAACATGCGTGCTTCCGGCTCTGACGATAATGTGAAAATTGCTCCCAAGCAGACCTTCTCCCTGGAAGAAGCCCTGGAGTACATCCAAAAAGATGAGTACCTGGAAGTGACTCCCAAGAGCATTCGCATGCGTAAGATTTACCTCAACGAAAACGAGCGCAAGCGTAATGCAGCCAAGATGGAGGCGCAGTAGAATCCAAATTGGAAAATTAAAAATTCCAGATTAGATGATTAAAAATTGGCGCTGCCTGCTTGAAGTGGGTGGCGCTTTTTTATTAGCTGTTACTAAAATATGTTAAATCAACTTAACACTTTTGTTTATTTTTGTTAAGTAAGATTAGCAAAATTTATTAATTTTGTTAAAATCACTTTCCAAAATGGAGAAACTTATCCTTCGTTCACGCAGCTTACTTAACATTGTTAATACAGATTACATACGTAATCCGGGCAACCAGATCAAATGGGACTGGCGGCTGACAGGTATCCTGGGAGCGAGAGGTGCAGGTAAAACCACTCTTTTTTTGCAGCAGCTAAAGACGCGGTTTGATTCCAGCAAGTCAGTTTACATAACCCTGGACGATATATACTTTACTGAAAACTCACTCATTGATTTTATAGAATCTTTTCGTAGTCAGGGGGGGCAGTATTTTTTCATAGATGAAGTTCACAAATATCCCGGGTGGGCAAGGGAACTGAAAAATGCCTACGACTACTTTCCGGATATCTACCTCTTCTTTACCGGCTCTTCGGCCATTGAGATTTCAAGGCAGGAAGTAGATTTGAGTCGCCGGGCAATGATGTATGAGCTACCCGGCTTATCTTTTCGCGAATATTTGAAATTGAAGGAAGGCCTGGATTACCCCATACTCAATTTAAAGGAGGTACTTAGCCGACATACAGAGATAGCAGCAGATATATCTGCCCAGCTGAAACCGCTGTTACATTTCAGAAAGTACCTGGAATCAGGTTATTACCCTTTTTTCCTGGAAGATGAAGCCTACTACCTTCCCCGCCTGGAAAAAACGGTGCGTCTTACCATTGATGTTGACCTGAACTTTATTGAAGGCTACGACCCGCGTAATGCCCGCAAAATTTACCAGTTGCTTTACATCCTGGCTACCAATGTGCCCTTCAAGCCTAATATTAAAAAGCTAAGCGAAAAAATAGGTATCTCACGTCAGACGCTGATACAGTACCTTCACTACCTGGAAAAGACTCGTTTGATCGGTAGCCTGATACAGACGGGAAAAAGCATCAGTATCCTTCAAAAACCGGATAAAATCTATCTCAACAATACCAATCTGGCTTATGCTTTATCTCCTTCTTATGTCAATGAAGGGACACTTCGTGAAACTTTTTTCTTGAATCAGCTCAGTACAGCGCATACCCTCAGCCTGCCTTCAGCCGGAGATTTCCTGATAGATGAAACTTTTACCTTTGAAATAGGAGGAAAAAGGAAAACGAATGAACAGATCAGGCATTTGCCTGATGCTTATGTTGCCGCGGATGAAATTGAAATTGGATTTCAGCAAAAAATTCCGCTTTGGCTCTTCGGCTTCCTATACTAAACTCGGCATTTCAA
>JBKHDR010000197.1:0-5593 GCA_046541235.1 Cyclobacteriaceae bacterium | reverse complement strand
TGCACCATCAGGATGACAGGGCCCTGGCCCTCGTCAACATAATGCATCCTGCCCTGGGGAGGTTCAAAATAATGAGAGGCAAACGGGTACAGCTCAAGACTTACGTGAGTATTCATGGTGAAACTGGATTCTGATATTTATTTACCAGCAAAGCTGCTATTTTCCAAATGGGGTATTTATCGTTCATGAAGTAGTGCGCCGCTATGCCATCAATAGTCGCATACAGTAGTATAGCTTCCTGCATCGGCTGTCGATAACCCATACCTTCCAGGATCAGGCTGATTTCAGTAAGTATAAAGTTATTGACTTCCTCCTGCCGCTGAGCAAATTTTTCCATCAGGTCGTGCTGCATCCGGATGCTGTGCAGAAGTCGCCAGTAAGCTCTTTTTTCCTCAAGAATGCTAAATATATTTTCTACCAGGTCTTTGATGGGTGTCCGACTGTCTTCAGGAAAGGCAAAAGAAGTTTTAATATCATCCAGGCCTGCTTCAAAAATGGCTTCCAGCAGGGCTTCTTTACTTTTAAAGTAATTGTACATTAAACCCAGCGAAATATCCGTTTCTTTAGCAATGGTACGAATGGAAGTCTTTTCATAGCCATGTTTACTGAAAAGGGTCAGAGCGGTATCTACTATTTTTTGTTGGGTAGACATATGAATATGAACGTTTGTTCAATTAGCGCATATCTGGTATAAAATCCAAGTAATTAAAGACAGAAAAATAAAACAATCTGGTAAGTGCAGACTAAAATGATAACAAAAGCTGTATAAACTTACATGCAGCAGGAGTCACTTACTGAGCACTGGATAAAATAGGTAAACTTGGAGTGATATATAAGTTTGTGTCCTAAAGTGACAGAGGAAAATTGTGAAGACATTTAAAAACCATTGAAACAAGGGATTTATTTGGGCGCGGATTTTGTCCTTTCAGTTAGCAGGAACGGCAGCAGGGCTAATTTCTCAAAATTTCTAGGTAAACTTAGATTGTATTTTAGCGTTAAATAAGTGGTTTATAATCTTATTTCAGATAATAATTTTAATTATTTGCAATAATTTCTTAGTTTCGTACTAAAATAAGCATAATTGTACATCCATGATCATAGCAGTAGATTTTGACGGCACTATCGTAGAAGACGCCTACCCAAGAATAGGTAAGGAGCAATTGTTTGCCTTTCAGACTTTGAAAGCCTTACATAAAGACCGTCATAAACTTATTCTCTGGACCTGCCGCAGGGGCAGGAGCCTGGAAGAAGCAGTAGACTTCTGCAGAAAGAACGGGGTGGAATTCTATGCGGTCAACAGCAACTATCCCGGCGAAATACTGGATCCGGAAGACAGCCCGAAGATTGTAGCGGATATTTATATTGATGACCGTATCCTGGGCGGTTTCCCCGGCTGGAGTGAGGTATGGCGCTACCTGAAACCTAATGAAGAGCTGAGCATGCCTAAGAAGGAGAAGGGGCTGTTCAGTAAAATCTTTGGCTGATCTAAAAAGCCTCCGACAGATTGATGTAAAAGTTCTGGGTATCCCTGCCGATGGCATAGTCAAAGCGGATATTCAGGTTCTCTCCCGGCAACAACTCGTAGCGAAACCCGCCTCCCACAGAATATTTCAGTTCATCCCACTCAAAGGCGCTGAGGCGGGGCGCTACGTCTCCAATCCCGGCAAAAGTTACCATACTCAGGCTCTTCCACACATGGAAGCGGTATTCCACCTGGGTGGCTAGCAGTTTTTCATCCAGGTAACGGCCCAGGTAGTAGCCCCTCATTATCATATCTCCTCCCAAAGGTGCCAGTTCGTTGAAGGGTATATCTCCTTCACTCAAATAAGCATATACCTGCCCGGCCAGTATATCCTTTCTCTTGCCGAAGGGAGCCCAGTAGGCTCTTACATCCAACAGGCTGAGGGTGTAATTATTATCACTGCCAAAATTCTTATGATGGATGGTATGGCGAAACTCTGCCAGCACTCCCTGGCTGGTGCTCATCAGGTTGTTTCGGTTATCAAAAAGCAGCCCGAAACCCGGACCCGCTGCGGTATTGGCAGTAGTACCTACCGGCCTGTAGGTAGCAAGCAGGCCTCCCTCGGGCAACTCAAGATTATAGGATCGCAAAAAGCGAAGTCCAGCCCCCGCATATAGTTTGCCCACAATATTGCGGTAGCTCAGGTGTTCAAGCTCCAGCGTACTGATATCATATAATTCTTCATTAGAGGCGGGGGTGTCGTTGCCGATGCCGTAATAAAACTGCGGAAACTTACGGTAGCGCAGGCTGCCGCTGTGGATATATTTTTCGCCAGGGCTGAAGATGAAATAGCTTGGTGAAAGAGTGACTTGCTGATTAAGTGTATACCTGGCTGACAGGTAGAGAAATGAAGAACGGTCTTCAGGCAGAGCCCGGCGGCCTTTATAAAGCAGAATGCCGCCCATACCTATCTGTACGCTGGTCTCAGGTGAGTAAGCCAGCAGGGGGGCAATGACCCAACTTGCCGGGTAGGCAGATGAATCACGCAGGATAGTACCTGAGAAAGTCTCAATCACCTTATCAGCCAGGCCAGTGATAGAAAACTGGGCCTGGAGAGGGTAAAAAGAAAGAAGAAGGAGAGGTAAAGTAAAAAGCAACTTACCAACGGTTGCTGAAAAGCCTGATAATCTTTGGTCAAAAGACATGAAATATATGAATAGCTAAATGAATATTAAAACAGGAAGGCTACTGTTGCCCTGCCTGTTTGCTCTTTTTACCGAACTCAAAGTACTCTTCTTCCTCCAGTTCCAGTTGGTAAGAAGGCTCCTTACCTTTATTGCGGAATATTTCTTTGAGTTCTTCTTTTTCCTGCCTTAAGTTTTCTCTGAACTGGGTTTTGGCATTTTCACCATCATAACTGATAGCATAATCATCTATATGGCCCTGTGCCTTCAGGAAGAGATGCATAGGTCGGCTGTCATCTTCCAGGATCTCACCATAGCGCCTTTCGCGGGCCTGCGCACGGTCGCGTTGAGCAGCTTTGCGGATCCTAAAGGCATTCATAGGAACTTCAAAACGATAATCAATAAAATGGTCAAAGCTGTGTACTCCCTCTACCCACATCTCAGTCACATTAGAGCTTACCTGCATACGGGGAATGAAAATACGCTGGTCTACGATGCGAATATGGTTATTCATCTCCGCAAAACGCAGGTGGTTCAGGCTTTCTTCTTCAACAAAGCGGGAAAGCTTCTGCATGGGTTCAAAATTATTGAGTTGACCCTCTCTGATGGTAGCCAGTACATCCACCCGCAGCGAAGGATAGTCCAGGCGGAGTGCCTGGTCAAACCGCATCTGCCAGTCTACATCGGCATATACTTTTCCTTCAAGATGCCTCTGCGTCAGGAAATCCTGCCCAAAATCATTGAAAACGTAGAAAATGCTATCGGCGTGGAGATGCTCCAAGGCAGTACTGGCACTAAGAGTGATCAAATCGGGACGGCGGGTGCTGAGCAGCCCGCTGGCAGAGATACGGCCGCCGGCAGTATGCAGGGATGCTTTCTCCAGCCGGGCCTGCTGGTCATTAACTTCCAGGTGGCCGTTGAGCTTTTTGGCCCTGAATCTTTGAAATTTAATTTTATCAACCTGCAGGTCAAACGACAGCCTGAGCCGGGGGTCCAGTCTGAAACGATAAGTTTGCTTGTCAGCCACCGACTGCCAGTCATTGACCTGGGTAGGAGCCGCTTCTTGCCCGGAGAGTAGTTCATCCAGGTCAATCTGCCGGGATTGTACATCAGCCTCTATGTGGATCGGCTGGGTATCGGAGAGCAGGTAGGCAAAAGCATTACGCAGCATACCATTGAGCACCAGGTGACTGTTACCGATATACCCCTCCAGGTTGCTGACTGACAGATCGCTGTTTTTAAACATCAGGTTTCCCCTGAGGCCCTCTACGGGTAGGCGGTTTGCCTGCCAGAGGATGTCGAGTCCGCGCAGGCTGATGTCGCCGCTACTTTTGATACGCTGCCAGTAGTGGCGATTTTCGCCCTGCAGGTCGGACAGGCGACCGCTGATGGCAAAATCTGCATTCACTTCACCCCGGGCAGCCCTGATCTCGGGAACGGGATAAAAGGCAAAGAAGGAATTGATATCCATCTGCGTTTTGACCTGGCAGCTGAGGTGGTAATCATCAAAATTACTAAGTGTCAGGCTGCCACTCAGGGTTCTGCCATCCAGTACACCCTCAATATTTTTCAGTTCAAGCACAGAAGAGCGCAGGCTATGTAGCTGCCCATTGGTAAAGCTGCCCTGTAGGCTGATGTTGCTCATGCGCTTGTTGTAATCCGGATGATAGAAGGAAGCCTGCCGGCAGCCAAAGTCAAGCTCGACCAGGGGAGAGGCGCTGGAAGTGACGTTACCCCGTACGCTTCCCTGCAGATAGGCTTCGCCCTCACTGCGATAAGCCTTCCAACTCTGGATGATAGGTTCGGGAAGTAAGGACAGCAGGGTCTGCAGACTGGTATTTTCTCCCTTCAGCTTGATATCTACATAATTATCATGGGCCTGGTCAACAATGCCGCTAAGAAGAAAATGTCCCTGGCCGATATCTACGCGAGTGGTATCTATGCGCAGGTAGCGTTGCGGGTAATCATATGCCATGTGGGTGTCAAGGCGGAGCGGCTTGTTACGGAAGTACTCGTCCTGCCCAATGCGGATAAAGCGGGTTTCCATATCACCTGACACTGCTATGTCATACATTTCACCTTCTACCTCCAGCAGGGAGGTCATCTCCTGCGCTAGGAACTGGTGATGCTGCCGGATTTGCTGGTCCTCATAGCTGACCTCCACATTTTTGAGCTGGATATGATTGAGGCTAAAGCGCAGCGGGGAGGCTTCTGCGGGAGCCTCAGTACCTTCTCTTTTACGGAAAATGCTGTAATTGTTAGCGCCTGCCTTATCTATGAGTAAAGTAACCCAGCTGTCGGTCAGGTACACTCTTTCTATCTCGTATTGGCCCCGGACAAAGTGCCAGAGGTTGAAGGTAAAATCAAGCTGAGCGGCGGTAGCCAGCAGGCTGTCGGTTTGGCTGGCTTTAAGTGAGTTGGTTGGGCTGCCATAGATCTCCACCTCGCTTAGGGAGATGGCGATTCGGGGAAACTGTTCCCAGAGCGAGAGCCTGATGTTTTTGACCTTAACGGGGGTGCTCAGAACGGTATTGGCCTGCTTGACAAACTGCCGGATAAGTTCATCCTGGTGCAGGTGCATATAGAGTCCGGCAGCAGCCAGCAGCAGCGTGATAGTGAGAAGGGAAGTGACAAAAAATCTTCTGATCAAAGCACCTGTTTTTTTCTGAGCCTGAGCAATTAAGCTGCCAATTATATTACGATACTTAATAGCTCTTAGTACAAATATGTTCAGAATCTTGGGATAGATAAGCGGATAAAGGCCTGAAAAGAAAAAATAAAAAAGGGAAGGGTGCGGTTTGCTTTTTAAAAAACTACTATTACCTTTGCAGCACCTTTTAGGAAAACAAAGTCCAAAAAGGAAAAATAAGGGTTCTTAGCTCAGTTGGTTTAGAGCACCTGCCTTACAAGCAGGGGGTCGTAGGTTCGAATCCTACAGGACCCACTT
>JBKHDR010000196.1:0-5622 GCA_046541235.1 Cyclobacteriaceae bacterium | reverse complement strand
CCCATCAAGCAAAACTACGCCTTATCCCCTACATTTGCCAAACCGTGAATTGCTGGGGACTTCCCGATCTCATCTCTAAGGATCAGATAATCAAGCACTTACGATAAGTTGTATATCGAAAGTGTTTTTGCAAAATGCTCATTAACAGGTACTTGTCTCAAAACCGTGTCAAACTCAGGAAAAACTCATCGGCTTCTAAGCTGGTTAGTCTTAGTAATTGGCGTTAGTCCCTGGCCGGGTTATTTTGCTTCTTTTGTTTTCTTGGCATAGTATAAAAAGAAGATTAGCTACCGCTTTTGTTCTTTTAATGCTCTGTTTTCAAGCACTTAACAAATTATCGTAATAAGCTTTAATACTCGGATTCAGCGGCTTCTTTGTAACTCCCATACTTATAGCAGAACCTGTTGATGTAGATACCGATCACTTTATCGTCTGCCTCCTGGCTTCTGGAAAAACAGATCGTTTTCCTCTACAGGCCTTTGATGTGCGTCCTGAAATTGAGTTTCTGCCTCTTGATGCCCTGCATATCGGCTTTGTCCGTTGAATGGACCTGCCAAAGGGGCAGCTCCCGATAATAAGCCCCCAGTCTTCTGTGTGGTAATACCTGATGGGCAGGTGTGCCGCGGATGCCTGCATGCAGTTCCCGAAAGGTCTCATCGGTCCTTTTGCCTGGCCTGTAGGCCAGTATCCTGCCGCCGAAACGCTCCCGTATATACCATAGCCACCGCTGCTTCCTTTGCTTTTGGACATAGCTCCACTGCTCATCCGAATCCACGTGGAGGCAGATCTCGGCTTCCAGCTCGTTGAGCCGACCCATTTCTCCCCCCTCAACCACTTGGGGGGGCACCTTGGACGGCTCTTCTTTTTAAGTTAAGGATGGCCGTCACGGTATCCTTACTGATGGGCAGTACGCGGCCTATGTCACGTGTGCCCGAGCCGTTCAGGCTCATCTCCCAGACCTGCTCTTCAATGCCTTCTTTGCATGCATTGTAGCTGTAACTGAGCTGAAAACAGGCATTGCAACCTTTGCAGCGGCATTTTTGCTGCCCCGATTTACTCCTGCCGTATTTTTCCAGGTCCGTGCTGCCGCATTTAAAGACCTTCTATATCATGATACAAATATGACTTTCCGATACTTTATGACATTACCGATGTGTTTTGCTGCCATTGCTTTTTGTATTCCAAAGGCGTGCGCTTCATGATTGCTTTGAACTGCCGGTTGAAGTTGGATAGCGTCTGAAAGCCACTTTCGTAGCAGGCCAGGGAAACGTTCATCTTTTCTTCAATTAGTAGCCGGCAGGCGTGACCGATACGTATCTCGCTGAGCAGTTCGGAGAAGGTTTTATTGGCATGCAGCTTAAAATAACGGCTGAAGGAAGTCGGCGTCATGTTGGCTATCGCTGCCACTTCAGCCAGGCTGATCTTACGGGTAAAATGATCCATTACATAAGAATGCACCAGCTTCATGATTTCCGTATCGCCTTCTTTAAGGGCATTGCTGTAACCGGCACTTGAAAGTTCATGCATTTCTTCCGAATGCAGCAGGGTATTCAGAATCTGGAGTAAAAGAATGATGCTGTCCAGTTCGTCAAGGTGTAGCAGCTCCAGCATGTTCTGCCTGACCTTCCTTGCGGTAGTTCCGTATATTTCCAGTCCTCGGCGCGATCTTTCAAAAAGCTGACGCAGCCTGATGGTTTCATCTTTACGGATAAAGTCCTGCCCCGGAAAGCTTTCCTGGAAGTAGATAACGATGCCCCGGGTACTTAGCCCATTTTTCGGATCAAAGTAGGCAGGGCTGCTGTGCCAGAGGTGGGGCAGGTTAGGGCCGGTAAATACCATATCACCCTCCTCAAAGGATTTTACATGATCACCTACAAAGCGGGTGCCTGTACCTTCCAGCACCACGAATAGCTGATATTCCGGGTGAAAGTGCCAGTTGGGGTCAAAATGGGGTTCCTGTAGGTCCCGAATCACGAAAAGCCGCGATTCAGGTATGGGAGATTTTTGTAGTGCCTGTTTCATATTTACACTAATTTATCTTTTATTTAATAAATGAGAAGTCATTAGAGATAATTTATAGTCAATTTAGGATAAAAAACAGCATGATTTTTCATAAGAACTTTCTCATCATTGTAAACAGCATTCTTAAGAGTAAAAGAAAATGATCAGAATTACATCTACACTCGCAACAACCTTACTACTCAGTCTTCTTTTATTTTCACAGGCTTGCCAACGTTCGCAGCCAGCTGATGAAGGCCCACGCAGGATAGAAGTCCTCTTCCTCGGGCATGCCAGTGAGCATCATCACTCGGCTGCTTATGCGCCCATGCTCTCCGCAGCACTCTCCAAAAAAGGGATCAACATCAGCTACACCGAAGATCCTAACGATCTTAATACCGAAAATCTCAGCAAATACGACGGCCTGCTGATCTACGCCAATCACGATGTGATCACTCCTTCGCAGGAGAATGCCCTGCTGTCTTTTGTGGAAGAAGGAAAAGGCTTTATTCCGGTGCATAGTGCCAGTTTCTGCTTCCGCAATTCTCCCGAATATGTAGCCCTGGTGGGCGCACAGTTTAAAGAGCACAAAACGGGTACATTCACCGCTAATATTCTACAGGCTGGTCATCCGGCGGTGGAAGGACTGAAGGAGTTCAGTACCTGGGACGAGACTTACGTACACCACATGCATACCGATGACCGTACCATACTGATGGAAAGAACAGAAGGGGAACATAAGGAGCCCTGGACCTGGGTGAAGGAGTACGGCAAAGGCAAGGTTTTCTATACTGCCTACGGCCATGACGAAAGAACCTGGAGCCAACCTGCTTTTCATGATCTCATGGAAAAAGGCATCCTCTGGGCGGTCAATGACAAGGTAAAGGAACAGTGGCAGGCTTATATGGCCGACATGCCACAACTGGTATATGAGGCTTCGGCCAATATTCCCAATTATGAAAAACGCGACCCCTGGCCGCAGTTGCAGGCGCCCCTCTCGCCTGAGGAATCTAAAAAGCTGATCCAGTTGCCTCCCGGTTTCCGCCTGGAACTTTTCGCTTCCGAGCCGGATATCATCAATCCTATCGCCATGGACTGGGATGAGAAAGGCCGACTGTGGGTCATTGAAACGGTAGATTACCCCAACTCGGTGCGCAACCAGAACGAAAAGGGTGACGACCGCATTAAAATACTGGAAGATACCGATGGCGACAACAAAGCCGATAAGGTAACTGTCTTTGCTGAAGGACTCAACATTCCCACTGGACTCACATTCGCCAACGGCGGCATCATCGTCAGCCAGGCACCTAAATTTCTCTTTCTGAAAGACACTGATGGTGACGATAAAGCTGATGTAAGACAGGAAATCATTAGTGGCTGGGGTACTTTTGACACCCACGCCGGACCTTCTAACCTTACCTACGGTATTGATAACCAGATCTGGGGTACCGTAGGCTATTCTGGTTTTGAGGGCAGAGTGGCCGGTAAAGACTTTAAATTCGGACAGGGGCTGTATCGCTTTACACCCGACCTGCGCCAGTTTGAATACCTGACCCGCACCAGCAACAACACCTGGGGCATTGGTTTCTCCGAAGAATTTGACGTTTTTGCCTCTACGGCTAATAACACCCACAGTGTATACCTGGGCATTCCCAACCGCTACTTTGAGCAGGTCCGTGGCCTGGATGGAGGTGGTAGCGTCAAGATAGACGGACACTACGCCATGCATCCGGCTACACCTAATGTTCGTCAGGTAGACGTATTTGGTGGTTTTACCGCTGCATCCGGGCATCATTTCTATACCGCCCGCAGCTTCCCGCAGGAATACTGGAACCGCATGGCTTTGGTCTGTGAACCCACCGGCCACCTGCTGCATACGGCCATTATTGAGCCTGACGGAGCCGGATTCAAAGAAAAAGACGGCTGGAACCTGATGGCCAGTGCCGACGAATGGGTTTCTCCCGTAGAGGCCAAAGTCGGTCCCGACGGAGCCGTTTGGGTGCTGGACTGGTACAATTTTATTATTCAGCATAATCCTACTCCATCACCTGACCGGGGTGGCTACCAGGCGGAGAATGGCCCTGGCAATGCCCACATCAATCCCTTGCGCGACCGTACCCACGGCCGTATCTGGCGGGTGGTGCATGAGGAGACTCCTGCGTATGAACCCATCAGCCTTAGTCAAGATGAGCCTGAAGCCCTGGTAAAGGCTCTCTCTCACGAAAATATGCACTGGCGTATGACCGCTCAGCGGCTGCTGGTAGAAAGAGGTGAGACCGATGTGGTGCCGATGCTCCTGGATCAAGTGAAGAATACGCGCACTGACGAACTGGGCAACAGCCCTGCCGCCCTGCATGCCCTCTGGACACTGCACGGCCTGGGTGTGATGGACGGCTCCAACGAAGAAGCTTACCGGGTGGCGGTGAAGGCCCTGAACCATCCTGCCCCTGCTGTCCGTAAAGCTGCCCTGCAGGTACTGCCATCTACAAGCTGGGCGCGTCAGGCGATACTGAAGTCAGGCATCGTCAGTGATAAAGATCCGCATACCCGCAAAGCGGCGATACTGGCCCTGGCCGATATGCCCGCTTCCAATAAGATCGGACGCATGTTGTATGACATGAGTCAGGAAGCAGCCGTGCAGCAGGATGAATGGTTGAGCAAAGCGGTTTACCTGGCCTCGTCTCGTCATGCACAGGGTTTTATGGAGGCTTACATGGACGAAAATCCTGATTATACCAAGCCCTCCGAAGAAGAGCAAGACCTGACAAATGTACAGACTGCGGCCTTTGATGATACCAAATGGAAAAGTCTGCAGTTGCCGGCCATCATAGAAAAGGTTGGTCTTGACCTGGACGGACGGATCTGGTTCCGCCGTACTGTTGACATCCCTGCATCGCTGGCAGGACAGAAAGCAACTATTCACCTGGGAGAAATCAATGACAAAGACGAAACCTGGATCAACGGTAAAAAAGTCGGTAGCATTGATAAGTTTGATGAAAAGCGGATATACCAACTTCCTGCAGGTACGCTGAAAACTGGCAGCAACCTCATTGCCATTATGATGGAAGATTTTCAGAATGAAGGTGGCTTCCGCTCTCCTGCCTCGGAAATGTACCTGCAGTTGGGTGATGAACGCATCCCGCTGGCTGGCGAATGGAAGTACAAAGTGGCGGAAATATTCAACCGCCGGGGCAATGTTTTTGAAGAAACTACTGTAGCTGAGCTGCTGATGGAAAACTACTGGCAGGTCGAGCCAGAAACTGCCGTGGCTTCCGCTGCCTCTTCTGACGCACAGCAGGTACTGATCCGTACCATCAAAAATGATATGAAGTACGACATCAAAGAGTTCAAAGTAGAGGCTGGCAAAGAGGTGCTGATTACCTTTGAGAATCCTGATTTCATGCAGCACAACCTGCTTATCCTCTCGCCCGGTTCGCTGGAAAAAGTAGGTAAAGCCGCTGATGCTATGGCTTCTGAGCCTGGTGCCGCTGAAAAAAATTATGTGCCGGATATGCCTGAAGTGCTTTTTAATACCCCTTTGGTCAATCCTGAGCAGACGGTTACCCTGAGTTTTACAGCTCCTGCTGAGCCGGGAGAGTATCCCTTTGTCTGTACCTTCCCCGG
>JBKHDR010000195.1:0-5705 GCA_046541235.1 Cyclobacteriaceae bacterium | reverse complement strand
GTACAAAGATGCGGAAGGCCATGAATACGGAGGCTACTATGTCTACATCACGAGAATGTAAATCGCCGCCTCTGATTACCTTTTTCATTTAAGATTTCTTTCTCTTCAGCCCCAAATGCTTTACTTTTCGGCTGACCAAATTATCCTACAACATGCAACTCAAAATTGAAGACGTAAAAAATGTGCTCATCCTGGGCAGCGGCACCCTTGGCCTCAGGATAGGCCTTCAGTCGGCCCTCAGCGGCTTTGATACCACCATTTATGACATCCACGAAGTAGCCCTGCAAAGTGCGGAAAAAATACAGGAGAAGATCCTGAATGGACTGATCAAAGAAGAAAAGATCAGCCAGCAAGCGGCCGATGCCGCCAAAAGCCGTATCAGCTTCACTTCTGATATCCAATCAGCTGCTCCCCAGGCTGATTTCGTCAGCGAATCTATCATTGAGGACGTGGAGCTCAAAAAGAAAGCCTGGGCCGGATGGGCGCCACTCTGGAAGAAAGAAGCCGTACTGACCACCAATACCTCTTACCTGCTGCCCTCTATGTTTGCCCAGGAATCGGGTATGCCCGAGCGCTTCTGCGCCTTTCATTTCCATGATGTGTTCTGGGCCAATGTGGTGGATATCATGCCGCATCCCGGTACCGAAGCGTGGATTATCGGATTTTTGCGCGAAATGGGACTAAAACTCAACCAGACCCCTGTTGTAGTCAGCAAGGAGTCTCCCGGCTACATTTTCAATGCCATGCTCATGGCTTTTATCGGTGCAGCTGGTGCCCTGCTAACAGGGCAGGTAGCCAGCATAGAAGACATCGACCGCTCCTGGATGGGCAATTTCAAAATGCCCACCGGCCCTTTCGGCATCATTGATTCGGTAGGCCTGGATACTGCCTGGCACGTCACCAGGGGTATGAAAGATGCCAAGAGCCAGCGCTTTGCCGAACTGCTCAAAAGCTACATTGACCAGGGCAAATTAGGGGTAAAAACGGGAGAAGGTTTCTACAAATATCCCGACCCGGCCTTCAGCCAGGAGGGATTTGTGAAGGGGGTGTAAAAGTAAAATGCCAGACTTCCCGTCTGGCATTAATATTTTTTCTAGAAATGATACCGCACAAAAGCCTCCATGGCTTCGTATTCGGCCAGGCCAAGTTTATCATAGGCAATGGCGGTGCCGCGGTTACGGTCTTCGGCGCGCTGCCAGAACTCTCTCGGATCTGAGCCGGGAAAGAGCGGACGGTCTTTCTGCGACTGGTGCTTGAACACCGCGCGGCGTTTGCGCATCAATTCAATCGGGCTGATAGGTACGGCCATCTCAATCTGGTGGATTTCCCACTCCTGCCAGGCGCCTCGGTAGAGCCATACGTAGCAGTCTTTCATCCAGTCTTCATGCTTGAGGCGCTCAATGGCCTGCATGATGGCACTCAGGCAGACGCGGTGTGTACCGTGAGGGTCAGAAAGGTCACCGGCCGCGTAGATCTGCTGAGGCTTTACCTTCTGCAGCAGTTCTACCGTGATCTGAATGTCCTCTTCGCTCAGGGGCTTTTTGCGTACTTTGCCCGTTTCGTAGAAGGGCATGTCCATAAAATGGGTATTCTCATCGGCAATACCGCAGTAGCGGCAGGCAGCTTTGGCCTCACCGCGGCGGATGAGTCCTTTGATCAGTTGCACAGGACGAGGGTCTACCTGTCCGGGAAGCTTGTTTTCGGTAGCCTGGTATACTTCATCAAACATGCTTTCTATACGGTCGTCATTGATACCAAATGCCTCTTTGAAATCTTTGACGAAATCAGCAAAACGAAGGGCGTCATCATCAAACACAGCGATGTTTCCGGAAGTCTGGTAGGCTACATGCACTTCATGTCCCTGGTCTACCAGGCGCAGCAGGGTGCCTCCCATGGAAATTACATCATCGTCGGGGTGAGGGCTGAAGATAATCGCTCTTTTTGGGAAAGGGTTGGCCCGCTCCGGACGCTGGCTGTCATCGGCATTGGGCTTACCTCCCGGCCAGCCGGTGATGGTATGCTGCAGTTCGTTGAAAATGCGGATGTTGATCTCATAAGCCGGGCCATGGTCGGCAATGAGGTCGCTCATACCATTTTCGTTGTAGTCTTCGGGGGTAAGTTTGAGGACCGGCTTCTGCACTTTTTCACACAGCCACACCACCGCCTTACGGGTCAGCTTCTTGTCCCAGTCGCAGGGGCCCACCAGCCAGGGCGTTTTGATACGGGTTAGTTCGGCAGCGGCCGCTTCATCTACTATGATATGGGCATTATGGTGCTCCTGCAGGAAGGTAGCCGGTACCTGGTCGGTAATGGGGCCCTCCACTGCTTTGTGGATCACCTGCGACTTGCCTTCTCCCCAGGCCATCAGTATGATCTTGCGGGCTTCCATGATGGTCTGAACACCCATAGTGATCGCACGGCGAGGCACAAATTCTTCACCGAAAAAGTCGCTGGCAGCCGCAATACGGGTGATTTTATCCAGCGTGATAAGGCGGGTTCGGGAAAGCTCACGCGAACCGGGCTCGTTGAACCCAATATGGCCTGTGCCGCCTATACCCAGGATTTGCAGGTCAAGACCGCCGGCATCCCTGATTTTTTGCTCATAAGCCACGCAGTACTCACTGATTTTTTCAATAGGCACCGTGCCATCAGGTACATGGTAATTGGCCGGATCAATATCCACGTGGTCAAAAAGGTACTCCTTCATGAAGCGCACATAGCTCTGCAGCTTGTCGGGCTCCATGGGATAGTATTCGTCCAGGTTGAAGGTGATGACATTTCTGAAGCTCAGGCCTTCTTCCTTGTGCATCCTCACCAGTTCTTCGTAAACCCGGGTGGGCGATGAGCCGGTAGCCAGCCCCAGTACAGCATTTTCGCCTTGCTGTTGCTTCTCAACGATCAGGTCGCGAATGGTTTTGGCGATTTCCCGTGAAGCGACGCCGGAATCTTCAAAAATGGTAGTTGGAATTTTTTCAAATTGCTTTTCCAAAGCGGTAGCTTGATCCATTGCTCTCTTGGTTAGATTGTGTAGCGTAGATGTAAAATTAGGCAGATTTTTTTGATTATCTGAAATGAGGAAGTGATTATCAGCCCCTGTCACTCGGCCGCAAAGAAGCCCCTGAAAAATATTATTTTTACATTACCCTTGTTCACCACTTGGTATGAAAGTGAATACCTGGCTTCTCATCTTTTGCACCTGCTTTTTTCAGAATTACTTCATAAAAAAGGGAAGCCTGTCCTGACCTCCCTGATTGTATGTTCTTCATAATTCCTTCAGCTGCAGGTTCCGCCAGCGTACCTTGATGCCGCCCCCATCGTGGATCTGCAAAGCGATGGATCCGTTGGCCTCACCTATTTTCTCATCCTGGAGAGAGACCATCTGCTCACCATTCAGGTAGGTTTTCACCTCATCGCCCATTACTTCTATGCGCATTTTGTTCCACTCGCCCATCTTAAGAATGTTTTCCTGCTCTTCCGGTATCTGTACCAGCCAGCCTCGGCCGTAGGATTCGTAGATGCCCCCGGTGTCATTTCCCGGAGGGGCCACCTCTACCTGCCATCCGCTGATTTTGGTCCCATCCAGCGTAGAACGGAAGAACACGCCGCTGTTACCGTTATCCTCCTGCTTGAATTCCAGTTCAAGCACAAAATCCTTGTAAAATTGGGTAGTAGCCAGGTAGCCGTAGGCTTTATCCGGGCCGCTTTCGCAGATAATCTGCCCGTCTTCCACATACCATTTTTCGGTACCATGAATGTTCCATCCGTCCAGGTTCTGCCCGTTGAAGATAGGCTGAAATTCTGCCGTTTCCACAGCTGCTGCGGCTACGGTCCCGGCTTCTGAGGAAGTGCCGGCGCTATTTTCCTGTGCAGACTGCTGGCATGATGAGACTGCCATGGCCACCATCAGAGAAACACACAGGCGGCGCAATCCTGGAAAGGCGAAGGGGTAATACGATGTTAGCTTGATTGACATGAGTTGTTAGGTTATATAAATGTAAACTCCGCCAAAGTACAGATTTTGTCATTGACAAAAAAACCGCTTAGCCCGCACTGAAGGCGTACCAGCCAGCACCCAGGGGCTGCAGCCGGCGGAGCGGAAACTGAAAGAGGCGATCAGGCAGTTCTCCCTCCAGCAGGTACACAAAGCCATCCCGCTGCTCGGGCATTCGGTCTACCTGATAGGCAATGTAATTCTGCCCTTTTTCATAAGCTTTAAGCTGGTAAGCATCCAGATAATAATAGATGCTTTCTTCACTGTCTTTTTCTTCCAGTATACTTCTGTTCAGACTCTGCAGCAGATCATACCTTTGTTCAAAGAAATACTGCTCGGCCCGCTGCGTATAGGTATGATGTATAAAAGGATAAGGTGCAAGCAGACAGAATGAAATGCCGAAGACCAGTCCTCTCCAGCGCTTCTTTTCAAAACTTACCGCTACCAGGGCCAGTACCAGCAGGATCATAACAAAAAGCACGATCTGCAAATGGTTGAAGAGAAAGGCCTCGTGATAGCTGTGGGTAAGCGGTCTGCTGTACAGTTTATACAGCGCAAAAGCCAGTAGGCCCGTACCTGTTATGCGGATAAACCATTCTGTTTGTCTACTGATCATAGCTACACTTTATTGTCGGTCATGGAATTAGGTTACCAGCACCCATTATTAAATCTTATCCTCCTCATCATCAAAACAACTATCGTGTTTTTTTATGCATCTTATTACCGTATTTTTGAATTATTGATGTATAATCATCCATTTAGAGGTTTAATCATGGTTAAAATTGGTGATAGAATAGCGCAACTTCGTAAACAAAACGGCTGGTCCCAAACCGAGCTGGCAAAAAATATACAGGCATCTTGAGAAGCTATTGGCAAGTATGAACGTAATGAAGCCGTTCCTTCTGTGGAAACAGCTAAGAAAATAGCCGATGTTTTTAATGTAACAGTGGATTATCAGGTCGTTGAAACTGCCAGACCTACTTTTGATAAACAGACGGTAAAAAGGCTACAGGACATTGAACTCCTTAGTTCAGAAGATAAAAGTCATTTACTAGCTTTGATGGATGCCTTTTAAGAGATACTAAAACCAAACAGGCTTACGCTTCTTAACTTAAAAAATTATGAAACAGATTACCTTAAATATTCCTGATAATCAGTACGCCTTCTTCCTGGAGCTGGTGCAAAAGCTTGGATTTGCAAAAGTTGAAGAACTGGATATCCCAGAAGAACATAAAGCAATTGTAAGGGAGCGGATAAAAAAAACCAGTCAAAACCCTGAAAGGCTGCTGGATTGGGAGCAGGTGCAGGATAATTTTAGGCTCGATTAATGGCTTTTAAAATCAAGGTCGAACCGGAAGCCCTGGATGACATCCAGCAAAGTATTGACTGGTACAATGAAAAACAGGCCGGACTGGGCAGGAAATTCCTGGCAGAGGTAAAGAGCTGCTTTAAATCACTAAAAGTTAACCCTTTCTTTCAGGTCCGCTATGATGAAGTTCGTTGCCTGCCCCTGAAGAAGTTTCCTTTCATGATTCATTTTACTGTCCATGAAGCTGATAAAGTGGTTGTGATCAGAGCTGTCTTCAACACCTACCTGTATCCGGATAAGTGGGAAAACAGAAAATGAATATCAGCCTATCAAACAGTAGAAAGCCCCGCCTGTTTCACACAAGTCGGGCTTTCTTCTAGTATTTTTTGTATAAGACACCAGCTA
>JBKHDR010000194.1:0-5744 GCA_046541235.1 Cyclobacteriaceae bacterium | reverse complement strand
AACTAAGTCACACAAGCCGAGCTTTTGGAAGAAGCAGAAAATAGAAACGTGATGAGATTATTACAACTTGCTACACTTACAACCTTATCTTTGGTAATGCTGGGCGCCTGCACCAGAGAAGAACCTACCCTTTTTAAATTACTTGAACCCGAAGCATCGGGGGTTCAATTTATCAATACCATCACTGAAAACGATACCTTCAATATTCTCAAAGAAGAATATGTCTACAACGGAGGAGGCGTGGGCATTGGCGATTTTAATAATGACGGGCTGGAAGATATCTACTTCACCGGAAATATGGTAAATAATGCCCTCTATCTAAACGAAGGAGAGCTCAGCTTCAGAGACATCACAGCAGAGGCCGGAGTGGCCGGGGAAGGACGCTGGTGCTCCGGAGTTGCCGTCGTTGATATTAATAATGACGGCTGGCAGGATATATACGTATCGACTACCATCTATAAAGAACCCGAAAGAAGAAAAAATCTACTCTACATCAACCAGGGCATCAATGAAGCAGGCATACCCACCTTCAAAGAAATGGCCGAAGCCTATGGCATAGCCGATGATGGCAATACTACCCAGGCGGCCTTCTTTGACTATGACCTGGATGGCGACCTGGACCTCTACCTGCTTACCAATGTCATAGATACCAAACTGCCGGGAAGCTACCGGAAAAAACTGGAAGATGGCTCTTCTATCAACAATGATCGCCTTTACCGCAACGATGGCGTGGGCGCCGATGGGCATCCGGTATTTACCAATGTGAGTAAAGAAGCGGGCATCCTCATAGAAGGGTTTGGGTTGGGGATCACCGTATCCGACATCAACCTGGATGGATGGCCGGATATTTATATTTCCAATGACTACATCTCCAATGACCTGCTATACATCAACAACCAGGACGGCACCTTTACCAACCGGATAGAAGATTACCTGAACCACACCAGCCACTCAGCCATGGGCAGTGATGTGGTGGATTTTAACAATGACGGGCTGGTAGATATCATCGCCCTGGATATGTTGCCTGAAAACAACCAGCGGCAGAAGCAGATGCTCGGCCCGAACAACTACATGACCTACATCAATAATGCACAATTTGGCTATCAGCATCAGTACGTAAGAAATACCCTGCAGCTTAACCAGGGAATGTCACCAGAAGGGCATCCTGTTTTCAGCGAAATAGGACATATGGCCAATATCTACCAGACAGACTGGAGCTGGACGCCCCTGGTGGCTGATTTTGACAATGATGGTTACAAAGATCTCATCATTACCAATGGCTTTCCTAAAGACGTAACCGACAGGGATTTCGCCTCCTACCGCAGTGGTCCGGCAGGAAATGTGGCAAGTATGATGTACCTGCAAAACCTGATACCGGTAGTCAAAATACCCAATTATGCTTATCGCAATACGGGTGACCTGAGATTTGATGACCAGACAGAGGCCTGGGGGCTTAACCAGCCCTCGTTCTCCAATGGTGCGGCGTATGTGGATCTGGATAATGACGGCGATCTTGATTTTGTAGTAAATAATATCAACGACCCGGCTTCAGTGTATGAAAACCAGCTTTACAAATCAGATCAGAAAGAACAGCCAAATCACTACCTCAGGGTAAAATTTAAAGGGAAAAGCAGTGATGCCGAGGCCATAGGTGCCAAAGTAATTATTAACTATGGGCAGGGTAAAACCCAGTATGTAGAAAATGCGCGGGTAAGAGGTTATCTCTCCAGTACCGAAAATGCCGCCCATTTTGGCCTGGGAACTTATGAAATAGTAGATTCTCTGCGGGTATTCTGGCCGGGTGGTGCCTACCAGTTACTTACTGATGTTCGCGCTGATCAGGTAATTACGCTGGATATAGCAGAAGCTGAAAAAAAAGAGGTAGAAATTGATCAGGAATTGCCTATGAATGCTTCGCAAAGCCTTTTTACCGAAGCTTCTCGTCAGTTAGGTATCCAGTACCTGCATCAGGAAGAAGATAAGATTGACTTCAACCTACAGCGGACGCTCCCCCGCAAATATACGCAGATGGGCCCCGGTTTGTCGGTAGGGGATGTAAATGGTGACGGACTCGAGGATTTTTATATAGGTGGGTCGGCTGGTAACGAAGGTGTGCTTTATCTTCAGCAAGAAGATGGCACCTTTGCAGACCGTCAGAAAATCGGGCAAGCTAGTAAAGCAGGAGAAGGTGCGAGCAGCCTCTTCTTTGATGCCGATAATGATGGTGACCTGGACCTCTACCTCGGTATGGGCAGCTATGAATTCATAGACGATTTTGCTCCAAACCAGGATATGCTTTACATCAATGACGGTCAAGGAAATTTTAGCTATAGGCCTGAAGCACTACCAGTATTCACAACGGTAAGCTCGGCTGTTAGAGCGGCTGATTATGACCAGGATGGTGATCTGGACCTCTTCGTAGGTGGCAGAGTAATACCCGGTGCCTATCCCCGACCGAGCAGCAGTTACATTCTGAGAAATGATGGTGGCACTTTCACGGATGTGACCCAGGATGTGGCTCCTTACCTAAAAGATTTTGGACTGGTCAGTGATGCCCTCTGGACTGACTTTGACCAAGATGGTAAGATAGACCTGCTGATCGCCGCCGAATGGCAACCCCTGATCTTTTTGAAGAATACCGGAGAAAGTTTTGAGAACATAAGCGCTGAAAGTGGCATAGGCGATAAAAAAGGGTGGTGGACCAGCCTGACTGCCGGAGACTTCGACCGGGATGGTGACATAGACTATATCGCAGGTAATCTGGGGCTGAATTCATCCTATCAGGCCAGTGAGCAGTATCCATTATCAGTATATGCTAAAGATTTTGACGACAACGGGGGTTATGATGCCATTATAGTAAAGTACATCAAAGATAAAGCCGGCCAGATGCGGCCTTACCCGGTGCATTCTCTGGATGTCATGCTGTCGCAGATGATTGGTTTTAAAAGGGATTTTCAGAAGTACGAAAAATATGGTAAAGCTACGATAGACAGCCTGCTGAATGATGATATGCTGGAGGACGCTCTTGTTTATCAGGCCAACCACATGGCCAGCAGCTATATAGAAAACCTGGGAGGCGGAAAATTTGCCATAAAGGCGCTCCCCACTGAGGCACAGATTGCTCCCCTCTACGGCATGCTTAGCCAGGATGTAAATGGAGATGGTAAGCTTGACCTGCTGGCGGTAGGCAATGACTACGGTACAGAAGTGTTTACCGGCAGGTATGATGCTCTCAAAGGGCTGTACCTGCAGGGAGATGGAAGGGGTGGCTTTGTACCAGCAGGACTAGGCCGGAGTGGCTTCTATGTGCCAGGTGATGCAAAAGCTTTGGTGACATTAAAGAATAAGCAGGGCGAACAGGTCTACCTGGCTAGTCAGAACCAGGATAGCCTTAGGGTAATGACTATCAATGAAGGCAGAGATATCAGCACAATATCACTGGAGCCTCTGGATGCCTGGGCAGAAATCAGCTACAGGGATGGCAGTAAAGAAAGGAGAGAATTGTATTATGGTACATCCTACCTGTCACAATCGGGCCGTAGTATCAGTCTCAGTCCTGAGATGAAATCCCTGCTGATCTATGACTACCAGGGTAATAAAAGAGAAATAATTCCGGATCAGCAGCAGGCAAGGATACAACCTTAGCATGAGCAGAATTTAAAGAGGAGCCGGTCCTGGAAAATATGGGGCCGGCTTAGTCATTTTCAGGAAGCCCGTCAAAAATACCGGAGTATAGAATAAGCCCGGTGTGTTTCTCCCGTATAAAGAATACAAATGAGCGATTGATTCTTACCACCGGGCTGGCATCAGGGCCTAAAGCAGCCGCAGCACGAGGCATAGCAGATTGTACACCTGCCTCATCCAGTTCAATACCGGCATGGTGCATCAGCTGTGACAAAGGATACTGCGTAGAGTCGCCAAGCATACCGCTGAAGTCGGCATACTCAGTGAAAGCATCTGGCATCCCCATGGCGGTAAGCGCTCCTTTAAGCGGGCTTTGAGAGTAGATGCTGAACTTAGGCAGGTAAAGATGGTAATCCAGCGTATCGGCCTGGCTCAGATCATGGGCGAAAGCATCAGGATGCATGCTGAGAAGCAGACCACTCAGACTGTCCTGCTGATGGGGCATGAGAATCGTCATGCTGTACTGCGTATTTCCGAAAGGAATATCCAGCAAAGTCTTGCGCGAATCCTGATAATAGAGATAGCTGGCCTGGTCAGTGAACATCATCGGAACGATGGTCTCAGTATCATTTTCGGTATGAAAAGTACCGGGAGCTGTGCTTTCTTTGGCAAAGGGGAAAGTCCACTGGCCTTTGAAGTGGCTGGCACTGACGGCGTAGAGAGTCTCGTTTGCCGAGAGCGCAGGCACCTGAGCTTCCAGCCTGCCCAGCGTCCGTTCTTCTATCCATTTACCTATATGGGAGGGAGCTTTACGGCTTTCAAAATTAAGAGGTTCCACACCCGCTTTGTAGTAAGCGATCATCATATCGCGAAAGAGAGGACGTAGAATAACCTCCTGCTGATGCCAGAGCGCCTGTGCCGATACGAAGCTGACTTTATCATCAATACTGCGAAGGAAGGGGGTGAGATCACTATAAACTTTATTAATGGCCAGCCTGTCAAGCACATGATCACAATGCATAACCTTCTGCATTTGCGAGAGCGTTTTATTTTCGGCACCATTTAGCGCCATGCTCAGGTTCATGCTGATATCATAGGGAGACAGGAAGATATTTCCTTTATTAAGATCTGCCATTTGACGAGTAAGCGTAAAGGCAAACTGATTGGTGGCGCGGATCAACTCCTGCTCCTCAAAGGTCAGCTTACGCAGATTCTCTCCGTCAGCAGGGGAAACCTGCTCCTTCTGACAGCTCCATAAAGCTATCAGACATCCCATCCACATAAGAAAGCTTCTCTTCATAAAATCCAGATTTATAGATGCGCGCTGCATCAGCCTAAATATATTGAAAATCAGTCGATTCTCATAAAAGCTTGTGATGACTTACCCATCTTTGCATCAAAAAAAGCGAATGCTGTATGAGCAGCTGAATTTTTCTCCTGCTGCCAGTACCATGATTCCCTCTTTTTCAAATATATCTCCTTGAAAATCAGCACTGTCTGATACGCCATACCAGGGTTCTATGCAGATAAAATCTGCCCCCATCTTTTGCCAGATGCCCAGGTAAGGAAAACCTTTGATATTAACTTCAACCAGCATTTTGCCGCTGTTCTGTTCTACCAGGCTCACCTTTTCTGACTGTACACCTTTAAAGATAATAGCGTCCCTCTCAAAAAATATGGGATGCAGAGGAAGTTTGTGCTCATTTTCCAGCAGCCGCTTACTTTCCCCATTTCTCAGTCCATCCTCAACAAAATGCCTGTCCAGGGTTTCTGGCTTTTCAAAGACAAGGTGGTACTCCTGCATCTGCTTGTCAATGATTCGTGGGGTGGCAAAGGCCGGATGCGCTCCGATAGAAAAGGGCATATCCCGCTGATCCTTGTTGCTGACGATGTATTCTATCTGTAGTTCATTTCCCTGAAGCGTATAGATAATATCCAGCACAAAGTTGTAAGGATACTGCTGCATCGTTTCATCATCAGCAGTAAGGCCAAATTCCAGCCGGTCGACTTCCTGCTCCAAAGCATGAAAATCCTTATCACGGGCAAAGCCATGCTGCTTCATATGGTAAGTATTGCCTTCAGCACGATAAGTATCATTTTTTAACCTGCCAACGATGGGG
>JBKHDR010000193.1:0-5763 GCA_046541235.1 Cyclobacteriaceae bacterium | reverse complement strand
GCCACTGTCTGGGCGTGGGCTTCGGTACGCTCTATGATGGTATTGAGCCCCTCCCTGATTAGCTCAAGACGGCCAGCTAAAGCATCATCGGAAATCCCTTCTTCCAGGAGATGACGGGATTCCCGTATATTTTCGTAGAAATTGTTCAGCCCAAGCATACTGAACATCAGCTTCTCCTTGTGCATGATCTGTTCCAGGTTTGCCGTATCCCGTTTTTCAAAGGCTTCCATGACTTCTTCCCTGAATTCGCGGAGGGATTTGATGGCCATCTTGTAAAATTTGTCTCTCCTCCCCGACAAGGTCTTGAAAGGCTCCTCAGCTCCGGCAAAATCTGGCAGCAGCATATCGGTTTCTGTGTGTTCTTTCTGCTGAACTGGCTGTATAACAGGCCCTGAGCGGCCCTGCAGCAAGTCTTCTATGGTTTGCTTCAGTGCCTGTGGCTCAAAGGGTTTACCTATCACCGCACTGAAAGGGCCTATCCCCTGCTCATGTTCCTCCTGTATTTTGGTATCGGCCGTCAGGGCCAGGATGGGCAATTGAGCATAATAAGGGTTAAGTTTACGGATACCTTTGGCAGCCTCTCTCCCATCCATTTCGGGCATAAACACATCCATCAGGATTAGATCGTAATGTTGCTCTTTTACTTTTTCCAGTGCGAGCAGGCCATTTTCAGCTTCATCAGCTTCTATCTGCCACCAGTCATAGAAATATTGCTGCAGTACCATGCGGTTGACAGCCACATCTTCGGCCATTAGAAGGCGAACGTTTTTCATGGAGATGGCTTCTTTTGCCTGCACCGGTGCCACGTCCTCTTTCGGCTTATCGCTCTCTTGGGCAAGAGCCTGCCGGAGGCGGAAATAAAAGGTTGCGCCTTCTCCCTCCCTGCTGTTTACATGCAGATGGCTGTGCATAAGTGTGAGCAGTTGCCTGGAGATGGCCAGACCCAGCCCGGTGCCACCAAAGCGGCGCACGGTGGAAGAATCTGCCTGGCTGAATTTTTCAAATATCTGCTGCAGTTTTTCTTCAGCTATGCCAATTCCTGTATCGCTCACGGAAAACTGCAGTTCTGCCGCTGTCTCTTCCCGGCCCAGCAGCCTGACTTCCAGCTTCACCCTACCCTTTTCGGTAAACTTGAGGGCATTGCCGAGCAAATTGTTGAGCACCTGTGTCAGCTTGTGCGGGTCGCCCATCAGGTGTTTAGGCACATCGGGTGCTACCTCAAAAAGCAGCTTCAGCCCCTTTTCATTCACCTGAGGCTCACAGGCATGCTGCAGGCTTTCCAGCAGGGTATCCAGCTGATAATTGATGTGTTCTACCTGCATTTTACCTGCTTCCAGCTTGCTGTAATCAAGCACATCGTTGATGAGCCGCATCAGGTTTTTGGAAGAAAACTGCAGGGCATTCAGGTTTTTCTGCTGCGTTGGGCTGAGCTGGTCTTTGGCCAGCAGGTTACTGATACCGATGATGGCATTCAGTGGGGTACGAATCTCGTGGCTCATTACTGACAAAAACTCATCCTTGGCACGGGCCGCTTCCTCGGCGGTTTTTCTCTGCTGCTCGGCCTTTTCTCTTTCCCGGCGCTCACTGATGTCAATAAAGGTAAGCACCACGCCGGTGATCCGTTTTTCACTGTTGACATAAGGCAGCACCCTCACCAGGTAATAACGCCCCTCCTGGTCCTGTATCTCCCGCTCCTGCGGCAGCAGCTTATCCAGTACTTTTTCAGCATCTTTTACCAGTTCGGGGTAATGTAGCCGGTGGGTCTGGTCGGTCAGTATTCTGCCTTTATCATAGGGCATGATGTTGAAGAGCTCCTCTGCCTGGGGCGTATAGCGCACTATTTTCAGCTCTTTGTCAAGGAAAAGCGTGGCCAGCTGCGTAGATTTCAGCAGGTTTTCCAGGTCATCAGACACCTGGTGGAGTTCATTCAGCCGAACGCTGTTCTCCTGGTTCACCATCCTGAGTTCTTCGTTGGTGCTCAGCATCTGTTCCCTGCTGCTCACCAGTTCCTCCAGGGTAGACTTCAGCTCTTCATTGGAGGATACCAGTTCTTCATTGGCAGTTCTTAATTTCAGCTGGTTTTCTTCATAATCGCGCATGATTTCCTGTATCTGCAGGCGTAGGTGGCTGAGTTCTGAATTAGGGCCAGCCTCCTCCACTGCCCCCTGTGTCAGACCCGAGGCTTGCGAGGGCGGCACATCAGATTCTTCAAAGCACAACAGGATCAGTTCACCCTGTTCGGCCACATTAACGTAGCGGGCCCTGATCCGGAGCTGCCTCTCTTTACCATCCAGGCTGAGGCGGAGGGCTTGTGACCAGACCTCCGGCGGGCTCTCTCGGGCCTCCAGCAAGAGGCTGCGCACTTCCAGGTGCAACTCGGGGCGCAGCAGGTTGAAGAGATACTGATTGGGTACACCCGCCGGGAAGACCAGGTAGCGCCCGGCTTTATCCGTCACGTGCAACACCCGGTATTCAGCACTGATCAGCAGGCTGGGCGGCTCATAGGACTGCAGCAGCCGTTGATGGATTTGCCCAAAGCTGGCAGGCGGGGGATTCTTAGCATGGGTTACCCTTTCGTTCAGTTCCCTGTTGGAGGAGGATGACATAGCATGTTGGCCAGGGGAGCTGTCACCGCTGGTTTTGAAAAACAGGGGCATACCTTCCTCCAACTGTTCGAAATCCTGACCGACGAAGGCTATCTCGTGGGCATCTATCATCAGCGTACCGCCACGGAGCAGGGCAAAACGAAAATTGCTCAACAGCTCTTCGCGCAGCTCGGGTTTAAGCCTGATCAGCAACTGCTGGCAGACAATCAGGTCTAATTTTGAAAAGGGCGGGTCAGTGAGCAGTTCATGTTCGCTGAAGACAACGAGCTTGCGCAGGAAGTCACGGACCTGGTAGCCCCCATTTTCATGAGTGAAGAAGCGCTGCAGGCGCTTTTGATCCACATCCAGGTGAATATTGCCGGTAAAAAAGCCTTTACGGGCCTTGTTCATGGCCTTTTCATGCAGGTCGGAGGCAAAAATCTGTATCTTCCTTCTGTCATTTCTCAGATCCGCAGCCTCCGTCAGCAGCATCGCCAGCGAATAAACCTGTTCGCCGGTAGAGCAGCCGGTCACCCATACGCGGATGGCCTCTTCCTCGGATTTATTTTCAAAAAGCCGGGGAATGATTTTTTTCTCCAGGCAGGTATATTCGTTTTCCGTGTAAAAGAAACTGAAGCTATTGAGCAGTACATCATCGGCCAGTGCTCTTACTTCTTCCGGATGTTTACGTAACTGCTGCAGGTATTCGGATGGCTTTTCCAGCTGGTGTAAGCGGATACGCCGCCACAGTCGCTGCATCATCACCTGATGCTCAAAGCGACTAAAGTCACGGCCGGTGCGGAAGCTCATCAGGCTGGCTATTTTTTTAACAAGGAGCTTGCTTTCTTTATGGTTCTCCTCAAAGCCCGGTAAGCTTCCCGCCCCGGGCTGCTGGCCAAGCAGGGCGGCAACGAAGGCCCCCATTTCTTCTACCGGCATCACTACATCTACCATACCGCTGGAAAGCGCATTCCTGGGCATGCTGTCGTACCTGGCTTCCTGGGGGTCCTGTACCATGGTAAATCCACCCTTCTGACGGATCTCTCTCAGGCCCAGCGTACCATCCACGCCACTGCCGCTCATGACGATACCCACCGCATAACCCTGGTGGGTACGGGCCAGGGTGCGGAAAAAATGATCTATGGGTGCCCTAAGCCAGCCCTTATCGGCCAGAGGGCTCAGGCGCAGGTGTGAATCAAGGCTGTTGAGGTTGGCATTGGGCGGGATGATATAGACATGATCAGCCTGTAACTGTACTTCTTCAGTGACTTCCTGTACGGGCATGCGGGTGCATGACTGCAGCAAGTGCACCATAGAGCTTTCGTAGTCGGGTGACAGGTGTACCACCACCACATAGGCCAAACCAGAGGTGCCGGGCACATGGGTGAAAAACCTCCTGAGGGCCTCCAGCCCTCCCGAAGAAGCGCCTATACCCACAATACTGAGCTTTTTATCCGGTTTAGCTATGGTCATAGTATGAGTAGTTCTTATTTTAATACAGCAACTTATCCTTTAACTTAATACCAATGTAAAACAGACCAGGGTACCAGGCGGGGCAGGCCTGCCCATCCCAGGTTTTGACAGCCTTCAGGCCTTTATAGTTTTATTGCTCAGAATATACCCTGGCAAAAACAAACTTAAAAAGTTAGTACCATTAATAGGCTACTTACCTAACTAAAAATGCATAAAACCCCGTACATAAAAAAATAAACCTAAGAAAATAGACTTTATTACGGTTAGTTTAACATGCCCTGGTGTAGAATTGATACAAAATCATCATCCTTGTCTCTGACCAGGATGGACGAGATGGGGGTTTAGAACGCCCTTTCTTCGTTACGGTGGCGATACAATTGCTTTTCTCACCCATCCTCTTCACAGAAGGGCGTCCCGGCCATGATGAAATTCAGCTTGCAAAATGAACCGTAATATCCTTTAATACAATCATTTAAGTATTTAAGAAGAAAAAATGCTGCACACTGCGCGCTTCCAGGTTTTATGCTTACTCCGGCAGGGGCCGGATCAGCAGCGCCAGTGAGTTGGGCTCTGCTTCGTCTAGCGGTATCACCTCTACTTCCAGGAGTGCATCTGTACCAGGGGAGGGCAACTGCAGCTTGCTGGCCTCGGTGCCGGGCAATACCTTCCCGATGGCCTGGTGCCAGTCCGGACTGAGCTGGCTCATCAGCTGCCCCTCTACCTGGCTGAGCCGGGTGAGCCGCCCGAAAGCCTCATTGACTTCCCTGATCCTGAAATCCCTTTCCTCTTTATGCTGCTCCGTTTCCAGCAGGCAAAAGCCCTCCTGCATTTTATGGTAGATACTCCGGTATCGCTCGTCGCTCTTCCGGCTGGCTTCTGATACCTGTTTCCTATTGGTGATCTCCACCGTCACCCCGGTAAGCCTGATGGGTTTCCCCTCCTCGTCGTAGTAAGTATGGCCGCGGTCATTTACCCAGTGGATGCTGCCGTCAGCCCACTGCACCCTGAACTCAACATCCAGCACGCCGGTATTCAGAGCCTGCTCAAAGGCTTTGTCAAATTTTTCCCGGTCTTCAGGTATTATCGTCTCCCGGGCCGTCTGGGTATTCCACTCCTTTACGCCTTCGGGGAAGCCGAAGATCTGGTTGTGCCTCAGGGTGGTTTCTGCCTGCCTACTGATCAGGTCCAGGCTCCAGACACCCATGCGGGCAGCATCCAGGGCTATCCTGAGTTTTTCCCGCGACTGGGTCAGTGCCATCTCCGCCTGCTTGCGGGTGGTGATATCCACAAAAGTGATGACTACCCCTTCAATACGATCGTCGGAGCTGCGGTAGGGCAGCATACGGGCATTGTAGAACCGTCCGTTTTCTTCCCTGACTTCTCTTTCTACCGGTACCAGCTTGCGGAGTACCATCTGGGCATCCTTGACCAGTTCAGTATAACCCAGCCGGTGTGTCTGGTCAGAGATGGGGCGGCCCCGGTCTACCGGGCGCACATTAAAAAGCTCGCCGAGCTTGGGCGTAAAGCGCAGGATTCGCAAATCCCTGTCAAGAAAGAGGGTGGCAATGTCCGTAGCCGAGAGGAGGTTCTGCAGGTCGTCGTTCAGTTGCCCCAGTTCTTCTACCTTATGGCGGTTTTCCTGGTTGAGGGTGGTCAGCTCCTCGTTCATAGACTGGAGTTCTTCCTTACTGGTCTCCAGTTCTTC
>JBKHDR010000192.1:0-5845 GCA_046541235.1 Cyclobacteriaceae bacterium | reverse complement strand
TCGTTCATCCTCGTCGGAGACAAGGATGATGAATTTGATTTTTATCCATTCTGTACCAGCACATGTTAAACTAACCGTAATAAAATCTAATAAAACAGGATAAGCGGCCGGGCTTTTCATAACAATGAGCTTAAGCCAGGCGAAGACCTCATCCAAATTTATTAACTATTTCGTAAAAAACAATCGTTTGCGTAAAATTTACTTTTAATATTATATATATAATTAATTTGATTTTAGGCGTTTGATAAAAACCCTTCATTCCTGCCCTTCCGTGATAATAAACAGCCATTCACTGTTCTATTACGATAGTCGTTACACTCCGGGGGCCGACGGAGAACAAGAGATTTTCGTTTTCTGACTGAATCTCCGACTGCTCCACGTCCTGGTCAAGGCTTGTTCTGTAAACTGTTGCAGAAGCGGGTACCTGATCAGCAATGCTTAATCCTACATTTGACACAGAAGTAGGGCCTTCATTTACGATGACGATCACCGTCTGCTCATCTCCCTGGTAGGCAGTGATTGCCAGTTCCCTGACTGAATTAAATTCGGTACCGACACGCGTAAAGCCGGGCCTTACAAAGCGGGCGTAGTGAGAAAATGCGTAACCTCTTTTCAGTATAGTATTGGTAGAGGTATTCTGGGTGCCATCGCCGATAAAGGAGTAGTATCTCTTGGTATACCACCAGATGTAGGCATGCCAGTTGAGTTCCATTGAAGTGTGTATATCAGAGAGCATTTGCATGGTCTCATCCCATTTGTCTTCTTCGCTTCTTGAAGACCAGGGGGTAGCTCCCGCATTGCCGGTGCCCAGGTTATACAGGTGTTCGGTCATCCATATTTCCTTTCCCTGTTCTTCTGCCAGCGGAAAAGGCATCAGTCCGCCTCCATAAATGTGACCGGCAACGATATCAAATTTGGCAGATGCTTCCTCATCGCGAAGCAGGGCATTGGTAAAATTCTGGTTAAACTGAAATGATTCAGGCGCACCTATGCGTGTCCTGATATTGTCGCCTCCATATGCTTTGATAAAAGCAATCATGGATGAGGGAGTCCAGTCACATGATTCATAACTGACTTCAATGTCTGGTTCATTCTGTATGGTGATAGCGTGAATGTCAACCCCTGCACCGCTCATGTAATTGATAAAATCATTTAAATGATCCGCATAAGCTGCAAAACTGGACTCAGGTAAAAATCCACCTACCGGGTCGCTATTACTTTTCAGCGATGGGGGAGGAGACCAGGGGGATGCCAGTATTTTAACGCCAAACTGCTGCGCCTGCCGGGCATTTTCAGAGATACGGTTCCAGTCGGCGGGCTCATAAGGTAGCTTGACACGAAAAATACTCAGGCCTAAATGGCCCTCCTCAGTCCCAAAGGCCAGCTGAGCTTCATCATCTGTCAGATCAATTCCGTTGAAAATACCATCCGCACCCCCGAAGCCGGAGATGGTCTGGTAGGTAACAGCCGGATCAACGTTTAAGAAACTTGTGGGATTGGTATTACCATCATCAGGAAAATTTCCATCGGGGGAGGGGTCGTCAGGTCCGTTGCACGAAATGATCATCAATAAAAATCCAGTTGCTAGAATGAAACTGTTACGCAATATTTGTTGGTACATCATGAAGGAATTATAATTTTACGCAATCGTTTGTGTAAAGAGGTAAATTAACTTTATTTTTCAAAAAATAAATAGCAAACAACATTGAAAAGAATCGGTCTTTTAGCATTAACACTGCATTTACTACTCTGTACTTATACCAAAGCAGACATCCGCCTTCCTGAAATTATCGGTGATCACATGGTGCTTCAGCGGGAATCCTCTATCAAGGTCTGGGGCTGGGGTGAGGTGGGAGAGGAGGTAAACGTCAGGTTTCAGAAAAAAAGATACCGGGCCGAAGTAGGGGAAAATGGAATGTGGTCGGTAAACATCGCTACCGGCAAGGCAGGTGGTCCTTACAACATGCGCATTGAAGGTAGAGATAACACTATTGAAATCAGGGATATACTGTT
Source organism: Cyclobacteriaceae bacterium (assembly GCA_046541235.1). Classification (GTDB taxonomy): domain Bacteria; phylum Bacteroidota; class Bacteroidia; order Cytophagales; family Cyclobacteriaceae; genus Catalinimonas. Next base: position 3,832 of record JBKHDR010000192.1, on the reverse strand, counting down.
GGGTGACGTTTGGCTTTGTTCCGGCCAGTCTAATATGGTGCATAACCTGGGAAGGCACCAGGACCGCTACCAGGAGGAAATAGCCAATGCTGATTATCCTGAAATCAGGCAGATCATCATCCCCGATCAGCCGGTTTTGGCAGGACCATCAGCAGAGATCAGGCAAACAGAATGGCAGGTGGCTAAGCCGGAAACCATCCTGGATTTTACCGTAGTGGGCTATTTTTTTGCCAAACACATTTACGATCGCCATAAGGTTCCCATAGGACTCATTAAGTCCTGTGTAGGGGGCACCCCCATACAGGCATGGATAAGCGAAGAAGGGCTGCAGGATTTTCCTGATATGATGGCAACGATCAGGCAAAACAAAGACACGGCCTACCTGAATGAAATCAACCGGAGGGTAAAGGCTAATGCGGCTTCAGCTGAAGCGCCACCTCAAGACCAGGGACTGGTGGGAGAAATCCCCTGGTATGATCCGGACTACCTTCCTGAAGGCTGGATGAGAATGAACATTCCCGGCTACTGGGAAGATCAGGGCATCCGGGACCTGAATGGCACCGTCTGGTTTAGAAAAGAAATTGACGTGCCGGCATCCATGACAGGCAAACCGGCCCGCATTGATATGGGAAGAATCGTTGATGCGGATAACATTTATATCAACGGACAAAAGGTGGGCAGTACCGGCTATCAGTATCCCCAGCGGAGGTATCACTTTGAAGCGGGCATCCTAAAGGAAGGTAGAAATACCATCGTGGTGCAGGTGATAAACTATGGCGGTAAGGGAGGCTTCGTTCCGGATAAACCCTATTACCTGGCTGCCGGCAGCGATACCATTGACCTGAAAGGCTACTGGCTTTATAAGGTTGGAAACGTGTTTAAACCCCAAAGAGGCAACTTCAGCGGGGGCATTTCCCGGCAAAATCAACCCTCCTCTCTGTACAATGGTATGATCGCACCTTTTAAAGATTATAAAGTCAGGGGTGTACTCTGGTACCAGGGAGAAAGTAATGCCGGGAGAGGAGACGATTATGATGAATTGATGAAAGCCCTGATCCACGACTGGAGGCAGCAACTGGGCAGTGCGCAATTGCCTCTTTTATACGTTCAACTGCCCAATTTTATGGATGTGAATTACCTGCCGGAAGAGTCTGCCTGGGCTGAGCTGAGGTTTGCCCAGTTAGAGGCGCTTGAATTGGAAAATACCGCCATGGTGGTTACTCTCAACCTGGGAGAGTGGAATGATATTCATCCCGGTAACAAAAAGCCCATAGGCGACCGGCTGGCCCTTGCCGCCCGGCATATGGTCTATGGTGAAGAAAATCTTGTGTATTCCGGCCCTATCTACAAGTCTGCCCAGAAAGAGGGGCATAAGGTGGTCATTTCATTTGATCATGTAGGGAGCGGTCTGGTAGCCAATGACGGTAAAGAGGTCAGATGGCTTGCTGTTGCAGGTCTCAATAAAGAGTTTGTGTGGGCCCAGTCTGAGATCAAAGACAACAAACTCATTGTATGGAGCGATGAGGTCGCAGACCCGGCTTACGTCAGGTATGCCTGGATGGATAATCCCCAGCAGGCCAATCTTTTTAATGAAGAGGGGCTGCCTGCCTCACCCTTTGAGGCAGTACTCTACCCCCAGGAGGCGCTCTGGAAAGGAAAGAAAGCTGCTGTGGTACTCACCTACGATGATGCCCTGGAAGTGCACCTGGATCATGTGGTGCCGGCGCTGGATGCCCATGGATTCAGGGCTACATTTTACCTGACCGGAGCCTTTTCGGGAATGAGCAGCAGATTGGATGACTGGAAAAGAGTAGCAAAGCGGCATGAGCTGGGTAATCACAGCCTGTACCATCCCTGTGACGCTGAGGGAAAAGACTGGGTAACTCCTGCCAACGATCTGAGCCGTTACACCACCACTCAGATGAAAAGAGAAGTGGCCATGATGAACATCCTGCTGAGGTCTCTGGATGGCAAAAATGAACGTACTTTTGCCTATCCCTGCGGCGAAACTTCCACGGGAGAGGGAAGCTTTATGAGTGAAATACATGATCAGTTTGTGGCCATGAGAGGGGTCAACGGGCAAATAAACACCATCAACCAGGTTGACCTGAGCAATATCAACAGCTTTGTGGCTGACGGAAAGAAAGCCAGCGACTTCGTTGAGTGGGCCGAAAAAGCCAGGCAGCAAAATGGGATGATGGTTATTCTGTTTCATGGTGTCGGAGGAGGGCATCCCGGTAATGTTGAACTGGAAGAGCATCAAAAATTCCTTCAGTACCTGAAAGAAAATCAAGAGGATTTTTGGATTACCACTATGTTAGACGCCTCCCAACACATCAAAAATTACCTGGAGAAATGAAAAGACTGTTTGCACTATGCCTCTTTTCCTTTGTTTGTTTTTCAAGTTTTGCCCAGTGGTCGCAGGCGGAAAGAGATAGCCTCTATCGGCTGGCAAAAGAGGATCACGAACAGATGAAGCAGCAGCTGGGCATTAAGATGCCCAACCGTCCCGGGCCTTCGGGAAACCCCAGTGATCCCAATGCCGCTAATTCAGATGAATCAAAAGTGGTAAGTTATGTATTACCTGATCCCCTGGTGTTTAACGATGGGCGGCAGGTAAAATCTGCCCAAGACTGGTTGGCCAGGAGTAGGGAAATCAAAGACCTTTTTTCTACCGAGATGTACGGGTATGTGCCGGAAAACGTGCCATCGGTCAGCTGGCAGGTGGTAAATGAGAAGGATACACTGGCCGGTAAATATCCGGTCAGAGAAACGATCTTGCATGGTGTAGTGGATAATACCAAATATCCCGCTTTGCGTGTGGAAATAGAAGTGCTAATTGTGGTACCCGCTGATCAGGCTGCACCCGTACCCCTGGTGATTCATCTGGGGTCTTTGCGCCAGTTTGCTTTTGGTAACCAAATTCCTGAGCCTGAGAGCTTTTTGTTTTCACGGCATGAACCGGACTGGAAGTTGCAGTTGATTTCAAACGCTTGGGCTTATGCGATCATCTCTCCTTCTAGCATTCAGCCGGACAATGGCGCCGGTCTCAGGACAGGTATCATTGGTCTGACCAACCAGGGAAAACACCGGAAGCCCGATCAGTGGGGCGCATTGAGAGCATGGGCCTGGGGTGTCAGCCGACTGCTAGATCACCTGGAGACGCATGATGAAATAGATGCTGAAAGAATCGCTATTGAGGGTCTGTCAAGATATGGTAAGGCAGCTTTGGTAGCCATGGCATACGAACCCAGGATTTCCCTGGGCTTCATAGGTTCTTCCGGGGCAGGCGGGGCCAAAATACTGAGAAGGAATTTTGGAGAGCAAATTGAAAACCTGACCGGGGTAGGGGAGTATCATTGGTTTTGCGGAAATTTTCTGAAATACGGGTCTGCCATGAATGTCAGTGACCTACCGGTAGATGCGCATGAACTGATCGCGCTCTGTGCCCCCAGGCCCGTATTTATCAGCGCCGGTTCGCCCTACGAAGAAGGAAATTGGGTAGATGCCAAAGGGATGTTTCTGGCGGGAGTACATGCCGGCCCGGTATACCGCTTACTGGGCAGAGAAGCACTGGAAACAGATCATTTTCCGCCTCTGGGGATGCCAGTAGTACATGGTGAAATCGCCTGGAGACAACATGCCGGCGGGCACAGCACCGGGCCCAACTGGAGTACCTGGATAGGCTGGGCACACAGATACTGGCGATAAAATGTTGTCCTGGATGTATAGGCTGCGGATAACAGCTATGTAAATCAATAGCCATGAAGAGCTGTCTTAAAGCATTATGCCATATCAGTAAATAAAATTTACAGATTTTTGTGGACTTCTT
>JBKHDR010000191.1:0-5881 GCA_046541235.1 Cyclobacteriaceae bacterium | reverse complement strand
TAAAGCAGCTTACAAGAAAATGAAGGCTATGAAGTAATTTGTAGCCACCTTGTATTAAAATCAACTCATCATGATCCCAATGAAGCTACAGGCACACTTACTTATTCTCCTATTATGTTTTTTAATTTCAAATTGTGCTGCGCCCACAGAAACAAGCATCAACACGCAAGAAAGCACGCAGCAACCCAACATTGTGGTGATTTACCTGGATGACCTGGGGTATGGAGATGTAAGTGCCTACGGAGCCACGGAAATTGCTACGCCCAACATGGACAAGATCATCGAGGGGGGTGTTCGCTTTACCCAAGGTTATGCTTCTTCAGCCACCTGTACGCCCAGTCGCTATGCCTTACTTACTGGCGTTTATCCCTGGAGAAACAAAGAGGCGAAGATATTGCCTGGCACAGCACCCCTGGTCATTGATACGACACAGCTCACTGTCCCCAGGATGCTGAAAAGTCAGGGCTATCAAACGGGTATCGTAGGCAAATGGCACCTGGGCCTGGGCAGTGGTAATGTCAATTGGAATGCGCGAGTTTCTCCAGGACCTAATGAAGTAGGCTTTGACTACAGCTTCATCCTGGCAGCCACACAGGACAGGGTGCCGACTGTGTACATTGAAAATGGAAAGGTAGTTGGATTAGACCCCAATGATCCGATAGAGGTGAACTATCAGGAGAATTTTGAAGGAGAACCAACAGGAAAGGATAATCCTGAACTGCTCAGCATGAAATGGCATCATGGACACAACAACAGCATTGTCAACGGCATTCCCAGGATCGGGTACATGAAAGGCGGGGAGGCAGCCAAGTGGAGTGATATAGACATGGCTGATCATTTTCTTGAGAAAGCTCAGGCTTATGTGAAAGAGCATAAAGAAAAACCTTTCTTCTTATACTACGCCCTTCAGCAGCCGCACGTACCTCGTACTCCTCATACCCGTTTTGTGGGCAGTTCGGGCATGGGTCCCAGAGGTGATGCCATCCTGGAAGCGGACTGGTGCATCGGTGAGTTTTTGAAGACACTGGAAGAAGAAGGTTTGATGGAAAATACCCTGATCTTTTTTTCCAGCGACAATGGCCCGGTGCTCAACGACGGCTATTATGATGAGGCAGTGGAAAAACTGGGAGCACATACACCCGCCGGGCCTTTGAGAGGAGGCAAATACAGCCTTTTTGAAGCAGGTACACGCGTTCCTTTCGCAACTTATTGGAAAGGCAAAATTGAACCTAAAGTTTCTGATGCTTTGGTCTGTCAGTTGGATTTGCTTACTTCTTTGGCTTCGCTGGTAGGTAGTGACCAACAGACAAGAGACAGTGAGAATCTGCTTGATGTGTTTATGGGCAGAAGCGATCAGGGCAGAGAGCAGCTTGTATTGGAAGCCACCTCACGTACAGCTTTCCGAAAGGGCGATTGGGTGATGATCCCGCCTTATGACGAACCGGCAGTGAATGAGCTGGTAAATATTGAACTGGGCAATGATAAAGATTACCAGTTGTATAACTTATCAGAAGATATAGGACAACAGAATAACCTTGCGGCTGCCCATCCGGAAAAGCTGGAAGAGATGATACAGGAGTACAAACAGATACTTGGCGTCGCTGCCCAAGACATAGAAACTATGAAGCTTAAGTAGAAATTTAAGGCCAGTTTTATCTTGAATTTTTAAGACTAAAACACTCAGTAGAGCAAAGTCTAATAATTTAATGTTTCACTTCTCTTCAGTTTTGAAAACTGGAAGGGGGGCAGTAAATATTGTTCTTCAAACCAAACAACCTACACCATGCATAGAAGAGATGCAGTCAAAGCCATTGCGATCAGCAACGTGAATAGTCCTTTGCAGATCTGAAGCTCAGAATTAGAATGACTAATGCATAAATGTAGAACTTGTTCCTGCTCAATGTACATCATTTCAAAAGGTGTTTTTGATGTTTATGAATGGGCGATTTTGTTTAAGACTCAGTAAAACCTGACAAAAATTATGTCAGTCATCTTTGAAGCATTTCGGCTTTTGCCAATCTAGCCATTAATGCTACCCCCTAAACTGATTGCGATATTCTTTTGGTGTCAGTTTAGTGATCGACTTGAATTGCTTGTTGAAATTAGAGAGATTCTCGTATCCGCTCTCAAAGCTAACGGCAGTGATATCAAGTTTATCCTGCTGAAGCAGACGGCAGGCGCAACCTATCCTCATTTCTTTGATCATATCATAATATCGCTTGCCGGTCCTTTTTTTAAAATATCTGCAGAAAGCAGTTTTGCTCATGTGTACCATGGCCGCCACTTCTTCTACCAGGATTTTCTGCTTATAATTTTCTATGGTAAACTTCATCACCTTCTCTATGCGGGATACATCATCATTTCCAAAAATATGGACAAAGCCTGGAGAACTCAGGGTTTTGTACGGGGTGTGAGTCAGAGCTTCAAGTAAGCTTAACAGACAGACATAGCGATCAAAGGCATTTTTATTAAAAAGGCTCTTGATGTTTATCAGCAGCGCTTCTGATGGTTCCACAAAATGCAATCCCTGTAGAGAGTCTATAAGCATTTTTTGGAGCAAAACAGCCTCAGGTAACACCAGAAAATGCTCAATAATTGCTGATGAAAAATGTATGACATAGGCCTGATATTTCTCTTTGTCATCATACTCCATATTTTCTTTCCAGAAGTGAGGCAGGTTAGGGCCAATCAATACAAGCTCAACATGCCCAAAATCAGCTATGTGGTCTCCCATATAGCGGGTTCCCGTACAATTTTGAATCAGGATCAATTCATACTCCGGGTGATAATGCCAGGGTGTATCAAAAGCAGGTGGCTGCTCTATGAAAGCAGAAAAGGATTGGGTAGAAGATAAGGTGACTTTGCGGTATAAAGGCAGCATATGTTATAAATTAACTCTACCTCACCGAAAGTAGCAATAAATTGTCAATATAGCATCAATATCAGCTAACATGTTAGCAACTTGTTTTTTGTCAACCTTCTAAATTGGATGTTACTATACATCTAATAATTCAAAACTTTGCAAATATTATTTGAAAACAAGGTGGTGGTCGTTACAGGGGGTGCTTCCGGCATTGGTAAAGCATGCAGCCAGCTATTTTTACAAGGTCAAGCAAAGGTGATTATTTTGGATCTGGAAAGTAAAGCTAATGTGGTAGGTGAAATGCAGGATGAAAGTTTGTTTTTCTTTCCCTGTGATTTGGGAAAGCCTGAAGAAATTAAAGCCACATTTCAAAAAATAAGTCAGCAGTTTCCAGTTCTTGATGTACTGATCAATAACGCAGGCATTCAGACTTATGGCAGGCTGGGGGAGCTTTCAGAAGAGCTGTGGGACCATACCCTGAATATCAATACCAAAGCTTATTTTCTTTGTTCCAAATATGCACTGCCCCTTTTGTCAAAAGCCACGGCTCCTGTGATCATTCATGTGGCCAGCGTGAAAACGCAGTTTTGCCAGAAAGATGAGCTTGCCTATGTCACCAGCAAGGCAGCCATCCTGGGCCTGAGCCGAAGCATCGCCTCAGATTATGCCCCAAAGCTCAGATGTTTGACTGTCTCACCGGGTGCAGTAGATACTCCCTTGCTAAAGGATGAATTAGCAGGGCATCCGCAAGAAGAGGAAATCTTAGAAGCTACCAAAAACATACATTTACTCAAGAGGCTAGCTACGGCAGAAGAGGTAGCCAATGTGATCTACTTTCTGGCAAGCGAGAAGGCAAGTTTTGTCACCGGGCACGAATACCGGGTAGATGGAGGGATAGGAATTCAAATTCAAGGGATATGAGTCAGCTATTACAAACCAAAGTAGAACTTCTTCATTCACAGCATTTATCCTGTGGGGAGTCCCCCTTGTACGATCACCGAAAGCAACTGCTTTATTGGGTTGATAGTGCCAAAGAAGGAGTTTACAGTTACAATTTTCTTACTTCAGAAGTAGTTTTTATTCCTACGCCTATGGCTGTCACATTTGTGTCGTTGAGGCAGGATGGCGGCCTGGTATTAGGCAGTACGGCAGGTGTTTTTGTGCTGCCTTCAGCAGAGGCGGCGCCTGAGCGCGTGTTTTCAGCCTCACAAGCGCTGGTGCAGCTCAATGATGCCATTGCTGATCCTCATGGCAGGATCTTTACAGGTCAGGAGGCTTACACTGACGAAACACCTCATCGCACAGGTTTTTTGTTTCGCCTGTCTCCTGATGGTAGCGTGGATATAGTAGAAGAAGGACTTTCCATCTCCAATGGTATGGGTTTCAGCCCTGACCTGAGCACATTCTATCTGATAGATACCATTGCCAGAAAATTGTACGCTTATGATTACCACGTTGAGAGTGGAAACATCTCCAGGCGGAGGGTGCTCAGACAATTCCAACAGGAGGAAGGCTTGCCCGATGGTATGACTGTGGATGAGGAAGGCTTGCTGTGGGTGGCCATGTGGTTTGGCGCAGCGGTACTCAGAATTGATCCGGAAGGGAAAACCGTAACCAAATTGAAGCTGCCCTTTACCCAGCCCACCTCTGTCTGCTTTGGAGGGAGGGACCTGAACCAGCTTTATATCACATCTGCCGCCAATCTCTGGAAAACTTCGCTGGCTCCACCCGGACATGATTATCAACGAAGCAGGGGCGGAGCCGTCTATCAGGCAACCCTTGACATCAGAGGCAGAAAGGAGTACATGTCAAGGTTCTAAAGTTGGTCGCAAGCATCTATATTATATACACAAGCATACTTTACAACACATGAAAATTGTAGACATAGAATGTCATATCCTGGTAGTTCCTGACCTGAAGGTGGATGCCACTTCCTCTTCCCAGGATAACCTGGTGGTGATGGTACATACCGATGAGGGAATCAGTGGCATTGGTGAAACAGACACAGGGCCCTGGATAGCCAAAGCCTGTATAGAGTCACCTGGCAGTCATACCATGGCCATGGGAGTCAAAGACCTGATCATCGGCATGGACCCCTTTGACACCACCGCCATCTGGGAAAAACTGTACACTTACACCTGTATGAGTGGCAGAAGAGGCGCTATGATCTGTGCCATGGGAGCTATAGACATGGCCCTCTGGGATATCAAAGGGAAAGCCTTGAACATGCCGGTTTATAAATTGCTGGGTGGGGCTACCAAAGATAAGATTATCCCTTATGCCTCTTTGCAGCCGCATGGCAAAACGGTAAAAGAATACCGGGAATCACTGGTAAACTGGGCCAAAGAAGCTAAAAAAAACGGCTTTACTGCCGCAAAAATGGAGTGTACATTGGCCGGTCCCTATAATCATTCGGGCCTTGTGGGTAGTGACGAGGATATGACCGAAATCATCACTGCATGCAGGGAAGCAGTAGGGCCTGATTTTAAAATGATGGTGGATGTCCAGTATCTCTGGTATGATGCTAAAAGCGCCCTGCGGACTATCTCCAAATGGGAGCAGCTGGATATTTTTTTCCTGGAAACCCCCTTGTCCATTGACAACCTGGAAGGATATGCCATACTTTCCAGGGAGGCTCCTATGAGGATTGCGGCTGGAGAGTGGCAGAATACCCGATTCGAGTTTCTGGACCTGCTTGACAAAGGAAACGTTGACGTTGCCCAGCCTGACATCGGAAGAGTGGGTGGCCTTACTGAGGCGATGCGGGTATGTCACATGGCCCAGGACAGGGGCCGGCTCATTGTTCCTCATTGCTGGAAAACAGGAATCGGCATTGCTGCCAGCGCACATATGGCGGCTGCTACGAGTAATTGTCCCTTTATAGAATACCTGCCACCTTATCTGTGCGATTCAGTGCTTCGGACAGAACTGGTAGAAGAACCTTTGCATATGAAACAAGGCTCACTGGCATTGCCGGATAAACCCGGTTTGGGTATTTCTATGAACTGGGATGCTTTT
>JBKHDR010000190.1:0-5938 GCA_046541235.1 Cyclobacteriaceae bacterium | reverse complement strand
CAAAGAGCATATCATTGAGCAGTCCAGCAAAGAGATACAGGAAAAGCTGGATGAGTTTGCCTCCCAGGGATACCGCCTGGTCTCTACTGATGCCACTGATTTCGGCTATGCAGTCTATTTTTATCTGTACTTTGAAAGAGATAAGAAGGCATAAAACTGAAACGTCTTTGTAACAACATACCTTCATTTGAAAAGCCACTCTCTACACCGCCACTTTGTATTACATAAGCCATTCGGCTATCTCTCCCAGTTTGTCAACAACCAGAACCGGCGAAAGAACAAAAAGCTGCTGGGTGAGCTCTATGATTTTCCGGAAGGCACTATGGCCATTGGCCGCCTGGATGAGGACTCTGAAGGGCTTCTCCTGCTGACCACTGACGGCCTGCTGAGCATGGAGGTGCGCAGCAGTAAAGTTGAAAAGGAATATTACGCGCAGGTAGATGGCATCATCACCGACGAAGTCATGGCGAAATTGAAAGAAGGGGTGGAAATTGGTATTTACGGCAAAAAGTACCTGACCTCTCCCTGTAAGGCTGCCCGCCTGGAATTTGCCCCGGAATTTGCCCCGCGTAGCAAGAAGATCAGAGACGAAAGACATGGCCCCAGCAGCTGGCTATCAATCACCCTTACTGAGGGTAAATTCCGGCAGGTACGTAAGATGACTGCCGCCGTTGGCTTCCCTACCCTGCGCCTGGTCCGGGTTCGCATTGGCTCACTCTGGCTGGGTGATCTGCGGCCGGGCGAAGTGAGGGAGGTGGCTCATTTTGGATCTTTTGAAGAAAAATAAAAGCCTGCTTAAATATCCTCTTCGTATAAAAGCACTGGCGGATACAGAAGATTGGGAAAAGTTAAGATATTATAAAAAAAATGCCTTGTGAGGGCACAAGGCACGGCGTTTATGTGGTTGATCATTACTGCTACCAGTATTACCTAGATTTTCCCTTCCAGTTTTCTGAGATAATTTCTGCTCTGGGCAATGCTGCTGAGCGGGTCAGGCGACTGGTCCTGCTCTACAAAGCATTCCTCCACCCCTATAGCTGGGGCTATTTCCAGCACCTTACGAATGTTGATCACTCCATCGCCCAGTTCCTGGAAAGCATCTTTGGGAACCTGGCCTTCGTCGTACTCATCGGCTACGCCCTTCAGCTTATCCTTGAGATGAAGGAGGGTAATCTGTCCGTCCATGCGCTTCATCAGTTTTACCGGGTCGTAGCCACCAATGCTGGCCCAGAAGATATCCAGTTCAAACCGGGCGTTTTGGGGGTCCAGCTCTTTTATCAGCACTTCATAAGGCACCTCACCCTTGATTGGTTCAAACTCAAAGGAATGGTTGTGGTAGCAAAGCGTGATACCTGCCTTATTGCATAACTCCCCGGCGCGATTGAGCCTTTCAGCATAGGTTTTATAGGCATCTATGGTCTCCCGCTCTGCTTTACTAAGGTAGCCAAATACCACGTACTTCATACCGTGCTGCTCGGCTTTATCTACCATCTCCTGCATGGTACTGCCTGTAGCGGGTTTGCCTCCGATCAGGTCCCAGCGTTCGGTGATCACCTGGTTAGGAAAGAAAGTACTCTGGGATACCAGCCCGGCATCCTTGATCAAGGGCATGAGGCGGTCGTATTCAAAGGGATTGCCCCCTTCCACCTGGTAATAACCTGCCTCTTTGATCGCTTTCAGCGTAGCGGCAGGGTCCTTGGCCATCTGGTTTCTGACGGTATAAAGCTGCAGGCCTATTTTGTTGATGTAGGCATTGTCTTGTTTAAGAAAAGCGGAAGGGAGCAGGGAAAAGCTGAGGCTGGCTGCGGCACTTTTCTGGAGAAAATCTCTTCTATGCATAAGTGTTAGGTTGTTGCGAATAAAATATATGTACTTATAACCACCCACAATATAGAATTATTTCATAGAGTGTGACAAGTAAAGCAAAGAAAAACGCCTGCCTTCAAGGGAAGGAGCAAGAGTCTTCCTTTTGATAGTCTTTTTTAGCAATAGAGGATTTTATGGTTTATTTAGAAAGCTGATGATCATCATTTTCTATGAACAGGAGGCAAGAAAAAGTCGATTGTATCGCCACCTTAACAAATAAAAGGCGTTTTAAAAGACCATCTCATACCTCCTCGTCGGAGACTTGATGATTTTTAATTTTATAAAAATTTTGTGCCAGCACAGATTAAATCAACTGTAACAAAGTCTATTCTTTAAAATCATTGTATCATCGAAAAGCCGTGCTTACTCAGCTAACCATAACCTCCTTCACCCTTCCCACTTCACCACTGCTTAGCCTCACTTTAATACCATGGGGATGAAAGCTGCTGTTGGTAAGAATATCCTGTACGATACCTTCGGTGAGGGTGCCGCTGCGTTGGTCTTTTTTGAGTATGATAGCTACTTTCAGGCCCGGCCTGATATTGCTTCGGTTTCTTCCGTCCATAGGTAGTCTGCTCAGATGATTGGTTTCAGATTTTTTTCAACATTTTAACATCACAGCCACTATGTCCGGTGTCTCCCATACGGCAGGCAATTTCTTCAAAGCCAAAATACTCGTACAGTCGGCGGGCGTGATGCATTTCCGAAAGAGTTTCTATGTACACCTGCTTATAGCCAAACTCCCGAGCCCTTTCCAGGCAGAGATGCATCAGCTCTTTACCTATGCCTTTACCTCTGGCCTCGGGCAAAATAAACATTCGCTGTAGTTCACAGGTGACTTCATCGCCACTGGCCAGTTGTCGAATGCCGCAGCCTCCCAGCAGTCGCTCCCCTGCCGCAACTACATAGTAAATAGCTCTTTCTTCCTGGTAATTCTCATACATATGGTGCAGACCGGGGTCACCGGCGATGGTGGTAAGAGGGTCCACATCAAAATCTGCCATGATCGTGAGTACAATCTGGGCGACAAAGGGGTTGTCAGCAGGCTGTATAGGGCGAATGATATGCATAAACTTTTGAAATGATCGCCCAATCTACAAAAAAAAGGCCTTGCCTGCTCAGGTCTGCATCTCTTTGGACTGCTCCATGATAAAATCTCTGACCGACATGGGTTTGCGCCCCATAATTTTCTCAAAGTCGTCGGTCACAAAGTCGTACTCATTGTACTTCATGGCCTCATAGCTGCTCAGGATGGCATTGGCTTCATAGCCGTAGGGTGAATCGCCGCCGTAGAGTTTGCGGAGCTTTTCACTGTTAGACTCTACGTACTTCACCGACTGGTCAAATGCCTCTGACAGCCACTCTGCGGCCTGTTCATAGCTGAAGGTTTCGGGGCCTGTCAGCTCATAAGTGGTGTTGCCGTGGCCACTTTCGCTCATGATGCGGGCCAGGGCATGGGCAATTTCTATGCGGGGTATAGAATTTATTTTTCCTTCCCCTGCTGCTGCTTCCAGACGAGAATTTTCTAATGTCTGCTCAATATCTTCCAGCAAAAGGTCAGCATACCAGGCATTGCGAACGATGGTATAAGTGAGCCCGCTGTGCTGCAGCAGGTCTTCGGTATGGCGATGCACATCCGCAAACATAAAGCGAGACAACTCAGTGGCATTGACAAAACTGGTGTAGCAGAGATGCTTAACCCCTGCCAGCACAGCCGCACCTATCACATTCCTATGCTGCTTCATCCGCTCCTCGTTAGGAGCATACCCAGATATAAAAAGGGCTTTTCTGACACCTCTAAAGGCTTTAATCATGCTGTTCTTATCGTCATAAGCGGCTTCCCTGATCTCTATTCCTTCCTTTGCGAGGTCTTCCAGTTGTTCAGGATGGCGACTACTCACTACAAGCTCTTCTCCGGGCGGCAATTGTCCTTTCAGGTTTTCTACAACTAAACTCCCCAGTTTCCCTGAAGCAGCGGTAACTAATAGCATATCAAAAAATTTAAAAAGTCTAAAAATGTTAGTGCTTATAAAACGGTAGAACGGGATACGTCCAACAGCAGATTAACTTCCTGCCTGCTTATTAGTTTTGTTATGGTTATCTTTTATTAAATTGCTTTTCATTTTTAATAATGTCTACACATGAAACAACTTATTACCTGCTGTGCCTCTCTGTTAGTATCATTTCAGCTTATGGCGCAGCAAGCCGTCAGCTCTGAACAGGCTACCTATCAGGTAGATACCGTACTTGCCGGCCTTAACATTCCCTGGGCCATGGCCATGCTGCCTGACAAGACTATCCTCATCACCGAAAGAGGCGGTAAGCTCAAGCACTTTAACCCTGCTACTGAACAGACCACGGAGATCAAAGGCTTACCCGAAATCTACGTGCGCGGGCAGGGCGGCCTGATGGATATTGAACTGCATCCTGAATATGCTTCCAACGGCTGGCTTTACCTTTCTTACGGCTATTCTGATGGAGGAAAAGCCGGAAATACTGCCCTGATGCGTGCCAAACTTAAAGACAACGAACTGGTAGAGCAGCAGGTGTTGTTTAAGGGCACACCTCTCAGAGATGCCGGGCAGCACTTTGGGGGCCGGATAGAATTTGACAAAGAGGGTTACCTTTATTTTTCTATCGGAGACAGAGGAGCCAAAGAAAATGCACAGGATCCTTCCAACGTACTGGGCACAGTAATGCGCTTCCATGATGATGGTCGTATACCTGAGGATAATCCTTTTGTGGATGACCGAAATAAGCAGCCACAGATCTTCTCATACGGTCACCGTAACCCTCAGGGACTTACCCTAAACCCTGAAACAGGCGAGATATGGGAACACGAACATGGTCCGCAGGGAGGAGATGAAATTAATATTGTAAGAAAAGGCAACAACTACGGCTGGCCAACCATCTCCTATGGTATTAATTATGACAATACCCGCTTCACCGACATACGCGAAAAAGAGGGGATGCAGCAGCCGGTCTACTACTATGTGCCCTCTATCGCACCCTGTGGAATGGACTTCTACAGCGGAGATCGTTTTCCTAACTGGAAAGGTGATCTTTTTGTAGGTTCGCTCAAATTTCAGTACGTGGAACGTCTGGAAGTAGTGGATGACCATATCATCAGCAGTGAGATCCTGTTGGATAAGATCGGAAGAGTAAGGACCGTACGGGAAGAAGCCGATGGCTACCTCTACGTAGTAGTTGAAGCACCGGGTATGATCGTTAGAGTATCGCCTGCCTCCACTGAAAAGCCCTCCTCAGAGTAGTTTTTTTAGGATAAAATAACCTAGGTTTCAACAAGAAAAACCCGGTAAGAACCGGTTTTTTTTATTTATTCAGATCGGCTGATTCTGCCGAATGTTAAGCAGCTTTAGCTGTTCCTTCAAAAGCTGGATTTGGGGATAGTCTGCCTCTTCCCAGGAGAGCCTGAGCCTGGTCTGGTTTTTCAGATGAAAGATAGCGTGATAGATATGGATTTCAACGCTGCTAATATCCCCGTACCGAAGAGTTTTAACCTTTGACTTAAGTTTGTCCCGGAAGCGGATATGTTCTTCCTCAAAACTTACGAACAGCTCCTTAGCTTTACGTAGGGTTACAATGCCCTGAATGATGAAAACTACCCCCAACAGCAAATGCACGAAAGAGAAAGTGCGATTTTCTCCTTTTTCCTTTAATTCCAAAATCAGCACGATGGCCATAACAAGCAGGTAGATTATCCCAAGTATTAGCGGCACATACTGATGCTTCTTTCGGGCCAGATAAACCTGCTCCGTTAAAGGATTCAACTGGATTCTGATAGAAGATGGGTCTTTTTTCATACATAAAGCAATATGTACGTTCTAATTTAAAAGTTACTGGCATAAATAGCTAAGAAAAAAAAAGCAAAGGGATAATTGCTCAGCATATCAATGATTTTTTCTGTAAATATAATTTTTGTTATAATTTTTATACATATTTACACTTAAAATGTAAAATTATACTAATTTTACCACACCAACCTTACATGCTTTTAATCATTGGATAGTATCAAAATGATGAGAATCGCATACGATAGATCCGAAAGTAC
>JBKHDR010000189.1:0-5948 GCA_046541235.1 Cyclobacteriaceae bacterium | reverse complement strand
GATTTGCCGGAAGAATAAACCTCCGGCAAATCTGTCAACAGGAGGCCCTAATGCGCTTCCAGCCAGTTTTTTGCTACATCGGCCTCCACCTCCATAGGCACTTCCAGCGGGAGGGCATGGATCATCAGTTCCTGCACCTTAGTTTTTACCCGCTCGGCCTCGCTCTGGTGTACATCAAAGATCAGTTCGTCGTGTACCTGCAGGATCATGCGCGATTTGAGCTTCTCTTTTTTCATCCAACGCTGTATGTTGACCATGGCCAGCTTGATCATGTCTGCAGCCGTACCCTGTATGGGCGCATTGATGGCATTTCGCTCCGCGTAGCCGCGCACAGTAGGGTTGCGTGAATTGATATCCCGCAGGTAGCGACGCCGGCCCATGACCGTTTCTACATAGCCTTGCTCCCGTGCCTTCTGAATGGCTCCGTCCATAAAGTTCCTGATGCTCGGAAACTCCTTAAAGTAGGCCTTGATGATGTCGGAAGCCTCCTGCCGGGGGATGCTGAGCTGCTGGGCCAGGCCGAAGGACGAAACGCCGTAGATGATACCAAAGTTGGCGGTCTTGGCTTTTCGCCGCATCTCCGGGGTCACTTCCTCCAGGCTTACGCCATAAATGCGGGCAGCCGTGGTAGCATGAATATCCCGTCCGTGGCGGAAGGCATCCATCATACTTTCATCTTTAGAAAAAGAAGCCATGATACGCAGTTCTACCTGCGAATAATCGGCCGACATCAGCAGAAAATCATCATTACGTGCTACAAAGGCTTTGCGTATCAGTTGTCCCTTCTCCGTACGTATTGGAATATTCTGCAGATTAGGATTGGTAGAACTGAGGCGCCCGGTGGAAGTCACGGCCTGGTTATAAGAAGTATGGATACGCCCGTCAAAGTCGCTGATCAGGCGGGGCAAGGCATCCACGTAGGTATTTTTAAGTTTCTGTACTTCGCGGAAGTCCAGGATGCGGCGGGCAATGTTGTGCTCGGTAGCCAGGTCAGAGAGGATATTTTCTCCGGTAGCATACTGCCCCGACTTAGTCTTTTTCGGCTTCTCCAGGAGTTTTAGCTGGTCAAACAGTACTTCACCTAATTGTTTGGGCGAGCCTATATTGAACTCGGTACCAGCCATACGAAAAATATCATCCTGGATTTTGATCAGCTCGGTATTAAGTTCAGCTGACAGTTCCTCCAGCGCAGAGGTGTCAATCTTTACCCCTTCATACTCCATAGAGGCCAGTACGGGGATAAGGGGCAGTTCCATCTCGTAAAACAGCTTCTTCAGCTTATCGTCTTTGTTTATTTCCCCGCTAAATACATCCCTGAGTTGCAGGGTCACATCCACATCCTCGCCGGCATATTCGGTCGCATCTTCCAGTGGTATGTCTCGCATATTACCCTGGCTCTTTCCCTTCTTCCCGATCAGGCTTTCGATAGATACTGGCTTGTACTGAAGATAATTTTCGGCCATCACATCCATGCTGTGGCCGGTTTCGGGGTCCAGCAGGTAGTGAGCGATCATGGTATCGTAGATAGAGGGACTCAGTTCTACGCCATATTTTTTGAGCACCAGCATATCAAACTTCAGGTTCTGCCCGATGATCGTCTTTTTCTCATCCTCCAGCAGCGGCTTAAATTCATCCACTATCCGCTGGGTCTCCTGCTGATCAGCGGGGCAGGCTACGTAGTAGGCACTCCCCTTTTTGAAGGAGAAAGCCAGGCCTACCAGTTGCGCACTAAGGGCATCTAGACTGTCAGTTTCAGTGTCAAAGCAGATTTCATCCTGTTTTTGCAGGAGGCTGATGAGTTCAGTACGTTTTTCTGCCGTATCTACCAGCTGGTAGTCATGTTGAATATCAGCGATGGTTTTAAGATCAAGGGACTGCTCGACCACTTCCTGCACGACTTCTTCAAACAGGCTGCCCTGTGCGCCACCGGGCGCTCTATCTTCTGGTGTTCCCAGAATACGACGGGTAAGGGTGCGAAACTCCAATTCCTGGAAAACCTGAGTCAGCTTTTCAGCATCGGGGCCATTGTAGCGATATAAGGTAGCATCAAAATCAACCGGCACATCAATCTTGATGGTAGCCAGCTCTTTTGACAGTATCCCCTGCTCGCTGAATTCAATAACTTTTTCCCGCTGCTTGCCTTTGAGCTGGTCGGCATTGGCGATGATCTGCTCCAGTGAGCCAAATTCCTTGAGCAGCTTGGAGGCAGTTTTGGGGCCAATTCCCGGGATGCCGGGAATATTATCTACCGAATCACCCTGCAGGCCCAGCAGGTCGGTCACCTGGTCCACACGGTCAATATCAAACTTTTGGAGCACTTCAGGAATCCCCAGGATTTCTACAGAATTACCCATAAAAGCAGGCTTATACAGGTAAACACAATCTTCTACCAACTGGGCATAATCCTTATCAGGTGTCATCATGTACACGGTGAACTCCTCACAGGAGGCTTTTTTGGCGATGGTGCCGATGATATCATCCGCCTCGTAACCATCCAGCTCCAGTACCGGTATATTGAAGGCCCTGACAATATCTTTGACCAAAGGAATGGCCGCCCTTACATCTTCGGGTTGCTCCTGCCGGTTGGCTTTATACTCGGTGTAGCGTTTGTGACGGAAGGTAGGTGCCGAGGTGTCAAAAGCGACGGCCAGGTGTGTAGGTTTTTCTTTGGTAATGACTTCATACAATGCATTGGTGAAGCCAAATGCGGCACTGGTATTGAGGCCGGTGGAGGTGATACGGGGATTTTTGCTGAAGGCGAAATGCGCACGGTAAATAAGTGCCATCGCATCCAGCAAAAAAAGTGTTTTTTTCTGCTCATTCATAGGGCCAAAGTAACAAAGAATGCTCAACTATTACCACTTTGGCACATGAGATAATTTGAGGGCGTATTAGCCTTTAAGTCAATTTTTTTGTGTATTCTTAGTTTTATAAATGCAATGATGGGCATGTAATAATGATATTAATAATTGAATATTTTTATAAAATAATATCAAAGTGCAATTTTGTCTTTTGTAAGAAGAAGGTAAGTTTTTACAAATTCGGATCACTTTAGTGTCCATAATAGATGTGCGCACAAAATGCAGTTAATTTTTGCCTCAAAGCTAAGCTGTCATGCTTGGCAAGCAGTTTGTAAGGGTTAAGCAATATTTATAATTTTGCGCCGTATTGAGGATAGCTCAATATAAAAACTACTACCACAAAGTATGACCCTGAGAAATTTGTTGATAGGAGCAGTTATCTGCCTGATGTACAGCCTACAACCTGCATTAGCTCAAAACAGTGATTTGCTAGAACAAGACCTGAGTAAAGTACAGGTCGACCAGATATCTGACGCTCAACTCCGACAGTTTATCAAGGCCGCCGAAGAAAGAAATTTATCCGACCAGGAAATAGAAAGCACTGCACTTTTAAGAGGGATGTCACGTACCCAGGTGAGCCGCCTGATGAGCCGTATACGTAGCCTCCGGGCAGAAGCAAGACAGCAACAGCAGCAACAGAAAGACCAAAACGTATCAGCAGATGCAGATGAAGATACTACGCAGGAAGCTCAGACCGGTAAACCTATGCTGCTGACCCCTGAAGAAAAAAAAGTATTTGGCATGGAGCTGTTTGCTAACCAGGACATCAATTTTGAGCCCAGCCTCAACATTCCAACGCCAGCCAATTACCAGATTGGCCCCGGAGATGAGCTTATTGTCAATGTATGGGGAGCCTCCCGCCAGAATTACGTGCTGGAAGTAACCCGTGAAGGTACCGTAATAATTGATAACCTTGGGCCAATTTATGTCAACGGACTTAGCATTGAAGAAGCAACTAACAGGATCATTGGCCGCCTTACCGATATTTACGCTGGTTTAAGATCTTATGGTGAACGCTCGCCTAATACTTTTGCTGATGTGACCCTGGGCAATGTGCGCAGCATCAAAGTGACCATTGTAGGCGAAGTGCGCAAGCCAGGAACCTATACCCTGCCCTCCTTAGCTTCTGCCTTTAATGCGCTCTACCTCTCGGGAGGCCCCACTTTCATAGGATCATTCAGAAATATTGAAATCGTAAGAAACCAGGAGGTAGTGGCTACGCTGGATGTATACGATTATCTGGTAAAAGGCGCTGCTGCCAAAAACATTACGCTGCAGGACCAGGATGTAATACGAGTGGTACCCTATGATACACGTATAGAACTGGATGGTGAGGTAAAAAGACCCGGCTATTATGAAATGCAGGATAAAGAATCACTGGCCGAAGCTGTGCGTTTCGGCGGGGGGTTTACTGACAAAGCCTATACACACCGGCTAAAAGTAATTCGCAAAACAGACCGTGCCAAAAGAATAGAAGATGTCAATGGTGAAGACCTGACGGCTTTCAATCCCAAGAATGGCGACATTGTGATGATAGATTCTATCCTCAACCGGTTTGATAACCGGGTGGAAGTGCTGGGAGCCGTTTTTCGTACCGGTGCTTATGCGCTGAAAGAAGGCATGACGCTCAAGGATCTGATCAATAAAGCTGAAGGCCTGCGGGAAGATGCTTTTACCGGTCGCGCTTTGATTTACCGCAGAGGTGAAGATCTGAGCACAGAGGTAATGTCGGTCGACTTACGGAAAGTGCTTACTGACCGGGCTGAAGATGTGCCTCTGCAGCGGGAAGATGTGGTACGGGTATTTTCCATTTTTGACCTGGAAGAGGAATACAGTGTCAAGGTGCAGGGAGAGGTGCAGGCACCGGGTGAGTTTCAGTACATGCGAGGCATGAGCCTGGAGGATTTGATCGCCATGGCGGGAGGCCTGAAGGAATCAGCCTCTGAAGCACGTATTGAGGTAGCCCGCCGGGTAACTGCCGGAGAAGATTCTGCTGCAGGAAAAGTTGTCAATGAAAATATTCAAATGGCCAATACCTATCAGTTTAGGGTGGATGAAGGCTTAGGACTTAATCCTGATGAAGCCACCTTTGAACTTATGCCCTTCGACCAGGTGTTTGTCAGAAAATCACCCGAGTATGAGGTACAGCAGGGGGTAGCTATAAAAGGCGAAGTAATGTATCCCGGAGAGTACGTAATCATCAGAAAGAACGAAAGAATTTCTGATGTGGTGAAACGTGCGGGAGGTCTTACCAATTTTGCTTATGAGGAAGGAGCCCGCCTGGTACGCCTGAATCCTGAATACTACAGAATATTAAGAAACAGGAAGCAGGAAATTCTGGATTCTTTGGATCTTACACAGATGGGAGCTATCAACGAAGCTCCCCAGGTTGGTAATGGAAATAACCGGAATACGCCTAAATTTCCGGTGCGCCCAATCAATCCTGAGCTGGTTGAAACCCTGGCAGCCGCTGATGTGGGGGTAAGCGAGACAAATGCTATTGGTATAGATTTGCGTAAGATACTTGCCAATCCCGGATCAAAATATGACCTCATCTTGTTACCCGGTGATACCCTGGAGGTAACCAAAGAGTTGCAAACCGTAAGAATAAATGGAGAGTTGCTTTATCCTTCCTCTGCCCGATATGACAGGTCCAAGGGTTTCCGAAGCTATATTTCCGAAGCCGGGGGATTTACTAAGCAGGCCGATAAGAAGCGAGCTTACGTATTGTACGCCAATGGTTCGGTAGACAGGACCAATAGTTTTCTGTTCTTCAAAAACTATCCAAAAGTAAAGCCGGGCGCTGAAATCATCGTACCGGAAAAACGGGGCGGCATGTCGGCCCAGGCATGGATAGGCATAGGGTCTACATTGGCCAGCATTGCGCTGACCATTGTCACTGTCATTAACGTTGCTAACAGATAGGCTCTTAAAAAATAAAATACACTCAGCATTGGATACGCAGGAAAAAGAATACCAGGAATTTACAGAGCGGAAATCTGCTACCGAAGCTTCTTCAAACGGTACCGGACTGGAGAAAGTACAAAGACCTGTTGTACAGGATGATGAAATTGATTTGGCGGAACT
>JBKHDR010000188.1:0-5968 GCA_046541235.1 Cyclobacteriaceae bacterium | reverse complement strand
ATCAAGCTGTACCAGATTAGCACGACAGTATGTTTCAATCTGCTTCAGCAAACACTTACTCGCTTCTGTCATCCTTTGACGGGGAAGCTGCTTTTTCTGAAGCGATCCATTCCTTCATTTTCTGCTCCAGCACATCCAGTGGCAGGGCGCCATCAGCTAAGAGGGCATCGTGGAAGGCACGGATGTCAAAATCATCGCCTAGTTCTTCTTCGGCCAGTGCTCTCAGCTCCTTGATTTTCAGCTCACCGATCTTGTACGCCAGTGCCTGCCCCGGCCAGGCAATGTAACGGTCCACTTCTACCTGTATGTCGTGGTCAGTTTTGGCAGAATTTTCCTTAAAGTAACGGAGGGCCTGATCCCTTGTCCAGCCCTTGCTGTGGATGCCGGTATCTACCACCAGGCGGATGGCCCGCCACATTTCGTAGGTAAGTTGCCCGAATTTGGCATATGGGTCTTTGTACAAACCCAGATCTTCGCCCAGGCTTTCGCAGTAGAGCGCCCAGCCTTCTACGAAAGCGGTAAAGCTGCTGTTTTGCCGAAATTTTGGCACTTCTTCCATCTCCTGCGCCAGAGAAATCTGCAGGTGATGACCGGGTACCGCTTCGTGTATGGAGAGGGCTTCCATTTCCCACTTCGGGCGACTCTTGAGGTCGTAGGTGTTAGCGTAGTAGTAGCCGGGTCTGGCAGCTTGAACTGAGCCGCGGCTATAGTATGCCGTGGTGGCTGCAGGTGCGGCATAGTCGGGAATAGCCCTGACACCGTAGGGCGTGCGGGGCAGCTTACCAAAAAAACGAATCAGTTCCGGGTCAATGCGCTTGCAAATGTCGCGGTAGCCGCTCAGAAGTTCTTCGGGTGTATCGTAAAAAAACTGCGGGTCGGTTTTCAGAAAATGGGTGAAGTCAGCGAAGCTACCCTCAAAGCCTGTGACTTGAATGATGCTGTCCATCTGCTGACGGATACGGGCTACTTCTCGCAGGCCGATCTGGTGAATTTCGTCTGCGGTCAGATGGGTCGTGGTGTAGTTGCGAATGGCGTAGGCGTACCACTCATCTCCATCAGTAAGTTCGCTGATGCCGTAGCTGTCGCGGCTGGCAGGTATGTAGGTTTCTGACAGGTAGTCACGCAGTTTTTCTACCGCCGGTTTGAGCGATTCTTCAAAAACCTCTTCTCCTTCGGCTTTGATTTGCGACTGTTTTTCCGCAGATATTTCTTTCGGAAATGATTGAAAGGTTTTCAGAAAAGTCTCGTCAACGGATTCTTTGAGTAGCTGATCCAGTTGTTCGGCAGTCTGGCTTACCGCGATACGGGGTGGAAGAATACCTTCCTGCCTCCCTTTTTCCATCAGTGCAATCATCTGGTCTATCAGTTCGGAAGCCCCACGCATTCGCAGCAGAATATTTTGGTAGTCCGATTCATTTTTTGCTGACATCCGGCTCAGCACATCAGGAATCCGATGTTGCATACCGATAAAGGTAGTATTGCTCACCGGGATGAGTTCGTCGGGAAAGGCCTGTCCGGCTACGGCATTATCCATCTGCCGGCGGAAGATGAGATAGTTGAGCTTTTCCTGCTCTACCATCCCACTGGTATCAATAGTGGCTATGGCTTCAGCAAAAGTCCTGGTATCGCGCTGCCGCTCCTTAATAGCTTCCATGCTCATATCTGTCCAGCGGTCATTATATTTTTTGATACCGGCCGAAGTGGCTGATTCGGGGTAATTTTCATAGCGCCAGTCGGCGTAGATTTCAAAAAGCTGGTGCATCCGCTGTATTTCTGAAGAAGTGCTCTCCAGGGAGTCAATGCTCAGTTGGAGTTCGGTCTGCGCTGATGCCGGTTTGAAGAAAAAGAAAATCAGAGCAGATAGTAGGGCGCAGGCAACGTTAAATCTTTTTACGGTTGGAGTTTTATACATAGCTTGAAACATAAGCCAGATCAGTCAGCGAGTGAATATTTTCCGCTAAAGATACATATCATTTTTGAAGCGGATGAGCCCTTCAAACAAAATAGCGAATTAGAAAAATTAGTGTAATTATCAGACTAAGGTGCGAATTTACGGAAGCTGCCTTTAAATGAAGTAACAGTTCATTCATCTGGCATCATATTTTTCAGGTTTTGTGTGATAGGAGAGCGATTCTTTCACCATCTTCCAGATGATGCCATAATCCAGATCAAAGTATTCATGCAACAGAATGTGACGCATACGGACAATTTTACTTCCCTCTATCTCCTGATGAGCAGTCTGATAAGATTTATGAACCTGGTATGCTGCTTCAACTAAAATCCGGATGTTTCTGACAGTGATGTCCGGCGTTTTGGGATCACCAATAAACTGATCGTAAGAAATGGCTTCTGTCTAGGATGTGATTCGCTCGCAGGCCTGTCACATATCTGCCATCAGCCAACTTACGGATCGCTTAGGCATAGATAAGATTTCATTAATGAACTTAAAAAGACGGTCTTTAACCGACTGGCAGGTGACAATATCTTCCTATTGACCTAAAATTGCTTCCAGTTCCCAAGTCAGATCCACGATTTCCATGCCCATTGGCTCAGAAAAATCAATCAGCAAGTCAATCTCGCTATCAGTACTTTGTTGCCTCTCACCTACGAGCCGTAAAGCGCGATACTTTTGACCGGGTACTTCTGTTTTAATTTTTCCTGATGCTGGCTCAAACTGTTCTGTAATTCATCCTTATCTTACGTAGCCATCACATTTCAGGGAAAATACAAGCTTTTTTGATGGTCGGTATTCATAAAATGCCCTATCAATTATATGAAAAAGATCCGCAATCATTCATACCTCAGCGACCTGGCCGGGTTCCTGAGCGCTACCTTTACCGTATGTGAGCCCACTGTCAGCAAAGCCAGCAGCAGCACAAGCAGGAGAGGGATGGCAAGCAGCCACCAGCTGATTTCTACGCGGTAGGCGTAGTTTTGCAGCCATTTTTTTATAGCCCAGTAGGCCAGGGGCAAAGCTACTACAGCTGACAATAATACTAATTTGACAAAGTCCTGCGAAAGCAGCCTGATAATACTACTGACCGAAGCGCCCAGCACCTTGCGGATGCCAATTTCCTTGGTTCTTTGCACTGTAGTATAAGAGGAAAGTCCAAATAAGCCCAGGCAGGCGATGAGGATGGCCAGGCTGGAGAAAAGGCCAAAAACTTTGCTCAGGAGCTGATCAGCCTGGTATTGCCGGTTGAAAAATTCGTCCAGAAAAAAGTAGTCAAAAGGGCTGTTTGGAAAGCTTTGTTGCCAGCTTGCCTGTATTTGCGCCAAAGTAGCCGGATAATCCTGTGTGGCTATTTTCAATGAGTAGTACTCTCCTGCCCAGGGAGCATTTACATATCGTTTTAAGGCGAAAACAACAGGGCCCACCTCCTTGTGCAAAGCCTCCTGGTTAAAGTTTTTGATCACACCGATGATCTCCTTGGGCCAGTGTTGACCATCTGACTCTGCCCAGATAACCTCCTGCTGAATGGCAGCTTCGGTATTTTCAAACCCTAATAGCTCTATGGCTTTTTCATTGAAGATAACAGCCTCTTTATCGGATGAATACTCTTCAGAAAAATTTCGCCCCGCCAGAAAATCAGCTTTGTATAAGTCAAAGAAATTTTCATCCACCGCGATGATGCTGATGCCCTGGGCATTTTCCGGATATGACGGTCGGTAAAAGCTTCTTCCCCAGCCCAATTCTCTGCCGGGAATGCTGGAAGAAAGGCCTACCTGCTGTACGAAGGGCAACTTTGCTGCCTCAGTTTTAAAAGAGGCCATGCGGCTTTGATAGGTGGAGTCTTTGATCCCCGGCCCTTTTACAATCAGTGTCTGTTCAATATCCAGGCCCAAATCCTGCTGACGCATGAACTTGAGCTGTTGTTGTACCGCTAGCGTTCCTGCAATCAAAGTGATAGAGGCTGCAAATTGCAGCACTACCAGCCCTTTTCTCAATCCGATTCCATTTTTTGAAGTAGGAGGAAGACCATTCAATCCCTTCACTGTCTGAAAAGAGGAAATAAGATAAGCAGGATAGAGTCCTGACAGCAATGAGCCAAAGAGAAATATTACTACAACAAACCATATTATGTCAGGATTATACCCGATGGCAAAGGAGCTGCCTGTAAAGGCCCGAAAAGAGGGGGCTAGTAGTTGCACAAAAGTCAGGGCCAGCACTGCGCCTAAAAGGTTGATCAGCAAAGATTCAGTCATAAACTGACAGATCAGCTGAAAGCGTTTAGAGCCCATTACTTTACGAATGCTGATCTCTCTGGTTCGCTCGGCTGATTTTGCTGTAGTAAGATTCAGGTAGTTGATCCAGGCAATGAGCAGGATAAAAAAAGCGATGATGGACAGAAACTCAACCGTTCTGCGACTGCCGTTGGGTTCTGCCTCTGCTTCCAGGTCAGAATCCAAATGAATGCTTTGGATAGCTTGCAGTACAGGTTCACGGGTGTAGCCGCCTTTACGCCATTCGGCCATCACATCGCCCATATGCTTTTCTACGACAGCAGTCACCTTATCCTGCACCACTGTGGGGTCGCTTCCGGGATGAAGTTCTATGTAGTTATAAAAATTACCCCAGCCCCAGTTTTCGTCCAGGTTCCAGGGAATAGAAATGGAGTTGAATGAGATCAGAAAATCTGTGTGTAGATGCGAGTTTTCAGGAATATCCTCAAATACCCCGCTGACTTTCAGCTGCGTTTTGCCGCGCTCACCCATGTGAAAGGTAAGCATCTGGCCCAAGGCATCCTGTTCAGGGAAATACTTCTGTGCCATAGAAGCAGAGAGCACCACATGCTCAGGCAAACTAAGCGCCTTGTCTGGATTTCCCTCCAGCAATTGATAAGAGAACATGTGCAGGATAGAAGAGTCCGCAAAGTAAATTCGCTCTTCATGAAAGCTTCTCTCGCCGGTCTGTATAACCGGGTCCGACATCAAAGGTGCGGTGTGTACCAGACGGGCAGCATGAACTACTTCAGGAATTTCTCTCTGTAGCACAGGAGCCAGCGCAGGCGAAGTCTGTGCCCGCTGCCCAATCAGTTCCCCATGCATGTACCCATAATCGGCTATGCGATAGACAGCCTTTTTACGAAAATCATCATAGCTCAGCTCAAAGCTCACATACTGCAAAATGAGCAGGCAGGCTGACATACCTATGGCAAGGCCAACGATATTGATCAGCGAAAAACCTTTATTTTTTAGCAGGTTGCGGTAGGCGATGGTGAGGTAGTTTCTGAGCATAGTTAGCAGGCTTAGTGACTAAAATCTTTATATTTGATACATGGACGAGAAAAAATTATTGGATAGAATTACCATCAATGCAGCTATTTTTGGCGGCAAGCCAATTATCAGGGGTAAGCGGCTGGCTGTGGAGCATGTATTAAGTATGCTGGCAGCAGGTGACACCCCACAAACTATTCTGGAAGGGTACGCATGGTTAGAGCCTGAAGATATACAAGCTTGTCTTGTATATGCCCATAAGCTGGTTGCCCATGAACGAATAGATCTTCCCATATCAGCTATTGAGTAATGAAAGTAATGTTGGACAGCTGCGTATGGGGAGGTGCCGGAAAGGTGCTGCAAACCGCTGGCTATGATGTTATCTGGATTGGTGATTTTCTTGAAGACCCTGGAGATGAAGCTATCATTACCTTGGCTTTTGAGCAGGATAGAGTCCTGATTACCCTGGATAAAGACTCTGGGGAATTGGCTGTGGTAAAAGGGATGCCGCACCACGGAATCGTCAGGCTGGTAGATCATGCCGGAAGAGAGCAGGGGCCTGTTTGTGTACAGGTGTTGCATAAATATCGGGATGATTTGGTTAAGGGAGCCCTTATTACCGTTGATAAGCAAAAAGTCAGCGTTAGGAAGGAAAAAAGTTAATTTATTCATACCTCAGCGACTTTACCGGATTGGCCAGTGCGGCTTTGATGGTCTGGAAAGAGATCGTCAGCAGGGCGATGAGCAATAC
>JBKHDR010000187.1:0-6105 GCA_046541235.1 Cyclobacteriaceae bacterium | reverse complement strand
AATGAAGTAAGTGAAGTATTTGAGCAGATCATCTCTGACCTGACCACCGCCGAGGAGTTATTGGGAGCTGAATCTCAGAACAGGGCCAGGGCATCCAAAGGCGCTGCCAGGGCGATGCTGGCCAAGGTGTACCTCTACCGAAACGCGCCCGGCGATCTGGAGCTGGCCCTGACAGAAACTGAAGAAATTATGGCTGATAATCAATACCAATTGGTAGCAGGTGCTGACTATGCCACGATCTTCACCGTAGGGCAGCAGAATACTTCTGAAACTATTTTTGAACTTTCTTACCGCCCTAATACATCCGTAGAAAACCATGGTATGGACAGGGAAACGGTGCCTTTTCCGAACAATAACCCCAGGATGGCACCCACAGAAAAGATCATTGAGGCATTCAACCAGAACCCTGAGGACCTGAGACTTCCGGTCAGCCTGGATACCATCAACGGCAGAACATACATCAGAAAGTACCAGAATGCGCCAGCAGAAGACGTAGCCCGCGGTACCCAGGCCAGCAATGTAGTAATCCTGCGCCTCGCCGATGTGATTCTGATGCGTGCTGAGATCCTGAACGAACTGGGACGCACAGGAGAAGCTATACCTTTCCTCAACCAGATCAGGGAAAGAGCAGGTTTACAGCCTACTGCCGCCACCAGTCAGCAGGACGTAAGACTGGCCATTGAAAATGAGCGCTTTTTGGAGCTTGCTTTTGAAGGTCAGCGCTGGTATGATCTGGTCCGCACTGACCGGGCACAGGAGGTGATAGGGGATCGCCTCTTCGATGTCGACCGCATACTGTGGCCGGTGCCGGGCAGAGACATTGATCTTAACCCTAACCTCTTGCCACAAAATCCCAGCTATTAAGTAGCTTAGTTGTATAGTAATCAGAAGGCTTCAGAAGAAATTTCTGGAGCCTTCTTTTTCAGTAATTCCGGTCAGGCCAATGAGTTCAAACAAAAAAAAAGTATATTTCTATCAAAGCATTACATCTCATTTCGTAAAAACTTGTTTTATGCTTTCCTCAAACTTAGTAAAGAAAAACTACCTTACTTTTCTTTTCATCATGTTTTCTCTTCAGGTAGCTCAGGCCCAGGATTACCTCGACTACCAGCTGCGCCTGGAGCCGGTCTGGTCGCGCGTGGCAGATGCCCTGGGTGAGCCCGGCTCGGTGGAGAGTGCCGAATTTTCGCCCGATGGCAAGTATATTGTCAGCGGCACTAAATACGATTACTCAGTCATCATGTGGCGCACTTCAGATGGCACCGAGCTCTGGCGTAAATATGCCGAACAGGAAATAGAACGGGTCGGCTGGTCGGCCGATGGCAACTATGTGGCCGCTGCCAGCGAGGACTTCCTGGTGACGGTTTACAATGCTGAAAATGGTGAAGTGCAACACGAACTCAAACACACCCAAGGTATAGACGGCCTCACCTGGTCTAATCAGGGTAGCCTGCTGGTGACCGGCGAAGAGAGAGTCACTAACAAGGATGGCAACATCAGCGGCCAGATCCGGGTGTATGACATGCCTGCCGGGGATGAAGTTGTGACGATTGATTTCGGTAACACCGTCAACGAGCTATTCTTTTCATCCGACGATCAGTACCTGCTGGCTGTGGGGCATGGAGCGGTCAAAGTTTACAAAACAGCCGACTGGTCGCTGCAGCAAACGCTGAAGCCTGATTATTTCACCATTTTTACGAGTGGTAATTTTTCTCCCGATGCCAAATATGTGCTCGCGGTGGGGCAAGGAGGCACATCCAGAGGCAATACTTACCTTTGGGAATGGGAGAGTGGTGAGCTTGTCAAGATGTTTAACCACACCGGTAAAAAGATTGAATCTATCAATTGGCACCCCAGCGGTGAGTACATAGCGCACGCCGGACACGATCCCTACATCTACATTTATCGGCTGGGCGATATCCTGGCACATGGCAACGACGAAATTCCCATCGCCCACCGTGCCTGGGCCAGCGACCATGCCGAGTACATAGACTTCAATGCCGACGGTAGCTTTCTGGTCAGTGCCCACCAGAACGGGCTCATAAAGCTCTGGGTGTGGATGGGAGAAGATGCCGGTCTCAATTCACGGCGGCATCAAATGATCAAGGAGAAACAAGAGGCGCAGAAATAAGCTATTCCTTGGCTGCTGCGCCCTCTTATTGATTTTTTAACTTAAACCTTAGTAAAATGGCAGAACACCTAACCCACATCGCAATCTACGACGACACCTACCGTCTGGTACTGCATAGTGACGACTTCCATGAGGCTTTTCAAACCAGCCTGCGCAATCATCCTGATATAGGCTTGTTGTGCAGCGCTTCACGGGGCAATCACCTTTTTGCCATCCCTTTCCTTGAAGAAGTGAGGGATCAGTGGAACAGTCGTAAACCCGGTGATGGCGTAGAAGAGAAAATTGCGGCTGCCATCGGATGGCTTTCTCACCGGGCCATAGATTTGCAGGTAAAGCCCATGTACCTCAAAATAGATAAGATAAAGGAAGCCCGCTATTCTGAGACAGAAAATGAGATTTACCACGATGCGGTCACCTTTGATAAGGTGTACCAGCGGGGAAAAGCCACTTCTGTTTCTCCGCATGTGTATTTGTCGGAAGCTATTCTTGCTGACCACATGCAGGGGCATCCTGCCGCCGGCCTGCTGCACGTAGCACAGCTTGAACCGATGATGTGCGCCATGGTTCAGCAAAACTTACTCTCGCTCAATCAGTTCAATGAAACCGCCCAGAGTCCTGACGAATGGCTGGATAAGTTTCCGGATCACTACCAGAAGCTGGGTGAAAACCTACATACCTACATAGAAGCTTTTCAGCGACCCGATCCGGTCAAAATGGAAAAGTACATCCACAGTGTCAACTACTACAATGAGGAGGACGAACTGATTCGCATAGCACGTGACCTGCGGGAAGGGCGTAAGCCTGACACTGCACTGGAAGAAGCCCTGGAAAAGGCAGAACAGCAAAGTCACTATGCGCAGGGCCTGCGCAGAAGTATACATTTTATCAGGAGTGCCAATGCTTTTTTTGAAAAGAAGATGGACAAGGAGACGGTATACGACCAGGTAGAGATTTTTCACAAACCACACAGAATCTGAGTCATGAACAGCAAGACCATTCACCATACGACAGAAGACAAGAGCGGACTCAACCGCCGGGATTTTCTTAAGGCATCAGGGCTCATGGCTTCAGGGCTGATGTTCAGCCAACTGGCCTGGGCACGCCAGCCGCAGGCCCTCTCATTTGCACAAGTTAGCGCGAGCCAATACTACACCCCTGTTTTTGTCATGGACCAGGCGGCGCGCCTAAGCCTGGGAAGTTCTTTTATGCAGGCAGGACTTAAGCACAGCCTGAATTCCGATATATACACCATTTTACCTGGCAATGCCTTCCGCCTGGGCTCAGCTATGCCTTTTGAAAAAAAAGAACTGATGCCGGCGCTGGAGAAGTTGAAAACCAGCTGGAATGCAGGGCAGCAGGATCAAAACAGCGCACAGCGGCTGGCTGTGCTGGCAGGTGCGCTCTGTTACCAGACGGCTATGCCGGAAATTGACAAAGCCAATCAAACAGACAATTCTGAAAGTAAAATATACCAGGATGCTACCCTTATCGGCAACTACCTCAGTAAAGGAGAAGTAGAGGGAGCGCAGGATAGTGAAGCCATCCATGATCTGTTCCGGCAGATGCTGACACGGACTTTCATTCGTTTTCATACACTGATGCCTGATGAGGCTGATGGAGGTGCCTGGGTGATGAACTTGGTGAACTGGAGAAAAAACATGGATGAGTACTACAGGCAGCTTGCCGAAGCCATTGACAGCCCCAATCCTTCCAAAGTGAAGCAGTACATCAGCGACACCCGTTTTTTTGACGGCAACGATACCATCCTCAAGCAGGTATCTCCCTTTGAGCGTATTGCCAACCTTAGCCGAAATGAGGCGGATGAATTGGTCAGAAGTGCCGCAGACGGCAGTGCCTGCGCCAAAGCCCTGGCTGCCGGCTATCAGACGCTCATCACACTCAGCGATTACATGGCTGACGATATCAGCAAGGATGAGATGAGCAGTATCATGGAAAGAATGTAATATGAACCGAAGATCCTTTTTAAACAAATCCGCAGCTTCGGCACTGCTGGCGGGTAGCATCGGCACTGCCTCTGCACAAAGCCGTGCTTCCTTCCAGTCTGACATCAAAATCACCGATGTCAAGGTCTACCAGCTGGAAAAAGGCAAGGACAAAGCCGTTTTTGTGAAAATTGAAACCGACGAAGGCACTTCGGGTTGGGGCGAATGCAGCCCTAATTTTTCTCCTGTGATCAGAGAACTGGTCAATGTCAGCCTGAAGCCACTGCTGATCGGACAGGACCCGCTGGCTACCGAACCCCTGTGGGAGGAGATGCTCTATGTCAACCACGACCTGGGGGCCGGTGGCGCCCTCACCTACGGCATCGCGGGTGTTGACTGTGCTTTGTGGGATCTGAAAGGCAAGCTGCTGGGCGTACCGGTGTACCAGCTGCTGGGCGGCAAATTCACGGATAAGGTGCTGGCCTACGGCAGCTTCAGTACCCGGGGAGGCACAGTAAGCATAGACGATGCGGTGCAGAAGGCTATGAAGCTGGCCGAAAGAGGTTTTAAGGTGATCAAGCTCCGCATGCAGATTCGTGAAAACAACCTGAATCCTGAACCTGACCGGACAGTCGCTTACTATAAAGCGCTCAAAGATGCACTAGGTGATGATATTGAGCTTTTTGTGGATCCTAATGAAGGTTATACGGCGTACCGGGCCATACAGATAGGCAAAGTGCTACAGGATGAGTACGGCATGAAATACTACGAAGCGCCCTGCCCGGAGGAAGCCCACCGCGAGACTCGTCAGGTAGTGGAAGCCCTGGACATGGCCCTGTTGACCGGTGAGAAAGCCTACAACCGCTGGCAGTTCCGCGACCTCATCCTCAATGCCAACCCTGATATGCTCAACCCGGATGTGGCCAAGGCCGGTGGCATCAGCGAGTTTATGAAAATTGCCGCCCTGGCAGGTGTTTTTCACAAGCCGATTGTCCCCCACAATACCAAACCCACCCTGGCTACCGCTGCCACTTTGCATGCACTGGCTTCCATTTCTAACTGCGGTCCCTTCGTGGAGTACATTGACCGCGATCTGTTTCCAACGGTGATTTCTGTCTTTGATGAGGATGTGCGTTTTGCCGATGGTTACCTGCATGTACCGGAAAATCCGGGTTTGGGTCCGGTGATGAATGAGAAAAGATTGCAGAAAGCCTTCAGGGTTTGATTATAAGTTTAGCCTTTCAGCCTGCATTACGCTTATACAAGGTCGTGGGTAATATTTCATTCGGATCAACCGCTACAACTTTTCCATTCCTGACCACGATCATCGGGCTTTTCTTTTGCTTCTTGTACTCGACCAGCCTTCTGTAAGTTTCTTCAAGTCCTTTGACTATTCTGTCTCTTTCTTCTTTTAATTGCTCTTTAGTCTCCATCATATTTCATTTTTAATGCTTCCCAGAGTGCGACATTATGAATGGTTTCTTCATTCAAAGCCCCTTCTGCTATAATCTCGTAATTGTCTCCTGAATTGTCTACCACAAGCCAGTTATGAACCCTGGCAAGAAACAGCTTAAAAAGATTTTTCAGGCCACTTTTGTACCTTCTCCTGATCACATCTTCTGGTATGTGATGACCGCCTTCTTTTACCCTTGTTTCCACTCTAGAAATAGCCAATTCTTCAGAATAGAGCCAGAAAAACAAACAGGTAACCTGGTAATCCAATTTCTTTGCTCTGTCAATAAACTGCACATAGCTTCTGGTGGAGAGCGTAGTTTCAAAAGCGAAACTTTCTCCTGACGCCAGCAACTTATTGATCCGTTTCAACATCAGCCTGCCGGCTTCTATGCCAGCTTTTTCCGGCTGAAAAGGCGAAATACCCCTGGCAATTTCATCTGCGTTGACAAATTCTTTGCAGTCAAGAATCTCCGGTAAGATGGTATAAGAAGCGGTGGTTTTTCCTGCTCCATTACATCCTGCTATGATGTAGAGTTTTTTCATACCAAACCATTTTTCAATTTACTATCAAGCATA
>JBKHDR010000186.1:0-6228 GCA_046541235.1 Cyclobacteriaceae bacterium | reverse complement strand
TCATATTGCCATCTAGCCATTTAAATCCACAGGCCAGCGAGCAAGAATCGGGCGAAAGGAGATTACCGGATGAAATGATATTATTTAGAACCTTTACTATGAATGTTTTGACAGACTTTATTACGGTTAATTTGACAAACCCTGGCACAGAATGAATAACAATCAAATTCATCATCCTTGTCTCCGACGAGGATGAACGAGATGGGCGTTTTAAAACGCCCTGTCTGGTCAAGGTGGCGATACAATCGCCTTTCTTGCCCATCCTCTTCACATAAAAGGATAATCATCAGCTTTCAAGATAAACCACTATGTTCTTTACAATATGAATTTTTGTGGCATTTATTGCTTCAGTTTTGAACCCTCCCTATCTTACAGTTATGAAAAAGCACTACCTCTACCTGATCTTCGCATTCCTCTTGTTTTCCCTTTCCCTGCAAACGCGGGCGCAGTCCTACGACCTGCTTATCACCCATGCCCGCATCATTGACGGCACCGGCAATGCCTGGTACCTGGGCGATATTGGCATCAACAAGGGAAAGATTGCCGCTATTGGCAGACTGGCACAGGCGAAAGCCAAACAAACCATTGATGCCACCGGGCTCTACGCTACGCCCGGCTTTATTGATGTACATGCCCATATGGAAAAAAGCCTGCCCGAGCGTGCTGAGGCGCAGAATTTCCTCTACGATGGCGTTACCTCCGTCATCACCGGCAACTGTGGTGGTTCCGAGGAGAAGATGGGCGCTTTCTTCAGCCAGATGGAAAAAACAGGCATAGGTGTCAACCTGGGCTCCCTGGTCGGTCATAATACGGTAAGAAAAGCGGTAATGAGAACAGCACAACGTGCCCCCACACCAGAAGAACTGCGGCAGATGGAAGCCCTGGTTGCACAGGCCATGCAGCAGGGGGCGTTAGGCCTCTCCACTGGTCTTATTTATGTGCCCGGTACTTTCGCTGAAACGGATGAAGTGGTAGCGCTTGCCAAAGTGGCAGCCAGATACGGGGGTGTGTATGCTTCTCACATCCGCAATGAGGCTAACGGGCTTTTTGAGGCAGTGGAAGAAGCCGTTATGATTGGCAAAGAAGCGTCCCTACCTGTGCAGATTTCACATGTCAAGATCTCCAGCCGCAATGCCTGGGGACGCACAGAGGAGCTGATCAGCAAAGTGGAAGCATACCGCAGGCAGGGTATAGATGTAACCCTTGACCAGTACCCCTACACCGCCAGTAGCACCTCTCTGAGTGTTTTACTGCCTTCCTGGACGCAGGCCGGGGGTACCGACTCGCTGCGGGCCCGCCTGTCTGATCCTGTCATCCGTTCGGGTATCAAAGCCGAAATGCTCCAGACCCTGGAAAGCGTAGGCTTCTCAGACTACGAATATGCGGTAGTGGCCAACTGCCGCTGGAACGAAGCTTATAATGGTAAAAGCATCACCGAAATCAATCGCATGAAGAACAGGCCTGCCGGTGCCGAACACGAAGCCGAAACCATCATGGACCTGATGATGCAGGTGGAAGAAGGCGAACGGGTGCAGATGGTGTATCACAAGATGGACGAAGCGGATGTGCAGGCTTTTATGCGGTATCCCTTCACCATGATCGCCCGTGATGCAGGCGTACCCGAGATGGACAAGGGCGCACCCCATCCTCGTGCCTATGGCTCTGCCTGCCGGGTATTGGGTCAATACGTTCGCGAACTGGGTGTGCTTGGCCTGGAAGATGCCGTACGCAAAATGACTTCCCTGCCGGCCCAGCGCTTCCGGCTGAAAGAACGTGGACTGCTGCAGGAAGGTAAAGCAGCAGATATACTGCTTTTTGACGCTGATAAGGTAAAAAGCAATGCCACTTTCGAGAAGCCACATGCTTATTCTGGAGGAATGGAATACGTGATTGTCAATGGCATAGTGGCAATAGAAAAAGGGAAATATACCGGTAAAAGAGCCGGACAGGTGCTGCGGCATCAGGCCCTTCCCGCTAAAATTTAACAGGAACTTCACATTAGTGAGTGCTGCCCTTTGCGCTAAAAATGTTACTTTCAGGGCCTGATCTAGAACGACATGTCCATGAGTAGCATCAGCAGCACGAATAACTCCATTTTTGAAAAGCTACTGCAGTCAGGCGACAGCAGGCTACATACTTTTGAAAGCGGCAAATACCTTTATCTGCCCAGCAATGCGCCTCAGCATGTATTTGTACTGCATAAGGGCGCTGTGAAGGTAGGTAGCTATGCCCCTTCCGGCAAGGAGGTGATGTATGACTGCGTGATGCCGGGTGAATTTTTTGGAGACCTCCAGTTACTGGATGACACCTTTTTTACCGAATTTGCCAAGGCCCTTGTTAAGGCAGAGGTGGTAATGATCCCTATTCAAAGCTTCAAGAAGCTGATTCGTAGTGATAACAGCCTGAACGACTGGTTTAACGAAATAGCTACCCGCCGCTGGTGCCGGGCCGAGACCCGCCTGTTCCGTATCTCTGCTGAAAAGCCGCTGGACCGTATCCTGCACCTATTACCCCTGCTAAGCCAAACGATCTCCGATGCTGATAGCCGCCGCTTCGAGTTGCTACAGTTGCTCAGTTACCAGGACATGGCCGACCTCTGCGGCATCAGCCGGCAATCGGCTGCCCGCCTGCTTAAAGAGTGCCTGGCAGAAAGTCAAAGCTGACAGATTAAGCTTTTGTCAAATCTTTGTGCCAAATATTATCTATTGGTAAAGACTATGTTAAGATCGCTTAACTGTTAAATTTTAACATCACCTCCATGACGCGGCCTCATAGCTTTGCGGTCAAATTTAACTAAAAAGCTATGAGAACAAAGCATCTACTTATGACTATCATGAGCTGTATCTTCCTGTGGTACAGCCATTTGGGATTCACTCAATCCACCGACGCCTCTATCACCGGCAATATCACGGATACCGATGGGGAAGCACTTCCGGGAGCTACCGTGATGGTGCGCAACCAGGCTACCGGTTTTGAGACCGGTACCGTGACCAACGTTAACGGCAAATACGACATACGTCAGCTGCCTCTGGGCGGACCTTACACCATCAGCGCTTCTTTTGTAGGTTATGGTGAAGTAAAAAAGACCGGCTTCACCCTCAACCAGGGCGATCAGCTGGTCATTGACTTCAGCCTGAGTGAAACCGCCAGCGAACTGGCCGAGATCATCATCAGTGACCAGGACCTGCGCTCCCGTGTACAGCGCGAGGGCAATGCTGTGGCCATCAATGCGGCCCGCATCAAGCAGTTGCCCATTGAAGGACGTAACTTTACGGGCCTGACCAGCCTGTCTCCCCTGCAGGGCGGAGGCAGCATCAACCTGGGCGGGCAGCGCCGTACCTCTACCAATGTGACACTGGATGGGGTAAACGCCCGTAACCAGCTTACCGCCGGTGAAATCGGCCGTGGCCCCTACACGGTATCAATTGAGGCTATCCGCGAGTTTGAGGTGGCTACCAATGTGTATGATGTCACCCAGGGCCGTCAGGCAGGCGGTGCGCTCAATGCCGTGACCAAATCAGGAACCAATAAGCTGGAAGGTAGCGCCTTCGTCTACCACCGTAACGACAACCTGGCCAGCCAGCTGGATATCCGCGGTAACGACCGTGACCAGGACTTCTACAACTACCAGTGGGGTTTTAGCCTGGGCGGCCCGATCATCAAAGACAAAATGCACTTCTTCATGGCCTTTGACCGCCAGGATGCCGGTGAGCCGGTTTTCATTGCCGATATCAATAATGAGGCTGACGAAAACCGCCTAAGTATGAGGCTCGATACCCTGCAGAAGTTCGTAGACATCGCCCGTGAGCAGTACGGTGTATCCGATGAGCAGCAGTTTGGAGAATTTGGCCGTAAGACGACAGCTAATACCTTATTTACCAGGATTGACTGGCAGCTTAACAACAGGCACCGCCTCACTCTGAGAAATAACTTTACCAGCTGGAACAACCCATTTAGTGTAAGCGACAACGCTAACATCACCCTGGCAGAAACCTGGGCGGACTTTTCGTCTAACGAAAACAGCCTGCTGCTTTCGCTGCGTTCTAACCTGAATCCCCGCTTCACCAATGAGATGAAGGTGCAGTACCAGCGTGCGGAACGCTCTTTTGTACCCAATTCGCAGATACCTTCTGCCAACATCCCCCGGGCTATCGTAAACCTGACTTCACCCTTCCCAACGGAGAGCAACCCCAATGCTATCCGTACTCGTTCGGTGCAGTTTGGCGGGCAGCGCTTTACCCCGGAGACCAACCTGGAGCATCAGCTACAGTTTGTCAACACCGCTTACCTGCGTACCGACAAGCTGAACTTTACTTTTGGTACCGACAATATGGTGACTTACCTGGAGACGCTGCTTTCCAATGAGCAGAATGGTCGCTTCTTCTTTGACAATATGGAAGACTTTGCCAACATGAACCCTTCACGCTACGCCCGTGAGGTGCCTTTGCAGGGTCTTCCCATTGTGAAGCAGACGGTGCTGGATATGTCGCTTTTCGGACAGGTAGAATTTGAGCCTTTCGCCAACGTAAGCACCATGTTTGGTCTTCGCTATGACGTGACGGCCTTCCTGGATGATGCCGCTTACAATGCTACCGTAGACCAGGAACTGGGCATACGCACCGATAACAAAATCGTAGACTGGAACAACCTTCAGCCCCGCTTCCAGACTACCTGGAATGTAAAAGGCAAAGGCACCGACTTCATCAAACTGGGTGGTGGTATCTTTTCCGCACAGCCTCATTACTACGCACAGGTAAACAACATACAGAACAGCGGCGTACTGCTGGGCGCGGTAGATGTGAGCGGCGATCAGGTGCCTGAGCCTGACTTCCTCAGCTACCGCCAGGACCCTTCTACCGCCCCCGGTATCCCTGAAGGTGCAGACGTGATCTCTACCATCAACAGTGTGAGCGATGATTTTGAAGTGCCTTCTACTATCAAGGCTAACCTGAGCTATACCCGCCTCTTTGGCGACCGCCTGAGCGTTACTGTAAATGGATTGGTAAGTCGCACTTGGAACAACTACGTGTATCAGGAGCGCAACCTGGTAGATGAGCCTTACTTCCGTATTGCCCAGGAAGCCAATCGTGGCGTATTTGTACCAGCCAATACCATTGACGACCGCGGCCGTAACAACTGGCTGGATTCGCGCAAGTCAGAGCAGGTAGGCCGTGTATTAGAATTGACCTCTGAAGGAGAACTCAATCAAATGGCCCTGATCCTTGATGTGAATTATCGCATCGGTAAGGATGGTAGCATACAGGCCAGCTACACCTGGAACCGCTCACGCGATAATTCTTCTTACAACTGCTGTGTAGCCAATACTTCTACCTTCCTTCCGGTAAAAGATGATCCCAGAGCACTGAACTGGGGCTTCTCTGACAACCACTTTGACAATAAGCTGGTGGTGAACTTCCTCAGCCCTACTTTTTACGGCTTTAATGTAGGGGCCACTGTGGTAGGTATCGGTGGCACACGTTATTCTTTCCACGTAGCAGGTAGCGGCAGCAGCCTCAACGGTGACTTTAACCTGGTAAATGACCTGGCTTTCGTGTACGATCCTAACGACCCTGCCACCCCCGAAGGCATACGCGAAGGCATACAGGGCATACTGGACGACTCAGAAACCATGGAAAGTACCAAGGAATATCTGCGCAATAACTTCGGCCGCATCGCCGACCGTAATGCCGGGGTCAACCCTTTCTTCGCTACCATGGACCTGCGTATCCTCAAGAGGGTGAAGCTGGCCGGTGACCATGCCCTGGAATTTTCTGCCGATATGTTCAACTTCACCAACTTCCTCAACAGAGACTGGGGTGCTAATAATCAGCTCGGCAGAAGACGTAACCTGCTGCAGATCAACGGCTTTGATCAGCAAACACAGAGCTACCAGTACAATGTGGAAAGTGGAGTAGGTGTCCGCCCGATCAACGGCACCCCCTGGAGAGTGCAGCTGGGTATGCGCTATACCTTCTAAGCCTGGCCTCTTATCAGCCTATCATAAGAAAGTCCTGGGCAGCTAGGACTTTCTTTTTTTAGCCCTCTTTTGGCCAGCTTCAAA
The DNA here is from genome assembly GCA_046541235.1 of Cyclobacteriaceae bacterium. Lineage (GTDB taxonomy): Bacteria > Bacteroidota > Bacteroidia > Cytophagales > Cyclobacteriaceae > Catalinimonas. Next base: position 167 of record JBKHDR010000186.1, on the reverse strand, counting down.
ACCGGATTTCATTAGCATGTAACCATTGTATACGTCTGAAAATCAACAACTTATCAACTCATGACTTTTAAACTTTAACTTTAAAATATCTAAACTTAGCTATGAAAAATTTAATAATTGTCTTTCTGCTTTTGCTAAGCAGCAGCCTGAGTTTTGGCCAATCCTCA
>JBKHDR010000185.1:0-6247 GCA_046541235.1 Cyclobacteriaceae bacterium | reverse complement strand
TAAAAAGGATAGGTTTAAATCATTTTTGAGAATAAGTGATTCAGGCGCCACTGAATTTTTATATCCACAAGTCAGTTTCTGCATGTGGTAAAAAAGAAGCTTCTCAGTTGCTGTTTTTGTTTGCTTCAACTACTAATCCAACAAGAACTGCACATGTAATAAAAACCTCAGAAAGCTACAAAATAAGTCACTCCGCCAAAATGATTTTGTTCAATTCAGCCGATTTTACAAGCTGTAGGGCAATGCTGCTTAAAGTATCTCATGAGTTTAGTATTATTTCATTCAGTCATTCTTTGTGCTCAGAGCCAAGCTTAAGCGGAATAGTGCTAAATCAGTAAGAAAAGTCATATTGCGTTGATTACTTATTGTTGCCAAAATTTATAAAGTGATTACCACATAAGTATTTTAGTGTTTTTTACAATTATGCTCAAATTATAATGTTAATTTTGGTAAACATTACTAATGTAAATTATTCAACGTAATGAGGCTCTTTGTCTGTCTGTCGCTGCTGCTGGTTTGGGCTTCTTCATCATTAATGGCCCAATGGCATGCTACTTCTCCCTCCCCTCATCCTGTTGCAGTGACGCAGCCCGGCGGGCAGACACTTCATATCCTTGCCCGGGGAAATGATCATCACCACTGGTCTGAAACTACCGACGGTTACACCATCATTCAGAACAAAGCCGGTTACTACGAATATGCCGTACTAGAAGAGGGCAAACTGAAAGCTACCGGACATTTGGCCAAAGACCCGGCCGACCGTGACCTGCAGGAAATGCGTGGGCTGATGAAGGTCAGCCGCCACCTGAGCCTCAGTGATTTGGGAGGGATAGACCATGGGCATGCGCATAGCAGTCCGGGTCCATTTGCCCGCAGCAGCACCATTGCCCATCCTGCGGCGGTGCCTTCCAAAGGAGAAGTTCGTCTGCTGGCCATCCTGATAGATTATCCTGACCTGCCGCACAAATATGATCCTGCACATTTTCATAAACTATTTAATGAAGGAATTGATGGTAAGCCCTCTTTTCGTGATTATTTTCTGCAAAACAGCTTTGGCCAGTTGTCTGTCACGGTAGATGTGGTGGGCTGGGTAAGAGCTGCCCAAAACTACAGTTATTACGGGGATGGAAATGGTAAGAGCCGTTCGCGCCTACTGGTGAGCGAAGCGGTGGATGCTGCTGAGGCCGCTGGTATGGATTTCAGCCAGTACGACAACGACGGTGATGAGGACGTAGACGGAATCATCATCGTACATGCCGGTCCGGGTGCCGAAGAAGGTGGTAACAAAGATTACATCTGGTCTCACCGCTGGAATATTACTAATCAGTTCAAAGATGGAAAATACATATCTGACTATACCATTCAGCCTGAAACCCGCATCAATTCGTTTTACGGCGGAGATGTGGGTATAGGCATTTTCTGCCATGAGTTTGGCCACCTGCTCAACCTGCCTGATCTCTACGATATGGACGCTACCAATGGTCGGAGCAACGGCATAGGCAACTGGGGCCTAATGGGCACCGGCAACTGGCTGGGGGCCGAAGACTACCCGGCCGGACTGAGCGCCTGGAGTAAGGAAGCTTTGGGCTGGATAAAACCTAAAGTGATCAATGACGCTCATGGCTATTATTCCCTGCGTTCTGCTGCCTTCTTTCCTGATGCCCTCAGGCTGGAAACCGGGCGGGAAGGAGAGTATTTTCTGCTGGAAAACCGGCAGCGGGAAGGCACAGACTCCCATATACCGGGCGTGGGAATGGCGATATGGCATATTAATACCGATAAAACTTCGCTCTATCCTTTCAGTAATCGCGTGAATGGAGATGTTAATCTCAAAGGGGTAGACCTGGAAGAGGCAGATGGAAGAAATGACCTGGATAATGAAAGCAACCGGGGTGATGCTACTGACTTGTATCCGGCCAAGGGATTAGCCACAGCATTTAGCGTATTCAGCAGTCCATCCTCATCACGGTATTTTGAGTTGGATGGCAGCCTGGAAACTGGTATTAGCCTGGAAAATATTGCCCAGTCTGAGGACGGGCGCATCTCTTTTCTCTACAACAGGCGCTTCACTGATAGCGGACTGAGTCCTGAAAAGCCACTGATAGCATTTGAGGGAAATAACAGAAGCACAGAAAAAGACGTCTGGTTTGAATTTACCCTGCCTGAAGCAGGAAAAGTCACGCTTACCAGCCGCCTGACCTCAAATCTTCGTGTCTTCCTGTCGGATACCACCAAAGCAGCTATTGTACAGAAGGAGTTCAGTCCGGACGACAGCCTGCTTTCTCTGGCATTTTTTGATCAGGGCAGCCGCCTGCTGCTGCACTGGCAGTATACTTCAACCACGCACGACTTTGAGATCAGATTGGAAAACCAGGTGGCAGAAGCCGATTCCCTGGCCCTGGTGGCAATGTATGAGCAGATGGATGGCACCAACTGGAAGAGAAAGCAGCATTGGCTCAGCAAAGCTGTAGTGGGCTGGCAGGGAATCAAGGTAGCCAATGGTAGGGTAGTGGAACTTGATCTGGCTGATAACCAGCTGAAGGGGCAGCTTCCTGCTGCCATCGGAGACCTGGCTGCGCTGCAACTCCTTCGCCTGGGTCAGAATGAAATCAACGGCACGATTCCGGCCAGCATCGGTCAGCTTAAAAAGTTGCAATGGCTTGAATTACAGAACAATAAGCTGGAAGGAGCCATTCCGGAATCCTTTTATGGTGCCGTAAGCCTGGAGGTGCTCAATCTTTCCTTCAACCGCCTCACCGGAAACCTTTCTGAAGAGATTGGTAAACTTAGCAAGCTCAGGGAACTGCAGGCCGCCAATAACCTGCTCAGCCAGGCTTTGCCAGAAGCCCTTTTTGCCCTGGGCGAACTGCGTTACCTTGATCTGAAAGATAATCTGCTGACTGGCTTGCCTGCTAATTTTTTCAGTACGCCACTCACGCGTATTGACCTGAGCCGCAATCAGTTGCAGGGCGAATTGCCCATGCTGGTCACCCGCCAGCAACAGGCGCCCATGCTGCTTGATCTGAGCCGCAACCAGCTGACAGGGAGCATTCCGGGTGCTTTGTCAGCTATTTCCTTTTCACAGCTCAACCTCAGCAGAAATCAGCTGGCTGGAGCCTTGCCAGCGCTGCAGGTAAGCGAACTGCTGGATGTATCCGATAACAAACTGAATGCGCTGAGCGCCCCTGTCTCTGCTGCCGATGCTTTTTCGCTCCGCTTGGCTCAAAATCACTTTACTTTTGAAGATCTGCTGCCTGTTGCTTCTATGCTGGCCTGTTCGGGCTGCGAAGATCGCTATAGTCCTCAGGCGGCCGTTTTGCTTAATGAAGAGCGCATCATCAGGGAAACGGATTCTTTAAGTTATCTTCTGCCCTTTGACTCTGCCGTAAACGGAGCAACTTACACCTGGTGGAAGGAAGAAACTGCTGCCGGAGCAGAAAAGAAGCTCTCTATCTCATCTTTTGAATCTTCACTAAGTGGCACCTATCGCTGCGAGATTTCTCATCCTGAACTGCCGGGCCTGGTCTTGCAGGCTGAGGGGTTAAAACTTTCTTTAAAACCTAAAGAAGAACAGCTGATCACGGTAGAAGAACCGGGTCCTGTTTCTTACGGAAAGGCAGCTTTCAGCCTGAATGCCGAGAGCAGTTCCGGGCTGCCGCTCCAGGTACAGCTGCTATCGGGGCCGGTAAGCCTTGATGGTGAGTTACTTACCATTACAGGGGTAGGAGAGGTAGTGCTAAAATATAGTCAGGCTGGTAATCCGGATTATTTGCCTGCCGAGAAAGAAGTGCGCTTCAGCATTGCCAAAGCTGAGCAGCAGATCAGCATGCCTGCTGTGGGAGAATACACTTACGGCGATGCGCCGCTTGTTTTGATGGCTGAGGCAAGCTCTGGTCTGCTGCCGGCATATGAAATCACCAGCGGTCCGGGCCAACTCTCCGGTGACAGCCTTGTGCTGCTCGGTGCTGGTACCATTCGCCTGAAGGTAAGCCAGGCTGGAAATGAGCTGTATCTGCCTGCTACCGAACTGCTCACAGAAGTAAAGGTAAACAAAGCACCTCAGCAGCTCAGCTTTGCCAGCCTGGGAGCAGAGCATCAAGCAGATACTTTGCTGATACTCTCAGCCAGCAGCAGTGCTGGTCTGCCGGTAGCCTTCCGCATTGTAGAAGGAACGGCCGAACTGCAAAACGATAGCCTGCGGGTTTCCCGGCCCGGGATGCTTGTTATAGAAGCCTACCAGTCCGGAAATGATAATTACCTGCCTGCTGAGCCAGCCAGGCAGCAGATCAGGGTAAAAGCCAGGGAAATGCTGGTGCAGCAGATCAGCGGCAGTGAGATTACTGACAAAACCTTCGGAGATGCACCTCTTATGCTTGACTTTGCTGCCTCTTCTGGTTTGCCTGTAGTCATGGAAGTAAGCGGCCCGGTAAAACTTGAAGACCAACTGCTTTACCTGCAGGGGGCCGGACTGGTTACCGTCAAGGTTTATCAGCCAGGTAACGATTCCTACGCAGCCAGCGATACGCTCATGGTAAGCTTTGAAGTAAAGCCCGCCCGGCAGCAGATCAGCTTTGAAATTTCTCAGCTGAGTGATACGAGCTACTTATTGGATGCCGAGGCCAGTTCCGGACTGCCGGTGAGTCTGCAGCTGATGGGCGGAGAGGGTATTATCTCGGACGATACGCTCTTTGTCTCAGCAGGAGGTATTTTTGAAGTGCAAGCCAGCCAGCAGGGCAATGAGAATTATCTGCCAGCCCAGCCGGTATCTCAAATACTGGAGGTGCCGGTCATCACTTCGCTGGAGGAGACCGTGAATTTTGCGCTAAAAATTTATCCTAACCCGGTGGTAAATTTTCTGCAAATACATTTACCTGCCGGAGGTAAGCCTCTGATTGGTATGTTGTACGATGCCCGGGGAATGCTGCTGCATCAGTGGCATTTTGCAGAAGCTAAAGCATCTCTTGACTTCAGCAGCTATCCCAAAGGTGTGTATCATCTGCAGCTGAGCAGGGAGGGCCACACGGCACATTACCGCCTGCTGAAGCAATAAATAATTTGCCTTTGCCTACACCCTGGAGTAAACAAGCGGGCTTATTCTTCACTTTATATAAGATACCTATTTTTTGATGAAGCCAAGAACAGAAACGCTTCCCGTGGGCCACAGCAGTGAGCTACTCCTGCAGCATGCCACCCATGTGTCAGATCAGTTGTATTCTCTGAACAAACGCAAGCCTCTCCATAGCCAGCCAGCATTTCCGGCTGAGGAATTTAATATTCTAAAGGAAGCTGGATTTTTTGAACTTAGCCTGCCGGGGCAGCCCCTGGATTTTCATAAACCTGATACCTCAGCTCTGTTACAGTTGCTATAACTAGTGGGCAGAGGAAACCTGGCGGTAGACAGGATTTACGAAGGACATATCAATGCCCTCTTCCTGGTGCATCTATTTGCCCAGAGGCAGCAGCAGGAGCGCTGGTATCGTGATGTAAGCCTTGCCGGTCATCTGATGGGCGTATGGAATACCGAAGCCGCTGATGGCGTAAGCATTCAAATAAGAAAAGATGGTCAGTACGAACTCCAGGGTGCCAAAACTTTTTGTTCGGGAGCTGGCTTTGTGCAGCGTCCCATCATCAGTGGAAAGCTGATCAGCCCCTCGGGAGAAGACCTGGGCTGGCAAATGTGTGTACTCCCACTGGATAGGCATCAAGCACCCATTGACCCTGCCTTCTGGAAGCCTCTGGGCATGAATGACAGCCTGAGCTACAAAATGGACTTTACTGGCATGGTGCTGGATGAGATGGATTTATTGGGCAAGCCCTGCGACTATCACCAGCAGCCCTATTTTAGCGGCGGAGCCATACGTTTTGCTGCAGTACAGCTGGGAGGGGCCGAAGCGATCTATGATGCTACCCGCCGCTACCTGCAGGACCTGAACCGAACAGAAGAACCTTACCAGCGCATGCGCCTGGGAGAAATGGCGGTACTGATTGAGTTGGGCAACCTGTGGATACAGGAGGCTGGGCGTAAAGCTGATCAGGCTCTCTCTTCTGATACCTTCATCAAGTGCTTTAAGGGTAAAATAAACATGTTGGGCTTCGTCTTTGGCCGGAACTACAACGATCAAACGCAGGTCCGGATGCGGAAAAGAATGAGTTGGAAGTAAGCTCACTAAGTTTAAAAAAAGGTTAAAAAATCAGGTCTGATAATCCAATAAAAACTATCAAAAGCAAAAGGGGTTTACTGTCAGGC
>JBKHDR010000184.1:0-6374 GCA_046541235.1 Cyclobacteriaceae bacterium | reverse complement strand
AATCACTTTTGCGGACTTTCTGTTTTCTATAGGCCTGGTTAAGTGCGTCTTTGATAGCGAGGCTGTGGGGCATAAGTATTATAAGCGTTTTACCCCAATGATAAGGAATATTTGCTAAAAAAGGATTTTACCTTCAAGTAATTTACGAGCAAAAATATAGTACTCATATTTTTTCTCCACTTGATTTAATGAAGCCAAGTGAGTAAGAACGAAAAGCGCCTGGTTGTAGAAGCCGCCAGCCTTGCTCAGGCCGCAGCGGATTACATCACGCAAAGTAGAGTAGGAGGGGAATAGCCCCTCTTTTTTTGCTTTACTGCCAGGAAAGTGCAGCTGGTTTAAAGAAAAATGAAAGAACTTAGCTCCCCATAGCGGTGATACTGACAGGGCCCTGTGACATGAGCCTAAGCTTTGTTTTCTACTTCCCGCATGAGTTCATACAAAGAGATAGCCCTTACATCTCTGGTCATGGCAAAGCTTTCCTGCCCGGAATATACCACGTATTTCCTGCTAGCCTGTACATCTTCACAGCCTTGGTGAAAGCCTCTGGACAGAGACGGTGAGGAGCTGCGTTTAATCTCTATAGCCCAACGTTCCTTGCCACCAAACTCCAGTACTAAATCTATTTCTGCCCCTCCTGTAGTGCGATAGTAATAAGGCTGAACCGAGGAAGGAGCCACAGCCATGAGGTTTTCTATGACAAAGCCTTCCCAGCTACCGCCTACTACCGGATGTCCCAGCAAATCATTCACAGTAGCGATGTAGAGCAGGGCATGGGTCATACCACTGTCACGGACGTACACCTTGGATGAACGAACCAGGCGCTTGCCAATATTCTTCGTCCAGGGTTTGAGTCGTCTGACCAGCAGCAAATCCACCATCAGGTCAAGGTAACGCCCCACGGTCACGCCGGATACTTCTAAACTTCTGGCTATTTGTGCTGCATTCAGCGGAGCTCCCTGGTTATGTGCCAGCATGGTCCAGAAGCGTTCCAGCGTTTCAGCAGGAATTCCGGGGCCTAATTGTGGGATGTCTCGCTCCAGATAGGTTCGGATAAAATCCCTGCGCCAGCCAAAACTATCTTCCTCAGTTGCAGATAGCAGACTTTCAGGAAAACCTCCTCTGAGCCAGAGTTCATTTACTAATGCAATTAAACATGATAACCGCCCTTACAACCTTTTTGCTATTTCCCGTCTGTCCAGCTTTGAAAACTTCACAAAGCAGCAGAAATGATTTGTAAACACCCCTCCCTCCATTTGACTGTAAATTTTGAAATTTAATTTAAATGCAAACTATTATATTTGAGTTTAAATAAAATATAATATTATATGTTGCTTTTGATAATTTTCATAGTTACGTTTGTTAGGTCATTTTTTTGAAAATCTCTTTACATAATTGTCCTTTCAGCAGCTTGATGGCAACATTTAAGGTCTGATTCTAAAAAGAATGCAATGCAAGAATGTCCTTCTTCAAAACTTAAAATGCATAGATTATTCTAACCCCCTCAACTATGAGAAACTGTTTTACAAATTTCGGCAAAAGCCGGTTCCTAAGTCGGATATTAGCATTTCTGCTCGTACTCCTTTTCGCTTCAGACGTTTGGGCGCAAAGCAAGACCATAACCGGTCAGGTTACTTCCGAAGAAAACGGAGAACCTCTACCCGGCGTTAACGTGGTTGTCAAAGGGACCACCAACGGAACCATCACAGACATTGATGGGAACTTCAAGCTTAACGTCGAACCTGAGGCCGAGACCCTGGTATTTTCATTCATTGGACTGGTCAACAAGGAAGTCAGCATTGGCGGCCAATCTACGATCAATGTAAACATGGAATCGGATACCAAACAACTTTCTGAAGTGGTAGTGACCGCCCTGGGATTTGAAGAAGATGCTGACAGCCGCGGGGTGGCTTTCTCCAAGATTGATGGAGAAAAACTGGTCAAATCCGGGGAAAGTACGCTTATCAACAGTATGGCCGGACGTGCTGCCGGGGTACAGATCTCCCGCTCAAGCGGCGACCCCGGGGCCAGTACTTACATTCAGATACGAGGACAGAATACTATTACAGGTGAATCGCAGCCACTGATTGTCATTGATGGTATTCCGATGAGTAATACCACCGGGGCACCCAGTGCTGACCGGGCCAACAGTGGCGAAAACACTGCCGGAGTACGCCAACAAAACCGTATGAACGACCTCAATCCTGCCGATATTGAGTCTATGCAGATCCTCAAAGGCGCTTCTGCAGCTGCGCTCTGGGGCTCACGGGCAGCTAACGGGGTTATTGTTATTACCACCAAAAAAGGTCGCGACGATGGTAAGGTAGACATTTCCTTCCGCTCCAGCCTATCACTGGACCAGGTGAACGTACTACATCCACTTCAGGATAAATTCGGTCAGGGAGAGGGAGGAATTTTTAGTCCAACCTCCTCGCGCGCTTTCGGAGACAAAATTGCTGACCGCCCCGGGGGAGCCGACGAGCAGATTACCGATCCTAATGCGCCAGGATATGCAGGTTTCTTTGAAGCGCCTGACGGTACTCGCTACTATGCTATACCTGCCGGTACGGCCGCTGACCCTAACGGAGGTAAGAATTCAAGAGAGACCTTCAACCAGTCCAGGGAGGATAATGTCTTCAAAACAGGTTATTTTATTGATAACTACCTCAGCCTCAGCGGCGGTAATGAAAACAGTAATTTCTTTCTCAGCTTAGGAGATCTCAACCAGGACGGTATCTATCGTGGGGTATCCGACTATCGCCGCTCTACCATCCGTTTGAATGCCGATCGTAAATTTGGCAATATCCTGAGGGTTTCCAGCAACGCGACTTATGCACGAACCACTTCAAACCGGGTACAGACCGGCTCCAACCTGAACGGACTGTACCTGGGTATGCTACGCGAACCACCGGATTTTGACAATACACACTATATCGGAAATTACTATTCATCTCCTGAAGCTGCACCGATTCCTAATCGCCAGCGTTCCTATCGGCGTTACCTGGCTAATAACCCTAACCCCATCTACAACAATCCGCTCTGGACCATCAATGAGCAGGTCAACTCTACGCTGGTCAATCGTTTTATCATGTCGGGAGAGATCGGTATCAAGCCTGTACAGTGGTTTGAGCTGATAGGTCGTGGCGGCGTGGATACCTATGATGATATTCGCAAAACCCTGTATCCGGTCAATTCTGCCGGAGCCAACGTAAACGGTAATTACCGGGAAGAGCTGTTCAAGGAGACCCAGCTGAATTTTGATGTAATCGGACGTTTAACAGCCAATTTTTCTCCTAACATTACCTCCAGTTATATTTTGGGCTGGAATATTAACGACCGCACTTATACCCGTTTGGGTGGAGAGATGCAGAACTTCCTTATTCCCGGGGGGCCGCAGGACTTTTCCAATGCGGTGGGTGCCAACCGTTTTCCTTCAGATACTGAGACCATTATCCGTTCTACCCGAACTTACGGAACAGCTAATTTTGGTTTTTTTGATCAATTATTTGTCAACGTGACGGGGGCTTTTGAATCAGCCTCTTCTTTCGGTAATGACAACCTGACTTACTTTTACCCTTCTGCCGACCTGGCCTGGCAGTTCACCTCTCTGCCCGGTATGCAGAACCTGGACTTCCTGAGTTTTGGTAAACTCCGTGGTGGCTATGGACAGGTGGGTGTGCAGCCTGACCCTCACCGCACCAGTACCGACTTTGTAGCAGCCGGTTTTGGCAGCTGGGGTGCCACCCTGACCGGCGTAGGATACGGCAACGGTGCTTTTGTTCAGAGCGCCCAGCAGGGTGATCCTGGCCTCCGCCCGGAGATAAAAACAGAGTGGGAAATAGGTACGGATCTGCGCTTTTTCAACGATCGCCTGAGAGCCAGCTTTACTTACTACGAAAATGAGATTGATGACCTATTGCTGGAGGTCGCTGTGGCACCTTCCGTAGGTTTTACTGAGCGTTATACTAATGCAGGTACAATGACTAATATAGGTTGGGAAACTGATCTGGGCTATACAATATTCAGCAACTCTAACTGGAATGTGGAGCTTTATGCCAATGCCAACCGTAACTTAAATGAAATCACCAGCCTGGGTGGCAGCCAGGGCGATGTGATTACGCTGGGAGGTTTTAGCACTCTGACTTCTTCAGTGGCAGCAGTAGGTCATCCGCTTTCGGCGCTCTTCGGAGGTCGTTACCTGCGTACCGCTGAAGGCTTGCTGGACCTGACCGAAGATGGTTTTCCGCAGGTAGCGCCTGACTTTGGCGTAATCGGAGATCCTAATCCTGACTGGAGAGGAGGCTTTGGCACCAATATCTCCTTTAAGGGTTTCAGTCTGGGCGTACTTTTTGAAACTTTCCAGGGTTCAGATTTTGCGCCTAACACTAAGTCAGTGCTTTATAACTTTGGAACTCATGCTGATACCGGAAATGAGGTAGTGATACCTGCCGGAGGACTGGTAAACTATGCCGGTAACATGATCCCGGAAGGTACTACTGTAAGGGGGAATATACGCGATTTTGGTGGTGGTCCTGTGCTGCTAGATGAGTCCTGGTACACTACACTAGGACAAGGCTTCAGTAACCTGCAGGAGCAGTTTATTGTAGACGGAAGCTGGACCCGCCTCCGCGAGGTGTCGCTGAGCTATCGCCTTAATACTACCGGCTTTCGCGAAGCTACCAAGCTCCAAAGTGTAGAATTCTCTTTCACCGGACGCAACCTGCTGCTCTGGACCGATGTAGTGGGTATTGACCCCGAAACCTCTCTGGACGGCGCTACTAACGCCCGAGGCCAGGACTATTTTAACAATCCCGGTGTGAAAAACTTTATCTTCTCCATCAATATCAATTACTAGCCATGAGAAAAACATTTCTGTATATATTCCTGACCTTATTCAGTTTCGCCTGCGAAAGTGTGGTGGAAGGACTTAACGATGACCCCAACAACCCTACTGATGCCCCGGCCGAACTGATCTTTACCGGAATGCAACTGGCCAACGTCACTACCCATGAAGGATTGACCGCCCGTCTGGCTGCTATGTGGAGCGGACAGATGAAAGGCGTAGACCGGCAGTGGGGTGACTTCCAGGCTTACAACGTAGGAGGTTCCAACTTTGATAATATGTGGAACAACGTTTTCTACGGCACATTACGTAACTCCATGCTCGTACTGGAAAAAGTAGAACCACAGGGTTTGAGGGTATTTGCCGGAATCGTTAAGGTAACCCAGGCCCATTGTATTGGCAATGCTACAGCACTTTGGGGCGACATCCCCTTCAGCCAGGCTGCTCAGATTGAAGAGTTTGAGGCACCGGCCTTTGACCCTCAGCTGGATATCTATTCCAACCTGCAGCTATTGCTGGATGAAGCCATTGCAGATTTACAGGCAAACGTAGGGGTACCCAGTGTAGACATATTTTACAACGGGAACCCGAGTCAGTGGATTGAAGCTGCCTATACACTGAAAGCCCGCTACTACATGGACACTAAGCAGTACGACCTGGCTGCGGAGGCGGCTGCTAACGGCATCAGCACTCCTGCCAACTCCATGTACATGCCGCATGGCACTACCAACGATGTGGACTACAACCTGTACTGGGACTTCCTGGGGCCTTCTCGCGGAGGAGACATCGCTGCCCAGGATGATAACGGACCTGCTTATTTGGTCAACCTCCTGAACCCCGAAAGTGAAAGTTATCGCGGTCATGCCAAGACTGACGAGTCGGCCCGCTTTCGTTATTACTACCTGCTGGCCGATGAAGCAATTAATACACCGGATAGAATTGAACCTAATACCCTCTCCCTGGTGCTGGGCGATGCGCTTAACGGTTACTTTGCACAGGATGCATCTTTCCCGCTCATCACTTACCAGGAAAATATCCTGACGCTGGCCGAAACTGCCGTACGTAATGGAAACTTTGCCGAAGGCTTGGCTCATTTGAATGAATACCGGGCTTTCCTGAATACTGGCGGTTACATAGATCCTACTTATCAGGAAGCCTTTACGCTAGCATACGAGCCTTTTGAAGCAACCGACTTTGAGAGTGGAGGTATAGAAAACCCTGATGGCTTATCGGCCAGTGATGCTCTATTGCGTGAGATCATAGAAGAAAGATATGTGTCCTTCTACGGTCAGACACTTGCCTGGAATGATGAAAGACGTACCCGCGGTACAGCAGTAGGTATTCCAATTACGCCTAATATCGGCAATCAGCTGCCCTGGCGCTTCGTCTATTCACAGAACGAGATCAATGGTAATCCGAACGTACCCAGCCCCGTTCCTGGCCCCTTTGAGATAATGAGTATTTACAATTAATCTTTTTACACCTTAAAAATAAAAAAGCCACCTGTTATCGGGTGGCTTTACTGTTTGTGACA
>JBKHDR010000183.1:0-6603 GCA_046541235.1 Cyclobacteriaceae bacterium | reverse complement strand
GGTTGATTGGTTGAAAAATTACAATCGCTGAACTGTGAACGCTGAACTAAAAAACGTGGAACGTAAAACGCTGAACGCCAAACGAACGAGGAACTGTGAACTAAGCAACGTAAAACGTACAACGCCAAACGAATCAACGCTGAACGCAAAACGAACAAATTAATCTTCCTCCTTCTCAGCAGCGGCGCGCATGAGACGGTCGTTGATAGCATTGCCCAGGCCGTATTCAGGCATCAGTTCGGCCAGGATGTATTTGCCTGGCAGCTTATCCAGTTTTCTAAGTGCCGAAAAAAGCTGCTGGGCCGCCTCATTCAGGTCGCCGGCTACTGAAAGCGCCACCTGCCGTTCATGAGATACCTGCGGGTAATAATCTTTAAGCGTGATCAGTGCTATTTCATGGCTGTGGTAGCGCGAGATCAGCTTACCCATATCGCCTACAATTACCTTTTTGCTGGGGGCATAGTGGCTTTTGAGCATACCAGGCGCCTGGGGGTTGCTGTTTTCCACTACTTTATCGTGCAGCCTGATCTTATTTTTACCCACCACCGCCTCCATGTCTTCCAGGCTGGTACCTCCCAGGCGGTAGATCATCAGGGTTTCTCCTTCAAAACCTACGATGGTTGACTCTATTCCTACCGAGCAGGGACCGCCGTCAAGGATGTACTCAATTTTATCTCCCAGTTGTTCGTTGACATGTTCAGCACGGGTAGGACTGATATAGCCAAAAGGATTGGCCGAAGGTGCTGCCAGCGGAAAATCCAGTAATTGCAGTAGCTCAAGGGTAAGCGGATGATTAGGAATACGTACGGCTACCGTATCAGAACCTGCGGTGACAATGTCAGGAATCAGTTCGTTTTTTGGCAGTAGCAGGGTAAGGGGGCCAGGCCAGAAAGCAGCAGAGAGTTGCCGGGCCGTATCGGGGATAGCTTGCACATAGGCTTCTACCCGGCTGATATCATAGGTATGGGTGATGAGCGGGTTGAAAGAAGGCCGGTTTTTGGCAGCAAAAATACTGGAAACGGCCTGGGGGGAAAAGGCATTACCGGCCAGCCCGTACACCGTTTCGGTAGGAATAGCTACCAGTTTGTCTTCTTTCAGATAGCGGGCTGCCAGCATTACATCTTTTCCTGTGTGTGCCATAATTTGTTCAATTTACGGGAATAATTCTAAATTTAGCAATTAAAAGGCAGCGCAGACCTGAGAGGGGCCTCGACTGGTTAAAACCGTATTTTTATGAATCAGTATCTTGAAATACTGGAACTACAAGCTGGGGTAACAGAGGCAGATATCAAAAAAGCTTATCGCCGCCTTGCCAAGAAGTACCATCCCGACATCAGCAAAGACCCTGAGGCCGAGCGCAAGTTCATCGCCATTACCGAGGCCTACAATTTTCTGATGGAGGTGGGGTCGCGTCCTCATCAGGAAGAGATACGCTACGACTACAACCCCATGGCCCGCGAATATGATGAGCGTCGGCGTAAAGCCCGTGAATACGCCCGGGAAAAACAGCGCCGTGTGATGGAACAGCGTTATGCTACCCTCGCTATGGTTTACCACTATTGCAACTACTTTGTAGGCTTTGTACTTGCTCTTAACCTGCTGCTCATCCTCGATTATTTCCTGCCCGAGCAAAAGACGCGGGAGCAGGTGATGGGGATCACCTATTCTTATGAGACCAACAAGCCCTACAGCCAGAACCTCATCTACCGCCATGGCATTATCCATTTTGAGCAACACGATATCCTGGTTGACAGCCGCCTGCTGGATAACCAACTGCTCAACCAGTGGACAGGCATTTCACCTGAAGCCGAAATCAGCAGCACGCTGCTTCTTGATATAGTTAGCTCAGCCCATATCCGTTATGAGGGCCATAGCCTGCGGGTACAACCGGTATACAGCATCTACCAGTTTTTTTTCTTCCTGATCCCGGCCATCCTCATTTTTTCGGTGCTGTACTTTCAGTGGTCCAAAACATCGGATAATAAGATAGGGTTGGTGCTACTGCTGCTGGTATTTTTTATTATACAGTTGCTTGTATATTTTTCTTCCAACTGATGATTTTTTTAATATAAGCTTATGGCGACTCCCAAATCCAGAAATATTCTCCTGCTTATCTCTGTTCTCCTGGCCCTGCTGGCCGTATTTATACAATTTGGTATCATCGTCATTCCTGGCCTCACCGCCTATAAATTCTGGATACTGATGATCGCTTACGGCATTGTGCTGGCCGTCCGCTAAGATTCACCGCAGTAACGCTCCAGCGCCTGCTTGGCACCCTCGTAACCGTATACATCCGCCCTTCTGAAAGATTCACAGGCCTGCTCCTGTTCATTCTGCCGTAGATAAGCGATGCCCAGGCTGTAGTAGGCACTGGCGTTCTGGGGTTCCAGGTTGATAAGGGTTTCCAGGTCAGCAATCGCTTCCTGCCACTGGCTGAGGGCAAGCCGGGTTTTGGCCCGGTTGAGCAGGGCTACCGGGTCATCACTTTCCAGTTGCAGCGCGAAGGTGAAATCTTCCAGGGCCTGCTCGTAGCTGCCCGTTTTGAAATACACCACACCGCGATTGAGATAAACGTCTTTCACATTGGGCCTGATGCGTATGGCCCGGCTGTAATCTTCCAGGGCCTGCTGCAGCTGGCTTTGTTCCTGGTAGGCGTTGCCCCGGTTATAGTAAGGCATATAACTGCTGCTGTCCAGGCTGATAGCTTCAGAAAAATCTTCTATGGCTTTATCGTAAGCCTCCTGTTCAAAATAGGCTACTGCCCTGAGGTTATACGCCTCAGCCTGTTCGGGCGCTTTTTCTACGGCTCTGTCCAGGTATTCTACCGCCTGCTGGTACTTACCATCGTCAAGCAGTTGTTTTCCTTTAAGTATCAGTTCCTGAGGATCCGGCGAGCATGCTATCCAAAATAAAGATAGTATGACCACCCATAGGTTTGATTTAGATGTCATTGTGGTTCAGCAAGAGTATTGTAAGATAAAATGAAAGCGTTCTTTATATGCTGACAAATAAAGCGGCTTCAAGTGCCTTCAGTAGGAGTTTGTATATCAAACCGCCCGATTTGTACTAATTTTTTTACAAATATTAAAACCCTCATAGCGTAACAAAATTCCCCTTAGTGGTACAAAAAACTAAAATTCATTAGCCTCATCTTTGACATTACATTTCCCAAAATGGGCCTGATTGGCTTTCAATACACCCCTTCTTATAATTGTGATGTGATAAATTTATTCCCGAGAAGATATGTTGGAAAGAAAAATTAAACTGGAGCATTTTAAAAATTTGGTAGCGGTAGCAGCGGCTGACGGTTACTTAAATTTTCGTGAAAGAGAATTTCTGGCCGACCGTGCTGAAGAAACCGGTTTGTCTGCCGAAGAAATTGATGCAATGCTGCTGGAAGCCGATAAGCTTCAGTACATGGTACCCTTTAACCAGGTAGAACGTGAAGAGCAGCTCAATGATGCGATTTTTATGTCTATCATTGATGGCGAAATTGCCGAACAGGAATACAAACTCTGCCTCAGCATAGCCGAGCGCCTGGGCCTTGACAAGGAACTCGTAGATGCCATGGTAGATGAAATTCAGAGAATCTGGGCCAGATAAAAACAAATGAAACACCGCTACTTTTATTGATAAAATAACAGGTGACCCGCAAGAGTCACCTGTTGTTGTTTCAGGCCAAAGCTTTTTCTACATGTGGTCAATGATGCTGTCGCCAAACTCAGAACACTTCAGCAGGGTAGCTCCATCCATCAGGCGCTCAAAGTCGTAGGTCACTTTCTTAGCAGCAATAGAGCCTTCCAGCCCTTTCCTGATCAGCTGAGCCGCTTCCGTCCAGCCCAGGTAATCAAACATCATAGCACCTGAGAGGATCACTGATCCGGGATTTACCTTATCCTGGCCGGCATACTTGGGTGCGGTACCGTGGGTAGCCTCAAAAATGGCATGGCCAGTGATGTAATTGATGTTTGCTCCGGGCGCGATGCCAATACCGCCTACGATGGCAGCCAGGGCATCAGAAATATAGTCTCCGTTCAGGTTGAGGGTAGCAATCACAGAGTATTCAGCCGGCCGCAGCAGGATTTGCTGCAGGAAGGCATCGGCGATTACATCTTTAATGATAATCTGGTGACCGTCTTTCTCAATCACCTGCCAGGGGCCGCCTTCATAATCCTTGGCACCAAATTCCTTCTTGGCCAGTTCATACCCCCAGCTCTTAAAGGCGCCTTCGGTAAACTTCATGATATTACCTTTGTGTACCAGCGTGACAGAGGGCAGCTTGTAGGTAAAGGCATAATCAATGGCGCTTCTTACCAGGCGCTCAGTACCTTCAATGGAAACCGGTTTGATTCCATAGCCGGCCGTATCCGGAAAGCGTACTTTTCTGAACCTGTCGGGGAAGCTCTCCTTCAGCATGTTGCCAAACTTCTTATTATCGTCTGTACCCTGCTGAAACTCTATACCCGCATAGATATCTTCGGTATTTTCACGGAAGATAACCATGTCGGTAGCCCCGGGATCTTTGACAGGAGAGGGTGTTCCTTTGTACCAGCGCACCGGGCGCACACAGGCATATAGGTCAAGCTCCTGGCGTAGCGCCACATTGAGCGAGCGGATACCGCCGCCTACCGGAGTAGTCAGGGGACCTTTGATCCCTACCAGGTACTCACGAAACGTATTGAGGGTAGCTTCAGGCAGCCACTCTCCGTTCATATTGTATGCTTTTTCACCTGCATATACCTCTTTCCAGGCGATAGATTTTTTACCTTTATAGGCTTTTTCTACTGCCGCATCCATGACTTTTTTCGCAGCCGGCCAGATATCAACGCCTGTACCGTCGCCTTCAATAAAAGGTATGACCGGATTGTCGGGCACCTGCAACTGCCCGTTCTGAATCGTGATCTTTTGTTCGCTCATTGAATTATGAGAGTTAGTTAGGAATTTGAAAAAATTTTGGGGCAAAATAACGAATTTTCAACAGCTAAATGAAGTAGCTCCTGATATTTGCCGCACTTGCAAAAAATTTAGGTAACACTTTCGCGCAGACACTGGTTGAAAGAATCACAGCCCATTTACAGTAAAATATCTCTTTTTACCACATGCCAACACCTGGGATCACCCTCTTCTGGTTTCGCCGCGACCTGCGTTTTGAAGACAACACCGCGCTTTATTATGCCCTGAGAGAAAAGCAGCCCGTGCTGCCCCTTTTTATCTTTGATACTGACATCCTGGACAAACTGGAGCACCGGGATGATGCCCGTGTCACCTTTCTGCACGATACAGTAAGCCATATGCGTCAACAACTGGAGCAAAAGGGCAGCAGCCTGCTGGTGAAATATGGCAAACCCCTGGAGGTGTACAAGCAACTGTTGGAGGAATTTGACATCAGCAGCGTATATACCAACCGTGACTACGAGCCTTACGCCAAAGAAAGAGATGCAGCCTTAGAGTCTCTGCTACAGGCACAAGGCATTCCGTTTTATACCTTTAAAGACCAGGTCATTTTTGAAAAAGATGAAATACTAAGCGGCAGCGGTACCTTTTATAAGGTTTTTACCCCCTACAAAAGAGCCTGGCTGGACAAATTTTCGCAGCTTCAGCTCAGCCTGCTACCTTCAGCCCTGCCCTCAGACCAGTGGTACCAGGGAAGCATGCCGCCTATGCCTACGCTGGAAGAGATGAATTTCACCCGCTCCTCTATCAAAATTCCCGGCAAAAATATAGACGAAGCCCTGATCAGCCAATATGGCAAAAACCGTGATTTCCCTGCCAAAGCAGGCACCTCGCGCCTGGGTATCCACCTACGCTTTGGCACCATCAGCATCCGGCAGCTGGTCAGAAGAGCTGTGCAGCTCAATGAAACCTACCTGAGCGAACTCATCTGGCGGGAGTTTTATATGCAGATCCTGCACCACAACCCCCAGGTAGTAGAGCAGTCCTTCAAACCGGAATACGACCACATTCCCTGGCGCAATGATGAAGAGGATTTCAAACGCTGGTGCGAAGGACAGACAGGTTACCCCATTGTGGATGCAGGCATGCGGGAATTGAACGCTACCGGCTTTATGCACAACCGGGTGCGTATGATCGTGGCCAGCTTCCTGACCAAGCACCTGCTCATAGACTGGCGCTGGGGCGAAGCTTACTTTGCCAGCAGGCTGCTGGACTTTGAGCTGGCCAGCAACAATGGCGGCTGGCAGTGGGCCGCTGGTACGGGCGTAGATGCCCAGCCCTACTTCCGGGTGTTTAATCCTTACAGCCAGTCAGAAAAATTTGACAAGCAGCAGGCATACATCCGCCGCTGGGTGCCGGAGCTGGGTACAGATAAATATCCTGAGCCCATGGTAGATCACAAAATGGCCAGAGAAAGAGCCATCAGCACTTATAAAGAAGCTTTGGCAGGAGGATAGATCAGCATGTTTTCTTTTGAGCAGACAAAAAATTTTCCGATTACTTACTGAGAACATAAGCCGTAATGCAAAATGATATGGTGAATTGCCTTGTAAAGGTTCAAGGCGAGGATTTCTTTAGCTGCCTGGTGAGGCCCATCCCGGCTGGGCAAAGGCAGAGGATTTAGTGTCTTTTTTAGCTGAGCATAATTAA
>JBKHDR010000182.1:0-6616 GCA_046541235.1 Cyclobacteriaceae bacterium | reverse complement strand
AATTAGCTTATGTACCATCACTTTATCTTGATCAGGTGCATGATTGCGTGTTTGTTGGTTATTGTGGCCCATGGCATGTCCCGTGCACAAACATCCATTGATACCATAGATTGGGAAACATTTGAGCCTGCTGGCTACTATTCTCATGGGGTGGCTATCTACTTTATCACGCCTGCCCTTGGCATAAGCCAAAGGAGTAGCTTGAACGACCTGCTCAACCTGAACGGTTACCGCTCGATCCCTAGCATGTCTTTCAATTGGGGATTGGGCCTGCAGTACAGATGGAAGAGGTTTGCCCTGGCAAGTGATGTTGCCATGAACAGGCAAGTCCGTTCACATCCCAACGATATGACTCAGCTAAGCAGGGTGATTTTGGTGGTCAATTTTGATATGAAGTACTATGTATTCAGAAACAAGTTTATGGGGCTTTATCCGTATGCTTCGCTCTCCAGTACTGAAACCAATTTGTATCTCACCCAACAAACAGACCCTATAGATGTCAACGAATTGATTGCAGGAAACGGAAATGCGGCCCACCTGCAACATTTTGCGGGCGGTGTCATGCTGGGCGCAGGCATAGATATTCATTACTCATGGAATAAAGAAAGTCTTTTTATGACTTACAAGATAGGCTATAGGTTTTCCCCGGAAGGGGCATACGAATGGGAACCTGCCTATACGACTTTCACCAATGCCCCGACAGATGCGTTTAATACGCTTTTTATCACCGCTGGCATGGGTTTTAACCTTAACTGGGGCAGGCTAAAATGACAACACTCACTGCCATGCCCAAAGCCGGGATCCTGAGAAATATATGTTACTTCTTTCAGTATGAGCCCTTTTACAAAATCAGCCTATGTACCATCACTTTATCTTGATCAGGTGCATGATTGCGTGTTTGTTGGTTATTGTGGCCCATGGCATGTCCCGTGCACAAACACCCATTGACACCTTTGATTGGGAAATACCTAAGCCTGCTAGCAGCAGCTATTGCTCGAGGGGGTTTGCTATGTACCTCGTCACGCCTATGCTTGGTATAAGCCAAAGGAGCAACTTGAACGACATGCTCAACCTAAACGGATACCCTTCAATTCCTAGCATATCCACAAACTGGGGGTTTGGCATGCAGTACAGATGGAACAAATTTACGCTGGGAACGGATATTGCAATAAACAGGCAATTCCGTGTAAACCCCAACGAGAAAACCGAACTAAGTAGGGTAAGTTTGGTGGCTAACATGGATATGAAGTATTATGTCTATAGAAACAAGATGATGACGCTCTATCCGTCTTTCTCCCTAGCCACTACCCAAACCAATTTGTACCTTACCCGACAAACAGCTCCCGTAGATGTGAACGAATTGATAACAGGAAGCGGGAATGCGGCCCATCTTCAACATTTTGCGGGCGGTTTCATGCTGGGCGCGGGCATTGATTTTCAGCGCTTTTGTGTTGAAGAAGATGAAGCCTATCCATTTTATACTATCAAGATAGGCTACAGATTTTCCCCGGAAGGGGTAAACGAATGGGGATCTGCCTATACAACTTTTATCAATGTCCCGGAAGATGCTTTCAATACGTTTTTTATCACCTTAGGTATAGGCGCTCATTAGCCACTGGGGTAAATAAAAAAATAGCATATCCCACATGCCAGATTTCACTCCTTCCTCATCTGCTTGTAAGCATTGATAAGGCCATTGGTAGAGGCATCATGCGAACTTACGGCTTCCTCACCCTGCAATTCGGGCAGTATGTTCTTGGCCAGTTGCTTGCCCAGTTCTACGCCCCACTGGTCAAAGCTGAAGATATTCCAGATGATGCCCTGCACAAAAATTTTGTGTTCGTACATGGCAATCAACGCTCCCAGCGTACGGGGAGTTAGTATCTTGAAGAGGATAGAGTTGGTTGGGCGGTTGCCTTCAAAT
Source organism: Cyclobacteriaceae bacterium (assembly GCA_046541235.1). Classification (GTDB taxonomy): domain Bacteria; phylum Bacteroidota; class Bacteroidia; order Cytophagales; family Cyclobacteriaceae; genus Catalinimonas. The sequence goes on along the minus strand of JBKHDR010000182.1, from coordinate 4,692 downwards.
ACTTTGTAAGGTGCCAGTTCTTTGATCTCCTCCTGGTTCATGCCTGAGCTCTTTAGTTCTGCCTCTACTTCCTCGCGGCTTTTACCGTTCATCAAAGCTTCCGGCTGGGCAAAAAAGTTGGCCAGCAGCTTAGCGTGATGGTCGCCTATGGGGTTGAGACTGATGGCTGGGGCCAGGAAATCGCAGGGAATCAGCTTGGTACCTTGGTGAATGAGCTGGTAGAAGGCATGCTGGCCATTGGTGCCCGGCTCTCCCCAGATGACCGGCCCGGTCTGGTAATTTACCTGCTGCCCGTTTCTATCCACATATTTGCCATTACTTTCCATATTACCCTGCTGAAAATAAGCGGCAAAACGGTGCATGTACTGATCATAGGGCAGTATGGCTTCTGACTCTGCTCCGAAGAAATTGTTGTACCAGATACCTATCAGCGCAAGCACGACAGGCAGGTTAGCGGCAAAATCTTCATTTCTGAAATGCTGGTCCATGGCATATGCCCCGGCCAGTAACTCTTCAAATTTGTCAAAACCCACGGTACAGGCAATGGGCATGCCAATGGCTGACCAGAGAGAATAGCGGCCGCCCACCCAGTCCCAGAAGCCGAACATATTTTCAGCGTCTATACCAAAAGCTTCTACCTTCTCACGGTTGGTAGAGAGGGCAATAAAATGCTTTTTCACCGCCTCCTTATCTCCTGCCGCTTCCAGGAACCAGTCACGGGCTGTCTCCGCATTGGTCATGGTTTCCTGCGTGGTAAAGGTCTTGGAGGCAATGATGAAGAGGGTCGTTTCCGGGTCAAGATACTTCAGGGTTTCGCTGATATGGGTACCATCCACATTGGAAACAAAGTGAGCAGTGATATGCGGAATTTTGTAATGCTTCAGCGCTTCGGTCACCATCACCGGGCCCAGGTCAGAGCCGCCTATGCCAATGTTGACGATATCTTTGATGGCTTTACCCGTGTAGCCTTTCCACGCCCCACTGATCAATTGCTCACTAAACTTCTTCATGCGCTGCAGCACTTCCCGCACTTCGGGCATTACGTCCTTACCGCCTTCTTTTATTGGCTCATCCGACATATTCCGCAGCGCCACATGCAATACCGCGCGGCCTTCGGTCTGGTTGATAGGCTCTCCGCCAAACATAGCCTCTATAGCTTCCTTCAGCTTGCACTCTTCGGCCAGTTGCAGCAGGGTATCCAGGGTCTCCTGCGTAATGCGGTTTTTGGAGTAGTCTAACATAATATCTTCAAACTGCAGGGAAAAGCGCTTGAAACGATCCTGATCTGCAGCAAAAAGGTCTTTCATGTGTACATCCTTCACCTGCTCGTAGTGCTTAAGTAAGGTTTTCCAGGCAGTGGTCTGAGTCGGATTGATCTTGGGAAGCATATCAAAAAATTTTATTGATGTAAATACTGGTAGCAAATTATGAAATGAATGCTAACTTATGCTAATGCAAGGCCATTTTGAAGTTAACAAATTGAGAAATATTATGAAAACACCGGCACAGCATACTGGTCAGGGGGGAGAAGAGGCCGCAGCTCACTATTTCAGCGAACAGGGATACGAACTGCTGGAACGCAACTACCGCTATGGTAAGGCAGAGATTGACCTGATCGTACGCAAAGACAAGCTGCTGGTTTTTGTAGAAGTCAAAACCCGCCGCAATGCTGCTTATGGCTATCCCGAAGAATTTGTAAACCGCCAGCAGCAGAGGATGATCATGCGGGCAGCCGAACAGTACATCTTTAAACACAACTGGCAGGGAAATATCCGCTTTGACATCTTAGCTATCCTTACCGAGCCTGAGTGGCAGATCCAGCACCTGCCGGATGCTTTTTATTGAAGTAATATCATTACTTACTGCGCCATCTCAGGCGGATCAGCCCGTAGATGGACAACAGGAGGTAAAGTCCGTACACAAAAAGAGCGATCAGTGCGTATTGCCCCAGTTGGAACCAGGTAGCATGCGGGTGTAGCACGGAAGCATACATTTGCGGAGGCACAAACCAGGCAGCACATCTCTCGGTAACATAGCCGCTCAGTCCGCAGGCAAGCAGCGGAAGGGTAAACAGCACGCCCACTGCACAGTAAAGACTTATGCTTATCCTCCACCAGTAGAACCAGCGATAAATAGAAGTAGCAGGCTTCTCCAGGGGCTGAGAACTCTTCATCAGGCTATCACCCAGAAAAAGGACAGGTGGAATCAGGGCTCGAGCAAAGACACCTGTGGCCAGGCCTACGCTCATCTCTGCCATCAGCAGGTAAACGGTGATCGCCAGCAGGGAAGACACCCGCCAGTACGCCAGCAGGCGGTATAAAAGAGAGCGGTACCGAAAAGAAGCCAAAAGGAGGATCAGCGGAGCTACTACAGTGAGACTGACCGCAAGTACAAAGTCTGCTTTTACAAGTTGAAGGTAATTCACTGTGGGAGGCAGTTTAGCTGGCCGTTTTACTGCGGCGGGCTTCAAGTATCTTCCTGCTTAGCGCTACTCTGTGACCGGGCAGCTTCCTTCTGACCAAAGCAGAATACAGCATAAAGCTGAGAATGAGTCCGCTCAGGGAGTAAGATACCGGCGACTGAGAGAAAAAATAGCAGCTGAACCCCAGCACCAGCGCACTTCCGACAGAAAGAAAAAGGGTCGTCTGCAAGTGGGTATAGCCCCTGTCTATGATCAGGTGGTGGATGTGATTTCGGTCAGCATTAAAGGGACCTGAACCGCTGGCGATGCGGTGAGTAAAAACCCTGAGCGTATCAAAAAGAGGTACTCCCAGTACAATAATAGCAATAGTAGGGGCATTGGCAATGTGCAGGCTGTTGAAGCTTCCGTTGAACTGTATGAACTTAACCGCCAGCAGGGCCAGCACAAAACCCACTACCAGCGAGCCGCTATCGCCCATAAATATTTTGTTTTTTCTGGAAAAGTTGAAGCGGATAAAACCAGCCAGAGCACCAATCATAACGGAGCAGAGTACTGCCGCCCAGATTACGTTTACCAGAAAGAAATAAATACCAAAGGCCAGAAAAGCCATGATCCCCAGGCCTGCCGCCAGTCCGTCAATGCCATCTATCAGGTTGTAGGCATTGATGATCACCACAAATACAAAGAGGGTAATGACAAAAGCCGGGACAAATGAAATGTCATACATGCCAAAGATACCGTAGAGATTATCCAGCTTGATATCGGTATAAAAAATCACCAGGCCAGTAGCCAGTAATTGCGCGAGTAATTTCTTATAAGGGTCAATGACCAGGATATCATCTTTGAGCCCAATCAGGAAAAGAATGACGATGGAGGGTACAATCAGATGGATATTACCCTCTTCTATGGTAGTGATAGGAGAAGCCAGCAGGAACACGATCACTATGGCAGAAAAAATAGCTACGCCTCCCAAACTGGGTGTCTTGCGCAGATGTGAACTTCTTACATTGGGCACCTCGAGTAGTTCCTTTTCGTGAGCCACTCTTACAATTACCGGTATGGTAATCACGACCGCCAGCAAGGAAAATACGCTTGAGACTACCAGCAAGAGCAGGGGCTCATCAAAAAAATGCTGAGACATGAAATCTGGTTATGGTTAGTTTAACACGCTCGTTTGATCTCAAAGCTGCCTTGTCTATTAATAAGCTATAAAACTAATACTTTCGATCAATAAATGAACCAGTATGTAATTTAGCTTCACAAATCGCCAAAAGTATAAAAAAACCCGGAGCACTAACCGGGTTTAAGTATTAACAATTAAATAAATATTTGAACAAAAATTTAATTAAACCTCTTTGTCTACCAGACTTTTTTCGCTTCTGATATCTTCAAGGGAAATCTCACTCATGAGCTTTTCTTCAAGTAAACTTGCCCAGGCATTCATATATTTTGCTACGTCTTCTTTTTTATTGTGCCTGAGGTACCTTTCCTCCAGGGGCAGACGCATCAATACTTCACGGTCGGAGAGGCGCTCCAAGTGCTTGAAATCTTCAATATCCAGGCCGGCATCCAGCATAAAAGAGATAACCTGATCCATCAGGTAGCCGCTGGTTGGACAAAAGTCAAGGGCCTGCTCGCTCCAGTCACCTCCGCGGGTGCGCATAGCGTATTCATGGATTTCAGCTTTGGAAAGCTTGGTAACTTCCTGCACCAGGTGGCCGCAGTTACAGCTACCCATATGCCCCCACTGATAATTTTCACTTCTTTCCAGCTTTTTTGCTGTTTGTCTTAGTGCGTTTATGAGCTCTGGTTTTGGTCTTGCCATAAGAATACATTTTTTACTTTGAATAGATATAACCATCAGTTGATCGCGATGGTTTTTAATCCAATTGATTTTGAAGTAAGCAATAGAATTACTTACTTAATAAAGTAATTATAAATCAAAATAAGATCAAGTATTATGGGAAAAGGAGACAAAAAAACCAAGAAGGGCAAAATTTCTATGGGCAGTTATGGCGTCAAACGCTCCCGCAAGGGGAACAAAAGCCAGGGCAAGACCGACAAGAAATCAGAAAAGTAAAAATAAAGCCACGGCTCTCACCGTGGCTTCTTTGGTAGTGGTATTAATGTAATGCTTTGAAATAGAAAAACCCATGTCTTGTGCCCCCACAAGACATAACTCAGATACCTATAGCATGACTTGTGGTTCACTACCGCTTCTTTTTTTCATCCCCGCTGCGCAGGTAATTTTTTGAACATTTTTTGTACTG
>JBKHDR010000181.1:0-6801 GCA_046541235.1 Cyclobacteriaceae bacterium | reverse complement strand
AACTTTCTGAAATTCAGATTGTTATGAGGTTAATGAGTAGCGGGGACAGGACTCGAACCTGTGACCTTCGGGTTATGAGCCCGACGAGCTACCAACTGCTCCACCCCGCGATGTATATTTTATGTATCTTTTTCGCTTATGAGGATACAAAAGTAGGGCTTTTTATTTTTTAATCAAATATCTTTGTAAAAATTTTTCAGATGGAAGTTAAAAATCACAGAGCAGGGTTCGTCAGTATCATAGGGAAGCCTAATGTGGGCAAATCAACCCTGATGAACCAGCTGGTGGGCGAGCGGCTTTCCATCATCACTTCTAAGGCCCAGACGACGCGCCACCGCATCATGGGTATACTAAATGGCGATGATTTCCAGGTGGTTTATTCTGATACGCCGGGTATCCTCAAACCTCAGTATGAGCTGCATGAATCCATGATGCGCTTTGTCAATATAGCACTGGAAGATGCCGATGTGGTACTTTTTGTCACCGACCTTTATGAGAAATACGAGGAGGAGGCACATATCCAGCGGCTCAAAGATGCTGATGTGCCGGTCATCCTGGTGATGAATAAGATAGACCTGGCCAAAGGCTCACAGGCAGTAGATAAAATGACTTACTGGCAGGAAATCCTGCAGCCGGAAGAGTCTATCCTGATATCTGCCCTCGCAGGACTGAATACAAATGAAGTATTTGAAGCTATTCTGAGAAGACTGCCCGAGCATCCGCCTTACTTTCCCAAAGATGAACTTACTGACAAGCCCGAGCGTTTCTTTGCAGCCGAAATTGTAAGAGAGAAGATATTCCAGAATTATAAAAAAGAGGTGCCCTATAGCTGCGAAGTGGTCATTACCGAATTTAAAGAAGATGACAACATCATCCGTATGCGCTCTGAAATATTTGTTGAGCGCAAAAGCCAGCGGGGTATCATCATTGGCAAAGGAGGAGAGGCAATCAAGAAGGTAGGGATAGAGGCCCGGGCCGATCTTGAAAAGTTCTTTGGCAAACAGGTGCATATAGAGCAGTTTGTGAAAGTTTCACCCGACTGGCGTAAAAAGCAGAAGAATCTTCATAATTTTGGCTACCTCTAGCCGCAGACATATCTGATAATCAATTCTAACAGCATTAAATTTTAGTAAGTGTCAAATACAGTAGCAATCGTAGGCAGGCCTAATGTGGGCAAGTCAACTCTTTTTAACCGCCTGATTGAGCAGCGAAAAGCCATCATGGATGATGTGAGTGGTGTTACCCGTGATCGTCACTACGGCTATGGGCAATGGAATGGCCTGCACTTCACAGTCATAGATACCGGGGGATATGTGGCCAATTCAGACGATATTTTTGAAGAGGCTATCCGTACACAGGTACAACTGGCAATCAGGGAAGCTACGGTGATTCTCTTTATGGTAGATGTGGAAACCGGTGTGACCGATCTTGACCAGAGCTTTGCCGATGTTTTGCGTAGCACTGAAAAACCTATCTACATTGTAGCCAATAAGTCAGACAATGCCGAGCGCTCTTTTATGGCACCTGAATTTTACAGCCTGGGCCTGGGGGATGTCATTGCCGTCTCATCTATGAATGGATCAGGTACCGGTGACCTGCTTGATCGGGTTGTATCTCATTTTACTTCCGGTGACCTGGAAAATCCCGAAGCTGGTATCCCCCGGCTGGCTATTCTGGGGCGACCTAATGTGGGTAAGTCTTCTTTTCTTAACGTGCTTCTGGGTGAGGAGCGCAGCATTGTGACCGATATTGCCGGAACTACCCGTGACGCGCTGCATTCCCGCTATAAACTTTACGGGCAGGATTTTATTCTGATAGATACGGCAGGCTTACGGAAAAAAGCCAAAATCTCAGACAATATAGAGTTTTATTCAACCATCCGTAGTGTACAGGCCCTGGAAGACAGTGATATATGTATCATCATGCTGGATGCACAACGCGGACTGGAGGCACAGGATATGAATATCGTTCACCTGGCTGATAAGAATAAGAAGGGCATCCTCATTCTGGTGAATAAATGGGATCTGATTGAGAAGGATACGCATACGGCAAATGCATTTAAGAAGCAGATAGAGGAAAGGTTGGGAGAATACAATTACATACCAGTCATTTTCACTTCCATGGTACAAAAGCAAAGGGTCTTCCAGGCAGTGGAGAAAGCCGCCGAAATATTTGAGCATCGTAAGCAGAAGATAAGTACTTCCAAACTTAATGACCTGCTTGGCAAAGACATTGAGCACTACCCGCCGCCATCAGTGAAAGGTAAGTATATTAAGATCAAGTACATTACCCAATTGCCTACCAAAACGCCCTCATTTGCTTTCTTCTGTAACCATCCCAAGCTGGTGAAACCTGCTTACCGGCGTTATCTGGAAAACAAAATCCGCTCCCACTTCAATTTTGAGGGGGTACCTATTAGTATATTTTTCAGGCAGAAATAATTTTGGAGGGAGGCGATTGATCCCTTCCCTTTTTTTAGGTTTACTCTTTCTGGAATTAATCTGATATCAAGGTGGGGGAACAAACTTATGCCATTACAGGTGAGATGAGTTGGTATGCCGGTATTTAGATTTGTATACTGTTTGATATTCAGAGGGCTCCCGATAAGAGTCGTTTCCTGTAAATTCAGCAAATAATTCCTGTAAAGCCTGAGTGCAACTGCCTGGTAAGCAGATGCAAACACCACCTTACTTTATCTCGGCTTTCAGCTTACTCACCGGCGTATTTACCGAAACACAAAAATCATCTGGATCAGCTTCGTTTTGTCAACAGAGCCCCTTGTTTTCTGCATCTCTTCGCTTAGATTTAGAAATACACTGACAACCTAAATTTATGAAAGCAGAAAATTTAGATGGCTTCATCAGAGAAGCTGAGCATCATCTTACCAAAGAACTTTTGCCCTTTTGGCTCGACCGCTGTAAAGATGAACAGCATGGCGGTTTTATCACCCATTTTGATAAAGACGGGAAGGATACAGGCACTGATGAGAAATCACTCATTTCTCAGACACGCTGTGTTTACACCTTTTCTTCAGCAGCTCGGTTTGGCTATGAAAAAGAACGATGTCTTGAATATGCCAGGCATGGAGTAGATTTTTTGCTAAAAAAAATGTGGGATAACAAATACGGGGGCTTCTATTGGCTGCTGGACAGACAAGGAAACGTAACTATTGATGAAAAGATCATTTACGGCCACAGTTTCGCCATTTACAGCCTGAGCGAATATACCCTGGCTTCAGGCGACCCAATAGGACTTGAGTATGCCAGTAAAACCTTTGACCTGCTTCAGAAATATGCCGTGGATACCATGTATGGTGGTTATTTTGAAATGTTCACCCATGACTGGCAACTGAAGGGACCTGGCGCTGCCGGCGGAGATCGTAAAACACTGGATGCACATATGCACCTGATGGAAGCATTTACCAGTTTGTATGAATGCAGTCAGCAGCCTATCCACCGAAGAAAGCTACAGGAAGTCATTGATATTATGATTAAGCGAATACTGCATCCCAAATACCGTACAGGAGTACCGCAGTTCTTCCCTGACTGGCAGGTAGCGCCGCAGATTAAGTTTGATATTGTCTGGGGATGGGACCGTTTCACGGATGCAGGCACCAAAGCGCAGGCAGATGATAATACCAGCTATGGACATAATGTGGAATTTGCCTGGCTGCTGACTCACGCCTTGCATATAATGGGCATTCGTCCTCAGGAGTATGCAGATATCCTGAGAGCTGCTTATGATCATGCGGTGGCATTTGGCATAGACGATGAATTTGGCGGCGTCTATGTAGAGGGTGCACACGCTGGTAAAGTATATGATCGTGAAAAGGAATTCTGGCAGCAGGCAGAAGTATTGATTGGGATGCTACAGGCCTGGCTGGACTTTGGAGAAGATAAGTACCTGAAAGTATATGAAAACGTCCACCGCTTTGTTTTTGATAAGATGATCCACCACGAGATAGGTGAATGGTGGCCGCTTCTAAGCAGGGAAGGAAAACCTGTATGGACGCATATGAGCCACTCCTGGAAAGTCAACTACCATACAGTCCGGGCAATGGTGCAGGGTATTGAAAGACTCAAGCTTGTCAGAAAAAAGCAAAATTAATCATTCAGCTTATCCCAGTTCATCACATAAGCGGGTAAATCTCTTTCGCTTTTCTGTGCGCTGAATTTAATGTCTGAAAAAATGGTTGAGCTGTCGGTGTAGGCAGTGAGACAAATAGCAGCCCAAAGTAGGAGTAGTAAGGTAATTCTGATTTTTAATTCCAATGCGGATCTGGTACTCATAACGCTTAAATTTAACTTAGCTTAAGAATTATTTTTATGTAATATTTCATAAAAATAATAATATTTTTAAAGTGAGACAATAAAAATTAAATTTTTTACATAAATAATCTAATCATAATCTCTGATTCAAGGCTCAAAATTAGCCTGGAAATAGTGTTTACTGAAGCTAATTATGAAAAATTGAATTCATCAAGTTTTTTATTACGAGGTAATATCAACACTTCAGATGTAAACATTCTTCAAAAACTGTACAAATGAGACTTTTTATGTCAGATTAAGTCCCAAAGAGTGAGAAAAAATTAGGAGTGGGGAGAATTGCCAGTTAGCATGGGAGAGTATTTCCACAAATTTGCTTATGCGCAAAAACATCATGACGGGTAAAGGTCCTTTAAATGCTAAAAAAAGTAGGAGCTACGGCTGTCTTTTCTTGAATTTCCAGCAGGAAATTATCTTATGCTGAGAAGCTATTGTATTGTTTGTACATCTCAGGATAGGTGGCAAGACAATTTAAAGAGCCTGCTCAACCAAACAGAATATAAGCTGAGCAGGCTGTTAATCTAGGGTTGATACGTAATTTCCTCGCTAGGTGCATAACCAATACGCTCACTTATAGCACTTAGGCTTTGGCCTTCCTGCACCTGAATGGGCTCAGTATAAACCTGCCAGCTGGGAAAAAGCTCATTTCCATCAGCATCTTTGAGCTGATAAGCAATAGAGGCACCCTGGGTAGGACAAGTAATCTGCAAGCTTCCTCCGCTGCTGCTGATCAGGGGTTTTTCGGTAATAGGCTGCTCCAGGCCAGGCCACATCTCGCGTAGCATTTCTGTTTCTGGTACAAATCCCTTATCTCCGTATTTTTCCTGCCACGCCAGCAATTTCTGGCGCAATTCGGCTAATTTGTCCTGATAAGCAGGATCATCCGCCAGGTTATTCAATTCATAAGGGTCGTTTTCCAGGTCGTAAAGTTCCTCTTCGGGCTTAGAGTCTCTGAACCAAAGCGATTGTTGTTCATTAAGTTGCCCCATACTGTCGTACTCATGTAAGGCTCGCATCAGCCGCATCTGTTCCCGGTATTTTATAGCCATGACATAGGGCTTCTCCGGCTGATAGTTTTTGAAATACTTGAAACGCTCGTCTCGTACCCCTCTTACCATGTCATATTCGCTGTCAAGTCGGTCACGGGCAGCATAGATGTATTGGCGGGGGCTGGGATCTTCGTACTTACCGGCAAAAGCCCTGCCCTGCAAATGCGTGGGTGGCGCTACGCCCGCCATGGAAAGCAGGGTGGGCGTAAAATCCACAAAACTGACCAGCTCGTCCTCGTACTCACCGGCCCTGCGCTTGTCGGGGTAGCGAATGAACATAGGTACCTTCAAGCCGGTATCGTAGATTTCCCTTTTCTGTCGGGGCAGAGGTCCGCCATGGTCAGCATAAAAGACGATAATGGTGCTGTCCATCAGGCCGTCAGCCTCCAGCTGATCCAATACTTCACCTACCTGCTGGTCCATCTCCAGGATGTTGGAATACATGCGGGCAATCTCTTCGCGTACCAGAGGGGTGTCGGGATAGTAGGGCCAGACGGGTACACTGTCTGGGTCTACGGTAAGCTGATGCTCAGCATTGAGCCACATACCCGATTCGTGACAGATGTTGAAGTTGAAAATAGCAAAAAATGGTTTTCCTTCAGGTCGGTTGCGCCAGTGAGCTGTATTACTACTTTCGTCCCAGGCCGTCACTGGAGCTTTAAACTGGTAATCTTCCTTTGAATTGTTGGTCACATAATAGCCGGCTCTACGCAGGTACTCACTGTGCATTTTGACTTCGGGTGGTATTACTGCTGAATAAGGTACCACACCTTCGGGCAGGTAATCAGGCGATCCGGTGGTACGCATATGGTGGGTCCCCATTGAAGTCTGGTACATACCGGTAGCTATGGTAGAGCGACTGGGGGCGCACACACCTGCCGTAGAGTAAACATTAGTGTAAATAATACCTTCGCTGGCTATCCGGTGCAGGTTAGGTGTATGAATAGTAGAGTCGCCGTAGTATTCCAGGTAAGGACTCATGTCTTCGGCCACCAGCCAGAGGATATTGGGGCGAGAGCCATATTCCGCTACCTTACTAGTTGTCTCTTGGGTCTCGGTGGGAGTAGTGCAGGAGGCCAGAGTAAGAATAAATAAGCAGTAAATGCTGATGAGCCACTGAGGGTGTTGGGTATTCCTTCGTGTCATATGTCAGGTTGTTTGTTTAAGGCTTTGGCTAACAGAATAGGCTGACCTGCCTGTAAAAGCAGACAGCTTCTGAAAAGTAATGTTGCCTACATGCCATGAAGGCTAACCAGCCGATACCACAGCTAGTCAGCGTTTAAAATATATATTTTCCTCCGGGGATAAAAGGAGGATGCACTCCTTGAATGAGAATTGTTAAAATATGTGGATGATATTTGTTTCTTAGTACAGTATTTTGCTAAGTTCAAATCCAAACAATCTTCCATCAGCCTATGCGATTTTAT
>JBKHDR010000180.1:0-6937 GCA_046541235.1 Cyclobacteriaceae bacterium | reverse complement strand
TGATAGAACGCTAGTTGAAAGCTACAGTAAGATAGTGCTTATCTTCACGATAAGCACTACTTCCACAACAGGCCTAATGTGTTGAAACGATCACAAGCTACATCCCGCCCTATGAATTTCTTGAAAGTACTCATCGGTAGTTTATGCCTCTTCATCGTTACCAGTAGTTTATGTCACGCACAAAATAATGACAGCATTTCATCTGTCAAAGTCAAAAAGAATGTGGTTCAACTCACCGGCGGTTACCTGGTGTTCTGGGCCGGCTTTCAGCTCAATTATGAAAGGCAGGTACTTTCCTTCCAGAAAGAATCACTGGCCGGACTGTGGGCCAAAGCAGGCATAGGAGGCTGGGGAGTCAGAGCTAATGCGGGTGGTCCTTACCAGCACCTTTCCCTTGGCCTGATGAGCGGACATGACAATAGCCACTTTGAGCTTAACCTTGGCCTGGGACGCATCTACAACAAAACCGGATTTGCTAACCATGACCAAATATGGGGCCCTGAGCCAGCGAATAAATCACGCTATGTAGACTTTTATCCGGTAGGCGCGCTGGGATACAGGTATCAGAAACCTGACGGACATTTTCTCTTCCGCTGCGGACTCGGCTACCCTGAAACCCTCTACATGGGTATAGGCGCAGCTTTTTAAACATCAGCACCTAATCCGCCTTCCTAAGCCCTGAATTTCAATCTGCAATTTTTCAATCTGCAATTTGTAATTTTCCAATTTTCAATTTTCTCAATCAATCTCAATCCTTACCCCCGGCGTCAGCGGGTGGCCCACACAGGTCAGCACATAGCCTTCCTTAAGTTCGCTGTCGGTCAGGGTGTCTTCCTCGTCCAGTTTGACCCTCCCCGAAGTACATCTTCCCATGCAGGCGGTGCAGATGCCGCTCTGGCAGGAGTAGGGCAGGTCAATGTCCAGCGCCAGGGCGGTATGGAGAATAGAGTTGCCCGGCTCTACCATAAAAGTATATTCTTCACCGTCATACAAGATCGTGACCTCCTGCGCTTCGGTCACCTGCGCACCTGAGGTATCAAAAGCCCCGGGAGGGCCGTCGTACGTTTCTTTTTCGGCTACTTCTTCTGATACCTCGCTGTCTTGGGGCGGAGGGATGATAGCCTGCTCGCCATCTTCCAGGGGTGCAGTAACACCGGCCACAAAGCTTTCTTTGTGTATTCTGTTGGGATTGATCTCCAGCATCTGCAGGCCACGCATCACGTTGTCCATCATGCCTGTGGGGCCGCAGAGGAAGTATTCAGTGTCTGTTGCCGGGTGCTCAGGCAGTTCAGCCAGCAACTCTGCCACCCGCTCCGGTTCAATGCGTCCGCTTAGCGAAGGGAAATCTGCCGAAGGCTCCTCCAGCAGGTGGACAACCCGGAAAGTACGGTCGTATCTTTCCTGTAGGGCGTCCAACTGCTTCCTGAAAATGATAGATTCCTTATCACGGTTGGCGTAAACCAACGAAACTTTGGTCTTAGGCTCGGCATAGAGCACTGACTTCATGATAGACATGAGGGGCGTAATGCCGCTGCCACCGCCAAACATCACCAGGTGGCGCTGCTCGGTGCCGATCAGCGAAGTAGTAAACATGCCCATCGGCTCCATTACTTCCAGGGTATCGCCGGCTTTAAGGTTTTTGTTCAGGTAAGTGGATACTGCTCCTCCGGCTACCTGCTTGATGGTAACAGTAGGGTATGTGTCCAAAAAGGGGCAGGAGGAGAGGGAATAAGATCGGCGCTGTTTTTTGCCTTCTATGGGTACAATCAGGGTCAGGAACTGCCCGGGCTTATAGGGCATCTTTTCCTCTGGTTTTTCAAAAACGATGGAAATAGCATCGGGCGTCTCGCGAATGACTTCTTTCACTTTCAGTTGATGGTATCGCTTACTCATCTTTTACTTTTTATAGGGGTTGATGGGTTGAACTTCTAAATAGCTGAATGGCTAAATTGTTAGATAGTTGATTGCTGAGATCAAGGATCAACAGTTTAGCCATGCAACACTTAATATATTCTCCAAAAAGGCTAAAAATGTTTGCTTTTCCTGAATTCTTATGCAAAAAAGAGAGATCAGTCTGTTTTGGCAGGCGAAATCCCTAACTTGCGCCAAAGTTTGACGAAGCATGGATTTAAGCACATTAACCGCCATATCACCGGTTGACGGTCGCTACCGCAGCAAGTGCGCAGGACTGTCGGCCTATTTTTCTGAGTATGCCCTCATCCGCTACCGGGTCAGGGTAGAGTTAGAATACTTCATCGCCCTTTGTGAACTGCCATTGCCCCAGCTCAGGGAGGTAAAGCCGGAAATCTTTCCCCAACTCAGAAAGATTTATGAAGACTTTAGCCTTCAGGATGCGGAAGCCATCAAGCAGATTGAAAGAAAGACCAACCACGATGTAAAAGCCGTAGAGTACTTTCTGAAAGAAAAAATGGATGCCCTGGGGCTGGATAAGTCTAAAGAATTCATCCACTTTGGCCTTACTTCGCAGGATATCAACAATACAGCCATACCCGCTTCTCTGAAAGATGCCATGCAGGAGGTGATTTTGCCCCTGCTGGACGAGGTTATGGATGACATCAGGAAGCAGGCGCGCGAGTGGAAAAATATCTCCATGCTGGCCCGTACCCACGGGCAGCCGGCCTCGCCTACCCGGGTAGGTAAAGAATGGATGGTGTTTTACGAAAGACTGGCCCAGCAGAAAAAGATGCTGGAGGCTGTCCCGCACGTAGCCAAGTTTGGCGGGGCTACCGGCAATTTCAACGCCCATGTCGTAGCCTATCCGCAGACCGACTGGCTGGCCTTTGGCAATCAGTTTACCGAAAAATACCTGGGCCTCAGGCGCAGCCACCCTACCACCCAGATAGAGCACTACGATATGCTGGCCGCGCTGTTTGATAACCTGCGCCGCATCAACGTGATCCTGCTGGACTTCAGCCGGGATGTGTGGCAGTATGTTTCTATGAATTACCTGAAGCAGCGAGTGATTGCTGATGAAGTAGGTTCTTCTGCCATGCCGCATAAGGTCAATCCCATAGATTTTGAAAATGCTGAGGGTAACCTGGGACTCGCCAATGCGCTGTTTGAGCATTTGGCCTCCAAACTACCCATCTCCCGCCTGCAGCGTGATCTTACTGATTCTACGGTACTTCGCAATATAGGCGTGCCTCTGAGCCATACGCTGATCGCATTTCAATCCCTGCTCAAAGGGCTGGATAAGATCGAGATCAATGAGGAGGCCATACAGGATGATCTGGAAGACAACTGGGCGGTGGTGGCCGAGGGCATACAGACCATACTCAGGCGCGAGGGTTATCCCAAACCTTATGAGGCGCTTAAGTCGCTCACGCGGGGTCAGGAGAAAATCTCTGAAGGCACCATCAAAAGGTTCGTGAACAACCTGGAAGTAAGTGATGCGGTAAAGAAAGAACTGCTGGCCATTACGCCCTTCAACTACACTGGCTTGCGCGAAGATTAAAAAAAAAGCACTGGCGAAGGCCTGCAGATACAACTTATAGAAAAACTTAGTATATTGTTTTATCCGGGCGAATGCGGTAGCATCATTCCAGGGCTTTGCTAAAATTATGAGAATTGCCTATTTTTGGGCTGCTTTATTTTTACTAGCTACATCAGCTTCCGCCCGAAGCATTTATTTAGCAACTTTATTTTATTAAACTTTTAAGAAACGGCTGTCTCTGCAGACCGTTCTTTTGTTTTTATAGTGTTGATCAACAGAATTTATTTTTAATTGAATTATGGCACAAGTATCTTATTACACACAGGAAGGATTACAGCGGCTCAAGGATGAGCTGAATGAGCTGAAGACCAAAGGAAGAGCAGATATTGCCAGACAGATCGCTGAGGCTCGTGATAAGGGCGACCTGAGCGAAAATGCCGAATATGATGCCGCCAAAGACGCACAGGGGATGCTTGAAATGAAAATTGCCAAGCTGGAAGAGATCGTAGGCAACGCCCGCCTGCTGGATGAGTCAAAGGTGGATACCTCCAAGGTGTCTATCCTGTCTACCGTCAGGATTAAAAATAAGCAGAACGGGATGGAAATGAGCTATACCCTGGTTTCTGAAGAAGAAGCCGACCTGAAGGCCGGTCGTATCTCGGTAAAGTCGCCCATCGGCAAAGGACTGCTGGGTAAGAAGGTAGGCGAAACTGCCGAAGTGAAGGCACCGGCCGGTACCATGAAGTTTGAAATCATTGACATATCCCTCTGAGTGATGCCCAGTATTTTCACCAAAATCATTAACAGAGAGATTCCCGCACAGATTGTGGCGGAGAACGACATAGCCCTGGCATTTCTGGATATACGTCCGCTCACCAAAGGACATACGCTGGTGATCCCCAAAAATGAAGTAGACTACCTCTTTGACCTAGACGATGAAACCTACACCCAGCTTCACCTCTTTGCCAAAGAAGTAGCTGTTAGGCTGAAGAAGGCTATCCCCTGCAAGCGTATCGCTACGGCGGTCATTGGCCTGGAGGTGCCTCATGCGCATATCCACCTGCTGCCCATCAATAGTATGAGCGATGCTAATTTCAGTAATCCTAAACTTGATCTTTCAGAAGAAGAAATGAAGCAGATTGCGGATAAGGTCCGCGCCACGCTTTCCTGATTTAATCTTTTCTTTTAACTCACAGCCGCTGCCGGGTAATCCTTGATTATTCGGCAGCGGCTTTTTTATGTCCTTCTACTACACACCTGATATTTTCCTGATTTGGTAAAACGTGCTTAGCTTTTCCGTGCAGCAAGCTGCTATCCTACATCCTTGCCATAGTGCACTCCTGCCCTGCCTCTTCTTTCTCTCCGAATCATCCTAAATTCATTAAAGAAAGCGCACAGAGATTGAATTTACGACCTGATACCATTTTAATAGTGCAATCAGATATTGTAAAGATTACAAATGAAAAAAATATTAAAAATGCCTGTAGGCAGCTTCAGCTATGGTAAGAGTACAAAAAAGACTGAAAAAATTTACGTGTACCATTTTCATCATTTTGGACTGAGGAAAGAGCTGTTAAGTAGCATTATTTACTAATAGAATAGAACCACAGAGATACTACAATAAAAAAAACGCTGTTATGGGCAAGATTTACATCATACTTATCAGCTTAGGCCTTTACTTTTTCAGCCCTGGCCATACGGTGGCCCAGTGTCCTGAAGCCGGGCAGGTAAAGGCACAGGCCAGCAACACACAATCTTTCAGAGAAGGCTCAGGCGTACTCACTTTCACCATAGATAGCCAGGCCTCTTTCAAATGGCAAAATTATCGGATCAGGCTGTGGGATGAAAGCAAACAGACCTATGTCTACGATGACAATGCTCCTTCTTTTCTCAATGTCACCAGCGCAAAAGTGAGCGGCAATGCCATACGCTTTGATCAGCTGCCAGAGGGCAAATACAGCCTTGAACTCCACGGTGGTGGATGTGAATATACCCGTTTTTCGGTAAGCAGCTCTCCAGGAACCCTATCTAATTAAGCATGAAAGTGATGAAAGCAAATATAATATTAAGCAGCCTCCTGATAGGTGTATTACTCAGCCTGGCTGGTTTGCCTGCACTTGCTCAATGTCCTACTCCAGGGGGTACTAGTATCGTCAAAACGGATGAACTCTGTTTCAATGCCGACGATGGTACCGTCACCTTTACCTTTAGCGATGGAGTGTATCCTTCTGCTTTTGATTACCGGGTGAGGGTGTGGAATTTCGACCTGGGCACTTATGTGTACGATGACAATAACCCTCCCTTTCTGAACCAGATACCGGCGCCCTCCATTGTGGCCGATGTGCTGATTTTCAGTAATGTACCTCCCGGCGATTACATTCTTGTTCTCGATGGTGGAAGCTGTGTAAACCAGTCGTATGGTGTAAATTATTCAGGTGCTCCCAATAACGGTATCCGTGTCAATGCGGCCAATGAAATTATTATTGACGCAGCCTCTATCACCACCACCGGAAATGATCAGTGTGTAGCTCCTTACAATGGTTCTATTGATGCTACCGGCGCAGTAAGCGGAGGTACGGGAAGCTTTGAGTATTCCATTGACGGGGGTAGTAATTACCAGACCAGCCCGATTTTTAATAATATTGAGCACGGCACCTATACTCTGCGGGTCAGAGATTCCAATGAATGTGTACTTGATCAGACAGATATTGTAGTAGATGACAATCGGGTGTCACCCACAGCGGCCATCAGCCCGGACCCTGCCAGTGTATGCGCCGGAGAAAATCTTTTGCTCAACGGGAATCCTTCCGGAGGAGCGGGCAGCTACACCCACCAGTGGACCGGCGATGTGAGCCTGCTTTCAGCGACCAATGTTGCTGATCCTACCTTTAATGCCCCTGACAGTGGTACTTATGCCCTGACTTATACCGTGACCGATGCCAATGGCTGTACCGCCAGCAGTGCTATCTCTGTTACCGTCAATGCGCTGCCGGTGGTAGCTAATCAAACTCCCGAGGTCTGTGCGGATATGCCCGGAGGTACACAGGCTACAGGTGTAAACCTGACTGCCAACAATGCAGCCATTGATGGCGGCAACGGCTATACTATCAACTGGTACGCTGATGCCGGACCGGCCACGCCTATTGCTGACCCTACCAACGTGACAGTCAACGATGGTGATGATTTCTATGCTGAAGTCATGGATGGAAATGGCTGTTCTGCCGTAGCCACTGTCATTTACAGTGTCATATCTGCCCCGCTTGCACCTGCCAACCTGGCCACGGCCAATGTAGTCTGTGGTGGCTTTGATATCAGCTGGGATGCGGCCGCTACCGCTACCTCTTATCGTATAGAAGTAGATGAGGACGCAGGTTTTGGTAGCCCTGAAGTGAACGTAACCCAGGCAGGAACCAGCTATTCAGCTACAGGACTTATGCGTGGCACAAATTATAATATTCGTATCACACCGATCAATAGTTGCGG
>JBKHDR010000179.1:0-6964 GCA_046541235.1 Cyclobacteriaceae bacterium | reverse complement strand
TGCAAAGAATGGATGGATATCTAAATGTAACCCCTGCCAACACCTGATGTTTGGCCAGCCTCAGGACCTGTTCGGAGTTCTTCTTTTTGCGATACTTCGGTTGATCGTCAGATAAAAAATCAGACTGCCCAGTACATAAAACACTACATCCCACCAGTCAGTGGTAAAATCTCTTGAAAGCAGGGGGAAGACAATTTCAGCAACCAGGATGATGAGTAGTGTAGCCATCACTATCTCCAGCACCGAGAGCCGGTAGGTCTTCCTCCGGAAAAGTATGCGCCTTTCTACCAGTAAAAGAGTGAGAATGATAGGCATAGCCAACAGATTATCAAGATAGTAATCTATCATAGGAAAGTGTATGTCAAGTACTTTCTGCATAACCTGATGAATCAGGAAAAGTACGGAGCAAATGATGAATACAGGAGATTTTAATGGTTTCATGTCAGGCAAAAAAAATAGAAGTGCTGAGTCTTTGGGAAATTCATAGAATACAACTTACGCCTCAGAGCGCAGCCAAAAATGCAATGGTCAGGATAATGGCAATAACCGGAGAAAGGGCAGTCAGCAGGAGGATTACGATACCCTTAAAAAAGCCCTTGATAATTTTCAGGTACAGCGGATCTTCCGGGTCAGGCCTGATCCAATGCCTCAGGTTTGTTACCTGGTTAGAAATATATTTTTGTAGTTCTCTGGCAAAAGACTGATTCATACAGGATTTTATGAATTACAAGCCGATTGCCGAAGAAATGTTTCTGCTTTTTAAGAGCTGACAGCTAGGCCTGTAACAGAAGTAAAGTTACTTATTATAAAGACTGTGCCTTGCGAGAGTACAAGGTACTGATATGTACTTGAATACAAAACAGGATGTGGAGCAAAAAGAATTTAAGCTTAAATCAGCCAGAGCGAGAGTACCCACACTGCCAGGGCAGCCGTGCTTCCCAGTATCAGTGTGCCCGTGGTATGCAAACGGTATCCATCTGTAATCTTCATGTCGGTCATCTGAGTGAATACCCAGAAAAAGCTATCGTTGGCATGGGAAACTACCAGCGAACCTGCTCCTATAGACAACACGACCAGCGCCCTGGCCAGGTCGGCTTCAAAACCTAAGGTGGGCATCAGCGGGGCTACGATAGAGGCAGTGGTGATCAGGGATACCGTAGAAGAGCCCTGCGCTGTTTTGATACCGGCTGCCAGAATGAAAGGTAGCAGTATACCCAGGTTAGCTTCGCCCAGGGCATCACCGATCAGGTTGGCGATGCCGGAGTTCTGCAGCACCTTGCCGAAGGCGCCACCTGCGCCGGTAATCATTATGATGATAGCAGCATCCAGCAGGCCCTGACCTACCCATCCGGTTCCGGAGAGCATCTTGGAGTCAAACTTGGCAGGAAGCGTAAAAGCTATCAGCATGCCAATCAGCAAGGCGATGATAGGTTCACCAATAAAACCTATGAGTTCTACAAAAGTGCCACTGCCCAGAGGAGCAGAGGGTAATTCAGCCACTGACTTCAGCACGATCAGGATGAGAGGCAACAGAATAGGAAGTAGGGACTTGGTAGCAGAAGGTGCCTTTTTAGTACGGGCTTGCAGTTCTTCTTCGCTCAATTCAGGATTAGGATCAATATATAGCTTACTCGCAACCTTTGTCGCCCATAGCCAGCCAAAAATCAGGGCAAAAATACTCACCGGAATGGAGAGTCCAATGACCAGTCCCAGGTCGGCATTGAGAATACCCGCTGCTGCAATAGGACCGGGCGTAGGGGGTACGATGGCATGTGCCACTGACAATCCCAAACCGAGGGCTACGGCCGTACTCGCCAGTGAAAGACCCGCTTTTTTGCTAAGAGCCTTGTTTAATGGTGTCAGGATCACGAAACCTGAATCAGAAAAAACCGGAATAGCCACTATGTACCCTATGATACACATCGCAGTAGGCACATGCTTTTCGCCTATGGCTTTCAATACCTTTTCGGCCAGGGCAAAGGCGCCGCCTGATTTCTCCAGGAAAACGCCGATGATGGTACCGGCAATGATCAGGATGCCTATATTACCCAGTGTACCGCCAAAGCCATCTTTGATAGAGATAATTACCTCTGCGAAGGGCATGCCTGCCAGTAGGCCGTACAAAATGGCCGCAAAGAGCAGGGCCAGAAAAGGGTGAAAATTAAACCTGGTGGTGGACACCACAATAAAAATCACCGCCAGTATAAGAAGTATGACACTCAAGCTATTTGATGATTAAGGGATGATGATTGATGCAAGATAAATTTGTAATCTCCAATTTTAGTGAGAATCTCTCTTCACCTCCGAGCCGGAATTGCCTCTCAGGAAGTCAAAATCTGCGCCCAGGTGCGACTGCTGCACATGCTTGATATACAGGCTTACATAACCCCGGTCATAAGCTGATTCTGTAGGCTTCCAGGCTTCTCTCCTGCGCTTTAGTTCGTCATCACTCACATCCAGGTGGAGCTTTCGGGCTTCTACATCCACCTCTATCATATCTCCGTTTTTCACCAGGGCCAGGGTACCTCCAATAGAAGATTCAGGGGAGACATGCAGCACCACCGTACCAAAAGCAGTTCCGCTCATGCGTCCGTCAGAGATGCGTACCATGTCGTCTATTCCTTTTTCCAGCAGCTTTTTGGGGATACCCATATTGCCCACTTCAGGCATGCCGGGATAGCCGCGGGGCCCCACCTCTTTGAGCACCATGATGGAGTTTTCATCAATATCAAGATCCGGGTCATCTACCCGCTTATGGTAATCTTCTATGTTTTCAAAAACCACCGCTTTGCCCCGGTGCTTCATCAGCTTGGGTGTAGCTGCCGATGGCTTGATCACCGCACCATTTTCGGCCAGGTTGCCTTTCAGCACCGCTATGCCTGATCTGTGTTTAAAGGGCTTGTCATATTCAGCGATAACTTCCCTGTCATAGCAGGGGGCATCTTCGGTGTTTTCGCCTATGGTTTTGCCATTAACCGTCAGCGCATCACGGTGGATCTGGTCGCCCAGTTCACGAATGACCGCTGGCAGGCCTCCGGCATAATAAAAATCTTCCATCAGGAATTTGCCGGAAGGCATCAGGTTGAGCAGTAGGGGTACATCATGGCCCAGTTTGTCAAAATCATCCAGGTTCAGTTCAACGCCCACGCGTCCGGCAATGGCCAGCAGATGGATGATGGCATTGGTAGATCCTCCGATAGCAGCGTTTACCTTGATGGCATTTTCAAAAGCCTTACGCGTCAGGATTTTAGACATTTTCAGGTCTTCTTTCACCATGCTCACGATGCGGCTGCCTGCCATATGGGCCAGTACTTTACGGCGAGCATCCACCGCCGGTATGGCGGCATTGTGGGGCATGGCAATACCCAAAGCTTCCATCATTGAGGCCATGGTAGAGGCCGTGCCCATAGTCATGCAGTGGCCGCGGCTGCGCGACATACAGCTTTCGGCATAGTAATATTCTTCCTGGGTGATACGCCCGGCTCTCACATCATCGGTAAAACGCCATACATCGGTGCCAGAGCCAATGTCGCGGCCTTTGTATTTGCCGTTCAGCATAGGTCCGCCTGAAATGACGATAGCAGGCAGGTCCACACTGGCGGCTCCCATTACGATAGAAGGCGTGGTTTTATCACAGCCAGCCAGCAGGATGACACCATCCATAGGGTTGCCGCGGATGGATTCTTCTGCATCCATACTAGCCAGGTTGCGGAAGAGCATGGCAGTAGGTTTGAGCAGGGTTTCGCCCAGCGACATCACCGGAAACTCCAGAGGAAAGCCTCCTGCCTCAAAAACACCTCTCTTGACATGTTCGGCAATTTCTCTGAAATGGGCGTTGCAGGGCGTATATTCTGACCAGGTATTGCAGATGCCGATGACCGGGCGGCCATCAAAGGCATGGTCGGGAATGCCCTGGTTGCGCATCCAGCTGCGGTAGATAAAGCCCATTTTGTCGGTTTTGCCAAACCATTCCTGGCTTCTGAGTTGCTTTTTTTCTTCTGACATGATGAAAAAAGTAGTTTAAGGTATTTCAGGGTTTAATTTTCGGCCATAAGCTAAACTTTTCACATCAATTATGATAATTTGGCGAGAGGTTTTTAAATTGTAAGCTAACACTAATCAACCTAAGCAAGATGAAACTCTATCAAAGCCCCGAAGCCATCCTGATTGAACATGAAGGAAAGTATTACCAGGAAAATATAACAGACTGGGATCAACTGGTAAACCGGGATGATCTCTATGCTTACCTTATTCACAGAATGAAGGATTTGAAGACGATACAAGATCCTTCTTATTTTTTGGATAGTGCCCTGCTTCCGCCCCTGGGTACGCAGGAAGTCTGGGCCTCGGGCGTGACCTATTACCGGAGCCGTGATGCCCGTATGGAAGAATCCAAAGCGGCTGGCGGAGGAAGCTTTTACGACAGAGTCTATGAAGCCGACCGGCCTGAATTATTCTTCAAAGCACCCCACTACCGCACCGTTGGCCACCGTGACTTTGTGCGCATCCGCCATGATTCCAACTGGAATGTGCCTGAGCCGGAAATGACCGTTTATGCTACCTCTTCCGGCAAAATCGTAGGCTACACGCTGGGAAATGATATGAGTTCGCGCGACATAGAAGGGGAGAACCCGCTCTATCTGCCCCAGGCCAAAAGCTACAGGCGCTCGGCAGCGATTGGCCCCTGCCTTTATGTGTCTGAAACTACGCTTCCAGGCGAAACCGAGATCAAACTGGAGGTCATACGTGATGGCAGGCTTGTCTTCGCAGGTGATACCAGTCTGAGCCAGATGAAAAGAAAATTTGAAGATCTAATTGCGTATCTTTTCCGCGAACTTGATTTTCCTCAAGGCGTCTACCTGATGACGGGCACCGGCATCATTCCGGCCAATGACTTTAGCCTGGATTCGGGAGATGAGATCAGGATGCATGCTGACCCTATCGGAACGCTGATCAATTTTGTAGAATAACTTAGTACCTGGAGCTTTGGCATTATATCTTATTTTTGGCTAAGCTTCAGGTGTTCATATTTTAATATAGTATTTTTTCACCCTAACTTAATACCACATGTCACTGACAGGAGAGCATATCATAGGAGGACACTACTCCAAACAGGGAAGCAACCGTTTTCAGGCCGTTAACCCTGAAAGCGGTAAGAAGCTCCCCACTGAATTTTGCGAAGCCACTCGTGAAGAAATAGAAGAAGCCATACAGCAGGCCGAAGTGGCCTTTCAGCATTATCGCCAGGTCCCTGGCAAGATGCGGGCTGATTTCCTGGAGACCATAGGAGAAGAAATCATGGCGCTGGGCAAGGAACTGATCAGCCAGTGCATGCAGGAAACCGGCCTGCCGGAAGGCAGACTGATGGGCGAAAGAACCCGTACTGTCAATCAGCTCAAAATGTTCGCCACCCTATTGCGGGAAGGCTCCTGGCTGGATGCCCGTATTGATACGGCCATCCCCGACCGTGAGCCCCTGCCCAAACCAGATATTCGCCAGATGCAGATCGCCCTGGGTCCGGTTGGCATTTTCGGTGCTTCTAATTTCCCTTTTGCTTTTTCTGTAGCCGGGGGAGACACCGCTTCTGCCCTGGCAGCAGGTTGCAGTATCGTGGTCAAAGGCCATCCTTCTCACCCGGGCACTTCTGAGCTGGTAGGCAGGGCCATCAAAAAGGCGGTCAAAAGCTGCGGTCTTCCCAAAGGGGTATTTTCTCTCCTGCAGGGACATAGCCCTTTTGTGGGAATGTCCATGGTCAGTCATCCACTGATCAAAGCTATTGGCTTTACCGGCTCTTTCAAAGGAGGTAAAGCGCTGTTTGATGCTGCTGCCCAGAGGAAAGAGCCCATTCCAGTATATGCTGAGATGGGCAGTACCAACCCTGTATTTGTCTTGCCTGGTGCGCTGAAACAAAGAAATCAGCAGATTGCTGAAGGCCTGGTCAATTCAGTGAATCTGGGAGTAGGGCAGTTCTGTACCAATCCGGGCGTGGTCATGACTATGAAATCAGAAGAGAGTAAAGCTTTCCATCAGAAGACCGGAGAACTGATGCAGGCCGTAGAATCGGGCCCTATGCTGAGTGACAAAATTCGCCAGGGATATATGAATGGTGTAGAAAAATTCAGCAAAAGTAAAGGGGTGGCCGTGCTGGGAAAAAGTAAGTCGGCTTCTGTAGCGGCTGCCTCTGAAGGCTATGTGTTCCATACGGATGCCCGCACTTATCTTTCCAGTCCCGAACTGCATGAGGAGGTTTTCGGACCTGCCACCTTGCATGTGGAAGCCTCTAACCGGGAAGAACTCCTGAAAATAGCAGTCAACCTGGAAGGGCATCTGACGGCTACCCTGCAGGCCACCGAAGAGGACCTTCAAAATTACAGCGACCTGATAGAAATTCTGGAGCGTAAGGTAGGCCGACTTATTATCAATGGCTTTCCAACCGGGGTAGAAGTCTGCCACTCAATGGTGCACGGAGGTCCATTTCCTGCCACCACGGATTCACGCACTACCTCAGTGGGAACCGGGGCGATCCAGCGTTTTACTCGCCCGGTATGCTACCAGGGCTTTCCGCAGTTTGCCCTGCCTGAAGAACTCAAAGATGCTAATCCTCATGGCATCTGGCGACTGGTGAACGGAGAGCGTACCAAGTCAGCCATTTGAGTGAGGATGTGATGGATGTAGTAGCAAATGTAAAGCTCCTGACAGTAGAAATTAGAATACTGTCAGGAGTTAAAACGAATAAAAAGCAATTTTTTCGTATGCTCAAAGCGTCTTTAAGTAGAAAAATCAGATAAGCTTAAGCGTTCCGGTGCCTATCAAAGTCACTTTACTGTCACTCTGCTCCGTGCAGATGCACTTGAATTTACTTTAACATGTAGCAAAACCGTTTCCACATACATTTAAATTACTTTAATATGTGGAGAACACCGTTTTCACACACATTTTTCTACTTTTGAATGCAGTGTACACC
>JBKHDR010000178.1:0-7259 GCA_046541235.1 Cyclobacteriaceae bacterium | reverse complement strand
TTTTTCCTCCAGTGCCTGAAGGCAACGGGTTTCCAAAACACAAATTATCATGAAGTCTTTGTCGGGGTAAGGATAAGTATCCATGCGTATGCCCGAGATGCCTGCGTATTCAATCCACCAGAGGGTATTCTGAACCAGGTAATCTGCCATAAGCTCATTCCGCTGGTTGAGGTCAGGCATGGTTCTGACAAACCAGCCATCACTGAATGCCTGCTTATCATATTCCGAAGCGTAAGGGTCCTGGTTGACGTAGCGCATGTGGGTAGTCGGGGCAAATGCTTCCTGTTTGTTGAGCCAGTCGGCCGCAGGCGGGTCTTTGACGAACCAGTGCTCCGAGCCGGAGTGGTTGACAATCATATCCATGATGATCTTAATACCTTTTTCCCGGGCGGCATCACAGAGAGCTTTGTATTCTTCATTGCTGCCAAAGCGCCGGTCGACCTGGTAAAAATCAGTAGCTGCATAACCATGGTAAGAGTAGCTGGGCATGTCATTTTCAAGCACAGGATTGATCCACACAGCCGTAAAGCCCAGGCCTGCAATATAGTCAAGATGCTCCCTGATGCCCTGTATGTCGCCCCCATGCCTGCCGCCCTTGAAGGTACGGTTGAGCCCTTCTTTCATCCCAGCCACTTCATCATTATCCGGATTGCCGTTGGCAAACCTGTCAGGGGTGATGAGGTACATGGCATCAGCACTGTTGAAGCCCTGCAGGCTTTCTCTGCCTGGCTCCCGGGGGAGCAGCTCAAATTGAAAGGTTTCCTTCACCCGCTTACCTTCGTAAAAGCTGAGCGCTACCTTACCCGGCGCAGCCGCTTCGCTGATCGTGAGGTAAAGGAAAAGATAGTTAGGATTCTGTACCCTGATGACCTTATCGAGACGCACCTCCTCATGGGCTACGAGGGGGATAACTTACTGATATTGTCTCCATAGACCAGCAGTTGTATGGACGAATGCCGCATCCCTGTCCACCAATTGGCGGGCTCCACCCTGCTTATTGACTGAGACCAGGCAACCCGGCTCAGAAAGCTGAGCAGCAGGCTGGTAATAAACACAAATCTGAAATGCATAAAGTTTAGATTGATTGTTAATGCTCCTGATGAGCAGGCTTCCCGGGTGATATGTCTTCTTTCAGGGTAGGCTTGTCTAATTTTCTAGAGACAAGTTCAATCTAAAGTTCAACATATGCTTGCACCCAGCTTTTAATTATTCTTTTTTTCGTGACAAAATATTACAAATAAATTAAAAATAGCTATCATTGTTAAGCTTATTTAATATTTACACTAGCCATAGAGGCTAAAATCAGTTCCTACATGAAAATTTCTTACAAACGACCCTCTCTTATACCCATAGGCAGCTACTTCTGCTTATGGGTATTTTTGGTTATGTCGTTGAGTGTCAGTGCCCAGTCAATAACTGTCAGGGGCAAGGTCACAGACGGCGTTACCAATGAAGCGCTCCCGGGAGTCAGCATCCTTGTCAAAGACACCCAGACGGGTACCATCACTGATCTGGATGGCAATTATCAGCTTACCGCCAATCCTGATGATGTCCTGATCTTTTCTTTCGTTGGCTTCAGAAAAGTAGAAGTGCCAGTCACTGGCTCTACCGTCAATGTAGCCCTGGAAGAAGACTATACCCAGCTGGGCGAAGTGGTTGTGATCGGTTATGGTACCACCACCGTGGAGGATGCCACCGGTGCCATTACCTCCATCACACAGAAGGATTTTAACCAGGGAAATATTGTGACACCGGAGAACCTCCTGAACGGACGGGTGGCTGGTCTGACCATCAATACCAGCGGCGCACCGGGCGGCGGCTCTACCATCAGGATACGCGGAGGTTCTTCACTGGATGCCTCTAATGATCCCCTGATCGTCATTAACGGATTGCCCATTGACAATAATGCAGTAGGTGGTTCAAGTTCCGTACTTAGTTCTATCAACCCTAACGACATTGAGTCTTTTACTGTGCTCAAGGATGCTTCGGCTACAGCCATCTATGGCTCGCGTGCCTCTAATGGGGTGATCATCATTACCACCAAGCAGGCAGGTAAGGATTTTCAGTTCAACTTTGACTCGCAGGTAGCGGTCAATACGCTGGCCAGCAAAGTTGATGTATTCGGAGCTGATGAATACCGTGAGCTGGTGCAGGAGAACTATCCTGACCTTGTAGATCGCCTGGGAGATGCCAATACCGACTGGCAGGATGAGATTTACCAGAACGCGCTCACTACTACCTTTAACGCAGCCGCTCAGGGCAGCCTGCTGGGAAAAGTTCCGACCCGAGTATCCCTCGGGCGTACTGACCAGGAAGGACTGAGGCTTACCTCGGATTATGCCAGGACCTCTGCATCTATTAATATGAACCCTAAGTTTTTTGATAACCACCTGAGAGTAGCTATTAACGCCAACGGGGTACTTGAAGAAAACCGCTTTGCTCCGGGCGAAGAGGGTAATGCCATTACCTTTGATCCTACCCAGCCGGTCTACGACCCTGAATCCCCTTGGGGAGGCTTTTTCCAATACTATGACCGTGAGGGCTTTGATGTGCTGGCCCCTCGTAACCCGGTAGCCAATCTTCTACTCAGGAATGATGAAAGCGAAGTACAGCGCTTGTATGGAAATGTACAACTTGATTATTCGCTGCACTTCCTGCCGGACTTATCTATTACAGCCAATCTGGGTTTGGATGACGCCCGTGGCGAAGGTTCTATTTTTGAGTCGCCTGACCTGCCTATACAACAACCCGATGGCAGCTTTCTGGGCTCATCCAGCAATTACTGGAATGAGCAGAGTACTTACCTGCTTGACTCTTACCTGGATTATTCCAAAGATATCAACCAACTGCATATAGAGGCTACCGCCGGATACTCTTACCAGCGTTTTACCAGTGGTAATTTTAATTCGGGCGATCTGACCAACGACCTGCCCAGTACCGACACTATCCGCAATGAGGATACTGACCTGGTGCTGATCGGCTTTTTTGGCAGAACTAACATCGCTTTTAATGATAAGTACCTGCTGACCTTGTCTTTCCGCAGAGACGGCTCCTCACGTTTTAGTGAGTTAAATCGCTGGGGCAATTTCCCGGCAGCTGCCTTTGCCTGGAAAATCAGGGATGAGCTCTTCCCTGATTCCAAAACCTTCTCTACTATGAAGCTCCGCCTGGGATGGGGTGTCACCGGTCAGCAGGATTTTGGCCGCCTCAATCGGGATGTCTTCCTGCAGAGATATGTCGTTGGGCAGCCTGCCTCACAGTACCAGTTCGGCAACCAGGTCATTCCTATCGGTGTACCCAGCTTCCGTAATGAGGACCTCAGGTGGGAGGAGACTACTACCTGGAACGTGGGGCTTGACTACGGTCTGTTTGACGACAGGGTCACCGGTTCGGTAGAAGCCTTTTACAAAATTTCGGATGACCTCTTCGCCATAGCTCCTATCTCTGAAGGTTCTAACTTCAGCAACGAGGGTGCGCAGAACATCGGAAGCTTTACCTCACGCGGGATAGAGTTTGCCGTCAACGCAGATGTGCTAAGGAGCGAGACCGGCTTCAACTGGAATGTGAATTATAACTTCACCCTGCTGGAGGTGCAAATTGATGAACTGGCGGTAGACAATACGCTTACCGGCGGTATTGGCGGCGGTACCGGTGGTACGGTACAGATTCGCCGGGTAGGTTTTGCCCCTAATGCCTTCTATGTCTACAAACAGGTTTACAATGAAGAAGGCCTGCCCATAGAAGGTGCTTACGCAGATCTGAACGGTGATAACCAGATCACGGATGCTGACCGTTACATTCCCAATGATGCTAACCCTAACCTGACCATGGGCTTTCTGTCTAACATGAACTACCGTAATTTTGATCTTTCATTCAACCTGAGAGCACATTTCGGTAATAACATCTATAACAACGTCAGGTCATCCAGGGCGCAGCTTCAGCTTATCCAGAACAACTCTTACCTGGCCAACCTGCCGTTGGCTGTACTGGAAAGCGGCTTTACCACTACAGAAGATGTCATCCTTTCTGACTACTACATAGAGGATGCCTCTTTTCTGAGAATGGATAATATCACACTGGGCTACACCTTCAGGGAGTTGTTCAGCAACAGTTCCAACCTCCGCTTTACGCTGGGTGTGCAGAATCCTTTTGTCATCTCTAATTACACAGGTATTGATCCTGAGATTTTCAATGGTATTGACAATACCATTTATCCCAGGCCCAGGACTTATTATGTAGGAGCTAACCTGAGTTTTTAATCCTAAGAATAATAAAATTATGAAATCCTATTCATTATAT
Source organism: Cyclobacteriaceae bacterium (assembly GCA_046541235.1). Lineage (GTDB taxonomy): Bacteria > Bacteroidota > Bacteroidia > Cytophagales > Cyclobacteriaceae > Catalinimonas. Next base: position 2,960 of record JBKHDR010000178.1, on the reverse strand, counting down.
ATCATCGCCCTGCTTTTGGTCTTCAGCGCCTGCGTGGAAGACCTGAATGTGGAGCCGAGTGATCCGCAGACTTTTTTGTCTGACGATTTCTTTTCGTCTCCCGAATCTTACCGCCAGGCACTCGCTGGCGTATACAGCAACCTGGCGATCACCGGTACTGCCGGGGCCGGTTCTTCTTTCATTGCTGGTCTTGATGCCGGTACCAGCCAATATGGCAGGGGCCTGTGGAACCTGCAGGAACTCCCTACCGATGAGGTGATCTGGACCTGGGAAAACGACCCTGGTACCCGAGAGCTTAATCGCAGCATCTGGAGTTCTAACAATCTTCTCATCCGAGGTATTTTTGGCAGAGCCCTGGTATCGGTGGCCTTTGCCAATGAGTATCTCCGCCAGACCTCCGAAGGTGCGTTAGACGCCAGAGGCGTGAGTGCCGATTTGAGAACAGACATTGCCACTTATCGGGTCGAGGCCCGTTTTATCAGGGCACTGGCCTATTACCATATGATGGATCTTTTTGGTAAAGCGCCCTTTGTTACTGAAAACGATGTGGTAGGCGGATACCAGGCACCGGAATATAGCAGAGCTGAGCTTTTCAGTTTTATTGAGTCAGAGCTATTGGAGATTGCGCCCCAGATGGTAGCACCCCTGCAAAACGAATACGCCAGAGCTGATCAGGCGGCCGCATGGATGCTCCTTGCTAAAATTTATCTCAACGCTGAAGTATACACAGGCCAGGCCCGCTACAACGACTGCCTTACTTACTGCGAGCAGATCATCAACGCTGGCTTTCAGTTATCGCCCAACTACCTGAATCTCTTCAAAGCGGACAATGACGAAGGCGCCGCCAGACAGGAAATTATCTTTCCTCTCGTTTCTGACGGTATTGTGACACAAAACTTCGGACCTACTACCCTGATGATCAACGGACAGATAGGCTTTCCTGAAGAAAACGGTGCATCCTTTGGCGTGAACCCCAGTGGATGGGGAGGCGCCCTCCGGGTGACAGATGCTTTTTCTGAAACCTTTCTTAATGGTAATTACGATAATGATGCCCGTAATACGCTGATCACTACGGATCGTTTGCTGGAAATTCCTGATATTTCTGACCGGCAGGCTGGCTACATTGTAGGTAAGTTCTCAAACCTTACCTCAACAGGACAACCCGGCTCATCCCGTGACCTGGTAGACACTGATTTCCCTCTGTTCAGGCTGGCCGACATCTACCTCATGTATGCCGAGGCGCATCTGCGTGGCGGCGGAGGTACGCTCAGCTCAGCAGTGGGCTATATCAATGCCCTGCGTGAAAGAGCCGGCAACCCGGTCAGAATTACGGAAGGCGATCTTGACCTGGACCTGATCATTGATGAACGCCTGGTAGAGCTTTACTGGGAAGCCCACAGAAGACAGGACCTGATCAGGTTCGACCTCTTCACCGGCGGCAGCTATCTCTGGTCATGGAAGGGCAATGCCCCCAATGGCATACCCCTGCCCGACTACCGGCAGCTTTACCCTATTCCCGGACCTAGCCTTTCCGCCAACCCTAACCTGAATCAAAACCCCGGATATTAAATTACACATACGATGAAAAAGATCTTATATATATTATCTGTTATCACTCTCTTTATGGCTAGTGCCTGTGAAGATGAGAACTCCCTGGAATTCATTGCCCGGCCTGATGCCGACGGCATAGCTTTTACTAATTCTTTCCTGTCAGAATACAGGCTGTCAGAAGAAACTGCCGGCAATGTGGCCGAGCGTTTTGTTTGGACGCCTGCCGACCACGATACCCCTGTAAATGTGACCTACGAACTACAGGCTTCTATTGACCCTGCCTTTGGTGCGTTTGAGGTAGTGGGTTCAACCTCTGAAACCAATATTGCCGTGCTGGTAGACCAGATGATTGAATTTGCGGGAGAACTGGGCCTGGATGACGACCCGGCTACTACTACTGAGGCGGGTGCTCCCAATAACAGCGGACAAATCTACTTCAGGCTAAGAGCATTTACTGGTACTGGTGCCGCCAATGTGCTGGAAACTTTTTCGGAAATACAACCCCTGAATATTGTGGTAATTGAGCGTCAGCCGGTTGGCGGCGGCTGTGATCCCTGGTTTGTAGTGGGTGAAGGTGCCGTAGATGCTGGCTGGAACTGGGATAGCCCTGTGATGTTTAGCTGCGATAATTCAGTTTACTCGACGCAGATCAACCTGACAAACGCCGGAAATGGTTCATTTAGATTCTTTACCACTGAAGGCGATTGGGCTAGCGGACTGAACTATCCTTACTTTGTAGATGAAGGCTATACCATTGACCCGCTTTTGGTCAATGCAGAGGATGGTGACAACAACTTTAAATTTACCGGCACACCTGGTGTATATGAAATGGTCATTGACGATAATGCCAAAACCATTACCCTCAACGAAGTAGGCCCTCTTTATATCGTAGGTGCCGGTGTACCTGCCGCTGGCTGGGGCTGGGATACGCCCGTAGTGATGAATGTGACGGGTGCCTATACCTGGTCGGCTACTACTGAGTTTGCCAATGATGCCTTCAGGTTTTTTACCACAGAGGGTGATTGGAATAGCGGCCTGAACTTCCCTTATTACGAAGGAGAAGGCTATACCATTGATACTGATCTGGAAAATGCGGCAGACGACGACAGCAATTTCAATTTTGTAGGTACCGCTGGTACTTATACCATTACCCTCAATACCCAGGACAAAACGATTACGGTGGAGTAAAGTAATCAGGCTTCTGACCGAAGGGATGGTGATTTGAGCACCATCCCTTTTTTTTTAACTTTACATCAAACATGGAAGTTGGTACTTGCATTTGCTTCTGGGCCAACGCCAAGCCTGAGGCATACACTTTAGTATTTCAGGTGAGTGAGTTACTTCCCGATGCAGTATTTGAAGTAGTATTGATTATCAGGTAGTTACGTAAAATTAGCAACAAATTAGCA
>JBKHDR010000177.1:0-7340 GCA_046541235.1 Cyclobacteriaceae bacterium | reverse complement strand
GAGCATTGTCAGAAGTAAAGATGATGAGGGTGATTTTATCAATTCCATATTCCTTTGAGTGCAGACATAATGCTGCCCACATCGGCATTCGTATGGCTGGTCATAGCTGCCGTACCTTTCTGTGGTTCCGGCCAGTCTTTGTCGGCATAGATGCCATAGTCAGGCACTTCCTGTCCCTCTTTACCAGCCTCGCCATTGGCAAAAGGAAGGTCAGGGCCAGGTAAAGGAAGAACGGGTTTTCCTGGTTCATGTCGATAAAATAAAGAACCTCCTTTACCATTAGGCCATGACTGTACTCAATTTTTTTACTAGAACGCTGCCATTAAAATCAGGGGAAAACGATAAGGGTATCTTTCTGACCTCGTTTTTCAGCAATACCGAATCGCGCTTTTTCCAGAGAAACTCAGGGTAATAATTGCGTGCATGTACCTGGTTGAGATAATCATAGAAGTGATCAAATCCCCGCTCCAGTGGCATGCCTGTCATCAACACCGAACGGGAGGGGGCACAGACAGTATTACCTGCCTAGAAATTGGTGAAGCGCATGCCTTCCCGGGCCATGCAGTCGAGGTGAGGTGTATGGATCTGCTGCTGCCCTTAGCACCCCAGGTTGTCAGCCATGATAAAAATGATGTTGGGCTGAGTAGGGTGGGAAGCCATCTCAGCAGTGTCGCTTTGCTCAGTTCGGGCGGTACAGGGAATAAATAAAGTGCTGCCGAGCAGGTAAATGAATAGTTCGAGCATAGGTCGTTTGTAGTATGTAGCTTCCAATTAAAAAAATATGCAGAAATGAAGCCAGCGGATAGACAGGGTTCATTTGTCAATTATCCGTTTTTTCTTCTATCTTCAGACCTTTACACTACTCAAGCGCAAGATGGAAATCAGACTTGATCAGATCAGGGTACTCGCCGACGGGCTAGACCATGTGGAGGGCGTAGCCGTGCATCCTGACGGCCATATCTGGGCAGGAGGAGAAGCCGGGCAGATCTATAAAATCTCTGCCGATGGCACCCAGGTAGAGGAAGTAGCCAATACCGGAGGTTTTGTGCTGGGTATCGCTTTTAATCCGACGGCCGAGTGGCTGGCTGTATGCGATAACCGGCAGCACTGCGTCTGGAAATATGAACTTGCGAGCGGAGAACTAAGCCGCTTCGCTGATGGAGCCGGAGATCATCAGTTCAACATTCCCAACTACCCGGTCTTTGACAGCCAGGGCAGCCTCTATGTGAGCGAGAGCGGGGAGTTTCGGCAGAAGATCGGGAAGATTCTAAAATTCGGGGCCGACGGAAAGCATGTAGTGTGGCATAGCGGACCTTTCAATTTTGCCAATGGCCTGGCTTTGTCACCAGATGAAAAAATGCTTTATGTGGCCTGTACCTGGCTGCCGGGTGTTGAGCGCATTCCTATCCTGTCAGATGGATCGGCAGGGGAGCGCAGCGTATTTGCCACTCTGCCGCAGACCTGTCCTGATGGACTGGCCTTTGATGCGGAAGCTAATCTTTATGTGTCGTGCTATGCGCCCAACCGTATCTACCGGGTGACTCCCGAACAGGAAGTGAGCCTGCTCATTGACGACTGGGAAGGGCATACGCTCTCCAACCCTACCAATATCGCCTTTGGAGGACGAGAATTTGACCAGTTGTATACCTCCAACCTGGGTCGCTATCATGTAAACCAGATTGATCTTGGAGTCAGGGGAGCCCCACTTGCCTGCCACAAAAAAGCCTGGTAGTATGGTAGAGACACGAAACTAACCTTTAACCTAAAAATTTTAACAAAATCGTATGGAACATCAGGGCAGAACTGCTATCGTAACCGGAGGTAGCAAAGGCATAGGTGCCGCTACTGTGGAGGTTTTTCTTAAAGAAGGTGCCAATGTGCTTATACTGGATGTAGACGAAGTGGCTGGAAAAGAACTGGAAGCCAAAGCTGAAGGCAGAGCACTTTTTGTCAAATGTAATATAGCCAAAGCAGACGAGGTGGAAGCTGCCATCAGAACGGGAGCAGAGAAATTCGGCCACATCACCTACCTGGTCAACAATGCAGGTATTCAGCGATATGCGCCCGTGACCGAAACCAGCGAAGAGGAGTGGGACCTGCTGATGAACATCAATGTGAAGGGAGCCTTTCTCTGCGCCAAGTATGCTATCCCCTATATGCAGCAGCAGGGTAAAGGCGTGGTGGTCAATGTTTCCAGTGTGCAGGCCATGCTCAGCCAGCAGAATGTCTGTGCCTATGTAACTTCTAAAACTGCCATGATCGGCCTTACCCGCAGTATTGCAGTAGATTATGCGCCCCAGGTACGTTGTGTGGCGGTATGCCCGGGCACTGTGGATACGCCCCTGGTACGCTGGGGCTTTGCCCAGTCACCCGATCCGGAGATCCCTTACCAGGAATGTGTTAATATGCACCTGACCAAGCGGATTGCCCAGCCGGTAGAAGTGGGAGAGTTTATATCTTACCTCTGCAGCGACAAAGCAGGCTTCATGACCGGGCAGGCCTACCGTATTGATGGGGGCCTGGGCGTAATGATACAGGGTAGTAAGCAGTAACAAAGAGTTGAACAGAGGAGCCTGATAAACCCAATCCGGCATTTTCCGTAAAAGTGACAGTATTTGTTCCAATGCCCCTCCCCTCATGGGCTTTAGTAAGCTATGTGCACTGAAGCTGGCTTTGTCTCAGGAGCCCAATGAACTTTTAGGGAGATAATATTCTTCAGTAAAGATAAATCACTGGATTATGGATAACAGAAAAAGATTTGCTATAGCTATTAAAGTTACCGTTTTTATGCTTGCCTGGGCAGCCTACTGCGTATTCTGAACCCGGAGCATATAAAAAGAAAGCCTTCTGACCAGTGCCGGAAGGCTTTTGTTTTTGGTAAAAATCTAATTTTTAGAACAAAGAGATGGTAAGCCCTACGGTAAGCACATTACCCTCCGGGCCCTCATCTTCCATAAACAGAGGAGATACAGCGTACTGGCCTGTCAGCATGATACCGCGGAAGCCTACCCTGGCATGTACCCCGTAGCGCCAGGGGTTCAGGTTAAAGTCGCGCTTGTACTTATCTACCTTGTCTTCATCAAACTTGATCTTGGTATAAGAAAGCATTCTTCTGCCTACAAAACCACCCAGGCCTGCGGTAAAGCCGCGGTTATCCTCCTGGGCAAAAAACCTGAATTCCAGGGGAATATTGATGTAGTGAACAGATAATTTGCTCTTGTCTACACCAGGATATTCAGCTGCCGCCAGCGGAACGACTTCTGTAGAATCAGCGAAGTTAAGGGTAACGGGATCAGTAAAAGTGAAGTTTTGCGAGGAAAAACCAAAGCCCGGATGAAAAGAAAACTGCGTTTCTCCAAGCGGAATGTCATACAGATAGTGAATGCCCACCGTACGTGAACGTATGATACGAATATCAAAATCTTCAGAATTGTTCTGCATCAGGTTGACGCCATAATCAAAAAGCAACATACCTGGCAGGTCAGGCTGGGCAGGCGGGTTCTGAGATTGTCCAAATGAAAAGTTATAGATAATACTTAGCAAAAAAATCAAAGGTAGTTTTCTCATTAGTCTCTTTTTTAGCAAATAAAATGGTTGGTTGAGGCCTTCAGCCTGCAAAAATAGGGAGAATTTGCAAGTTTAGTACGGCCTGTTCAATTATACTAAGAAATCACAACGCTTGTTACCTCCGTTCAGTACTTCATCCCCTCATATTCGGTCATATCAACACTTAAAAGTTTAGTTTCTTTTTCGTATTTAATTGATAAAGAATTACTTAAGTTTTGTACTGGTAATTTTTGCTCATAAGAATGAGTAAAGTCAAATCTGTTTCAGTATTGGGCAGAATGCTAACTTTATACTATAAATCTCTACCTCTATGATGCCCAAGTACTTTGACTTCGCCTACTTTTTCAACAATAAGGAGCCTCTGAGCCAGAGAAAGCAGATCTACGATAAATATTCGGACATGTACAGGTCCTTACTTTACAAAAAGGCAGAGGAGCAGCATATTTTTCCTCATCCTATCTATAAGAAAGAGTATTCCAACAACGATTTTCTGGATGCGGACGGTTTTTATGTAGGGGATCCGAAAGTCTGAAGATTTATCAGGAAGGCTTGATTAATGCATGGATATGTACCAACTTGGAGGCTCATCAGTCCCTGAGCCATGCATGTAGTTTATTTTGAAGGTGAAAGAGCCTCCAATTACGATGATAATATCCCCCGCTGGGTACCCAACTATTATTTTGTACAGCAATCCATACCGGCTATCCTGAAGGCCTACCTGCCTGTGGATGAAGTTCGTAAGCTGCTGGTAGTAGGCTGCGGTACCGGGCAGGAGATTTCGGAATTGCGGCAGCACCCCACCTCCTGGCAGATCACCGGTCTGGACCCCTCCCCACAGATGATACGGCTGGCACAGATGAAACTGGCTTTTCGTGAGAACGACCGTAGCCTCCGCCTCAAGATAGGGGTGGTACAAAATCTACCTCCCGATGAGCTGTATGATGCCGCTACGCTTATTTTGGTTCTGCATTTCATCCCTGACTCACGGGATGGTAAGCTGGATTTGTTAAAAAACATTGCTGCTCGCCTTCAAAAAGGGGCGCCTTTGATAATTTATGACATTTACGAGGTAGCACAGTTTGAGCAGCAACTTTCTTATTTTCGCCAGTACCTGCTCCTGCGAGGCATGGATACGGATATACTGGAAGAAGGACTACAGCACGTCAGGGAAGATACGCACCGGCTTACACAGGAGCAACTTAGCACACTGTTACAGGAGGCTGGTTTTGAGCCTCCTGTCATGTTTAGTAATGCTTTTTATTACGGAGGCTGGGTCACCACCAAATGTTAAATGTCAGACATCGCAGATTCTGACACCCTGCTCCAGTGAGGCCAGCGGATCTTTTTTGGGTACAAATTCCTGGGCTACGTAACCTTTATAACCGGTATCTACGATAGCTTTCATGATTGCCGGGTAATACAATTCCTGCGACTCGTCAATCTCGGCCCTGCCAGGCACACCTCCGGTGTGGTAATGCGAGATGTAAGGATGATATTTCTGGATGGTAGCGATGACATCTCCCTCCATGATCTGCATATGATAGATATCATAGAGTAGCTTGAAATTTTCTGAGCCTATCATCTTGGCAAGCTCTACACCCCACTCGGTATGGTCGCACATATAGTCAGGGTGGTTGACCTTGCTGTTGAGCAGTTCCATCACGATGGTAATACCGTGTTTTTCGGCAATGGGCATAATGCGTTTAAGGCCCTCAGCACAATTCTTCATCCCGGTTTCATCATCCATCCCTTCCCGATTGCCCGAAAAGGTGATGATTTGCTTCAGGCCTGCCTTGGCAGCCATGGGAATGCTTTCTGCATAAAGATCATAGAGCTTATCATGATGCTCTTTACGGTTGTAGCACTTAGCGATGCCGAAGCCGTTTGTCCAGTAGGCTGCCAGGGCACAGTCCAGTCCATGCTTTTGAAGGGTAGGCCATTCGGCGGGACCGAGCAACTCAACCGAAGTGATGCCCATCTTTTTGACTTGTGCGCAAAACTCATCCAGCGGAATGTTGTTATAGCACCATTTACAGACAGAATGCCGGATGTTTCCCTTTAACTGGGGGGCTGTGTTTTGAGCCTGAAATTTTATACCTGCCAGAGGAAAGGCGGCAGCGGTACCAGCCATCTTCTTAATGGCACTTCTACGATTTTCTTTTTTCATAACTTATCTTATAAGTTGAGGTTGATGCCAGCAAAAGATAAAGCTTTCGGCGCTTATCCGAAAATTTTCCCGGATTTGTCTTTCCTTTTACATAAATTGATGATAATTATTTACAACATCCATAATTTTTTAAACTCGCTTCCTTATGAAAAGCTCACAGAAAAAACTCCTTTGGACCATCGCAGGTATTCTGGGTATTGCCCTGGCCCGTACGCTCAATCATCAGCAGCGTAAAATAGATCTGAAAAATAAAGTTGCTCTGGTAACGGGTGGCTCCCGCGGCCTGGGACTGGAGATTGCCCGTCAGCTGGTCAAAGAAGGAGCCAGGGTGGCGATTTGTGCGAGAGACAAACAGGAACTCAAACGGGCACAGCAGGACCTGAATGAGATTGCTGCCAACCGGGGAGGCGAGGGCGTGCTGCCCATCGTCTGCGATGTGACTGATCCGGAGCAGGTCAGGTCTATGCTGGGCAGGATCAAAAAGCGCTGGGGAGCGGTTGAGGTACTGATCAACAATGCAGGGATCATTCAGGTGGCGCCCGCCGAAGAAATGGAGCGCAAAGAGTATGAAGAGGCTATGAATATCCACTTCTGGGCACCACTTACGCTGATGGAGGAAGTGCTGCCCGAAATGCGCAAAAAGCAGGAAGGGCGTATTGTTAATATTTCGTCGCTGGCAGGTAAAGTCAGCGTGCCGCACATGGCTCCCTATACGGCCAGCAAGCATGCGCTGGTGGGTTTATCTGAGAGCCTGCATGCTGAGATGCAGCGTTATAATATTTACATTACTACCGTTTGTCCCGGGCTGATGCGTACGGGCAGTGTCCCTCAGATGATCCATAAAGGGCAGCACCGTAAAGAACATGATTTTGTGAGCCTGGGAGCGGCCCAGTCATTGACTTCCATGGATGCACATGCTGCAGCCAAATCTATCGTTTCAGCCTGCAAACATGGGCAGACATCTCTGATCATGCCCCTGCAATCACATGTTTTTGCTGCTGCCAATGGCCTTTTTCCCGGCCTGCTTGCTGATGTCATGGGACTGGTAACCCGCTTTTTGCCGGGACCGGGCGGTATAGGTAAAAAAAGGGCGAAAGGATCAGAGAGTCGTTCCGACAGGCTTCCTTCTTTCCTGCAAAAGAACATTGATGAACCCGCCCGCCGAAACAACGAGCGAGCTTGAGGATGTTTGTCTACGCACCTCAGCTGGTCAGGATCATTACCGGTAACTTTGCCAGGGCGATCGCCCTGTATCCTTTTGTTTTTGTAAGCAGAAAAGAAGAATTGCATGACCCGGTGCTGGTCAATCATGAGAAAATTCACCTCCGGCAGCAGCGGGAGTTGCTGGTGCTGCCTTTTTATTTCTGTTATTTGCTGGAATATCTCAGGGGGCGGTTGAAGAGACTAAACCATTATGAAGCCTACCGGCAGATCAGCTTTGAGCAGGAGGCTTTTGCCAAGGAAAGAGACCTTGAATATCTGAAAGAGAGGCAATGGGGAGCTTTTAGAAAGTACCTGAGCAGTCGCTAAATTAGTGACTATCCTCGTCTTTCAACTGCTTTTCTAGCTGTAGTACCTCTTCAAGGCTCAGCTCAAAATCTTTGGC
>JBKHDR010000176.1:0-7375 GCA_046541235.1 Cyclobacteriaceae bacterium | reverse complement strand
CTGGCCACAGCTTCTTTAAAAGATTTCATAATACGAAAAAATTTTTTAACGTTTACATCTTTAACAAAAGATTTCAATATATGAAAATTGCTTAAATAAGCACCAAAGCACATTTTTAAGCTATATAAGCATTTTATAAGACCGGTTTTTCCAAATTCACTTTATCCATTTTCCACATAACTTTTTCATCAACATGAACCAATCACACGAAATTGACTACCAGATCCACGGTCACGGCATACAGATCGTGGAAGTAGAACTTGATTCCAATGAAACAGTCATAGCCGAAGCCGGGGCTATGGTGTATATGGACAACAGCATACTGTTTGAATCCAAAATGGGCGACGGTTCCGATCCCAACCAGGGATTTTTTGGCAAGCTGCTTTCGGCAGGCACCCGCCTGCTTACCGGGGAGTCGGTGTTTATGACCCATTTTACTCATCGTGGTCATGGCAAAGCCAAGGTGGCATTTGCGGCCCCATATCCGGGTACGGTCATTCCGCTTGATCTTTCAGAAATGTACGATAACAGCATCACGGTACAAAAAGACGCCTTCCTCTGTGCAGCCCTTGGTACCAAGGTGAGTATTACCTTTAACCGTAAGCTAGGCTCCGGGCTGGTAGGAGGTGAAGGTTTTATTTTGCAGAAGCTGCAGGGTGATGGCAGGGCTTTTATTCATGCAGGAGGTACGCTCATTGAAAAGCAGCTTAATAACGAAACACTCAAGGTAGATACCGGCTGCGTGGTAGCTTTTGAGCCTTCTATTGATTTTGATGTGCAGTCGGCAGGTGGCCTGCGCTCCATGATCTTCGGAGGTGAGGGTATGTTCCTGGCCACACTCTCAGGCACCGGCAAGGTGTGGCTACAGTCCATGCCGCTGCGCAAGCTGATTGCCGCCATTGCGCCTTACAGTAAGAACAGCAACAAGGGAGAGAGTTCCGTACTGGGCAATTTCCTGGAGCGCTAAGTCACTCAGCACAGTATAGTCGCGATGCTCCCGCATCGTGATAAATATTCTCGCGGGCTTCAGGCCCGCTTTTTTTATTTCTGGCAACAGGCCCCATTCCGGCTTTTTTTTTGAAAAAAAATCCTGCCAATGAAATAATTCATGCCTTTGCTCAACTTACGGGGTAAATGAGCTTAAGCCACGGTGAAAATGTGAACCGACAGCAATGATCAAGACCAACAAAAAGGAATTTCTGGCCCTGGTGCAGCAGCATGGAGGCGTGATGCAGAAGATCATCCGTCTTTATGTGGATGATCCCGAAGAGCGGCAGGATATGCTGCAGGAGATATTGCTACAGGCCTGGCGTTCGTATCCTTCCTTTCAGAGAAAGAGCAAGTTCTCTACCTGGCTCTACCGTGTCAGCCTCAATACCGTGCTGACCGCCATGCGCCAGTGGAAGCGGCAGCCGAAAAAGACAGACCTGGAAACAGTCGCCCAACTGGCTGCAGAAAGCGCTGATACCTCCGATCGAGAGTGGCTCTACCGCAGCATCCGGCTGTTGCCTGAAGTAGACAGGATGATCATCACCCTCCACCTGGATGGCTACCAGAACGAAGAAATCGCCGACATTACCGGCATGCAGAAGGGCAATGTGGCGCTGAAGCTGCACCGTATCAAGAAAAAACTCACTGAAAAAGGAAAAGTATATGAAGGACTTGCATAAATCATGGGAAGCCTGGCAGCAGGATGATGCTACTTTCCGACTGGATGAAGAATTCCTGGACAAAGCACTCAAGAAAGAATCCACTGACCCACTGATCAAACTCAGGAAAAATATAGGTATCAAACTGCTGTGGATGGTTGGCTCCATCCTTCTTTTCCTGACGCTGATCGTCACTACGGATCAGATCTATAACCGGTTTTTAATCTCGCCCCTGCTGCTGGCTTATGTAGTCGGCCTGGCGCTCATCTACGGGCAGTACCGCATTCTCAATTTTGTGGACAAGAGTCAGAGTATGAAGTACATCCTGGAGTCGTATTACCACCGCATCCGTCGTATTCAGCAGTACGAGCTGAGAGTGGCCCTTTTTCTCTACCCTGTTTCCATCACGGCGGGTTTTGTGTACGGCTTTACCATTGAAAAAAGTGCTGAAGAGATTCTGAGCAATTCCAAAGTATGGATGACCCTGATAGCGGCTAATATTGTGCTGATTCCGGCCTGCTACCTCCTGGCCAGGTGGATGGATCAGAAGGCTTACGGGCAGTACCTGGACCGTCTAAAAGAGGATATTGAGCAACTGGAAGCGGCGTGAGACAGGGCTCCGGAACACAGGACCGGACTCCGCTTTCTGTAACCCAAATGTTACCTTCATAAACAAAAATAGTATGGATGCATTGACAGAAAAAAATGCCAAAGATATGTCAGTTCCTATAGGAAAAGTACAGCTGCTGGTACTTCCCTTCATTTTTGTTACACTGCTGCTGATGATACCCTACCCCATGATCTGGGGACTGGAGGCTTTTTCTAATTCATGGATTGGATTTTTCAATACCTGGTGGTTTATCCCCATCATTTTGGCAGGTATCCTGGCGCATGAGTTGATCCATGCCTTTACCTGGCAGCAACTGGCCAGGTTGCGCTGGTCGGAGATGAAACTGGGTTTCCAGTGGAATACCCTTACGCCTTATGCCCATGCTAAAAAGCCTATGAAGATAAATCCCTACCGTTGGGGAGCACTCATGCCTGCCGTGGTTTTGGGTTTTTCCCCTACACAGCTGCTTTGATAAGCGGGCAAGGATGGCTGTTTGTATTTGCTATCATGTTTATCACAGCAGCCGGAGGTGACTTCTGGATACTTTACGTGCTCAGGAAGGAGTCTGCCAACAGTTGGATAGCCGATCACCCGGAGCGAGCCGGTTGTGTGGTGTATGAAGAAAAAACGGTATGAAACAGAGCCAATGCAGCGCTTAAATGTTTATATTACTACATGGATTAGAAAATAATTAATATAGACCCTGATATTTTAGGGGGCACTCTGGTCTTCTCCGGTACAAGAGTGCCCGTTAAGAACCTGTTTGATTATCTGGAAGAAGGAGAGTCAGTCACAGAATTTTTAGAAGACTTTCCTTCAGTAAGGCGGGAACAGGTAGTCAGACTTTCGGAAATATCAAGAGGCCTGGTAGAAAAATCAAGTTTGCTTCTTTATGAAAATTCTTCTGGATGAGTGCGTCACCATGAAGTTAAAACGGCACTTAACTTCTTATGAAGTAGTGACAGAGAAGTAGGACTACAGGGTTTGAAAAACGGTAAGCTACTCAGTGCAGCGGAAAAACAGGGATTTGACATTCTGCTGCCTATTGATAAGAATATGCAATTTCAGCAAAATATCGAGCAGTACGAGGTAGCTGTAGTGGTTTTGGATGTATACCGGAGTAATATCAAATATCTCATTCCCTTGATCCAGAATTTTCAGGAACGCGCGGATCAGTTTGTTGCAGGAAAATCATATCTTATCACGGCTGATCATTAGCTACTTATTTAGCCGTTTCAAGCTTCCCGGCCGGGGGATGAGCATCGGCACTTCTTCTTTATACTGCTCATACTGCTCACCATACTGCCCAATGAGCTTCTTTTCTTCCAGTTGTATTCCCACCAGGATGTAAAGGATAATCATCAGTCCAGTTACCAGGTTGGCATAAGTGGGGGCAAAGAGGCAGTAGCCAATCACGATGAGCACAGTGCCGCTGTAGAGCGGATGCCTGACTATTGATAAGATGCCTTCGCTACTGAAAGGCTCATCCGCATCATCAGCCCCTTTCTCCAGGCCCAGAAATTTTTTGAGCGAATACTGCCGAAAGGCCAGCCTCATGATGATGATGCCGTAGGTGGTCAGTACCAGTCCAATAATGGTAAATAGCTGCTTCCAATCATCCGGCAGCCAGGAGTTTCTTGAAACAAGCGCATTATAATAAAGCACCGGCAGCAGGCTGAGCAGGGCAAAGATGACGTAGAACAGCCGGTAAGCCCGGGAGGAAAGCCCTAGCCGGTCTTTCAGAAAAGATTTGACAGACCGTGCCGCCAGCAGGCTGTGCAGCCCAAAGTAGGCAATCCAAAGCAGAGCAAGATAAAGGTAGGGTAAGGTATTTTCCATAGGCTATTTTCGGGTTTCAAGATATGAAAAGCAGATAAATTCTGTTAAGCTTGTAAGAGTTGAATACGTATGTAAATTTTTTAATCAATGGAAACGACTGAAATATTAACCGAAGAAATCAAAGACGTTCTCAGAACGCTGAAAATTGACAGCCTCAATCCTGCCTACAGCACCGGCAAAAACTTTGGCAGTGCTACCGAAGGAGGAGCTACCCGCGAAATCCATTCACCGGTAGATGGCGAACTGATCGCCAGCGTCAAAATGGCTGATAAGGAAATTTATGAGAAAGTGATGGAGCAGGCAGAGCGGGGCTTTGCCGTATGGAGCAAAGTACCGGCTCCCAAGCGTGGCGAAATCGTCAGGCAGATTGGTAACAAACTGCGCGAATACAAAGAGCCTCTGGGCAAACTGGTGACCTACGAAATGGGTAAAATCTACCAGGAAGGACTGGGTGAGGTACAGGAGATGATAGACATCTGCGACCTGGCCGTCGGGCATTCCCGCCAGCTTTACGGCTTTACCATGCACTCCGAGCGGCCCAATCACCGCATGTACGATCAGTACCATCCGCTGGGCATTACCGGCATCATTTCGGCCTTCAACTTCCCGGTAGCCGTCTGGGCCTGGAACGCGATGATCTCTGCCGTTTGCGGCAATGTCTGCCTGTGGAAACCTTCTGAGAAAACACCGCTCACTGGCATCGCCTGTCAGAACATCGTCGCTGAAGTTTTAAAAGAAAATGAACTGCCCGAGGGTATATTTAACATCATCATCGGGGATGCCGAGATCGGTGCGCTGATGTCGCACGACCGCCGCATCCCGCTGGTGTCGGCTACCGGTTCTACCCGTATGGGCAAGAAGGTAGGCGAAGCGGTAGGCGCACGCCTGGGTAAATCTCTGCTGGAGTTGGGAGGCAACAATGCCATCATTATGACGGAGCATGCCGACCTGGAGATGGCCATACGGGCTACCGTATTTGGTGCGGTAGGTACCTGCGGGCAGCGCTGTACCTCTACCCGTCGGCTCATCATCCATGATAAAATTTACGATGAGGTAAAGAACCGCCTGCTTAAAATTTACCCCTCCCTATCCATCGGCAACCCGCTGGATAGCAAGACATTGGTAGGCCCGATGATAGACCAGGAGGCCGTAGAGGCTTTTAAAGCAGCTTTGAAAAAAGTTCAGGCTGAAGGTGGTAAACTGCTGATCGGGGGCGAAGTGCTGGCAGGTGAAACTTACCGCAGCGGCACCTATGTCAAGCCTGCGCTGGTGGAAGCAGAAAATCACTACGCCACCGTACAGGAAGAGACTTTTGCACCTATTCTCTACCTGATTCGCTACAAGGGCGATGTAAAAGAAGCTATCCGCATACAGAATAATGTGAAGCAGGGGCTGTCTTCAGCTATTTTTACGCAAAGTCTGCGCGAAGCCGAGCTTTTCCTGTCTCACCAGGGCTCCGACTGTGGTATTGCCAATGTCAACATAGGTACCTCAGGAGCAGAAATCGGTGGTGCTTTTGGTGGCGAGAAAGACACCGGCGGCGGACGAGAATCAGGCTCTGATGCCTGGAAGTTTTACATGCGTAGGCAAACTAATACGATTAACTATAGTACCGAACTGCCGCTGGCACAAGGCATTAAGTTTGACATTTAATCATATCAACCGGGGCACTAAAGTTCCGGTTTTTTCTTATTTATCCTCTGTGAATACCAGGCTTACCAACCTCTTTCATCAGCACATTGAGCTGGCGGATACCCGGGTACTGCTCCGTCCTATCCGGGCTGAAGACTACGAAGGCTTTGCCCGCATCGCCTTTGATTTTGACATCTGGGAAAAGACTACGCCACACATTCGTACCGAAGAAGATCTGCGGCAGTATGTGCAAAACCAGCTCAAGGCCCGCGAACAATACAGCAAATACCCTTTCACCATCATTGAGCAGGGCAGTAGGCGCATCGCCGGTAGTAGCGCTTATATGTCCATTTCTCCAGAAAATAACCGCCTGGAGATTGGCTCTACCTGGCTGGGTAAGGAATTTCATGGCAGCGGCCTCAACCGCCACTGCAAATTTCTGCTCTTCCGCCATGCCTTTGAGACGCTGGGCGTACGTCGGCTGGAGCTG
The DNA here is from genome assembly GCA_046541235.1 of Cyclobacteriaceae bacterium. Taxonomy (GTDB): domain Bacteria; phylum Bacteroidota; class Bacteroidia; order Cytophagales; family Cyclobacteriaceae; genus Catalinimonas. The sequence goes on along the minus strand of JBKHDR010000176.1, from coordinate 1,155 downwards.
AAAACCGATGTCCTCAACCTGCGATCCCGCAAGGCCATCATGAAAATGGGTGCCAGAGAAGATGGTATTCTCCGCAGCCACCAGGTGATGCCCGGCGGACGCATACGCGATACGGTCTACTACAGCATTATAGACCACGAATGGCCAGAGGTGAAGGAGAGGGTTTTCGGGGATTTGATCGGAAGCTGACCGTAAAGCTTGCCTGGTGCTGAAGATTTGCTTAATCTTTAAAGCAAAAAGAGCCGTTCGTGGGATGCGAACGGCTCAATTTTTTCAATTTGTAATTCCAATTTAATCCTGCCCTTTATTGGTGCTTTCAAAAATCTTATCGGCTGACTTGGCTACGAAGCCCTGGTAGAGCTTGCCATCCGGCGTGGTGTAGCGCTGGGCAAATTCGTAGTAGCAGGCAGGTACTTTGTGCTTACCGTCGGTAAAGTTGACCTCCACACTGTCGGCCAGGGTAGAGGACTGTTCCAGATACACATCTTTGGAGCCTTTTACCTCACCACCGCTGTCGTTGAGTTTGAAGCCATTCTGCTTGATAAAATTATTGACCTCCCGGATATCATCAAAGCTGCTCAGGGCATTGACAAAGACCGTAAAGTGATTGGGGCGATAGCCATGCGCAGCCATCCAGGCGGCGTATTCACTCTTGGCACGCAGCTTTTCATAAGTCGCATAGCTCACCTCCCAGGGCTTGCCCTGCGTGACGAAATCCTGCTCCTGCGGCTTGCCATGGGGCACCTGCTCCAGCAATTCATTGATCATCAGGCGCAGTTCCTCGTCAAACTCCTCCAGCTTTAGCTCGCTGATGAAGATCTTGGGCATCTGCTCGTCAGGGTGCTGGTAATGCTTGGCATAGAGTTTCTTCTCCGGGAAATGATAATCCTGCTGGTACTCATAGCCGCCATCAATGAAGGGTTGGGCTATCACATCTACACTTACCTTCTGGTGGTTAAAGGTTCGCAGTGCGATATGGTCATTGACCACCCTGTCGCCGCGTTCCAGAAAAAGGTTGTAGATCTTGAGTGCCTGGGGGTTCATGCTGGTGTAGTCTTTCCACATCTTGTCCAGCAGATCGGGTAATGTCATCTTGCTCATAAAAAAAATCGTGGTTTATGTAAATTATTTGAATGAAGAATGATTTTCCTGATT
>JBKHDR010000175.1:0-7389 GCA_046541235.1 Cyclobacteriaceae bacterium | reverse complement strand
CTACCAAAATTTTACAGATGCCCTCGCTTGTAACATGGGGTATGCTATTTATCCTGGGGAGGGGGTAGCAGGGAAGGGGGATAATTACATCAAGCCTGATTCTCCTTATAGGTCCTGCCCTGCTGATCTACCCACTCCAAATTTCCATTGGCTGATCTGCCTAAAACCAAATCAGCGGCAGCACTGATGCTGGTGAAGATGGCATCTTGTGTAAAAACCAGTTTATTTCCACTGACGGTAAGCGTACCTTCATCTACCATTTTTTGCCTGCGTTTGATAGAATGCTTAGCATAAGACTTTGTATGGCTTCCTCTGGCCTCAGAGCCTTTCATCACCACGAAGCCATCATCGGTTTCTTTTATTCTGGCAGTAAGCCCTGGTGATTTGATATGATAAATCTTTTCCTCCTGGTTGGCTGTGGTAGCTTCCTCTTTCTTCGTTGAGGCTGTCACCACCGATGGTATTAAAAAATTAAATCCCATCAGGGGCAGGATCAGCTTGATCTGCTCCAGGTAAAACTCCATATCAGCAATGTCAGGCTCGGGTAGAGTTGGTAGTGCAGGTGCATTGCCATTTTCCAGTTCGGCAGACTTGGCTTCCTTTGCCATCGTGATCAGGCGGGATTCCAGGTACTTGATATGTGATTTGGTCAGGAACTCATCTTTGCTAATGAAGCCAATGTATTCAGTAAACTCTTTGCTACCCATATGCTGTCGGAGGCGGTCACCTATTTTTTCTGCCTCACCAATGTAAACCTTTTCCTGGTAGACATCATTTTCCGGATTGCCCCGCAAACAGTATACCCCGGGTTTGATAAATTCCTCCCGGTCAATGATTTTGCTGATATTGGCCCTGGGTGAAAAGATGGCTTTACCTGACCAGTTGCCGATCTCTGCGGTCCTTGGACCATAAGCCTTACCATCTATCATATATACTACTAACTTTCTACCTCTCATTGGTTATCATTATTGAATATTTACGATTTTGGTAAGGCACCACCCTCTCCGTAATTTTCAGTTAATGCTTCCTGAGCGCAGGTGTCGGCAAAAAAAAACCACTTTATTTCTTATGCCCAATGAGTCGTTCGTTAGACATTTCAACATAATCGCACTGTTCAAATAAGGGCTATAGGTGCTTGAAATTTGCCCTGAATAAATCAAATAATTGCCGGTTTCTGATATTGCCAGTGGTAATCAATAGTAACCTTTTTGGCTGCCCCAGTAACATATGCCCATGATAAAAATCTGCGTCTTTGGTGATGACGATGCTGTCGCTACTATCGGCATGTTTGGCAATCTCTTTATCTGGTGTTTCATCTCCCTGGGGCAGGTCATCTACATGAACGGCCTCAAAACCAGCATTTTGCAGGACTTCACAAAGCATAGTAGGTAGCTGCGCATCTTCTAAAAACTTCATGCTGTCTGGATGTAGGTCTTAGTAGCCGTCAGGCGGGTAGCGTAGGCCAGGCAGGCGGCAATGTCTTCTTTTTCCAGGGCGGGATAGTCTTCCAGTATTTCCTGTTCACTCATGCCTGCGCTGAGCAAATCCAGTATCAGGCTTACCGGATAGCGTTTGTTGCGGATGCAGGGCTTGCCGTGGCAGATGTCGGGGTTCAGGGTGACTCTTTCCAGTAAATTTTCCATCGTTTCCTTTTTTACGAAGATACGGAATCTTCATGGCATAGATTAGCAAATTAGTATCCAGTAGTACAGGCTTACTCATAGGCGGCGTCCCGGATGTTGATGTGATCGAACTTACCGCCCAGGTCGCGGGTATTCAGGTGCCGGGTACGGCGGCCTTTTTTGCTCTTGAGTTCGGTGACCAATTGCTCTACTTTTTGCAGGTCCTGCTCGCTGAGGGTATACAGTGACTGCCTGATTTTATCTTTGATATCCATGAGTTGTAACATTAAATCAGTATGGTAAAGTGACGAATCTTTATGTTATAACATTTCATGTAGATTTTTACTATACAAAGGATTGAAGCCCATATTTGATTGTTTCTCTTACACCATTTTTCAGTACCTCAAATGGCATATTGGATAAGTCACCTCCTGCTTTGGTTCGGACTTTGTTGAAGGCCGTATCATTCCTGTTGGTGTCCTGAAATTCATGCCTTTTCCATGCAATTTTAACCTGCATACATGCCCTGAGCAAAAAAATGTTCTCAGCTATCCCGCCATCTGATAAAGAGCCGTACCGGATATGCCCCGCTATGAAAGTCTACTTCAGCGGAATATCCATTAGTTCTACGAAGCCTACAAAGACTTTCCAAACATCTCAGTAGCCCCCCATCAAAATAATACCATACAAGGCTAAAGGAGTGCTAGGTCTTTCCTGCCTGCCGGGCTAATTTGATTAGCCAAACCAATAAGAGGCATGAAGGTACAAATCACATCCATAGAAATAAGGGACATACGCTTTCCTACCAGCCGCAGCCTGGATGGCTCCGATGCTATGAATCCCGATCCAGACTATTCCGCTGCTTATCTCATCATCAACACCAGTAAGCCCGGTCTGCAGGGCCATGGACTTACTTTTACTATCGGACGGGGAAATGAAGTGTGTTGTGCTGCGCTGGAAGCCTATGCGCCTATGCTGATCGGTCGTGACATGCGAGAAATCACATCCGATTTTGGCATGTTTTACCGCTACCTGACGGGCGACAGTCAACTCCGCTGGCTGGGACCAGAAAAAGGTGTTATCCACCTGGCAGCCGCTGCGGTGGTCAATGCGCTTTGGGACCTCTACGCCAAGATGGAGGGTAAGCCTCTCTGGCGCCTGCTTGTGAATATGAGTCCCGAGCAGCTGGTAGCATGCCTGGACCTGAGCTACTTGTCTGAGGTGCTTACACCTGAAGAGGCTATTACGCTGTTGAAGGCGGGTGAGGCAGGCAAAAATGAACGTATCCGCTTCCTGGAAAGAAACGGCTACCCCGCTTATACCACCTCTGCCGGCTGGCTGGGCTATCCCGACGATAAGATCAGACACCTTTGCCGAGAAGCCTTAAGCCAGGGCTTCAGGCATATCAAGATGAAGGTGGGGCTCAGGCTGGAAGATGATATGCGCCGTGCGGCCATTATTAGAGAAGAAATTGGTTACGATAATCACCTGATGATGGATGCCAACCAGAAGTGGGAAGTAGGTCAGGCTATTGAAAATATGCGGCATCTGGCCGCATTCAAACCTTATTGGATAGAAGAACCTACCAGCCCGGATGACATCCTCGGGCATGCCCGCATTGCCGAGGCAATCCGTCCTATCAAGGTGGCTACTGGCGAACACTGCCACAACCGGGTGATGTTCAGGCAGCTGATGCAGGCCGGTGGCATGGAGGTCTGCCAGATAGATAGCTGCCGGGTAGGAGGAGTTAATGAAAACCTGGCTATCCTGCTGATGGCGGCTAAGTTCGGTATCCCTGTCTGCCCCCATGCCGGAGGGGTAGGCCTGTGCGAATATGTACAGCACCTGGCTATGTTCGACTTCGTGGCTGTGTCGGGTAGCCTAGAGGGCCGGATGATAGAATACGTAGACCACCTGCACGAGCATTTTCTGGACCCGGTGCAGATCAGGAATGGCCGCTATATGCCTCCTGTTAAACCCGGCTATAGTATAGAGATGAAAGCCGATACGCTCCGCAATTATGCTTATCCGGAGGGCAGGGTCTGGGCAGAAGAGTCGGCTTATTAAAACATACTTTAAATAGGATGGGCAATGATACATTCTCCCAGCCTGACCAGCAGCCGGGCCTTTCTTCAATAATATTACCTATATTGGATATCGCAAAAAAATACGCCCCCAGAACATGCAGATAGCCTTGTTTGTACCTTGCTATGTGGATCAGTTTTACCCGCAGGTGGCCATTGCTACCCTGCAGCTACTGGAAAAGTTGGGTCATCAGGTGGCCGTACCTCCCGACCAGACCTGCTGCGGTCAGCCCATGGCCAATTCCGGCTATGAGCGCTATGGCCGCGAGGCGATGCAGCTTTTTGTCAGAAACTTCGCCGACTATGATTATATCGTAGCACCCTCCGGTAGCTGTGTCTATCATGTGCGTAAGCATTACAATATCCTGGGACAGACTCCTGAAGTGAAAAAAATAAGGGAAAGAACCCTGGATATCTGTGAGTTCCTGTTCAACCATAGCGATACAGGTAAACTGCTCAGCTATTTTCCACATAAGGTAGGGCTGCACCAGAGTTGCCACGGGCAACGGGGGCTGCGCTTTGGCAAGTCTTCCGAACTGGTCGCCGAACCTTTTTCAATCGTACGGCAGCTTTTGGAAAAAGTAGAAGGTCTGCAATTAGTTGACTTGCAGCGCGAGGATGAATGCTGCGGCTTTGGCGGCACCTTTGCTGTAGCAGAAGAGGCCGTGTCAGTCAAAATGGGCAAAGACCGCATACAGGACCACCTGCTCAACGGCGCCGAAGTCATCACCGGAACGGATATGTCCTGCCTGATGCACATGGAAGGCATCATACGCCGACGACAATTGCCCCTGAAGGTAATGCACATCAGTGAAATCTTAAACCACAGTTACCAGCATGAGCCATCCGCTTGAAGCACAGAAATTTAACCTGAACGAAGAACGCGTCACCTGGCACGATCAGGCGCTCTGGCACGTAAGGCAGAAGCGTGATACCTCGGTCAATCTTTTTCCGGAATGGGAACAGTTGCGCGAAAAAGCTTCCAAGATCAAGGAACATACACTTTCTCGCCTGGATACCTACCTGGAAGAATTTGAGCGTAAGGCTACGGCCAACGGCATCAAAGTCCACTGGGCCAGCGATGCAGTGGAGCATAACGCCATTGTGCTATCTATTTTCCAGGAGCATGGCGTGAAGCGCATTGTCAAAAGTAAATCCATGCTTACCGAGGAGTGCCACCTTAACCCCTTCCTGGAGCGACACGAAATAGAAGTGATTGACTCCGACCTGGGCGAGCGCATCGTACAACTGGCCAAGGAGCCACCTTCGCATATTGTGATGCCAGCCATTCATAAAAAGAAAATCGAGATAGACGAGATTTTCCAGCAACATCTGCATACAAAACCCAGCAACGGTGATGCTGACTACCTGACTGCTGCTGCCCGGGAGCACCTGCGGCAAAAATTCATGAAAGCCGACGCTGCCCTGACCGGAGTCAACTTTGCCATCGCCGAGACCGGGGATTTCGTGGTTTGTACCAACGAGGGTAATGCCGACATGGGCGTACACCTGGCGCCCGTGCACATTGCTAGTATGGGTATAGAAAAAATGCTGCCCCGCTTTGAAGATCTGGGTGTCTTTACCCGTTTGCTGGCCCGCAGTGCTACCGGCCAACATGTGACCACCTACACTTCGCAGTTTCGCAAGCCCAGGCCGGGGCAAGAGATGCACATCATTCTGGTGGATAATGGCCGTACGGTGCAGCTGGGTCGCGAGAAATACCGTCGTTCGCTGCACTGCATCCGCTGCGGAGCCTGCATGAATACCTGTCCGGTCTACCGCCGCAGCGGCGGACATTCTTACCAGGTCACGGTGCCAGGGCCGATCGGGTCTATCCTGTCTCCTAACATTGATATGAAGAAACATGCTTCCCTGCCCTTTGCCTCTTCGCTCTGCGGCTCTTGTTCAGATGTGTGCCCGGTCAAGATAGACATCCATCAGCAACTCTACGCCTGGCGGCAGGACATTACACAGACAAATAATGACGAGCCTGCCAAAAAATTCAGTATGCGGGTAGCGGGATGGTTGTTTGCCAAACCGGCCCTTTTCCGCCTGGCAGGCAAACTTGGGCGCACTGCGCTCCGGATACTACCGCGTACTTTGTTGTACAACTCATTTAACACCTGGGGAAAGCAGCGGGAGCTACCGGCTCCGCCGAAGCAGAGTTTCCAGGAGTGGTACAAAGAAAACCGAAAAAATCATGGGTAAAGCCGAAATTCTCAAGGCCGTCAAAGCCAATAAGCCTGCCGAACTTCCTATCCCACTACTGGACATTCGGGCCGGTGATGGGCAGGACCTGCTCAGCCTGTACAAGGATCGCTTGGAAAAAGGAGGCGGCGAAGTGCGTTTGGCAAAGGACAGAACAGAAGCACTGGAAATTGTGAAGGAACGCATAGGCGATTACCAGTACGTGGCAGGTATTTTTGAAGAGATAAACACCCTGCACCTGGCGCAGATCACTGATCCGCACGAGCTGGAACTGATGGACCTGGCTGTATTTGAAGGACAGTTGGGCGTAGCTGAAAACGGAGCTATCTGGGTGAATGAAGAAGACCTAGTACACCGGGTCGCCCCATTCATTACCCAGCACCTGGTGCTGCTGATTCGTGAAGATAAGCTGGTACCCGACATGCACCATGCCTACAAAGCCCTGAAGGAGCAGGATTATGGTCATGGGGTGTTCATTGCCGGCCCTTCCAAAACCGCCGATATTGAGCAGTCGCTGGTCATCGGTGCCCACGGGCCTAAAAGCCTGCTGGTGATCGTGCTGCGGAAGTAACCTGATTTGCTATTTTTGGAGGGCATAAAGTAGGGGTTTAGTGTGCAAAGTACACAAAAAAACTGCCACAGGGACAAGTCTTTTAAAGGTTGCTTGACTATAAGAAGTAACTATGAAAGAAGCTTATGAAGCTGTTCCGGGATTCAGCTTGAAGGTGTAAGCCGGCGCCTCATTCAAATCAGGTAAATTAAGCTGAAGGGTCTCGCCTTCCTTGCCTTGTTTTTTGCCCTTCCGGTATGGTACCATCCGCTTTGGGTCCCACATTGAGCAGCAGGTTACCGTTTTTGCTGACGATATCTACAAAAGAGTCTACCAGTTCATCTACTGACAGGAACTCATCCACATCTTCGGTCTGGTTGTAACCGAAGGAAATTCCGATACCCCGGCAGCTCTCCCATTTTTCTTCAGCAATAGAATCCAGTACCTGGTACTCTGGTGTAGAAAAATCATGATGTACCGGAGGTTTGGAATTATCTGTAGGCAGCTGAAATTTGTGTCGGTTATTGACTACACCTTCCGGCTTTTCGTTGTAATAGTCGGCTATCAGGTCAACGACATCGAAGGCTTCAGGGCTGCCGATATCGGCCCATAGCACCCAGGGATCGTAGCGGTCCATGAGCTCACGCCAGTGCGTGTCAATGTACTTGGCATACTCAGGCTGCTGGGGCACTGCCGTCAATCCGGAGCGAATTGAGATACCACTCCGCATAAGGGTTGTTGGCAAACCACTCTTCCCTGGCGGTATTAGCGAGGATTTCTTCCAGGAGTGTTTTGGTGCCCTGCGCCCAGCCGGGAACCGAATATAATCCCCAGTGAATAAAAATACCCAGCTTGGCATCCTGGTACCACTCCGGAAGCGGATGCTGCGAGATGGATTCGTTGGTAGGCTGGTAAGTCACCCGTT
>JBKHDR010000174.1:0-7419 GCA_046541235.1 Cyclobacteriaceae bacterium | reverse complement strand
CATCCCAGGTACCGATGACCGGTACAGTCTGGAAAAACTGTTCGTAATCAGGCTGCGCCTTCTGCTCGGCATACATGGCTTTCATGGCCTGCATATCGTCGGTATCTCCGTAGATATTGTCGCCCAGCCATATCCAGAGGTCGGGATTGTTAGCCATAATGGGCTTCCACATGGGTTGCGGCTCATCTTGCCGGTTGCATGAGCCAAAGGCGATGGTAGTGAGCGTCTGGCTGGCATCTACCCGGGCAGCCTTGTCGCTGAGCAGGTTTTCTTTGTATTCACCACCCTGGCTGCTGCAGGCTGCTATGCCGAAAACGATGATCAGCAGGTAAAACGAATGGAAGAAGGATATTTTTTTCATGAAGTTGATTGAAGAAATGATGGGTTTGGGTAAAGGCAAAAATCAGGCAGAATGCAGAAAATTGCAAAGGAAAGGCGGGGGAAAATTGCATTTTAACTTTAAGAAGTCAGCTGTCCTCATCTTGCAAAGAGAAGGTGAGAGTGTTAGCATCGGCAAATGAAAAACAGACACTATACTCCAGAAGAGATGGCAGGCTTTTATGCTGACTGGCAGCGGAGTAAGCTATATAAAGCAACCTATCGTCAGAAGGCAGGCCTGGTAAAGTCTACGTTCAGCTAGTGGAAAAGAAAGCTGAAGTTAGCAGCATATTTTCACTCATTTACCTGCGAATCCCTCTACACCAGGATTCATTGCGTTGGATGTACCTGAAAAGATAGAGCAGGTTCAGTATTATAGATCATAGGTTTCTGGTGATCTGTAATAGTTTAAATTTGCTTTGACAGACAAGACTGTAAGATGAGTTTTTTCAGGCATTACTGAGATGCCACGAAAGTGACGGACACAAAACTTGCTTAGGAATGCAAACGATAGAATAGTATTTTACATAGATTATCAGAATAACTGACGTTAATCTAGCGTTGAAAAACCCACTGTTCCGTCTATTTAGTAGAAAACCTTATTTCTGTCGTGCTGCTGTATTTCTCTCCGGGGTTCAGGACCACCGAAGGAAAATCAGGCTGGTTGGGTGAATCAGGGTAATGCTGGGTTTCCAGGCATAAGCCTGACCTGAAGGCATACTGATTTCCTTTACCCTCCAGGGTGCCATCCAGAAAATTGCCGGAGTAGAACTGTATGCCGGGTTCGGTAGTGTACACTTCCAGAAAACGGCCGCTTTTCTCATGGAAGAGGGTAGCCGCCAGGCTCAGATCTTCTCCTTCTCTATTGAGTACCCAGCAGTGATCGTAGCCGCCTGCAATTTCCAACTGGCGGTTCTCCGCATTGATATCTTTACCTACCAGTTTGGGATCGGTGAAGTCAAAGGGGGTATTGTCAACCGGCCTGAGCTCACCCGTTGGGATCAGGGTGCTGTCTACCGGCAGGTAGCGATCAGCGTTGAGCATCAGGGTATGCGCCAGGATATCCTCTTCCATGCCTGAGAGGTTGAAGTAGGTATGCTGCGTCAGGTTGACGATGGTGGGCTTATCGGTGGTCGCCTCGTACTGAAAACTCAGTCGGTCATCATGGCTCAGAAAATAGGTAACCATAGTGTTGAGATTCCCCGGATAGCCTTCTTCCCTATCTTCACTCAGGTAGGTAAGCCTGATACCCACTCCGTCTTCTTCTTCAAACATCTCTGCCGACCAGAATACTTTGTCAAAACCCAGCAGCCCGCCGTGCAGGTGGTTGCCCAGGTTATTGACAGCCAGTTGGTAGGTGGTATCATTGAGCTCAAAAGCACCTTTGGCGATACGGTTGCCATACCTGCCGATGATGGCCCCGAAGTAGGGATTGTTATCCACATAACTTTGCAGGTCGTCATAGCCGAGCACGATGTCGTCCATATTTCCCTCTCTGTCGGGTACCTTCAGCGAGGTGATGATGCCGCCGTAATTGATTACGGAGAGCTCAATGCCGTTGTCATTGCGCAGGGTGTACTTGCTGACTTCCTGGCCGTTGTCCAGGGTTCCGAATTTTTCCATCTGTATCGTGTTGTTGTTTTCTTCTTTACTGCCGCCGCAGCTTAGCATGCAGGCAAAAAGAAGGATCATGCTGATAATGCGTATTGATTTCATATGCTATAAACTTCGCCTACATTTGATTTTGAAAGAGATGATAATAAACTTCGTTCCAGCGGAGCTGGTTGTTGAAATCCCTGGCAGTGGTCTGCTTGTCGATCACCAGCAGCTCAATACCCGCCATTGCGGCAAAGTCCTCCATATAGTCGGTAGTAATGGCTTTACTGAAAACCGTGTGGTGAGCACCTCCTGCCAGTATCCAGGTCTGGGCTGCCAGGGAAAGCTTGGGATGGGGATCCCAGAGTACGCGGGCCACCGGCAGTTTAGGCAGATCATGCTCCGGCTTTACGGCCTCCACCTCGTTGACAATCAGCCTGAAACGGTTACCCATGTCTACCAGAGAGACATTGATAGCCGCCCCTGAATCCACATCAAAGACCAGACGCGCCGGGTCATCCTTACCGCCAATACCCAGCGGATGCACTTCACACCTGGGCTTGCCGGCAGCTATGGAAGGGCAAATTTCCAGCATATGCGCACCAAGTACGCGTGAATGTCCGGATCTGAAGTCGTAGGTATAGTCTTCCATAAAAGAGCTGCCTCCTTCAAGTCCCTGGTCCATCACTTTGATGGCATGCAGCAGAGCAGCAGTTTTCCAGTCGCCTTCGGCACCGAAGCCGATGCCATCGGCCATCAGTCGCTGCGCAGCAATTCCGGGCAGCTGTTTAAGGCCGGCCAGGTTTTCAAAAGTATCCGTGAAGGCACCAAAACCTCCTTCCTTCAGGAAATCCCTTAGACCCAGTTCAATCTGGGCGGCATCTCTGAGGGAGCGGCCGGAGCGTACTTCGGAAGTCATCTCGTAAGAAGAGGCATACTCTTCCAGCAGCTGGTTGAGGCGCCCATCCTCCACGGCATCCACAAATTTGACCAGATCACTGACGCCATAGCCATTCACTGACATGCCAAAGCGCATCTGGGCCTCTACTTTATCACCCTCGGTAACGGCCACCTCTCTCATATTATCCCCAATACGGGCCACTTTGACCTGCTGAAATGCATGCCAGCCGGCAGCAGCCCGCGACCAGGTGCCCAGTTGCTGCTGGAAGTCATTTTCTTTCCAGTGCCCCACGATCACCTTTCTGTTTTTGCGCAGCCTGGTGGTCATAAAACCAAACTCCCTGTCACCGTGAGCTGACTGGTTTTCGTTCATAAAATCCATGTCTATCTCGCTCCAGGGAATTTCAGTATTGTACTGGGTATGCAGGTGCGCCAGGGGCTTTTGCAGGGCTTTCAGGCCCCTGATCCACATTTTAGCAGGAGAAAAAGTGTGCATCCAGACCACCAGGCCTATACAGTTGGGCGCAAGATTCGCCTCGGTGCATACCTTGTAAATCTGGTCAGGCGTGGTAACCACTGATTGATACACCACCTTCACCGGGATAGCTGCAGAACGTCCCAGTGCGGCAGCAATTTCTTCTGAATGCTTAGCCACATTCTTCAGGGTCTCTTCACCGTAGAGGTGCTGGCTACCGGTCACAAACCATATTTCGTATTGGTCTAAAGTCTTCATATTTTATCAGTTCTGGCCGTAATAGGCGTTTTTTCCGTGTTTTCTTTCGTAATGTTTTTTGATGAGGGCATTTTTCAGGCGAGGTGCATTCGGATTGATCTGGAGTGTCAGCAGGGCCATCCTGGCCAGTTCCTCCAGCACTTTGCTGTTGTAGACGGCTTTGGCGGCATTTTTACCCCAGGTAAAAGGCCCGTGATTACCCAGCAGAACCATTTCCACATTTTTGTAATCCAGACCTTTATCTTTGAAGCAGTCAATAATCTGCTGGCCGGTCATATGTTCGTAGTCACCCGCAATCAGCTCGTCACGCATGGGCGGCGCACAGGGAATGTCATCCGTAAGGTGATCCGCATGGGTAGTACCGAAGATAGGTATGTCTTTCTGCGCCTGTGCCCAGGCTACCGAATAAGTTGCATGCGTATGCGATATACCGCCGATGGTCTCCCACTCGCGGTAAAGAAAAGCATGGGTCTTGGTATCTGAAGAGGGGCGCATCTTTCCTTCTACCAGCTGGTTATCAAAATCTACGATCACGATATCTTCCGAACTGAGTTGTTCATAAGGAACCCCGCTCGGCTTGATGGCAAATACGCCAAGACCACGATCTACCGCGCTTACATTGCCAAAGGTATACACCACCAGGCCTAAGGCTGGCAGTTGCATATTGGCCTCGTAGCACTCTTCTTTCAATCCTTTGTACTTTGACATAGCCTATGGTTTGGTGTTAATATTTTGTTCAACAAAGTCAGCAAGCAGCACATAGCGGGCGTATATTTCCCGGTACTTACTCACATTTTCCGGTATGGGATGGTATATTTTTTCAAAGCCGCTTCCCATGCTTTTGATAGCTTCGTGGGTGCTGGCATGAATACCGGCCGCCACACTGGCGTACATGGCTGCTCCCAGCGCGGGCGCCTGGTCTGAAACAGCAATTTGGATGGGCATATCAAGCACATCTGCCAGCGTCTGCATGATGAAGGGAGATTTTTTTGCCACCCCTCCTATTCCCACGATGGATTTGATATGGACGCCTTCTGACTCAAACCTGTCAACGATTTGTTTGGACCCGAAGCAAATAGCCTCTACCAGCGCCTTAAACACATGGGGAGCCCGGGTGCCCAGGCTCAGGTTGATAATAGCGGCTTTCAGGTTCTGGTTGGCATCTGGTGTTCTCCTGCCATTCACCCAGTCAAGGGCGATGGGCGCCGACGGATCTATAGGTAATTGTTCTGCTTCCTTAGTCAGGCTGGCGATCATTTCATCCTTAAGTTCTTCAAGTTTTTGATCCGGAATCTCCTTAAACTGCTGCAAAGGCCAGGAAAGAAAATCCCTGAACCAGGCCAGGGCATCACCAAAGGCAGACTGTCCCGCCTCCAGGCCGATCATCCCGGGAATGACAGAGCCATCTACCTGTCCGCAGATTCCTTTGACGGTATTACTGCCAATCACATCTGAGGGAGAAACGATGATATCACAGGTGGAGGTCCCCATGACACGTACGAGGGTATTTTCTTTCACCTCTGCGCCTACTGCCCCGGCATGAGCGTCAAAAGTACCTACTGCGATGACCACTTCGGGGGATAAACCGAGCCTCTTGGCCCATTCTTCACTTAAGTTACCGGCTTTCTCGTCGGAAGTATAGGTCTGGGTGTAGAGGTTCTTTTTGACTTCTGCCAGGTAAGGATCAAGTTTGCTGAGAAAATCATCTTCGGGCAGCCCTCCCCAGTTCTCATGCCACATGGCTTTGTGTCCTGCCGCGCAGCGCGACCTTTTGAAGGCTGCAAGATCATGCTGACCGGTGAGGATGTAAGTCATCAGGTCGCAGTGCTCCATCCATGAAAAAGCTGCTTTTCTGACCTGCTCATCTTCCCGGGCGATATGGAGAATCTTAGCCCAGAACCATTCCGATGAATAGATTCCTCCTTCAAACATGGTATAGTCAATCCCGCCCCATGACCTGGCCAGTTCGTTGATCTCATCCGCTTCGCGGATAGAGGTATGGTCTTTCCACAATACCATCATGGCATTAGGATTCTCTTTGAAATCTGGCAGAAGCGCTAGTGGAGTCCCGATCTTGTCAACCGGTACAGGTGAAGAGCCTGTGGTGTCCACACATATTCCCCGGACTGCAGCCGGATCAATCCCTGAATCTTTGACAACTTCACGGATCGTCACTTCCATCCCCTCAATATGGTCAAGCGGGTGCTGCCTGAAGCGGTTTGCCGAAGGATCACAGTATTTGCCCTCCTTCCATCTGGCGTACCAGTACACTTTACTGTTTATGATTTTGCCATCAGAGGTATCTACGAGTACTGAGCGGACAGAGTCAGTCCCAAAGTCCAGTCCGATTACATAGGTTGATTTCATAGTCCTGGTTTTTCATGTCCAAGATACACAAAAAATTTAATAAGTGTATTTTTTACATTTAATATTATGAATAATTACTGCTTTTTTTAAACTACACAAATTTTTAGCAGACCGAATGTTTTTCTTGAAAATAATAGCAGCTAATAATTGCTTTCAGGGCCTTTTCAGGTTAATCGCACTTAAAAACGCAGGTTTTGTAGAACTTGAACGAGGTACTCATCATTCCATCCAGCGATCTTTCTGCGACTCTTAATACTTTGCTTGTCATTGACTTGTTTAAGTGCTTGTAATGCTGTTTTTCTCAGTGTCGCCATATTCTCTGGTGCATTATATTTACGTGTACGGCTTTGGTCTTCGCGAAAGCTTACATCCAGTTGCCACGGGGTCGCCCGGCGATGAAGCTGATTTTCAATTGACCAATGGCTCCTTACTAAGCGGTTGAGCTCTACAGCGCTTTCATCCAGGCTACTCAGGTAATAGCGGGTTTCAAGGGTTTGCTTTCCGTTTTTTTCTCGTTGAGCTTCAACCATTACCACCGAATTAACTCCAGCCCAATCCTGTAGGTCATCTAAAAACTGTAAATCCTTAAGCACATAGCATGTTCTTTTCTCAATCCGCCCATTTCCAAAATCTTCCCAAACGTGATGCTCTAAGGCTGATTTTTGGCTTTCTACCTCCGAGCTTACCTGCTCATAGAGCTTTCTATGGTTCTTTCGCTCGGCGATCCGATTCAGAGCTAGCAGATAATCACCCTGCTTTTCCATAATCTGTTCTGCTATAGATGGATTACAGGCCACTGCATCTATACTCACCACTGCATTTTCTAAGTCTAAATCATCTAACAATTCTGGGATTGCTGTTTTCTCATTAGATTTTTCATCCACTTTAACCTGTCCCAGGCTTAAGGTTTGATCAGCTACCCAGGCACTTACTAAGCAAATACCGCTGGTAGGCCTTCCCGCTTCCGCCGTACCTCTGAGCACCTTTCCGCACGGTGGCCATCTATGTTGATTTGATATGAAGACAGAAACTCCAACAATTGTGATGACCACTTTTGCAGAGAAGATGATAAAGAAACTGGGTCTAAATGGCGAAAAACCCTGTCTATAGTATCATGGGAGGGTATACCATTAGGAAGTTGTAGAAAGCTCCGCAAAAACTCCTCCTTCTGGAGAGCATAGTTTTCTATGTCTTCAAAATCCTCTGCCCCACATATTACTGCACACAGACTTAACATCAGCACATCTTCTAACCGATGAAGACATCTGCCATGAACACGAAAATCTTTTACTTCTGAGAAAAACCTTTGATATTCTATAACGCAAATCTACTTAATCTCTCTATTTTGGTGCGATTAACCTGCTTCCGAATACCTATCAAGCGCACTCTGATTTTTACGATAATTTGTTCGGATGAGCAACGATAAACCACCCGATTCATAGGCT
>JBKHDR010000173.1:0-7508 GCA_046541235.1 Cyclobacteriaceae bacterium | reverse complement strand
CGGTATCACTATATTCATACTTTTAGCTACTATTCCTTACGGATTTGAGAGTGCCAGGTGGTATGGTCCTGTGGTAGATGGCGTCCGCCAACTCCCGGATTTATTTATTGGCGTAAAACTCTTCATAATCGCCTGGACATTGCTTACCCTCGCCATGATCCTGGCCTGGGTCATGATGCTCTGGAAGGCCGCGAAGCAGTCAAAAAGCCCCGGCTATAAAGATAGCGTAGGTTCTGCTTCAGGTGTTAACGTACGTCCAACCTCTCAATCAGAGAAAAAGCAGGTTTATTAATGATGAGGTTTGCGCTAAGATTCATCCTTTTTTCACCGCTAATCAATTAGCATTTCAGCTGGATTGATCTGCCAAGGGGAAGTATTATAAGAAGTACTAAAACACTGATACCTTCAGAAGTCAGACTGTACCAGCAAAAATGCTGAAGATACCCTGCCTTTTGATTTCAATTCACAGTTACGAACAGGTATTGCTCACATGCCATACACAATCCTTATTGTCATTTTGACGATCATAGTGTCCTTTGCATTTAAGCCGTATCAAGTACCTTCATCTTTAAGCTTTTTTCATATAATATAGGAAGGTGTTTTCTACCCCTATCCCGAAATCGCCATGTGGATAGGTTTTGCATTGGCAGGCTATTCGGCCATTGCCAACGACAGCATTCAAACCATAGGCACATTCATCGCTTCCAACGGCCATCGGAAATGGTGGCATTTGTGGCTCTACATAGGATTGATCTTTGTGGCAACGGTCACGGTGAGCTGGGTGGTCTATGATGGTGATGTCACTTATGCGCGCCTGAGCACCAAGGGGTTTGAACAGGCCCCTGAGAGTTTTGCTTTTTTGCAGATAGCCGCTCCCATCTTCCTGCTGATCATTACCCGGATGCGTATGCCGGTATCTACTACTTCCACGACCATGAACATAAAGAAGGAAAAAACCAGGTGTACCCCATGCCTCTGCCTCACAAGATGAGGAGCGTTCTTATCTTCTTTTTTGTCAAATCCCAGGAAGTCTACACAAAAAGAGGTGGTAAGGGCAGTAAGCGCCGAATCGGTGGTGGCGAAGGTAGCAGCCGTCAGTCCCAGCATAAAGACAATAGCAGGGACCAGATCCATGTGCCTGAGGGCGATTTCAGGGAATAAGTGATCGGGGGTAGCCAGGGTGCTTATGTCTATGCCTTTGGTGCTGGCATACTGGTAAAGCAGAGCGCCTACACTGAGGAAAAAGACATTTATAACCAGAAAGATACCCGTAAAAGTGAACATGTTCTTCTGGGCTTCTCTGATGTTGTTGCAGCTCAGGTTCTTTTGCATCAGGTCCTGGTCCAGGCCTGTCATGGCAATGGTGACAAAAATACCGCCGATGAACTGCTTCAGGAAGTGGTTTTTACTGGCAAAAAAATCTTCCCAGAAAAAGACTTTCGCATAAGAACTGTTTTTGACCGCTTCAAAGGTCTGTGACATATTCAGGTCCAGGCTGCCGACGATGAACAGTATCGTCAGAATGACTGAAGAAAGCAGGAAGGTAGTCTGCAGGGTATCGGTAATAACGATGGTTTTGAGCCCGCCTTTAAAGGTGTAAAGCCAGATCAGTAACAGGCAAATCGCCACGGTAACCTCAAAAGGAACGCCCCAGGCGTCAAATATAAATTTCTGCAACACAATGGCTACCAGGTAAAGCCTGAAGGCCGAACTAAGTGTACGGGAGAGCAGGAAGATCATTGCCCCACTTTTGTAGCTCCAAAGGTACCCCCCGAAAGAGCCGTACCTATCATCCCGAAAGCTACCAGCTACCAGCTGGAGTTGCGGTTGGCAATGAAGAAATCAGCATTGCTTCCTTCGCCCCGGGAGGTAAAATAAGAAAGGCCTACCAGGACAGTAAAGTAGCTGATCAGGAAGACCAGCAGAAGAATGGGTGACATGCAGCAGAAGCCTCAATTTTAGGTGAAAGATGGAATAGGAACGTAGATTTTCAGTAGGTTCTTGCTTAAGCAGCTAAATTATTTAATAAGCCTACGCTCCCTTTTGATTCCTATGAGGAACAACTTAAGGACCAGCCAGCCTCTTTGCCTGAAGTATTTCTTTGCTTTGCCTGCTTTCTTTCACTTTATAGCTTATCTCTCACAAAATATCCATTTTCTTGCTACCACTTTTTTGATTTGCTCTGTCATTCCTTTACCTGTTTATTTTTCTCTCAATAAATAGGACCAGGAAGAAAACAAGGCTGCCTGCGCCCACCGAAATCAGCAGATTTTCCAGTGACAAAGGTACCAGGTTGAAAAAGGTATCTACAAAAGGCAGATAGATCACGGCCAGCTGTAAGACTAAGGTGACCACTACCACCCATACCATCAGCGGGTTAGTCCTGAGGGCAAAAGGTGAGTGAGCAGAAGAGCGCAGGGCCAAAGCCTGAAAAATCTGGGCAAAACCGATGGTAGCAAAGATCATGGTTTGCCAGGTGAGGTCTTCAGGATTCTGAGGGTCAAAATAGAACAACGCCAGGCCCAGCGACACGATGGCAATAGCACTACCTACTATGCCCAGCTGAAGATAATCATTCTTATCAAGGGCACCTTTACCGGGTTTTCTGGGAGGTCTTCGCATGGTGTTTTCTTCAGCAGGCTCTGTGCCCAGGCCGAGCCCCAGCAGCCCATCGGTCATTAAATTAAGCCACAGCAGTTGCAGGGGCTGCAGGGCGATGGTCATACCAAACAGGGGCGCTAATAGCATCACCAGCACTTTTCCTATGTTGCCAGCGAGAGAGAACTTGATAAAACGGCGCAGGTTGTCAAAGATCACCCTGCCTTCCTCAACGGCAGCCACAATGGTGGAAAAATTATCATCAAGCAGTACCATATCGGCAGCCTCCTTGGCTACATCCGTGCCGGTAATGCCCATAGCCACACCGATATCTGCTTTTTTCAAAGCAGGTGAATCATTCACACCGTCACCGGTCATAGCTACTACTTCACCCCTCTGCTGAAGGGCATGTACAATTTTCAGTTTATCTTCAGGAGATACCCTGGCATACACAGAAGTGTTTTCAGCCAGAGCCATGAGCTCATCATCACTCACTTTCTGTAATTGCTCTCCGGAAACAGCCTCTGCTTTCTGGTCAAACTGCAGCTCTTTTCCGATGGCTGCCGCCGTAAGAGGATGATCACCGGTAATCATCACCGGTCTTATACCCGCACTCTTACAGTTTTCCACGGCAGCCTTTACTTCCAGCCGGGGAGGGTCCATCATGCCGCTCAGACCGATAAAAGTCAGTTCCTTTTCCAGAGATTCCGCCTTCTCTTCTGAAGGTAAGAGGCGAAAAGCCGTACCCAACACCCTGATGCCGTTCTGGGCCAGCCTGGTATTAGCTTTCAGAATTCTGTCTTTCCAGTCCTGGTCCAGGGGCTTTCTTTCACCATTCTCCCAGATGTGCGTCGAAATATGCAGCAGGGCATCGGCTGCTCCTTTGGTGCAAACCAGGTACTGGTTTCCCTGGATAGGCTCAAGGTATGCAGGCAGAGAAGGTTTGATCTTATGTACGGTAGACATGCGCTTTCTGCTGCTGTCAAAGGGCAGTTCATCTACCCGGGGCAGTACATCCTCCAGTTCTTCTTTGTAAATTTCACGCTTGGCAGCTGCCAGGAGCAGAGCTACTTCCGTAGGATCGCCGATTACTTTTTCTTTGCTGGTGCCTTCAGAACCTTTTTCCAGGGTGGCATCATTGCACAGCACAGATATTGCCAGCGCAAAATCTAATGCTTCTGCATCCTGCTCATTGATTTGGGTATCGGATTCAAAATCCTGGGTACGACCCGGCAGATCTACTACCGTCACTGTCATCTTATTCTGGGTGAGCGTCCCTGTCTTATCCGAACAGATAACTGTCACCGAGCCCAGCGTTTCCACAGCAGGTAGTTTTCTGATCAGAGCATTACGCTTGAGCATTCTTTGTCCGCCCAGCGCCAGCGTGATGGTCACCACAGCGGGAAGCCCTTCCGGAACTACCGCTACTGCCACACTGACGGCTGTCAGGAACATGTCTTCCAATGCTTCCCCCATCCACAGGCCTACTCCCATCACCACCAGGGCAGCTACTACCCCAAACAGGGCCAGGAGCTTGCCCAGCTTATCCAGTTTTTCCTGCAAGGGCGTCCTTTTACTTTCTACCGTGCCAATCAGGTTGGCGATCTTACCCAGTTCTGTCTGCATGCCGGTACCTACAGCTACACCAGAGCCCCTGCCGTACATAACGATGGTACCCATGTAGGCCATGTTTTTCCTGTCCCCTAGTGGTACATCTTCTCTCTCAATAGGCTGGGTGGTTTTTTCTACCGGTTCAGATTCACCGGTGAGCGCAGCTTCCTGTATCTTTACGTTGAAAGACTCCAGGATTCTCAGGTCACAGGGGATGACGTTGCCTGCTTCAAACTCCACTACATCTCCCGGCACCAGCTCTCTGGCAGAGATTTCCTTTACTGCCCCTCCTCTTCTTACCCTGATGATGGGAATGACCATCCGGTTGAGTGCGGCCATGGCTTTTTCTGCCCTGAATTCCTGGAAGAAACCCAGGAAGCCAAAAAGTAACACAATGGCCATGATGGCAATAGCTTCCGTAGTTTTGCCAAGAAAGAAAGATAAAACTGCCGCGGCAATGAGGATCAATACCATAGTTTCGGTAAACTGCTGAAAAAGCATCTTTAGGGGATGCTTTCTGCCTTTTTCTTCCAGACGGTTGGGGCCATGCTTCTCCAGTCGCTGTTTGGCCTCCTGGTCGTTAATGCCTTTTGCGGAAGTATTTAGTTTGGTTAGGACTTCTTCTTTTGGTTGGGTATGCCAGTAGTTCATCTGTTGAAAAAAACGGTAGTTTGAAAAATTTATAGATCCTCCTACGTCACAAATTAATTGAAGTTAATGACATTCTGCAAAAACGAATTGTTTTACCTCCCCTGCTCTTTCTCCCGGCTAACACCCCCTGATTTTTACCTAAAGTGTAACTCTTGCCGGAAACCGGCTCAACTTCCGGCAGCTTCAGAAAATAGCCCGATGTTTTGGTGGGCAAAAGCTTCCTCTTACCTCCTACGACGGGAAAGGAAAACAACTTACGGCGAATGCTGCTTTAACTTGTATCCTGATAAGGTTCAAATTGAGAATTGCAAGTTGAATTGGTTCTGTCATTATAAATTGTATTTGAGATGAAAAACTTCAAGAGCACAAGCAAGCTGTTTTTTATAATCGCCCTGGTATCGTTTTCTTCATGCAGCACTGTGAACGTTGTCAATTTACGAGAAGCAGAGGGTTTTGAGCTTGATACTTACCAGACATATAATTTCTACCAGGTAAGCTCGGAGGGTGAGATTTTGTCTGAGAGATACAGCCAGAGTATTGATTATCTTAAAACATCTATCGCTCAGGAGCTCAATGAGAAAGGCCTGGCCAGGGTTGATGAGAATGCGGACCTGAAAGTCAACATTGGTGTGGTGGTAGATGAGCAGGTACAAACACGCCGGACTGATATCAGAGAGGCTCCTATTTATATAGGTCAAAGACGTTACCGTTGGGAAAGCAAAGAAGTTGAGGTAGGTCGTTATCAGGAAGGTAGCGTTACAGTGGATTTGGTTGATAATCAACAGAATCGGCTGGTGTGGCAGGGTACGGTGGAAGGCGTTATTCCTCAAAATAGATCGAAACTCAATGAGCGAATTGATGAGGCAACCGACAAGCTATTTGACTCCTTATGATAAGGCTTTTCTGAGTATCAAATTTTACGACCCCGGCATTGCTGTAACCCGGATGAGATACGGTAGGAAAAATCATCCAGACAGGCATTGCCCCTCAAATATGCCAGTGGCGCAGCCAGCTGGGTAGCCAATACCTCTAGGATGGCAACCTCCCGCCTGGCCAGCAGCCTGATTTGAACCTGGTTGAATATATTGATAACCGGTATACTGCCGGTTCGTACTTCAGGTATTTGGATCTCAGCATGCGAGAGCAGTATCAGTAAAGCCAATCACGTATGGTTGATAGTCATGCAGTTTTCCAAGGTATATTTAAGCCACTGGTAAGGGTTATAGTCCTGCAAGGCAAGATTTGTGAAAAGGCGGGGAGCCGTATTTTTGTCCAATTGCTCATGAAAAACAGGGTAGCATAAAACAATTAAAAGCTTAATGTAAATGTTGTGCCCCTACCCTTCTTTGATTGTACGATGATGTTGCCTTTGTGCAGGCGCATAATCTGTCGCGAAAGGCTCAGGCCAATGCCCGAGCCACTGGCTTTGGTGGTAAAAAAGGGGATAAAAATCTGCTCCATCACTTCTTCTTCGATGCCGCTCCCGTTATCAGAGACTTGTATAAGGCGCTGGTTTCGTTCGTCCAGGTAAGCTTTCAGCCTCAGCTTTGGGTGCAGAGTACCTTCCAGGGCATCAATCGCATTGTTAAGCAGATTGATCAGCACCTGCTCCAGCAGCTCAAAATCCGCTTTCAGGCTTAGCTGCTCCGGCATGATTGTCTGCTCCCAGAGAATGCCTTTCTCCAGCAGGCGAGGCTTAAAAAGGGATTTCAGCCGACGGAAAAGTGCCTCTACCTCCACCTCCCTGAATTGAGGCTGGCTGATCTGCGTCAGGCTTTTGTAGGCTTTTACAAAACTGACCAGGCCCTGCGTACGCTCCTCAATGGTGAGCAAACTGCCATGCAGGTCTTCCACCTCTTCTTCCTCCAGGGCATTAAGTCTAGGCTTACCGTCCTGCTCGCTGATCAGCATCTGGTGAGAAATGGCAGTGAGGTTGGAAATGGGAATCACCGAGTTCATGATTTCATGCGTTAGCACCCTGATCAGTTTCTGCCAAGAGCTGACCTCCTGCTCTTCCAGTTCGGAGCGAAAATCCTGCATGGAAAGTAGCTTATAAAATTTTCCTTTCATCCGAAAAGCGCTAGCCTGCACTGATAACTGTAAAAGTTGCTGTTTCACAATCACCCTGATCAGGGTACGGTCTCCTGCTTCCATCTCATGCAGCCTGGTAAATAATTCTGCATCAATCTGCTTCAGCTCTTCCAGCTTTTTCAGGAAAGGCAGCTGAAAAAGTTCTTTGGCAGCCCTATTGACCAGTTCAATTTTCCCTTTTTCGTCCACGCACAGCAGGGCTACCGACACCTGTTCTACAATATTTTGCAGATACTGATGGTTACCTTCCTTCTCCTGCCGAAGTGACTGATAAGTACTCACCAACTGATTAAAAGCTTCACTGAGCATATGTCCTCTGACAGCCGGTCGGCGATGGTATGAACTGGAAAAGTCTCCCTGCCGGATAGCGATCACCAGGTTTTCCATTTCCCGGTGCGAGCGTTCAATATAGCGCAGCAATTCCAAGAAAAGAATGACCAGCAGCAGTCCGAGCCAGAAGGATACCAGCCAAAAGTGGGTTAGAAAAAGCACATATACCATCCCAAAACCTGTCGCCACGATGAGCAGCAGCCTGATGAAAATCTGTGTCCGGAAGA
>JBKHDR010000172.1:0-7544 GCA_046541235.1 Cyclobacteriaceae bacterium | reverse complement strand
AAGGTGAAAAATGAGAAACAATACTTTGCAAATGATGCACGCGAGATGATCAGGCTTCTGCGGAGATAAAAATCAGCTTTGATAGGTTAAGACAGAAGGGTTTTGTAGGATTAGGGAAAGGCATTTTATATATTAACATATCGTGTATAACACAATATTTCAGAGGCCATTCTTTATCGCTCGCCAGATAAATAATCTGCTTCGGCAACGGGATAATCAAGCTAAAAGAGGTGGAAGCCGGATGGTCAGCCGCGTCTCAGCTACTGGACTTGTTGAAACTTTCATATGTATTTTTAATATAACTATCAGCCTCAACTTTTATGGAACTATTAGAAAAACTCAAGTCTGACGGTCCTAAGCGTATACTTGCCCTCGATGGGGGCGGTATCAGAGGTGCCCTTACGTTGGGCTACCTCAAAAAAATAGAGGACATTCTGCGCAAGCAGCACGAAAACCGGCCTGACTTCAGGCTGTGCGATTACTTTGACCTCATCGGCGGTACCAGTACCGGCTCTATCATTGCCTCATGCCTTGCCTTGGGCATGACAGTAGATGAAATCAGAAAGAAGTATTTTGAGCTGGGCGGCAAAATCTTCGGCGATAAACATAAATGGTACGAGATTTTTAAGAAGGTGAAAGCCGGTTATGATGCCGGCCCCCTGGAAAGAGAACTGCAGAACGTATTCGGCGACATTACCCTGGGCAGTGATAAAATCAAGACCGGACTCTGCATCGTGGCCAAGAGAGCCGATACCAACAGCGTGTGGCCTATCATCAACCATCCTGAAGGTAAGTTTTTTGACAGTGAGGTGGGCAGAAATAAAGATATTCCCCTCTGGAAGGCAGTAAGAGCCAGCGCGGCTGCCCCTACCTACTTCTTGCCCCAGATGATAGAAGTGGGAGGCGATTTGCCCAAAGCAGCTTTTGTAGATGGTGGTGTCAGCATGGCCAATAACCCTGCCCTGCAGCTGCTGATGGTAGCCACGCTAAAAGGCTTTCCCTTCCATTGGAAAATGGGTGCTGATGAGCTGCTGCTGATATCAGTGGGCACCGGAATGAGCAAGCCTGACAAGCTGCCCAAAGAAATCACCGAAAATCACCTGCTGAAGTGGGCACAGGAGATTCCTAATATGCTGATGCAGGATGCCAGCTGGCAAAACCAGCTGATACTGCAGTGGCTCTCCAGTTCGCCTACCAGCTGGCAGATAGACAGCGAAGTAGGTAAGCTGGAAGATGACCTGCTGGTGGTGGATACCAGCAGCCGGGGACTGATCTCTTACCTGAGGTACAATATGTGGCTGGATGCGGATACGCTCAAAGGCCTGATGAATAAATCCTACTCCAAAAAACAGGTTGAGGACCTGGTAGAGATGAGTAATGCAGATAGCCGTTTTGAATTGTACGATATTGGCAGCAAGGCCGCGGAAATTGAGCTGGATGAAGCGCATTTTCCCGAAAACTTTGTCCTGAAACCTAAGCTTCCCGCATGATGATTAAGCCCCTCTGTTTTGTAATAATGCCTTTTGGCATCAAAAAAGACGCCCAGGGTAATGAAGTAGACTTTGATACGGTTTACCGTGAGTACATCAGGCCGGCCATAGAGGCTGCGGATATGGAGCCTATTCGTGCCGATGAGGAGACCGTCAACGGTATCATCCATAAACCTATGTACGAGCGGCTCATCCTCTGCGACTATGCCGTGGCAGATCTCTCTACGGCCAACGCCAATGTGTTTTACGAACTGGGTGTCAGGCATGCCGTTAAGCCGTTTACCACCATCACCATTTATTCGGCTAATTCTTTTCTCCCCTTTGATGTGAATTTCCTTCGTACCATGCCCTACAATTATGATACGGAGAAGAAGCTGACGAAGCGGGATGAGGACCGGGCCAATCTCACAAGTCAACTCCTGCGGGCTAAACAGCAGAAAACTACGGATAGTCCCATCTTCCAGCTGGTTGATGGGATTTCCTTCCAGGAGAGCGTGGCACATGAGAAGACCGATATCTTCCGTGAAGTGGTCAAGTACAATGAGGAAATGAAAAAGCGCCTGGCAGATGCCAGGAAGACGCCAGGCAGTAAGGAAGACAAACTCAGTGCTGTCAATGAAATTGTAAACAGCCTGCGGCTGGAAAACGAAGAGGCCGCCGTACTGGTGGATATTATGCTGACCTACCGTTCGCTGGGCGCTTATGAGCAGATGATCGCCTTTATCCGGAGTGTACCAGTGCATGTGCAGCAAACCGTGATGGTGCAGGAGCAGCTGGGGTTTGCACTGAACCGTGTAAAAAAGCACGATGAAGCCATTGAGGTACTGGAAAAGGTAGTGGAGAAAAGCGGCCCGAGTAGTGAGACCTACGGCATCATGGGCCGGGTATACAAAGACCTGTTTGATAAAGCCAGGCAGGAAGACAATGCGTTCCAGGCAGAAGGCTACCTGGACAAAGCCCTGGAAACTTACCTCAAAGGCTTTGAAGCCGACTGGCGGGATGCCTACCCGGGCGTGAATGCCCTTACCCTGCTGGAACTGAAAGGCGACAAAGAGCAGATACAGCAGCTGGCTCCGGTGGTGGAGTATGCGGTACAACGCAAACTGGCCAGCAGGAAGCCTGACTACTGGGACTATGCCACGCTGCTGGAAATTGCCGTCATTGAGAACGATGCCGAAAAAGCCAAGGCACAGCTGAGAAAAGCCCTGAGCTGTTCCATAGAAGGTGACTGGATGTTTGATACCACCATCAAGAACCTGGGCCTGATCAGCGTTTACCGCCAGCAGAGAGGGGAGAATCCTGCACTACCCGAAAAGATGATGGAGGTATTGGCGTCTCAAAAACAGCAGAAAGCCTGAACCCTACTGCCGGCGTACAGACTGAAGTCAACGAAAAAGCCGCTACTCTCCTGGCAGCCAGCAGTATACATCTGTTACCATCTAGACTATCAACAGCATGAAAATCCCTATGCTTTTGGTATCAAAAAATATAGTGAGCCTTTCGAAATGCTTCCAGGGGCTGACAGCAGGTGAAGCGCTTCTGTCCGGAATTCTATTCCCGTGACAAAGCTTTGCATTGAACATGCCCTGGCATCAGCTCAGAACTTCGTAAGCAAGTATAGGCTCTTTTTTGTTGCGCATTTTGATTTCACCTACCTCGCGGCAGGTAAATGATTCTTTTACCTTTCCGTAAGCTTTACCGCTTATCAGGATTTGTCCCTTGCCGGCAGCCGACTGCAGGCGGGCAGCTACGTTAACCGCATCACCGATCACGGTAAAGTCCAGCCGCCTGAGCTTGGCAGAGCCAATGTTGCCCCATACCATCTCTCCGCTGTTGATACCGATGGAAACTTCCGGGCGATTGCTGTCGGTGTCAAGACCGATATCGGCTTCATGTATGGCTCGGCGGATGGCCAGGCATACATCCATGGCCCTGTCCAGGTGATAGGGGCCCTTGAAGGAAGCCATTACGGCATCTCCCAGAAATTTATCCACGATGCCTTCTTCCTTGATGATCTCCTTGACCATGATGTCGAAGTAGGTGTTGAGCAGGGCCACTACTTTGTCGGCTGGCTCATTCTCGCTGATGGAAGTGAAGCCGCAGATATCTATGAATGCCACTGTACCTTCCTGCAGACTGTTGTCAAAGAGAGCTTTTTCAACCTCCCTGCTGCCGATAAAATTGAGCACACTTTCGTCTACATACATCCGCAGGATGTTGTTTTCCTTGATAGCCTGCAGGGTTTTTTTCAGGTTGGTGATATGGGAAATGGTCTTTTCTATAGTGATCTCCATATCTTTGAAATCAATAGGTTTGGTGATAAAGTCAAAAGCTCCCCGGTTCATGGCTACCCGAATATTGCTCATATCGCCGTAGGCAGACACAATAACGGATTTGAGTAGGGAGTTTTTCTCTTTAAGTTTGGAGAGGAGTGTCAGTCCATCCATCTCAGGCATATTGATATCACTGAGCACCAGGTCTATATCAGGTTGGTCAAGCAGAATTTCCAGGGCGTGCCGCCCGTTTTCGGCAAACACAAATTCGTACTCGGATTTTCTGATCTTCTGACGAAATCGCTGCTTGATCAGTACCTTCAGATCTTCTTCATCATCAACTACTAAAATTTTGGTCATAGGTATCTGTGTTTACTCTGCTAATCTTTTGATTTCTTCTTTCAGGGAATTAAAATCTATCGGCTTGGTGAAGAACCCACTGGCTCCTGAGCCCATAGCCCTTTCATAATTGGCTGCATCGCCATAGGCTGAGATCATACTTACATTGACCTGCGGAAAGCGGGTCTTCACCTGTTCCAGAAACTCCAGTCCGCTCATACCCGGCATATTGATATCCGAAAAGACATAAAGCACTTCGGGCGGGCTAGATGCGCCCAGTTTATCCAGGGCCTCCTCTCCGGAAAAAGCAAACTCCAGCTCCAGTTCATTTTGCCTGATCTCTTTGCGAAGCTTCTGCCGGAAGAGGACTTCTACGTCTCTCTCATCGTCTACAATCATAATTTTCATAGCTTTTCAGCTTTAGGAAGTGGTAAACGTATGCTGAAACAGGAATAGTCACCTTCTTCAGAAGTGATGGTAAGAGTACCTTTATGGCTTTTTATAATATCATGAGTGATACTCAGCCCCAGCCCGGTACCTTCTGTCCCTTTTTTGGTCGTAAAAAAAGGCTGTAGAATTTTGTCCCTGATGCCAGCCGGAATGCCGGGACCGTTATCTCGTATACCGATCTCAATATGAGATTCATTTAGGCTGGTAGATACCGTTAGTTCAGGCAGGTAGTCATTTTCCTGGCTTAATTTTTTGCTGTGCATGGCGTCAAAGGCATTATTACAAAGGTTAAGGATCACCCGGCTGAATTCTTCGGCCAGCAGTGGCAATTCACCTATTTTCTCGTCCAGTTGCAGGGCGATCTTCACGTTGATGGGCTTTTTCCCGGCGCGCATTCCATGAAATGAGAGATTGACGTACTCCTTGATCAGAGAGTTGAGTTCGACAGGTTCCGTTTTACCACCCGAGCTGCGGCTATGCTGTAGCATGGAGCGGACAATACCATCAGCCCGTGATCCGTGATGATGGATCTTCTGCAGGTTGAATTTGACATCATGCAACAGGTCCTTCACTCCTTCTGTATGTTCCGTCTCAGGGACGTGCGCAAACTCTTCTATGGCTTCATCTATCAGCTCCATACTCAGGTCCGCGAAGTTGTTGACAAAGTTGAGCGGGTTCTTGATCTCATGGGCGATACCGGCGGTCAGCTGCCCCAGGCTGGCCAGCTTTTCCTGCTGTATGAGTTGCTCCTGGGCCAGGGTCAGGTCTTTGAGGGTAGCCTCTACTTTGGCTTTGGCCTGCTCCAGTTGCCTGAAGTCGTCGTAGCGTGCGTAAGCTACCTCAAATGCCCAGGCCAGTTCCTGTATTTCGTCCAGTTGCTTCTGCTGCAGGAGGTTGCTGCTGCCTATGTAGAGCATGCCCTGCTCAAACGGGATAAAGTGCAGTCCCATGGCAGGCGGTGGCTCATCATTTCCGCGGTAGCTGGTTTCCGATTCTATGTAACCTCTTTTTACCAGCGAGTTCAGCCATTTGTTGAACTGATCCCTGTCCCAGATAGTGGTATACATCTTTTGTTGGCTCCAGTGTTTTACTGCTACACGGGCAAGGTGGCTGCTGTCGAAGGGCAGATGGATGGTAGCCAGGGGCTTGCCATCAGGGTTTGAGAGGTAAGTCTCCAGGGTCCTTTTTTCCTGGTCAACGATAAAAACCCCACAGCGAAAAAAGGGTATGTTCAGGTTGCTGAGCTCCTGCCACACCAGGGGGGTGATGCTTTGCAGGTCTTCGGTGCTGCGCATGGAGGCAATCTCAGCACGTACCCTGTCCAGGGACGACTGTCGCGCCACACTATGTGCCTGTTCCTCGGCTTTCTGCAGGTCCTGGTAGCGGGTATAAGTCAGTTGAAACACTTCAACAAAACGTTCCAAAAGAGCTACCTGCTCCTGCTGAGGTTCGGTTTTGGTAAAGGTAAAAATACCGCCCTCACGGTAAGGCACATAGATCAGGTACTGGGGGTCGGTCAGCTTTAGCTTGGGCTGGTTAGGATCCTGCCTGATGTCGTAGTTGGTCTCTGAGAGGTGTCTAAAATAATCCTGTAGTTCTTTCCCTCCCAGTTGATACACGAAGGATGGTGCCTGTTCTTCCCATGCGGTAAACATTTTTGCCAGCATAGGATGCGTGCTGCTCAGGGGGATATTCCCTTTGATGTCGGTGGCTTTGCCCTCGCGTATGGTAGTGGTCCAGATTTCTGCTTCATGTTTTTTACCATTGATCAAGCCAATACCGAAGCGTATGGGATCAATGCCCAGGCCTCTGAGTTCTCTGAAGATAGAGTGAGTCACCTGGTTGAGCTCGCTGCTGTTACTAATGCTCATGGCATTGCCTCTCACCCTCTCCAGAGCCGCTTCAATTTCAGCATCGCGAGCCTGTCGCTCGGCTTTCTGCAGGTCCTGGAAGCGGGTATACATCTGGTCAAACACCCGGGCAAAACGCTTCAGGATATCAAGATCTTCCTGCGAATTTTTTTCACCAAAGTAGCTGTTGAGCTGGATAGAGGTGTTCTTTCCGAAGGCAATGGAAATGTCGTAACCACTGCCGTTCATAATGTAGGCTTTGCGCTTGTCGCCTATGTATTTGAGATTGGTGTGCTCAAAGAGATGCTCAAAATAACGGTCTTTTTCTTTCTTGTTGAAGGAGCCGGTAATCAGTTCCTGGTTGGAGGCCCGTCCCTGGAAGTAGGGTTCGTTGACCGGGTGTTCAAAGTAAGGAACGTCTATTTTTCGGGCATAATCAAAGCCTGAGGCAGCAATCCACAGCTCAAGCAGGCGAGCTTCCTCATGTATGATGATGAGGGTGACGGCATCCAGCATGATACCAAGTCCCTTCAGGTTGGCAAATACTGCATTGACCACCCCCTGTAGCTCGCTACTGTTCTGCATTGCCATAGAGCGGGTCCTGACGCGCTCCAGTGCCGCTTCCACCTGTAGTTCACGGTTCTTGAGCTCCAGTTCGGCCGCCTGTTGGGCTACCATCTCTCTCAGCTCACTATTCTCTTTACTTAGCTGCTCTATGGCATGTGGCTCTCCCTCGGAAGTAGTTTGTTCGGGAAAAGTTCCATGCTGGTGCGTCAGTAGCCACTTACCGTTTTCCTGCTGCAGCATCACGCTACTCTGGAAGCTGTCCTTGTAAGTCCACCCTTTTTCCCCACTTACAAAGGTGTCGGCCAGAGTCAGCAGCATTACTTTATCGCCATACCAGTTGAGCTTCAGATCAAGGTTACGGAGCTCTACTTTACCAATGAGCGGTTCATCTCTTGTGCTGACCAGGGCCACAAAGGCTTCTTTATCCAGAATCTCATCCCGGCGGTTGCCCACCAGGCGGAAGTCGCCATGCAGTACCGCCGCCATAGGTTCCACCTGGCCGGCCAGGTAGTTATCCAGGTAGGTGTGATAAGCTTCCAGCACAGCCTCTTCAATCAGTTGATCTGTATGGTCTA
>JBKHDR010000171.1:0-7581 GCA_046541235.1 Cyclobacteriaceae bacterium | reverse complement strand
ATACCCATGCACACAAAATGTAAACAGACCTATGAATTTCTTATAGTTCAGTTTGAATACTCCAGAAATGTCATAAGTGAAATACTTAAACTGAAGATTTTTGCAGATGTTAAATTTAGTTTGTGCGATCTTGATTTATCAGCATTAACATAGTAAGTGATTGCAATAGTTTAAAAGTATTTTCATTAGTTGGTACAGCATACAACAGGCCTTATGGAAGAAAAGGCTAGAATAGCTGCATTGGAAAGCTACCGGTGATGTATGCTACGCCGGAAAAGGAACTGGACGAAATTGTCGAAGTAGCTTCAGCTATTTGTGATACGCCTATTTCCATCCTTACTTTTATCAACAAGAAAGAGCAGTGGTTAAAGGCCTGAAAGGGAGTAGATATTACGGCTACTGAGCGGGAATATTCATTTTGCCTGCATGCCCTCAACACCTTATCCGAAGTGAATAATATTCTTCAAGAGACCGTACTTGTAGCTATCAGCTCTTCAAGCAAAAAGAATATAGACAGAATCTTAAAGGATTGGTCTTTAATGATTTATTTGATAGTAACAAAATCTGATACACTGCTTCAGGAAAAAAGCTATTACCGATCTTTATACTGTGAGTCAACCCAGAAATTTGCCTATCAGCCAGATTACAATTCCTACAACAACAAGTAAGAGGATTACCGCTGTCCAGAAACCCGCTTCAAAAATACCGACGATCAGATCGCAACCGGTTAAAGTAAAAGAAAGCAGAAGAAAAATCAGGAGTGAAGAAAAGCTAAACTTTTTCATTTTGATTTTTTAGGTTAAAAAATATTCAGTTAAAGAACATACTTCACTTACTTTTGTTTGCCTGCGATTTCTTTTTACAAGCAGCGTTTTACAACAAACTGATAAAGAGATGCCTTATGGTAACCAGGTAAAGGGCTGTTAGCCAGATATTAAACCATCAAACAATTTGCAATAGGTGCGGTTTTAAGTATGTGAATTATTTTTATAATTAACTTTTTAAACTATGGACGATTTAAGAATAAAAGGAAGATGGAATGAGGTAAAAGGTAAGCTCAAGCAGGAATATGGTGAACTGACTGATGAGGATCTCACCTATGCCGAAGGAAAAGAAGACGAACTGCTTGGCCGCCTGCAGCGCAAAACCGGAAAGAGCAAAGATGAATTAAGAAGAAAGATCAATAATTACTGATTCTTTCTTTCCATAAATAAGATAGCCTGTGAAAATAAGTTTTCACAGGCTTTTTTATGATGCTTTCGTTATCCAGGCTGATAGCAATAGTCAGCAGCTTTTTGCAAATTCTATTGTCATAGTCGCATTGCACCAGCGTTGTGACCCATATTCAGGCCTTTATCAGAACAGCATCCTTTATTTTTCAAATTAATACATATGATTAGTCTGAGAAATGCCTGTATACCTCAGCCTAATGAGCAAATGTCATGAAGTCTTTGAACTTGCAGGTCAGCTACCGGATTAGGGAAAAATTAAGCTTACCCGTTCATTTGTAGTGTACCTGGCTACATTCCAGATTATCCCAAATATATTTTTTATCCTCCTTTTTTTATACCTATGCAGTAAGTACTATATTCAACGCTAAAGAACAAACCAAGAAAATTGCAAGCTAGAAGTTAGCGTATTTATTCACCTAAAACTATATTCTTATGAGGATTGAAAAACTGCTGATACTGATTGACCTCAGTGAGATCTCGCTGCCCCTGCTACGTTATGGAGTTAAACTGGCAGAACATTTACAGGCCCGGGTCTGGGTTCAGTATGTTTACCAGATCACTACCCATATTACCGGCGATACGTACTTCGCCCCTGCTATGCTGGAGAACTACGAGCAGGAGGTATCCCGGGATTTTGATAGCATAGTAAGTCAGGTGTCTGGGCTTGATAAAGCAGCTTTTGTGATTAGTAGGGGTGATTTTTTGACTGAAGTAAACCACCTGATTGATAAGGAAAAGATGGATCTGGTGCTGATAGGCAATCGCGGCAAAGGCTTTCTGACGAATATTATGGGCAGCAATGCCAATAAAATTATACAACATGCGCATTGCCCGGTATTGTCGCTGCCCCAGGAGAAAGATTTTGAACCTATCAATAAACTGGCTTTTGCCATTGATTTGCAGGAAACCTCCCAGGAAGTGATTGACTTTGTAAAAAGCTTTGCCAAAGCTTTTTCTGCCCGGATAGACATAATTCATGTCAGTAAGGCGCCTGTAGCGGTAGATGTCAGGCATATCTTACAGACTTTAGATGCAAATCTGGAAGGAATTCAACATCAGTTTTTTCATATCAAAAATGCGGAGATTGAAGAAGCCCTGGAGCGACACATGGTGAGCAATAATGTAGACCTGCTGGTACTTTTGCCCAGGGCGCATTCTTTTTTTGACAGGCTCTTTCAGAAAAGCATAAGCCGACAGGCTGCTTATCAGAAAAAAATGCCGCTGCTGACCATTCATCAATAAACAAAAAAGGCTGAAGCTACTGCCTGGCTGAGCAAAGCCTACTGAAGGATAACGGCATGGCTGCCAAACAAGCCGTTTTCAACAGGGTTGCGGTAGGTATACAGTCTTCAATAATGGTAAATACATGACTTGGTCTAAGATAGTTCTGGCACTTCTTCCCATTTTACTGATCATCGTGCTTATGACTGGTTTTCGCTGGTCGGCTCGTAATGCCATGCCGTTGGGCTGGCTTAGTGCGGTACTGATTGGCTGGCTGGCCTGGGGGATGAACCTTCAGTGGCTAAGTGCTTCTACCCTGGCAGGATTTATCAATGCGCTGGATATCCTTATCATTGTATTTGGTGCTATTCTTTTGCTGCAGATGCTTCGCAAAAGTGGGGGTATAGACGGCATAGCTCATTCACTTTCGGGCATTTCTGCTGACAGGCGAGTGCAACTCATCCTGATTGCCTGGCTGATGGGTTCATTTTTTGAGGGTGCGGCCGGTTTCGGAACCCCTGCCGCCATTGCTGCCCCTCTGCTGGTAGGGCTGGGCTTCCCACCCCTGATCGCGGTCATTGCTGCCCTGATAGCAGATAGTACGGCAGTCACTTTCGGTGCAGCAGGTATTCCTATCACCGGGGGCTTCGCTAACCTGGAGGGCGTGATTACCCTGCCGGAAGGCTGGACATTTACGCAATACCTGAGCGAAATCGGGGCGCAGGCCGCTCTGCTACATTTCTTTATCGGCTCTTTTGTAGCACTTGTCATTGTCATGGTCAGTGTACAGATTGCAGAGGGGTCAATTAAAAATGCCCTCAAAGTCTGGCCTATCGCACTTTACGGTGGCCTGGTATTTACCATTCCTCAATTCCTGATTGCCTGGTTTGTAGGGCCCGAACTGGCATCCCTGATGGGTGGGCTCATCGGGCTTTTTGTTTTTGCCTTCACCACCTCAAAAGGTTTCCTTACCCCCAAAGAGACCTGGCAGTTTCCAGATGCTTCCCGCTGGCCCGACCGCTGGAAAAGTAAACTCACAGCTAATGATAAAAGCGATCTCGGCAAAGAACCTATGCCCGCCTGGAAAGCCTGGCTTCCTTATGTTCTGGTAGGATTAATACTGCTGATGGGCCGCCTGCCTTTCCTGGGTCTTAACCCGGTACTTAAGCAGCTGAGCATTGACTGGAATGATATACTAGGGACTACGCTCTCGCAGGGAATTGTACCGCTTTATAATCCCGGACTTTTTCCTTTTGCCCTGATTGCCCTGCTCATTCCTTTTATCCATGACCTGAACTTCAAGCAGGCAAAGCAAGCTATAGGAGAGACCTTTTCTACCATAGGGCCTGCTGCCGTAGCCCTTTTCTTTGCCGTCGGAATGGTATATGTTATGGTTAATTCTGGCGAGACCTTAGAGACAGATTCTATGCTGATCGTGCTGGCCAAATCCGCGGCCAGTGCCGGGGCAGATGCCTGGTATCTCATCGCACCCCAGGTAGGTATACTGGGTACTTTTGTCTCCGGCAGTAATGCAGTATCTGATATTATGTTTGGGATTTTCCAGTACAATACCGCCAACAATGCCAATCTGCCGCCCATACAGGTACTGGCCTTGCAGGCAGTAGGCGGCGCTGCCGGTAATATGATCTGTATACATAATGTGGTGGCAGCCTCAGCGACCGTAGGATTGATAGGGCAGGAGGGATACATCATCAAAAAGAATGCACCTATCGCCCTTGGCTATGGCCTGCTGGCCAGTGTGATCGTAATTTTATTGAGACAGATTTTGGGACTGCCACTCTGACCAAAAGATAGCAGTTGATCCTGAAGAGTTGCAAATTAAGTATTTGATGAACACTCAATCAGAGATACCTACTGCAGAAACAGCTAAATCCTATGGTTGG
Organism: Cyclobacteriaceae bacterium; assembly: GCA_046541235.1. Classification (GTDB taxonomy): domain Bacteria; phylum Bacteroidota; class Bacteroidia; order Cytophagales; family Cyclobacteriaceae; genus Catalinimonas. The sequence goes on along the minus strand of JBKHDR010000171.1, from coordinate 3,224 downwards.
ACATAAAAGAACTGGAGTGCCTATGCCGTTCATAACTGCAAGCTGCTTCATCAGGTCGCTGCTACCCTGGTGATGGTTGAAGAAAGCCTGGAAGGTTTTTGCCTTCTCTATTGCCAGGATTTTTTCAAAAAAGTTTAGCAAAAGGCTTGCAGACGAATCTGGAAAAATTGCAAGCAGCTGCTGAAACATTTTGACATCAATCAGCAACAATACCATTTATGGACTGATGCCTGCTTTCAATGGTGATTAGGTATTTCCGGACTTCTTTTGAGCTTTATGAAGTAAATCACTAACCTCCTCATCGCTGGTTTGCTCATAGTTTTCATAAAACTGGCCTACTGCCCTAAAATCTTCAGGTGACATCAGGCTGATAAATTCATCAACTTCACGCCTGAGCATCTGCTCAGCATGAGGAGAAGTAACGGGTACGGCAATGGTGATCTTTCTTGCCCCTGCATTCTTCAGCAGTTCTACCGTAGCCTGTACGGTTCTGCCGGTAGCAATGCCATCGTCTGTAAGTATGACATGTTTGTTTTTGAGGGGAATTCTCTGTCCGTCTCCGGTAAATTCTTTTCGTCTTCTTTTAAGTTCTTCCCTCACTCTTTCAATTTCACTATCAATATAGGCCTGCGAAACATGGTACTTTTCACTGATGGAAGCACCCTCCAGGCTAATGGCTCCTATGGCCAGTTCGGGATTGTCAGGGTGGCCCAGCTTTTTAGCCAGCACCACATCTAAAGGCAGGTCCAGTTCTTCGGCTATGTAATAGGCCATCGGCACACCTCCTCGGGGGATGCCTAGCACTATACTATCTGTACTTTTGTAATGCTTCAGCTCCTGAGCCAGTTGTCTGGCGGCATCTTCTCTGTCCTCAAATCTCATATTATTATCAAGTTTTCTATTTGTGTGTCGGTTGAATGTATATCAAGATGCAGGGAAGTAATGCCTTGCCCCCCTGCTTTTGAAATTTTTACTACTAATGATGGCTGAGGGCTTCATCAAAGATAAAATGCAGGTCCTTATGCATATTGCTTTTGATATGCTCCATCTGACCCTCAGAAAGGTACTCGCTTAGTAGAGAAATAACTTCTTTACTCGCATGGATCACTGCTTCCTCATCAGGCAAATCTTTGAATTCAACAATCTCTTTGCGGTTTTGAACTGCTTCCACATATTTATTTAGGCTCCTGAGCTTCTCGGGTTCTGCGCTGTATTTCCACTCATCCACAAAGATGCCTTTGAGAAAGAGCGGCATCTGCGCCAGGGCATTAATGGCTTCTCCTACCTGCATATTATCTCTGAGGGTATGCAGTATCCCTTTGAGGATGCGGGTCGTTTTGTCCCAGTTATCCTCCGTACCGAGTCTTTGCTGTAGGAGGTGCATAAAATGCTTGCCGTCATTGTGAGCTTTATCCAGATTCATAAGGCTTAAATTTAAGTTTACAAAATGATTTTGTTTGTCAAAAAATAGCATGCTGTCTTTCGTTCCAGATCATTTTACAGGCCCCAGGGATAGGATTCCGGTGTTTTGGCCTGATCTGCCGCTAAGTGCAGCGGGTGAAGTGCCTCTGATTTTTCTATGTGTATAAAAGCATCATACCGCTCAGTCATATCACTGGGCACGTAATTGCCTCTGGACTCTTGCTCCGGGTGATACACTACGCCTATGGCCCGGTGTGCCAGGGGTACTTTCAAATCATCTTCATGCCTCACATCTTCCATCAGCAGCAGGCTATTATGAGGACTTGCCTGGTGCATCAGGTCTTCCCAGCTGTGATATCTTGCCTGGGGTACCTGCATTTTTTCCATAGGTGCCCCCCATTTGTTGGAGGCAATGACACTACCTTCGTATGAACCAAAGCCCAGAGCAAAGGTATTTTCCCTGCCATATCTTTCTCTCACCAGCTGTCCCACATTGACCAGACCGTCTTCGGCCATATCTGTAGCCCTGGCATCACCTATATGAGTATTATGTTCCCAGATAATTGCCTTGGCATCCTGACCATGAAAGTCCATCAGGCGGTCCAGTGTATCCGTCATATGATGATCTCTCACGTTCCAGGATTCCGGTCCAAAGCCTATCATGGCGCGGTAGTATTTTTCAGCATTATGTACCACATGGGCATTCTGCTCAGTACTTATAACGGCTTCCTGGTCTTGGTCATAGTGGGGCACCCGCTCCCTGATGGTCCTGAGCAGGTTTAGTACATCTTCCTGGCAGGGTGCAGGAACAGTCTGCCGGGCTGCCCATGCATAGGCCTGTCCGCCTTCCCCACGGTAAGGTTCAAAGCAGCGGCTTAGCTCCCTCACCTCTTCAGCCGCATGGCGGTCTTCCTTGTCAAGATACCCAATCATGGCTTCAAGAGATTCCCACAGGCTGTAAACATCCAATCCGTAAAACCCAATACGCTGATTGGCTGGTAACCTCTGGTTAAAGCCGTGGAGCCAGCTGGCCAGAGAGGCTACCTCCCAATTGGCCCACATCCAGGTAGGCCAGCGATCAAATCTCCGTAAGACATCCTCCGGCGAGCTGAGCTCAGGCTGATAGCCTTTAATATAGCGGTTTAGCTGGTAGCAATCAGGCCAGTCTCCTTCTACTGCTATAAACCGGAATCCCTTTTCTTCTATTAGCCGCTGGCTGATCATAGCACGCCAGAGATAATATTCATGGGTGCCATGTGAGGCTTCACCCAGCATCACGATCTTACGATCGCCTATCGCATCCATCAGGGGGTCAAGCGATTTTTTGTGATGCAGCAGGCGGGTATGGTCTTTTAAGATATCTTTTATACGCTCATAAGATACATCCTTTTCATAGTTCATGTAGCTAAGTTTTTTGGGTTGTTGTAGAGTAAAAAAATTATCACCATCGCAGTTCTCTCGTCTATTATGGCCTGACAGCCAGGCTTTAGGCTGCTTTTGATAAAAAAATCTAAATGCAAAACCCTTATATTCTGCCATTAGTAGCGAAGAATCTTTACTTAAGCTACAAAAACTAATCAGTGATTGTTTGGCTCAATTTTATCTTGTCAGGTAAGGAGTCAGTTATGGTTTGAATTACTCATGCTCACACTGTCAATTTGGACTATTGACTATGAGATTTTTTCTCCAAATGAGGCATGAACTGAGTAACTTTCAGGAAAAAATGAGTTGACAAGCCATTTCAATAATTCATGATAATTTGTGTTTTGGAAACCCGTTGCCTTCAGGCACTGGAGGAAAAA
>JBKHDR010000170.1:0-7587 GCA_046541235.1 Cyclobacteriaceae bacterium | reverse complement strand
AATAATTGTCTTTCTGCTTTTGCTAAGCAGCAGCCTGAGTTTTGGCCAATCCTCAGAGCATGTCGTCCTGATCTCGGTAGACGGTTTCCGTCCTGAATTTTACCAGGAAGAAAAATGGCCGGCGCCTAACCTTAAGCAAATGGCTGCCAAGGGTGTCTCTGCTTCAGGCGTGAGGGGCGTTTTTCCTTCGGTGACCTATCCATCCCATACTACGCTGATCACCGGGGCTAAGCCTATTTCTCACGGTATCTACTACAATGCACCCTTTGAGCCGGAAGGACAAACCGGACGCTGGTATTGGGAGAGCGAACAGATTCAGGTGCCTACCCTCTGGGATGCCGTGCGTGCCGCCGGAAAGAAAAGCGCCAGCTTCATCTGGCCGGTATCCGTAGGAGCACCAATTGACTATAACATTCCCGAAGTATGGTCGCTAGATGAGGGTTACGGACGCATACAGCCGATGAGAGACCATCAGACACCTAAGGGCCTGCTGGAAGAAATGGAAAAAGAAGTGCTGGGGCAGATGAATGAGCGTACCTTCAACGGCGACTACCTTAACCGGGAAGACCGCAGCGGCGAAATGGCCGCTTATGTGCTGGAGAAATACCGGCCTAACCTCATCACCCTACACCTGATTGCCGCTGATCATTTTCAGCATGAGGAAGGCCGGGAAGGTGAGAAGGTACACCTGGCTATAGGTGCTATAGACCGGGCCATCGGTAAAATTAAAGAAGCCGCCGAAAGAGCAGGTATCCTGGACAAGACCACCTTCATCATCACCGGAGATCATGGTTTTGTGGATATCCATAGCAGCCTGTCGCCCAATGTGTGGCTGGTTGAATGCGGGCTGATGGAAGCAAAAAAAGACCGTGGCAACTGGAAGGCAACCTTTCACACTTCAGGCGCTTCTGCTTTTTTGCATCTGAAAGATCCTAAGGATAAGAAAAGTGCTGAAATGGTCAGGAAGAAACTGGCTGAACTTCCCCAAAACTACCGCAAGCTATTCAGAGTGGTAGAAAGAGCCGAACTGGATGAGGTAGGCGCAGACCCGAAGGCTGTGCTGGCCCTGGCTCCCGTGCCCGGAGTCAATATGTCTTCTTCTCCCGAAGGGCCGGTGCTGAAGGCGGCCCGGGGAGGTACGCATGGCTTTTATCCGGATTTTAAGGAGATAGAAACCGGCTTTGTGGCCTGGGGAGCGGGTATCGCTGAGAAAAAACAACTGGCCACCATCGGCATGGAAGATATCGCTCCGGTCATTGCACACCTGTTGCGGCTGGATTTTCAGCCTAAAGATGGTATCCTATATCCTGGAATTGTGAAGTAAATTTCAAGTTCACGGGCTGCCACATCAGTCTAACAGTCGCTCGGCTCCTGCCGAGTGACTCGTATCCCTGGGGCCTCTGGCCCTTTTTTCGGGTTTACTTTTAATTTATCACCAGGAGTAACGGAGCCTATTCATCATTACATTTCAGTATAATATTTTAAAAATTGGGTATTTATAAGAATAAGTAATTATTTTCCTGCGAAAATACTGATACTATGCACACTTTACGACTATTTTTCAATCTCTTAATCTTAAGCCTGTTTCTTGGCTGTAATACCCAGAGCAGTCCATCCGAGAATAAGGAAGCGCCCGCGGCTGAGCGCCGAGTCATCCGGACAGACAAAGCACCTGAGCCAGTCGGTCCCTACAGTCAGGCCATCATGGTGGGCAATACGCTCTATCTGGCCGGACAGATTGCCATCAATCCGGAAAATGGTGAAATGGTAACGGCTACCATAGAAGAAGAAACCCGGCAGGTAATGAGTAACCTGCAGGCTGTGCTAGAAGAAGCCGGTATGAGTATGGAAGATGTGGTGAAAACCACCATTTACATGACCGACCTGAACAACTTCGGTAAAGTCAACGAGATTTACGGCAGCTATTTCAACGACTCCCCTCCCGCCCGGGTGACGGTGGGCGTGGCGGCTCTGCCCAGGGGAGCTAATTTGGAGATAACAATGGAGGCAGTGAAATGAGGTTGATTTGTTGATGAGTTTATTTGCTCATTTGATTAGCCTGTTGGTTTGCCTACAGCTTTGAACTAAGTATACCTTGGTTCATGTCCGGCCTGGAAGCCTCCACAAATAGAAATACATCCTGGCCTGATGCTAGCCTATGAGCTTACCTACAGCTTTGAACTTGCTGAAAACCCTGTCGGTATGGGGGGCCTGGGCCAGTTCTTCGGTCAGGTCCTGACCGGCCCAGTGCTCGTAGTGTTTACCAGCTCGCCAGAGGCGAGATTGACTGACGTCATAAATGATCCCCTGGTAGGCTATCCAGATTTCTTCCCTGTCCTGTCCGTTTCTCAGCGCGAGTTGGGAGCGGGTAAATTCCTTCAGCTTAGCCATTCAGATCAGGCGGGTTTTGACAGTAAAGGCTTCCTGGGGATTAAGAATGGTCAGTTGCCTGATTTCCTGCCGACTGAAGCCTTCTTTCTGCATGCGAGGAATCAATGTTGTAAAGATGGCCTCATAGGGCCGTATGGCTCCTCCCCGTGGAAAGGAATTGCCATCGTGCGAAAGCAATACCTGCCTGAGCAGTCCTGCTTTTTTCATCTCCTGGAGGTAAGCCAGATGCAGGTCAACACTATTGTCGCGGACGCCGTCCAGGGAAATCCATCCTCCCTGCCGGGCGGCATCAACCAGGGGCTCCACCCGCTCTGATTGATTTGCATGCGTCCATATCCAGGCAAGCGGGCTGACACCTTCTTCTCTCAGAATTTCCAGCTCCTGCCGAGCCGCTTCAGGATTATTGCCCGTATGGCAGGCGATGGTCAGACCCGACTGCCGATGGGTCAGGGCCGCTGCCCTGAAAAGTTTGGCGTCAATCTCAGAAAGGCTGCCGCCATCCACTGCCACTTTGATAAAACCTGGATAGATACCGGTTTCCTGTATGCCGCTTTCCCACTCCTGCAGCCAGCGCTGGGCGATGCTATCAGCACCTTCCTGGTAAGCATGTTCAGGAATATAGCGGTCATTGGCAGCTCCATAGTAGCCGGTATTAGTGATCAGTTGCAGGCCGCTCTGCTGCGCAAGCTTTTGCAGAGCCCTGACATCTCTTCCAAAATAAGCTGTCGTACAATCTACCAGGGTATCGCAACCCAGGGATTTTATTCTTTTCAGGTAAGGCAGTACCTGGGCGAAGAGTTTATCCTGATCATAATCAGGATACAGCGCCATTTCCCCTCCAAAATTTGACATCACATGCTCATGCGTCAGGCAGAAGCCCAGGCGGGCAGGACGAATCGCACCGTTTACCGTATATACTTTCCCCTGCCTTTCCTGCAAAAGTTTTAGCAGTGGCTGAGTACTCAGGCAGAAGCTGACGGTAGCAAGCTTAGCAATAAACTGGCGGCGACTCTCCATATCAAATTGATTTACAGGTACTTAGCATGATTCTGTATCCACCGATCGGGGAGTTCGCCCTTGGTAGCCATTTCATAATCTGAAGGGTCACAGGGGATGATGCTCATCCGTTCTCTGATAGCTTCCACCTGTGGATTGGGCACCTCCATCCACCATTTTTCACTCTTTTTGGCTTTGTAAAAGGTAATGACCGAAGGCGTGGAAGGCATGGGTACAATGTACTTGGTAAAGCTGTTGCTCTCAAAATCATTTTCATAAGTGCGATGGTAATAACCTTCTATAAGATACCACACCATCGTAGCCACCACAGAGGCTGTCTTTTTGCGCTCATTGTCCCAAACCGGGTTGTACTCATAAAAACCGGCCGAGGTAAGTTTCTCGCTGTGACCCGCATACCAGCAGAGCTGGCAGGCCTCCTGTCCGTTCAAGCCAAAGGGTTGGGCATGTGTATTACCCGGGGCGTCTTCCATCTTGATGGCCGAAATATCAAAGCTGAGCATATCCGCTCCCCTGATGACCGGCTCCATACTATTGATCTTCTGGCTAACCAGCCCCAGGCGATAGGTGTCAAAGTAAAATTTATCCAGCAGGGTAGGCACCGAGTGATCTACCAGATAGCTCTGGTAGGCAATATGACTGTAGTTGAGCAGATAATTGGGCTCATGTATCAGTATATGATGCAGGTGGTTTTTCCAGGCGCTACCTTCATCATCCGCCTCATGGCCTGGGTCAATATCAATCATAGCGTCTACACTCAGCACGCTGATCAGCTTCTCCATACTTTCATAAGCCTGGTATTGCCCATAATCCAGATCATGGGTACCTCCTATCAGGACGGGCAGAGTATTATTGTTGATCAGCGTCTCGCACACTTCCTTGATCCTCAGGCGGGTTTCCTCCAGGCTGTGGCCGTTGTTCAGGTTACCCAGGTCCACCACCTGATAAGCTCCGCTTCCTTTTTTTAGGCGGTACAATGCCTGCCTGATCTTGTCTGGTGCACGCTCCGCGCCTCCGTTTTCGCTATTCCCCCGCTTTTCGGTCAGGCCGATGATGGCAATATCCGCATCCATGTAATTGGGAAACATATCAATATGGACCTGTATGGACCGGAAGAAGCTGTTGGCGGCATACACCCCTTCATAAGACTCGGGGCCTACCGGCGAGAAGAAGATACTCAGGTTCATAGGCTGTGTTTGCGTGTTTGAGAAGCGGAAAATTACAAAAACTAGCTGCAACAAAAAAAGGAGTGATTGCTCACTCCTTTTAAAGATATCATTTTGTAACGGACTAACCTCCGAAGTCGTCAAAGCGGATGTTTTCGGGGGGTACGCCCATATCATCCAGCATTTTGAGTACGGCTGCGTTCATCAAAGGAGGTCCGCAGAGGTAAAATTCTACTTCGTCCGGCTCAGGATGATCCTTCAGATAATTATCGTAAAGAGCCTGGTGGATAAATCCGGTGTAGCCTTTCCAGCTATCTTCCGGCAGCGGCTCAGAGAGTGCAATATTGTAAGTGAAGTTCGGAAACTCCTCCTCAATCTTACGGAAGTGGTCAGTATAAAAAAGCTCACGCTTGGAACGACCACCATACCAGTAAGACACTTTCCGGTCTGTCTTTTCAGTATGGAAGAGGTGGAAGATATGCGACCTCAGGGGAGCCATACCCGCACCACCACCGATGTAGATCATCTCGCGTCCGGTAGGGTTGATAAAGAACTCACCATAAGGTCCGGAGATCGTTACCTTATCACCGGGTTTTCTGGAGAATACGTAAGAAGAACAGATACCAGGGTTTACATCCATCCACTTACCGGCTGCTCTGTCCCAGGGGGGGGTAGCAATACGGATATTGAGCATGATAATGTCTCCTTCGGCGGGATGGTTGGCCATAGAATACGCACGGAAGATAGGCTCGGGATTCTTCATCTTGAGGCTCCACAGATCAAACTTATCCCAGTCTTCCTTGAATTTATCATCCGGGTCACCCGTCTGAGGATTAGGTTTGATATCCATGGTCTTGAAATCCACTTCTACCTCTGGTACGTCAATCTGGATGTATCCGCCTGATTCAAAGTGCAGCGTCTCACCGGGGGGCAGCTTCACTACAAATTCTTTGATAAAGGTAGATACATTGTAATTGGAAACCACTTCGCACTCCCACTTTTTGATACCAAAAATCTCTTCGGGAATGCGGATGCGCATATCATTTTTCACTTTGACCTGGCAGGACAAGCGTACGTTTTCCTGCTGTTCTTTACGGCTCAGGTGACCAACTTCGGTAGGAAGCACATCGCCTCCGCCCTCGTCTATGGCACACTTACACATGGCACAGGTACCACCTCCACCGCAGGCAGAAGGAAGAAATATCTTCTGACCCGACAATGTAGAAAGGAGCGTGCTACCTGCCTGAGCTACGATTGGGTTCTTCTCATCTCCGTTAACAATGATCTTCACATCACCCTGTTGCACCAGTTTGGACTGGGCATAGAGCAAGAGCATTACCAACAGCAGGATGATCAGCGTAAATGCAATAATGGATGTTACAACAACCTGCGTCATTTGACTAGCGTGTTTGATTTATTAATTGAACGATGGACTGCAAATATATCCAATAAATCTGTATAACGATGATTATATATGCTCAAATTCTTTCGTGCATAAAATCATGTTCATAACACGGGCATTTTAAAAAAAGTTGGTTCATACTGCAGTATTTTGTAGCCTATCCTGATAAGCCCAGCTTTTGTTTTATCAAAGTACCGGCTTATCCTTTATATTTGGAAGAAACATACCTTAGACCTACCTATGACTCGACTTAAGCTTCTCATTTGCTGCCTTTTTGTGAGTTGTCTGAGCATGGCTCAAACTCCTACCATGCCTCACATCCTTCCTCTGAAGGAGCGCGCCAAAGTGATGGATCAGATTCTGGAAGAGCGATTTATGACGCTGCTGCCCCGCCTGATGGAAGAACAGGGCATTGACCTCTGGCTGGTAATAGCCCGTGAGTACAATGAAGACCCGGTAATCAGGACGATGCTACCCGCTACCTGGCTCAATGCCCGCCGTCGTACCATCCTCGCGATCCACCACCAGGATGGCAGTGAGATAGAAGGGCTGGCTGTGGCCCGCTATAATGTGGGAAACCTCTTTGCCAGCGCCTGGAATCCTGAAGAGGAGCCCGACCAGTGGAAACGCCTGGCGGCCATCATAGCCGAAAAAGACCCCAAAAAGATCGGCCTCAACCTCTCGGGCCTCTACAACCATGCTGACGGGCTGACCAGCACCGAGTATGAGGCTTTCATAAAATGCCTGCCCAAAAAATACCAGAGCCGTATCGTATCTGCAGAAACGCTGGCGGTGCGCTGGCTGGAAACCCGTACGGATACCGAACTGGCCCTTTATGAGCAGATCTGCCGGATCGCTCACAGCATTATAGCAGAAGGCCTGTCTGAAAAAGTCATACAGCCGGGTGCGACCAGCACCGAAGATGTGAAATGGTGGTACCGGGAGCGCATTGCCGAACTCAAACTGGATGCCTGGTTCCATCCTACAGTAGATGTCACCCGGCCTGACCCAGCCGAAAACGAGGCTTCCCGCTCCTTTGCTGCCCAGACCACCCCAGAAGCAGACATCATCATGCCCGGCGACCTGGTGCATATTGACTTCGGGATCACCTACCTCCGGCTCAATACCGATACCCAGCAGAATGCCTATGTGCTTCGGCCCGGGGAAACCGCTCCTCCTGCCGGCCTTGTAGCCGCGCTGAAGAAAGGCAACCGATTACAGGATATTCTTACTTCTAATTTCAAGGAAGGCCGTAGTGGCAACGAAATTCTCCGTCTCACCCGGGAACAGGCCCTCGCCGAAGATCTGACGCCTAGCATCTACAGCCACCCAATTGGTTACCACGGGCATGCGGCCGGTACCAGCATCGGGATGTGGGATAACCAGCAGCATGTAGATACCGGAGAACACCCGCTGCACGAAAACACCTGCTATGCCATTGAGCTAAATACGCGCGAAAAGATACCTGAGTGGGGCAATAAAGAAATCAGGGTAATGCTGGAAGAGAATGCTGTTTTTAAAAACGGGCAGGTGCACTACATAGATGGACGCCAGAGGGAACTGATGCTGATCCCCCGGCATTCACCTAATGTACAATGATGGTTGAAGGGTTGA
>JBKHDR010000169.1:0-8023 GCA_046541235.1 Cyclobacteriaceae bacterium | reverse complement strand
CTGGACACAAAATGCTAAACTTTTTTCCCATGAGCAACCAACGTCGTATTCTCCTCCTTACCCTCTGTTTGCTTGTTCTCAGCAGTCTTAGTTTTCGCCAGCAAAAAGTCATCAAAGTAGCCTGTGTCGGGGATAGTATCACCTATGGTTCGAGCATTGAGAACCGGGAGGAAAACAGCTATCCGGCGCAGTTGCAAAAGCTGCTGGGCGACGGCTGGGAGGTGCAAAACTTTGGAGTGAGTGGTGCGACTATGCTCAAAAACGGCGATAAGCCATACTGGAAAACGGAGGCTTTTCAGCAAGCACTGGCTTTTGAGTCCGACGTGGTCATTATCAAACTGGGCACCAACGACTCCAAGCCTCAAAACTGGGCGTATGCAGAGGCGTATGAAACTGATTACCGGGCCATGATTCAGGAATTCAGGGGCCTGGAGAGCCAGCCGGAGATATGGATCTGCCTTCCGGTGCCGGTCTATGAAGAGCATTATGGCATCACTTCTTCGGTAGTAGACGATGAGATACTGCCGATGATAAAGAGAATCAAACGTGCTGAAAACGTAAAAACCATCAATCTTTATAAAGCGCTGAGCAAAAAAGCAGAGATGTTTCCCGATGGAATCCACCCCGATGCTGCCGGTGCCAAGGTAATGGCTGAAACTATTGCTAAAAAAATAAAAAAAGCAGGTGGTCAACCTTAACATTGATAGATAAAAAGCATATATTTGCAGCTCTTTTGACAAATTGAACTTAACCAACGGCAAAATCCGTTAACAATACCCATAAAAGCGTAGGCTATGAAAAAAGATATTCATCCCGAATACAGGAAAGTGGTTTTTCACGATACTTCAAGTGATTTTAAATTTATCACCCGCTCTACTGTACAGACTGACGAAACCATTGAGATGGACGGTCAGGAGTACCCGGTAGTAAAAGTGGAAGTAAGCTCTGCTTCTCACCCCTTCTACACCGGTAAGAAGCTGTACGTGGACACCGCAGGACGTGTGGAGAAATTCAACCGCCGTTACAAGAAAGACAAAAGCTAAGCTTATGTTACAAATCATCAGGGAGTCTTCAGGAAACTGAAGACTTTTTTGTTTCAGACATTTTACATTTTGTGCCTTCGCTTTTGTCCGGCTTTTTCTAAATTGGGCCGGTAAAATACCTGCCGCCTTATGCAGTTTTCTGATATCACTGGATTACATTCTGTCAAAAAAAGCCTGATCCATGCGGCGCAGGAGGGGCAGATTGCGCATGCTCAACTCTTCCTGGGCCCCGAGGGAAGCGCCAACCTGGCCATGGCGCTGGCCTATACTGCTTATCTGAATGGCGACCAGCCCCAGCCCGATGGCAGCCTTATGCCGGGGCCAGCCACCGAAAAACTGAGAAAATTCATTCATCCTGATGTGCATTTTGTTTTTCCTGTAGGGGCAGCCAAAGGTAAATCCGGCAAAGATGTAGTAAGTGATAGCTTCCTGAAAGAATGGAGGGAGTTTGTCGGGGATCAGCCTTATGGCAACCTGGCAGACTGGAGCCAGGGCTTCGGGGCAGAGAATAAGCAACTTAATATTTCTAAAGAAGAGAGCCGTAACATCATCCGCAAGCTGAGCCTGAAGTCTTTTGAGGGAAAATATAAGGTCGTCATCCTCTGGATGCCCGAACTGCTGCACCCTTCAGCAGCTAATGGCATTCTCAAAGTGCTGGAAGAACCACCTGATAATACTCTTTTCCTGCTGGTAGCCCATGATGCCGAAAAGCTGCTTCCTACCATCTTGTCCCGTACGCAGATTGTCAGTATACCGGCTTTCAGTGATCAGGAGATTTTGGGGCACTTGGCAAAAATAGAAGGGATACAAGACCCTCAGGATAGGAGAATGGAACGCCTGCGGCAGATTGCTAACCTGGCGGATGGCAACCTGAGAGCAGCCCTGCAACTGCTCAGCGAGGTGGAAGAAGACAACCACCAGGTATTCAGAGACTGGATGCGGCTTTGCTATACGCAACAATATCAAAAGCTGCTTAGCCTGGTAGACCAAATCCATAAAATGGGCAAAGAGGCGCAGAAAGGACTGATGCAATATGGGCTCAGCATGATGCGGGAGTCGCTGATGATGCTGGCGGCTGACGAACTGCCTTCTGACGATGCTGAACTATTGACCCACGAGCGGCAACTGATCAGGATACAGGGTGAAGAACTGAAGTTCGTGACTAATTTCAGCCGGGTGATGGACTTCCAGAAGATTGAAAGCATGTGTCAGCTTTTCAATGAGGGCTATTATCACCTGGAAAGAAATGCCAATCCGAAAATAGTTTTCCTGGATATTTCGTTGATGGTAGGGCAGATACTGAAACGTTGATGGGTTTAGTGCTTGATGTGTTGATACATTTATTCGTTTATTCTTTTTGAGTAGATGATATTTTGGGTGATCACATCAGCAGGTCTGGAATTTTCAAGCTGATATTTGAATTAGTAATGACATGAAACTGAAGATAGGAACAAGAGGGAGTAAACTGGCGCTGTGGCAGGCCGAGCATGTAGCCGAAAGGCTGCAGCTGGGCGGTATTGAGACCGAATTGATTACGATAGAAACCCGTGGCGATAAAAAGCTGGACGTGACCATCGCCGAGATAGGTACCAAAGGCGTTTTTACCGAGGAAATTGAGCATCAGCTCAGCGAAGGGACAATTGACATAGCCGTACACTCCGCAAAAGATATGCAGTCAGAGCTGCCTGAACAATTTGAACTTATCGCCTTTACCGAAAGAGAAAAGGTAAACGATGTGCTGGTAAGCCATGACAAATCCATTGATCTGTCTGACAATAGCAAAAAGTGGGTGATCGGCACTTCTTCTGCCCGCCGTAAGGCTATGCTGAAGCACTTTTATCCCCACATCAAGACGGTGGAGATGCGCGGCAACCTGCAGACCCGCATCGCCAAAATGGAGGCCGGGCAGTGCCATGCCATGTTGCTGGCTTATGCGGGTGTACACCGCATGGGCTATCACGACATGATCGCGCACGAATTTGACGTCTCCCATTTTATACCGGCCGTGGGGCAGGGAAGTATTGCCATAGAATCACTAAGGGAAATGGCTTCGGATAAAAAGGAAGCAGTTCGTCGGCTGATCAATCATCCGCTTACTGAAAGCAGGCTCATTGCAGAGCGGGCTTTTTTAAGAAAGCTTCGTGGTGGTTGTAGTATCCCGGTTTTTGCGCTGGCTGAGCTGGAAAACAAACAGATCAACCTGCGTGGAGGCATTATCAGCCTGGATGGAAAAGAAATCGTCAAAGAACACATCTGCGGCCCTGTGTCTGCTGCCAAAATTCTGGGCGAAAAGCTGGCTGAAAGCATCCTCAGCCAGGGCGGTGACCGTATCCTGAGCGATATCAGAAAACATATGGACAAATAAACCTTTCTGTTGCATCTTAAATTTAACATGAAAAATACACTTCTCTTTCTTGGGCTGGCCTTTTTAAGCCTGGCCTGCAGTACCGAAAAAGATTACCTGATCACTTTTCACACGCCTTACGGAGAAATGAAAGCCGTGCTCTACGATGCTACACCTGAGCATAAACGCAATTTTATCGAGCTGGCGCGGCAGGGAAAATACGATAGTACAATTTTTCATCGGGTGATAGAAGATTTTATGGTACAGGGCGGCGACCTGAGTACAGCGCCCGGCTATAATCCTGAAGAAGACAGCATAGACTACACCATTCCCGCTGAGTTTGTAGACACTCTTTTTCATAAAAAAGGAGCCATAGCTGCTGCCCGGCAGGGTGACGGAGTCAATCCTGAGCGGGCTTCCAGTGGCAGCCAGTTTTATTTTGTACAGGGAGTTGTATATGATGAAGAGCAGCTAACCACCGATATGAACCAGTTAGGCAAAGGCATACAAAATCTGCTCAGGATACCAGAGTATCAATCTATGGGGGATACCCTCATGGCATTATACCAGAGCGGTGATATGGATGCTTACACCAATAAGATGATGGAACTGAAAACCCTGGTGGAAGAAGAATTTAACATTGACCTGAGCAGAAAATACCCGCAGGAAAGGATAGAAGCTTACACTAGTGTAGGAGGCACACCCCACCTGGATGATACCTACACCGTGTTTGGTCAGGTAATTGAAGGGCTGGCAGTGGTAGACTCTATTGCCGCTCAACCCACCGGCCCGGCAGATAAGCCCTTGAAAGACATTTACGTAAGGGTAGAGGTAGAAGAAGTGGCCAAGAAAAAGATCAGCCGGGACTACGGGTTCCAGTATCCGGAAGAATGAGTGATAAGTTGAAGGCTGGCGGTAGCCAGGTAATGCATGAAAAGTAATATGTGTAGCGCTCTTTATAAAGCGTTTAGCCGGTACGAATAAAAATGGCAGGTAAATATCTTTTGACATTCTTTTCAAAAAATCATATTTCATGAAAGTACTTATCACCGGTGCCAATGGCTTGCTGGGCCAGAAATTGGTTGCCCTACTGGCAAAGCAGCAGGAAGTGGAGATTGTCGCTACGGCGCAGGATACTGACAAGATAGAGGGACTAAGCGGCAGTTACCGTTTCCGCAAGATGGACATCACCCAAAGGGAAGAGGTACTACAGCTTATTGAGGAAGAAAAACCTGAATATATAGTCAATACGGCGGCCATGACCAATGTGGACCAGTGTGAGAACGAAAGGGAGCGCTGCTGGCAAATCAATGTACATGCTGTAGAGCACCTGATTGAGGCTGCCCGTAGCTGTCATGCCTTTCTACTTCATCTTTCTACTGATTTTATCTTCTCCGGTGAATACGGTCCGCTGGCTGAGGATGCCGAGCCTGCGCCGGTCAATTACTATGGAGAATCCAAACTGGCAGCCGAGCGCATCCTGCAGCAAAGCAGCATCGACTGGGCTATCGCACGCACAGCCCTGGTGTACGGCATCACGCCCAACATGAGCCGTAGTAATATTGTGCTCTGGGTAAAAAACAGCCTGGAAGCCGGAAAACAGATACGAGTGGTGGATGATCAATTTCGTACTCCGACCCTGGCTGAAGACCTGGCCATGGGCTGCTGGCTGATTGTAAAGCATCATGCCCAAGGGATCTTCCACATTTCTGACCAGGATGTGTATACGCCCTATGATATGGCTATGCTGACAGCCGAACATTTTGGTTTGGATAAAGGATTGATAGAGCGCACCGATGGCAATGCCTTCAGCCAACCTGCCCGGCGCCCGCCACGGACCGGCTTCATTATAGAAAAAGCGAAAAAAGAACTGGGCTACCAACCGCATACTTTTGCAGAAGGCATAGCCTTGCTGGATAGGCAACTAAACGAATTGAGAAAGTAATGATAAATAAACCAATGGCTTTGAAGACTTTTTAGAGCAAGGCCTAGATTATCTGTCATTTCTTTTATATTTGCTTCATTCTGTTAGTGATTTTGTACAAAAAACACCCCCTAACCTCATCTCAGGCAATGATGTCAAAGAGAGTACAACTATTTGAACATGCGTAGATTATTATTAGCCCTTACATTTCTGCTTGGCAACACGATGTCAGTGCTGGCGCAGGAGGTGGAAGAAAAGAGTATTGACCAGACAATCAATGAAGTCTTTTCTCCCGCTGCCAGCCTGATCTTTTCGGTTATTTTTTATCCCATTGTCACCATCAAAGGGGTAGAAGTGCCTTTTATCCTGATCTGGCTGATTACCGCCGCGATTGTTTTCACCTTTTACCTCAATTTTATCAACCTGCGCGGATTCGGTACCGCTATTGATATCATCAAAGGAAAATATACCCATGAGGGTGATCCTGGTGAAGTGACCCACTTCCAGGCTTTGACCGCTGCCTTATCCGGTACGGTAGGCCTGGGGAACATAGCAGGTGTGGCCGTGGCCATAGCCACCGGCGGTCCGGGTGCTACTTTCTGGATGATCCTGTTTGGCCTGTTTGGTATGTCTACTAAGTTTATGGAATGTTCGCTGGCGGTAAAGTATCGTGATGAGCATGCCGACGGTTCTGTTTCGGGCGGACCGATGTATTACCTGCGAAAAGGTCTGATTGGTAAAGGTATGGGTAGGTTTGGCAGTTTCCTTGCCGCCTTTTTCGCGATTATGGCAATTGGCGCTTCTTTCGGAGGTGGAAATATGTTCCAGGTCAACCAGGCAGCACAGCAGTTTATCGTGATTACGGGCGGTAGTGATACCTTCCTTGGCCAGAATACCTGGGTTTTCGGTCTCATCATGGCCGTGCTCGTTGCAGTAGTAATTATTGGAGGTATTAAAAGCATTGCTAAAGTCACTGAGAAGATAGTGCCCTTCATGACAGTGTTCTACGTACTTTCTGCCATCATAGTGATCGTGTACAACATAGATCAGGTGCCTGAAGCTTTTGCCACTATCGTCAGTGGTGCCATCAGCGGTGAAGCACTGGGCGGAGGACTGATCGGAACACTGATCACGGGAATGCGTCGTGCCACTTTCTCCAACGAAGCAGGCGTGGGTTCGGCAGCTATAGCTCACTCGGCGGTAAAAACCAGTGAGCCCGTTACGGAGGGCTTCGTAGCTTCCCTGGAGCCTTTTGTAGATACTGTGATCGTATGTACCATGACTGCCCTTGTGATCGTAATTTCTGATGCTTACAAGGGAGAGAACGTGGCCGATGGTATTGCTCTTACTTCAAATGCTTTTTCTACCGTGATTGGCTGGTTTCCTTACATGCTATCTATAGCAGTCATTCTTTTTGCCTTTTCTACTATGATTTCCTGGTCGTACTACGGAGTTAAGGCATGGACTTACATATTCGGCAAATCAAATTTCTCTGTCGCTTTTTATAAAATTCTTTTCTGCCTGTTTATTGTAATAGGTGCCTCAGCCAGTTTGCAGGGAGTTATTGACTTTTCAGACGGAATGCTTTTCGCCATGTCTCTGCCCAACATCATTGGTTGTTATATACTTGCCCCTGTAGTAAAGAAAGAAATGCAGTCCTTCCTGAATCGTATCAAGAAAGGTAAGATTGAGGTGTATGATTAATTCTCACAAAATACGTTGTCATATTGCTCAGGTGTAAGGGCCTGGCGTTTGATGATCTTGCCCGAAGTGTCGATGTGTATCACAATGTACAGATCCGCTTCGGGCACATATTTTTCAGCCATGTAGAGGCTTTGTACATCATTGACACTGCCCAGCAGCCGGATATCATCATAGGTAGGGCCCAGCAGTTCGCCTTTGCGATTACTGATAATACCGTAACCGCCTTCTTTGTAGATTTTAAGCACTTTCTCACCACCTTCTTCTTCCACTATAGAGAAATCATCTATTCCGCTGTAGAGCACATAGTCATGCTCTTTCTCGTATTTACCAAAACGTGGAATACGTATCAGGGCCCACTCATTGGCCTGCCTCACCAGCGCACTTGTATCATTCCAGTAGCTGATTTCATCAAAAGCGAAGGCTGCCAGAGGCTCGTTCTTCTGGTTGATCAAACCAAGCGCACCCTCTTTACGGGCAATGAACAGTTCGCTCAACACAGAATCTGAGAGATTAAGAACAGCTTCTCCATACGCCTGCAGCACAGACTCATAAGCAGGCTCAATGAGTGTTTTGGTGGCATGGTGATAGGTGCCGAATTTCTTGTTGCGAAAGAGTGCCAGCAGTCCGTCTTTATAGTTGCTGATCGCCTCGTAACGGAAGGGGAGGAGGGTTTTCCCCTCATGGTTGAGCAGGCCCTTCCTATTTTTCTGCTCAATGACGAAGAGGCCATGATCATATACCTTTACATCCGTAAAATCATCCTGCAACACCAGTTCTCCATTGACTGAGCGAATTTCCTTTTTTCCCTGGCGGGGTGCAATGAGGAGGTACTCCTGTCTTTGACTGCCAGCTCCTGCGTTCAGGAGGAGGAAGTTTAGTTCATCAGCCGGGCTCATGGTATCTGATCTGCCAGTTTTGTAACGAATGGTGACAGAGTCTGTGCCAGTTGTACTCTCCTTAAAAAGCAGGGCAAAACTATCTCCGATAAGCTTGACAGAATCGTAAGCC
>JBKHDR010000168.1:0-8034 GCA_046541235.1 Cyclobacteriaceae bacterium | reverse complement strand
TGGCTGTTTACTGATGCTGCTCTCTCAGCAGGTCGTTGACCGTCTTTACCGGGTTGAAGGTGATAATAGGTACCTCTACAAAGATAGTGTTCCAGTCGGCCATGCTGCCGTTCCAGAGACCGGGTAGTTCCAGCGCTTTGAGTTCCTTACCATCTTTTGACTTTTCAGAAATAAAACCGGTCTGAGGGTCAATGAACTTGGGCAGGTCAAACTTTTGTCCCTGGAAATTGCGAAGCGAGCATACAATATCTACCGGGTTGAAGTGCGTGGCATTTTTGAAAATGTTTTTCTGCTCCTCATTTTTCATATCCACCTGGGCGCTTTCTACAATCTGCAGCGATGTGGTATTGTCCGAATTCTGGGCCCAGAATGGCCCTCCACCCGGTTCACCCTCGTTTTTGACCATACCGCAAACACGTATGGGGCGATCCAGCTTCTGGAAGAGATAGGCAACCTGCTCGGCACCCTGCATGGAGGCAAATACTTTGGGTGAAATGACGCAGAGCTGGTTTTCCACAAAATGGCGGATTTCCTCTATCTTTTCGGGCGACACATCCTCAGCTTCGTGCAGCAGGTGGAGGTAGTCAAAAATTTTAGCCTGGTAGCTCAGCAGCAGGCCGCCCAGTACTTTCTTGTAGTCATACGTTTCCTGCTTGATTCTGTCAGGCACTACATTATCAATATTCTTGATAAAGACCAGATCTGCATTGATATCGTGGAGATTTTCAATCAAGGCACCATGGCCGCCGGGGCGCAGCAGGAGCGACCCGTCTTCATTGCGGAATGGTTCATTGTAAGGATCTACCGCAATGGTATCCGTAGAGGGCTTCTGCTCCGAGAAGGAAATATGGTAGGTGACGCCAAATTCTTTCTCGTACCTGGGCCCTACTTCCCTGATGAGCTCCTCAAAATGCCGGCGATGCTCGGGCGATACGGTGAAGTGGATATAAACCTCATTATTGGCATTGCGGCAGTAGTTGGCCCCTTCCACCAGGTGTTCTTCTACGGGCGTACGGCTGTAGCCTTGGTAAGTATGAAACTCCAGCAGTCCTTTGGGCAGGTTGCCGTAATTCAACCCACCCTTTTCAAGTAAAGTCTCCAGTACGCTTACGTACCTTCGCTGCAGTATGGCCTCGCTCAGGCTCATGCCGTGTATTTTCTGGTACTTGTGCCTGAGGCTTTCGTAGAAGGCAAATTTCTCAATTCTTTTAAAAAAGTTAAAAACGGGCCGGTATTCTTCATCGCTGATCAGCCGCTGGTATTCTTCATCAGTGCCCTTGTAAGAGCTCATAAAAGCATAAAGCGATTTGAACATACGGCTGGCAGCTCCTGAGGCAGGGACAAATTTCTCTACTTTGAGTGCCGCAGAAGTACCTTCGTAGTGGTTGATGTACTCTTGTCTGAGGGAGTCACTTATCTTTAATATGCCGTCGTTGATCGTGGCGGCTTTGACTATCCTGAGGTAAGGAAAGCCTTCTTTGAACTGCTGAACTTGTTTCTGGATATTTTCCAGGCGGGCGCCATATCGTTTGAGTTGGTCCAGGTCTCGGTCTGTAAACATATAAAAATCAGGCTTAGGTTAAAAAAAGGATGTTTTTGCCTCAAATTAGTAAGAATTGGCGGTATTGCATAATGCAATTCAATAAAACAGGCAGGCAGCTTCTCCTGGCCGATAAGCTGCATGTGTCTTCCTGCCAGCTCTGTTTTTGCTTAGGAGACAATAGAAAACCCGGGCAGTAGAGGCCCGGGCGTCATGTTCATTTATTTTTCCTGCTGCCGAAGATGCCCCTGATGACATCCACCAGCCTGGTTCGTTCTTTCTCTCTTCGTGCGGGCCGGTCGGGGACTCTTCGTACCTGCTCAGCAGCACGTTCTTCTCTTTCACGCCGCTTTTGGTCTCCTGCAAAAAGCCGCCACAGGAAGCCCCTGTCTTCTTCCAGGCTTTCCTTGTAAAAATCACATTCCAGTTTGGACCTTACTCTGCGGCTGGGATCGGCGAAACGAGCGTAGCGTACCATGTCAAAATCTTTTTCACGATTGACCTGCTGCATAAACTTAGCCCAGATAGGCAGCGCGGTATTGGCCCCCTGGCCCAGGCTCAGGCTGCGGAAGCGTATGGAGCGATCAGGGCCGCCCACCCAGGCACCTGCCACCAGTTTGGGGGTAGCGCCAATAAACCAGCCATCTGCCTGCGACTGTGTGGTACCGGTCTTGCCTGCGATTTCGTTGCGTAGCCCGTACATATACCTCAGCCGCTTGGCGGTGCCGCTGTCTGCTACATTTTTAAGCATATGTACCATGATGTCGGCAGTTTGCTGATTAAGAACCCGCTTGGCCCTGGTCTTTTCTTTACTGAAATCTACAATCACGTTACCATATTGGTCTTCTATTCCCAGCAGGTAGACCGGGTCAACGCGTACCCCCCGGTTGACGAAGGTGCTGTAGACGGTGAGCATCTCGGAGAGTGAAAGGTCAGCGGCTCCCAGCGCAATGGCGGGTTCTTCCGGAATTTCGCTTTTCACCCCCATTTTATGCGCCAGGTCTACCACCTTATCCACCCCTGTTTTCATCATCAGGTCAACTGTGATGGTATTGACCGAATTGGCCAGGGCACCGGGCATAGAGTAGTAGCCTTCGTACTGGTTGTCGGCATTGCGGGGCGTCCAGCCTTTATAGGCATCGTAGCTGCGCAGCTCATTGCTGATGTAATCGCAGGGATCGGCGCCGTCCTCCAGGGCTGCGGCATATACAATAGGTTTGAAGGTAGATCCTACCTGCCTTCTGGCATCCACATGGTCGTATTTGAAATATTCGTGGTCAATGCCACCCACCCAGGCTTTGACATGTCCGTTCTCAGGTCGCATAGCCAGAAAGCCTGCATTCAGAAACATGCGGTAGTACGCAATAGAGTCCATCGGGCTCATCATTTTCTCTTTTTTGCCCTTGGGGGTGTAGATCGTCATGGCGACAGGCGTATTGAAGATCTGCCTGATTTCTTCTTCTGTTTTACCGGCAGCGGCCAGTTGCTGATAGCGTGTAGAACGTTTTAGCTGTGTTTTCAGGTAGTTGCCATCTCCATCCCAGGGCTTTCGGCTCGACCAGTGTTTAAAGAAGGTCGTCTGCAGTTCGCTCATATGTTCTTTAACAGCCTTTTCTGCGAATGTCTGCATACGGGCATCCAGCGTCGTATAAATCTTGAGCCCGTCGGTGTAGACGTTATAATGCGTGCCATCAGGTTTGGGGTGGTCTTTCAGCCACTTTTGTACTTCATGGCGCAGTTTTTCCCGGAAGTAGGGGGCCAGACCTTCGTTATGTGTGACGTAGTTATAGTTTAGCTTCATGGGGATGGACTTGAGCGAATCAGCCTGGAACTGGCTGATATAGCCATATTTAGCCATCTGGTTGATCACCACATTGCGGCGGCCACTGGCTCTTTCCGGGTGAAGCCGGGGGCTGTAGTAGGTAGTAGCCTTAAGCATACCCACCAGCAGGGCAGCTTCTTCTGCTTTGATGTCCCTGGCAGTCTTATTAAAAAAACGACGGGAAGCGGCTTCTATCCCAAACACATCCCCACCAAAGGATACAGTGTTCAGGTAGAGCGCCAGGATATCATCCTTGCTGTAAATTTCTTCAATACGGGTAGCAGTAAATATCTCTTTCAGCTTGTTGACCGGCATACTCAGCAGCCAGTAGTCCTGACGGGGGAAGAGGTTTTTGGCCAGCTGCTGGCTAATGGTGCTGCCTCCGCCTGAGCTTTCGTTGCCCAGCAGTATGCTTTTCACCAATACCCGGGCCAGGCTACGGTAGTCAATACCTTCGTGCTGGTAAAAACGGGAGTCTTCGGTAGCGATCAGTGCCTCTATCAGGCGGGGAGAGATGTTTTCGTAGCGTGTATTGGTACGGTTCTCAATATAATACTTACCCAGCAGCACCCGGTCGTAGGAATACACCTCAGAGGCATTGAAACTTTTGATATTACGCAGCTGCTGCTCGTCAGGGATTTTGCCGAAAAAGCCCATGTGCACCAGCATGATCAGCGCAATACCGGATACCAGGATGATGACAAAGCCGTAAACTGCCAGCTTGAGCCACTGCCGCAGGCGGATATCCCGGATTCTGCTCCAGATGGCGGCGGTAATTTTGCCAAACAACATTATAAGCTGATGCAAAACTCGTACGAGCTTACGTTTAATTTGCTTTTGATCCAAAGTTCAGGTTCAGTTTAATGATTATGTTAGTTAAGTACGACGATTAATGTGGCTTTGGTATACCAGAGCCACATTAATACCCTCGTTACCTGCAAACCACTGCAAAACAGTATTGCCTCACCTTTAATTCCGGATGTGATAGCCATCCTTTGCTTTTTGGCAGCGATCAATAAATATAACTCCAGCCTAAACAGTTCTCAATCATTCTATACCTAAGCAATTCCAGGTATTGATCTCGAGAGCTGTTGTGTATTACCGCTTTTTTTTGAGATATTCAGGCAAAAATAAGCTTTACCCTGCTTACCAATAAGCGTATCAGCTTGCTTTTCAGCTTGCAGATGCTCCCGGGCTTGCATTATTAACATAAGCATATCTATTGACATGAAACACAGCCTTTTGTTAGGCCTGTCGGTATTATTTTGTATGAATATGGCTACCGCACAGGACAGGAATGAACTCCAGGAGCAGGTGATAGACCTGCAGCAGGAAGTAGATGACCTGCGACACAATTTTGACTTACTTGAGAAAACCATTGATGACCTTCACTGGCGACAACAGTTACAGGGCTTTGCCTTTGTAGATAAGGTCAACCTGACAGGGCCTCCCCCCAGGGTGATCAAAAATCCTACTGGGCAGGGAGCTAACAACCCGCTTCGGTTTAGCGCCTATGTCTTCCTGCCGGCCCAGCTTGACCCGTCGCAGAAATACCCGCTGCTGGTGCTGCCTCACGGGGGCGTGCACGGTGATTTTAATACCTTTTACATACACATTATCAAAGAACTGATGGCGCAGGAGTATGTGGTGGTTGCCCCGGAATACCGAGGAAGCACCGGCTACGGCAAGGGCTTCTACCGCGCCATTGACTACGGCGGCCTGGAGGTGGAGGATGTGTACAGCAGCCGTAATTATATGCTGGAAAACTACGATTTCATTGACAAAAACCGGGTCGGTATACTGGGCTGGAGCCACGGGGGGCTGATTAGCCTGCTTAATATTTTTGAGCATCCCGAAAGCTTCCAGGTAGCCTATGCCGGGGTGCCGGTCAGCGACCTGATCGCCCGCATGGGTTACAAAACACAGGGCTACCGTGACCTTTATTCCGCAGATTATCATATCGGTAAATCGGCTTATGAAGATGTGGAAGAATATCGCCGCCGCTCTCCCGCCTGGCAGGCACATAAGCTGCAAACGCCTCTGCTCGTTCATACCAATACCAATGATGAGGATGTCAATGTATTTGAGGTGGAGCACCTGATCAAGTCATTGAAGGCAGAAGGGAAGAAGTTTGAATACGAAATTTACAAAGATATCCCCGGAGGCCATGTTTTTGACCGGATCGATACCCAACAGGCCAAAGAGGTGAGACTGAAGGTTTATAAGTTTCTGGCCGGCTACCTCAAGCCCAACCGGACTTTTGGTAATATTAAAGAACTGCATCAGGCCTCTTATTTACCCAGATAAGATAGGACATGCTTTGATGCCTGCCTCTTCAATGATCAAGCAGAAACTTTTTATCTACTATAATCTGCATGGACGGGACTGATGCCATACTGATCATAGCTGCCGGCTTTGGGGTAGGAGGCTGGGTAGCTTTCCGTTGGTTGGTAGATAAAGGGGACAAGTGGATCAAAGCCATACTACCGGTAACAGTGGTAGCCCTGGCCATCAGGCTGTGGTTCTTTAGCTGAAAATCTGGAAGCTGGCGTCAGGAGGCTGGATTTTAACTCAAAACCTGCAATTTTAAACTTTTTCTCTTCAACACTCACCTCACTTCCTCATAAAACTTCTTGAGCCAGTGGGGAGAGACACGCAGGGCCCACAGCAGGCAGATACCCACATACAGGCTATGTGCCTTCCAGAAGCCCCAGCGGGCTATCCGGCGGTCGGAGGTATAGACTTTTTCACTTACCTGCCTGATTCTGCCCAGCCGGTTCATTCTCAGGCAGAGATCTGCTTCTTCCATGATAGGCAGTTGCTCGTTAAAGCCACCTGCTTTAAGAAAGTCAGCTTTACGGCAAAACATCACCTGGTCGCCAAAGAGCAGACGCAGCCCTTTGAAGAGGCAGTGATAAGGACGGTAGAGCATAGGGGCGAAGTAGGTTTTGCTGAAGTTGAGCCAGGTAGTGAAGCGGTGTACTTTGCCCGCATCACCCATCACCGAATTGAAGCCGGCGAGCACAATATGTTGTTCCTGCAGGGTTTTACATATCACTTCTACCAGCTTGTTGGGTACCAAAGTATCAGCGTGCAAAAAACACAGTAAATCGCCCTGCGCGGCATTTGCTCCTATATTCATCTGTATGGAGCGGCCAGGTTTATCGCTTTTGATACAACTGGTATTGAATTCGGCGGCAATTTCAGCCGTTTGATCAGTGCTGCCGCCGTCTACGATAATCACTTCAAAGGGAGAAGGGTGGACTCGCGCCAGATGCTCAAGCGTACGACGCAAACAGAGTGCTTCGTTAAGAGTAGGAATGATGACGCTAAGCTGATGCATAAACAATGACTAAAAATGCTGACTTATTCTCATAAAGTTAGCTAAGTATGAAGACAAAATATTTTTACTGCCTGATATGTTTATTCATTTTTTCAGAGGCTTGGCCGCAGGATGTAAATGAAACTTCGCAAGCTGAACCAGTTCTGTCTGAACCCTTGCAGTTTGAACAGATCACTAACATAGATGTAGGGCTGAGAAGCGAAGACCTCCTGCTGCAACTGGATTACCAGCATATCCACCGGCTCAATCCGGAAAATCACTTTCGTATGGGTTATGGGCTGGCCTTCATACATTTTCGTTCTTTTACCAACATTAGCTATTATACAAAGGGTAGAGAAGAGGATATTAACCAGGGGTCGGATACGCTGCAGGTGGAGAACCCGTTTATTTCATCCTTAAACCTGTTTCTGCTACTCAACTATGCGCTTAACGATCGGCTTGACTTCGGCTTTTCCATAGACATGGTAGGTATAGGCTGGGGCAGGTCGCAGGCTGCTGCGTTTGCCGTAGGACCAGATGATCCCGATCCGATGGGCACAAGCGCTAAGCCGGCGCGCTTCAATTCTTCTCTATTTGGTTTGGGCTCCTGGCGCTCTCAGCTGGAAGTCAGGTATTGGATTTACCGGCGCTGGGCTTTGCATACCGGCCTTAACTACTGGCTCGCTGCCTACGAGGTGACCGAGGATATCGGTCTGGAAGAAAATGCTTTTGACAGGGGGCTGCTTTTCTTCAAACTCGGGCTCAGCTTCCGCTGGAATGAGGCAAATGAACGGGACACTGATTAAAAAGTAAAAGGCCGGCAAAGCCAGCCTTCTACCTGCAGCACTATGACTATGTTCAACCTAAATCACAAAACCATAATTTTTTCTTTCACTGAGTTGCCCTGTTCATCGGTGACTACCAGCAGGTAAGCTCCAGATCTTATTGAAGTGGGCAGGTCAATACTGGCGCTGTAGTTGTTAACCATGGTCTGATATATGAGCTGACCGTTTGTATTGAGGAGGGTGATTGTATGAATCTCGCTATTGAGATCCACGTGAATGAGACGATCAGCACTGGGGTTAGGGTACACCTTTAAAGCCTGCTTGTACATGCCATCAAAATAAACGCTGATGATATTGTGATACTCGTAGCTGTTATCATAATCTACCGCTTTCAGCCGGTAAAGTGCCTGACCCTGGATGGGTTGCTCATCGGTAAAGTTGTAGGCAACTTCTGCCTGAGTGTTACCATTTCCCTGAACTTTGCCTATAGCTTTGAACTGGCGGTCTGTGCCTGCTCTCTCTACTATGAAGTAATCAAAATTCTCTTCCCAGGCGGTGATCCAGT
>JBKHDR010000167.1:0-8098 GCA_046541235.1 Cyclobacteriaceae bacterium | reverse complement strand
GCTAGACTTAAGTTGATCATTTACAACAGCTTATGAAAATCCTAGGGTAGGGTGATTCCATTGTTAAAACACACAGCAGACCTGAAATTTCACCTAAAATTCGCCTTAGCTGCAAAAGTATCATAAACATGCCGTAGTAGTAAAAGGGCTGCCTGGTGCGTAAAGTTTATTAAAAAATTTTGGGGTCTGTAAGATCCAGAGTTCGGTGTGGTACGCAAATTTTTACCAACACAATAGGTAAACTTATTCAGCATACTTAACACCTTATGACTATATCATACAGTTTGAAATTAATTTATTTTCATGCATGTTTATTCGTCTATGCCAAAAATAACCGTACCTGGTGGAATACATGCTTTAAAAAAAGAGCATAGCATATAAAAGCTGACCAATATGATAGAAAAAGAACAGGCTTTTTACCGTGTAGAACTTGAGCCCACTTCTCTCTGGGATAAGCTCAAGGGGCATAAATCTGCCAAAAATGCTGTTATTGAAATTAACAACCTCTTATCTGAAAACCCCCTGCTGGAAGTCACCGCAGAGGAGATTCAAGCCGTGCTTGACCAGTACGAGCTCAATCTCTACACCGATTTCAGTGATGGTTCACTGCGCGAGCTTTACAAGAAATACCTGCGCTACTGTTTTGATGATAACCACCTGGACGAGGACGAAATTACCAAGCTGAAGCATCTTAAAAGGCTGCTGGGCCTGACAGATAAAGCTGTAGAAATTGCCAATCACCAGGTATGCCAGGAAGTATACGAGCGTGAACTGGATGCCGCCCTGGAAGATCACCGGCTGGATGAGAAAGAACTGGTCTTCCTGCAGAACCTGCAGAACCAGTTGCAGCTGCCCCAATCTTGGGTAGATTCCCTTTATCACCACAAGGCACAGAGCATTATTATTCAGTTTATCAAGGGAGCCATTGCCGACGAACGCCTGTCGCCCAATGAAGAGCAGGAGTTGCAGGCCCTGATCAGTAACCTGGACGTAGAGCCACAACTGGATGAAGCCACCCAGGCCGAACTCGCCAAATACCGTCTCTTCTGGCAGATGGAGAACGGAGAGTTGCCGTCCATCTATGTGCCCATCAAACTCAAAAACGAAGAGCACAGCTACTTCCTGACAGATACTGAAGTGTACGAAGAGAAAAAGATTGACAAGGAGGAAGCTGTATTACCTAATTCCCTGCGTATCAAGCTCACCCGCAGCGATTACTGGCGTACCGAAATTGATGTTCCTTTTGAGATAGATGAAAACCTTTGGAAAGTCCTTTCAAAAGGAAAGGTTTACATCACCAACCAGCGCCTGATCCTGAGAGAAAACGAACAGGAGAAGAACATCAAGATAGCACAGATCAAAGACTTCAGCGTCTATCCAAATGGCATCATGTTATACCGTGATAAGCAGAAGCGGCTTTTCCTCATGACCGGCAGTAATACGGATGTTTTCTCTATGATACTGGGCAGAATTCTCCGGGAAATCTAGTGTTGCACCTTGAGGCAGCTGTTCATTCAGGCAGCTGTCAGTTTTATCAGCTAAATTTCTGTACCGGCAAAGCACATAAGGCTTGCAATGACAGCTGGCGAGCCATAAATTAGCATCCTTTGCAAATAATGGCCTTATGATCAGCTTGCAGCAATTATCCTTTCAGTATACCTCGGCTTCAGATGTCCTTCATTTTAAAGACTGGACGGTAGCGCAGGGAGAACATGCCCTTATCCTGGGTTCTTCGGGCAGCGGCAAAACGACTTTGCTGCACCTGCTGGCAGGCCTACTCAGGCCTAAAAGCGGTCGCCTGCAGGTTGGCAGTGAGGACCTCGCCCACCTCAAAGGCGCCAAGCTTGATAAATACCGGGGAAAAAACATCGGCCTCATTTTCCAGAAACCCCACCTGATCAGCGCCCTCTCGCTGGAAGAGAACCTGCTTATGGCCCAGTACCTGGCCGGACTCAGGCAGGATAAAAAAAGAATAGCTGAAGTAACTGAAGCGCTCGGGCTAAGCCACCGGCGTTCGGCCCTGGTTCATACCCTCAGCCAGGGAGAGGCGCAAAGGGCTTCCATCGCCCGTGCCGTGCTCAACAATCCGCAGGTGATCCTGGCTGATGAGCCCACCTCCAGCCTGGATGACGAAAACTGCGTCAGAGTGCTGAACATTTTACAGCAACAGGCCAAAAGTTACCATGCCACCCTGGTCATTGCTACCCACGATCAGCGGGTAAAGGAAATAATTCATCAACAGTATACGATGCGCTGACATGAACCTATTTAGATTAAGCTGGAGCTATATCAAGATCAAGCCCCTGAATACTGCTCTCAATATCCTGCTGCTGAGCCTGGGTATTGCCATCATCACCGTGCTGCTGCTGCTGAGCAGGCAGGTGGAAGAGTCGCTGACGGAAAACAGCCAGGGCATTGACCTGGTGGTGGGCGCCAAGGGCAGTCCTATGCAGATCATCCTCTCCAGCGTATTTCATATTGACTATCCTACCGGCAACATCTCGCTGGAGGAAGCCAGAAACCTCAGCAGGAACCGTTTGATTCGCAACACTATTCCTATGGCATTAGGCGACAGCTACCGTTCGGTGCGTATTGTAGGCACAAACTATGACTACCTGCAGCTGTATGAAGCAGAGGTAGCCGAAGGTAGGCGCTGGCAGGAAGTGATGGAAGTAAACGTAGGCGCTACCGCTGCCCGTAACCTGAACCTTAAGGTAGGTGACAGCTTCAGCAGCAGCCATGGCCTGTCTGACGACGGTATCAATGTACACGAAGAGAAGCCTTTTAAAGTAGTGGGTATCCTCTCACCTACCCGTTCTGTAGTGGATAACCTGATCCTGACTGCCGTAGAAAGCGTGTGGGAAGTGCATGCCTCCCATGGAGAGGAGGCAGCCCCCGCAGCCGAAGAAGATCTTGCGAAAGAAGAAGAAATCGCCCCTGATGAGGCGCATCAGCACGAGCATGAACATGATGGTGAAGAACACCTGCACGCCGAGCATGCCCAGCTTTATGACTCTATCAGTACCAGCGGACTGCCCAGGCCCAAATCTGCCAGCGATGAGCTGACTACGCTGCTGGTGCAGTACCGTTCTCCTATGGCAGCGGTGCAGTTGCCCCGCTATGTCAACGAAAGGAGCAATATGCAGGCAGCTTCCCCCCCCTTTGAGACCGCCCGCCTGTTTTCGCTGGTAGGCGTGGGGGTAGATGTACTGCAGGGTTTTGCTTATGTGATCATTTTTATCGCGGCGCTGAGTATTTTTATTGCCCTTTACAATGCCCTCAAAGAAAGAAGGTACGACCTGGCCATCATGCGTTCGCTGGGTGCCAGCAAGACTAAGCTCTTTAGCCATGTCATCATTGAGGGTATTATCATTACCTTCCTGGGATGTGTGCTGGGGTTATTGCTTGGACATACTGTGACTGCCCTGCTGGGAGAAGCTTTTGTCAGTTCTGATCAGTTGGCTCTTAGCCCATTCCGCATTCTGCCCGAAGAATTATATGTACTGCTGGGTAGTCTGTTGGTTGGTGTGGTAGCGGCCATTTTACCGGCCATCAATGCTTATCGCACTGATATATCCGGTGTACTAGCCCAGGGCTGATCCACCTACTAATTCTTCTTTATCATTTTTAAGCCTCTTTTTGGGGTTGAACTTCCGAGCTATGCCCTTTTCTGGCCTGCCTTTGGCTTTCGGGATGAGGTAGTCATCTTTCCTTCTTCTCTATGTTTTTTTCTTCAAACCTGCTCTGCCCCCTGGTTTGTCAATACCTCAATACCGGGAAGCTTGGCCAGGTATGAAATAAATACTCTAAATTGAATAATTCGCAAAAACAGAACAAATTTTTATCTTTCTTTTATAATTCAATAATTTATTTTGAATATTAGGTGTTGTATGCTTATTTTTTTTTAAAACTTTTTATTTTAAGAATATATTACATTATTTAGCAATATCATATTGTGCTGACTCACATTTTCAGTATTAAGTATGGTAAATATCAGGCAATAAATATATAAACAACCTTATTTTTCAGCTTTTAAAAATTATTATGTATGAAAAAAGTTGAAGCTATCATCCGTACGTCCAAATTTGAGGAAGTGGTTGAAGCCCTGGCGGAGGTCGGCATCACATTCCTTTCATTTTATGATGTGAAAGGTCATGGCCTTGAAAAAGAGTATCATACCTACCGGGGGGCTACCTATGATGTTGGTTACATCCCTCGTACCAAACTGGAAATCATTGTTTCCGACCACTTTTTGCAGACTGCCATAGACACCATACTCAATACTGCCCGAACAGGTAAGGTAGGTGACGGAAAGATCTTCGTAACCACCATAGACGAAGTGTATCGTATCCGCACCGGCGAACAGGGCACCGAAGCATTAAACTGATCAATTAAGAATCAAAAAAAACCATTCATTATGGACGCATTATTTACTACAAACAATCTTTGGTTGATGATAGCAACCATCCTGGTGTTTATCATGCACCTGGGTTTTGCTTCTCTTGAAACCGGACTTACCCAGTCCAAAAACACAGTCAATATTTTATTTAAAAACGCTACTATTCTTCCCATCGGCCTGCTTACTTATGCTTTCTGGGGGTTCAATATCATGTATCCAGGCGAAGCCTTTGCCGGAGGATTCTTTGGCTTTTCTGGTTTTGGGCTAAGCCTGCCTGAAGGTGCCAATGATGGAGGATACAATGAAGCTTATACTTACTATACCGATTTCCTTTTCCAGGCCATGTTTGCGGCTACCGCTGCCACCATTGTATCGGGTGCCGTAGCCGAAAGGGTCAAGCTTCACAGCTTCCTGGTTTTCACCCTTATTTATGTTGGCTTCTGCTATCCCATCGTGGGTATGTGGAAGTGGGGCGGAGGCTTTCTGCATACAATGGAAACTCCCTTTTATGATTTTGCAGGTTCTACCATTGTTCACTCGGTAGGCGGCTGGGCTGCCCTGGCAGGGGTCATGCTGCTGGGAGCCAGAAGAGGTAAATACGTTAACGGTAAGATCCGTCCTATCCCGGGTCATAGCATGCCTTTTGCCACAGTCGGGGTCTTCCTGCTCTGGTTTGGCTGGTACGGTTTTAACGGAGGTTCTGTGCTGAGTGCCGATCCCAGCCTGGTTTCCCTGGTATTTGTCACTACCACCATGGCCGCTGCGGCTGGTGCCATTGGTGCTTTGCTTACAGCCCTCATCGTAGTAAAATCCAACGACCTGACCATGGTGCTCAACGGCATCCTGGGTGGGTTGGTAGGTATCACCGCCGGAGCCGACCAGATGGGTGTTACCGATGCTATCCTGATTGGCCTGATCGCCGGCTCGCTGGTAGTGATGGCAGTCGTTTTCTTTGACCGAATCAAAATTGATGACCCGGTGGGTGCGATATCTGTTCACCTGGTGTGTGGCGTATGGGGTACCCTGGCGGTAGGTCTGTTCGGCGAACTTTCTGGCGGTGCCCAGTTCATCAGCCAGCTGATCGGCATTGCTGTGGTAGGTGTATTTTGTTTTGCCTCTTCCCTCCTGCTGTTCTACCTGCTCAAATCCAGCATGGGTATCCGCGTCAGCGAAGAAGAAGAAGCAGAAGGGCTGGATATAGGAGAACACAAGATGCGTGCTTATCCCGACCTGCACGAAAAAGTGGAGAACGTATATTCCTAAATTGCCTTTCTCCTCTGAATCACCACTCAGCCATCTGAAAACTTTATTGAGATGGCTGTTGAGGGTAAAAAGACAACTATAATAATGAACCTTCCGGTAAAGGGAACAAATAATTTACCTCCCCGGAAGGTTCATTTTTTTATGATAAGGCTCAAAAAAAGCGGTACGAATCTGCACCCGTACCGCTTCATATCTGTGTATATCTTATAAGATTCTACTTTGAGAGCGTAAACTCCGGCAGGCGGATGATCTCTCCGCCCCTCTTGGCCGATTCATGCGCCAGTATGCCTACGCAGGTAATGTTGGCCGACTGACGGGCATTGGGATAAGGATCTTTGACGTTCACCAGTGCATCCACAAACTGATGCACCAGGTGAGGGTGTGAGCCGCCGTGTCCTGCGCCCTGGGTAAAGGAAAGATGCTGATGCTCGTCTTCATCATATACACCTTTGGTCGTAAAATGCTGTATTTCTTCGGGCAGCAGCTTGGCAAAATCAGGGCATTCTACTTCTTCGGGGATTTCCGGCTCGGGCTTCTTGGCCGTATGCACCACCAGCGGATTACCTTCTATCAGCGGCCACTCCACCGACTGCTTTGAGCCGTACACTTCAAAGCTCTCCCGGTACTGACGCGCAGTATCAAAAAGGGAACGATATACCTGGGCCGAGAGGTCAGAGTTGCGGAATTTGATATGGGTAGTCTCCACGGCATAAGGAGAATTGTAGTGCTTATGCAGTTCTTCCCTTATGGTACCGGAGCCAAAGCAGGACACATACTCTGCCTCATCGCGGGTAAGGCCGAGTACCGGGCCTACGCAGTGGGTGGCATAGTGCATGGGGGGCAGCCCCGGCCAGTAGTTGGGCCAGCCGTCCATATCCTGCTGATGGCTGGCTTTGAGGAACTGTATTTTGCCCAGTTTGCCCTGTTCGTAGAGTTCTTTCATGAAAAGGAATTCACGGGCATAAACCACGGTTTCCATCATCATGTAGGTGAGACCGGTTTCTTCAGTCAGGCGTACGATCTCTTCGCATTCTTCCACGGTAGTGGCCATAGGTACGGTACAGGCCACGTGCTTACCGGCCTTCAGCGCCTTGATTGACTGCCAGGCATGGTCGGGAATGGGCGTGTTGATGTGTACGGCATCCACCTCAGGATCAGCCAGCACATCTTCGTAGGAGGTGTATCTTTTTTCTATACCAAAAGCATCCCCCACTTCATCCATCTTTTCTTTGGTACGCTGGCAGATGGCGTACATATGGGCGTTTGGATGTTTCTGGTAAATGGGTATGAACTCGGCGCCAAATCCAAGTCCGATGATGGCGATATTGATCTTATCTTTTGCCATTAATACATTAATTTTAAGTGATAAAAGTTTTCTTCATAAATGCCAATCCTTCGGAGGCAAACTGATCCTGGTCATCGGCCAGATGACGCCAGATGCAGACCGCCCCGGCCAGTTCCTTGATTTCGGGCGTAAAGCTTTCAATGGAAATCACGCCCTGGTAATTGACAGCTTTCAGTCCTCTCTGCAACGCATCCCAGCGCACCTGCCCGGTACCTGGAGTTCCCCGGTAGTTATCGGCAATCTGTACGTGCAGCAGGCGGTCGCCGG
Source organism: Cyclobacteriaceae bacterium (assembly GCA_046541235.1). Classification (GTDB taxonomy): domain Bacteria; phylum Bacteroidota; class Bacteroidia; order Cytophagales; family Cyclobacteriaceae; genus Catalinimonas. The sequence goes on along the minus strand of JBKHDR010000167.1, from coordinate 824 downwards.
CCGTAAGCACTGCCTTTTCCATATCAGGCTCTTCAATATTCATATGAAAAACATCCAGCAAGATACCCGCCGCCGGGTGGTTTATATCTCTGAGCAGTTTGTCTAAGTCATCTACCGTATTGATAAGGTCAGTTTCAAAGCGATTGAGCGGTTCCAGCGCAATAAATAATCCGTGCTCCTGTGCCATATTACAAACCTTCTGCAGATTGGTCACTGCCAGTTCCCATTCCATCTTCCTTGCCTCGGGACTAAGCATACGCGCCTTACCAACCGCGGCATACATAGGACCGGCCAGGAAGGAAGCGCCCCAGGCATTACACAGCTCAAAGCACTGACTGATGTAGTCAAAGCACTGCTGATGCACGGCAGGGTCTTCATTGGTCAGGTCGCGGCTGGGGCCAAAAGCACCGCAGACGACTGCCTTCAGGCCGTATTCCTTTAGAGCCGCTTTGACTTTTTGAGCGTCTATCTGTTCTGGATATTCAACGGGAATCTCCACCGCATCAAAGCCCATTTCCTTGATTTTGGAAAAAAGGCTGATTTTTTCTGTCGTAAAGGGCGAAGTCCACAGCCAGGTGCTTACGCCGAAAGGGTTATTCATTATTGGTTTGGTTTAAAAATCAAAATTAGCAGCCAGTATGTATCAGCACTTCATAGCCCTCGTCTGCAATGAGGACTTGGTGGAAGGGCGTTTGAAACGGCCCTTTCGTCTGGTTCCCGTTGAAAACGAAAACTATATTATTGCTAGCCAGATTTCAGTCTGCAAAATCTTCACAATTCAAGTACTCAAGGCTTGGTTTATATTCAGCAAAAACTTTAAACCT
>JBKHDR010000166.1:0-8123 GCA_046541235.1 Cyclobacteriaceae bacterium | reverse complement strand
GTAAAATCACCCTGAATCACTCAGCATCAATTCTGGTTAAAGAATAAATTACCCGCTACCGTACAGGCAGCGGGCAAAAAATGGAGGGACTGAAAAAATTAATGGTAATGACCACCTTCACCTGAGCTGACAAAGCCCATCACGAAGAGATTTTCAACCGGGCTGTCCAGTTGAATGCTTTGGACTTCTTCCATGTCATGGAGATCATATATTTTTATAAGATCCCTCGAAGGTTCTAAAGCATACAAAAATTCACCGGAAACACCCAACACTCTATCCGGCTCATTCATGGCTCTCAGGCGCTCTAACTCGCTGCTGTAGCCTTTACGGGCATTATAGGCATTATCATCCTGAGCCAGGCTTACTGGTGCTTCTGTCATTTTACTGCCATCATGTGCATCGAAAACAATGATTTCGTCATTGTTTTTGTGCAGGATCAGGTGTTCGCCCTTCTGGCAAAAGAAAGGAGCGCTTTTGATATCATTTCCCTCGTATATGAGACTCATGTTTCCCGCTACAGGATCTATCTTGTAAATACCCTTGTTACGGGCCCAGCCATAGAAAACATCCAGTTCGTCATGCCCCTTCACAATACCTACCCAGTTGCCACTTTCAGCATTGAGCCCCTCTGTGTTCGGAATCAGGGAGATTTCATTATCTGTACTCGCAATGATGATACCATCGGTGGAGCCAAAAGCGGCGTATTCACCGTTAGAAGCATTTCCATGGATACGTCCTACCTGCACCCCCTGATGATCACCTACCGGCTGTCCCTGTTCATCTACAAACATGACTCTCTGGGGCAATACATCATCCAGAGCAGGATCTCTGAATGTGACAACAAACAGGCCATGATCCAACTTGACAGCTGCACCGTGGTGCTGGTCGGCTACCGGTATCAGGGTAGGCTGATAAGCGTCAAACTCCAGGCGGCGTTCCTCCACATGCAGTATCGAACCATCGCCATCATTGAAAATGACAATATCTTCCCATAGCGCAGCAAAGTGAGTAGGAGTAGGAGAAGCCACTGCACGGTCCAGCCAGCGGGCCTGGTACTCATGCCCGTGGTCTTCATGGTTTTCTATGCCCGAGTCAAAAAAGCGTACCTGGTTCTGTACCCTCTCTACTGATACGAGGTAGCGGCCGGTTCCACTGATGTAATAGCGTGCTCCTTCAGTGAGTGTACCCTCAACCTGGTAAGTAAATTCTTCCGTGCTCGGGTTAAAAATACCAATCTGGTTATCGCCAGTGACCATTGCCAGGCGAATCCAATCGCTCTCCAGGTCGGCAAAGGTTTCTTCAGGTTCAGGGGCAACGACCTCATCTTCGTTACAGGCCGCAAAAGCCCACATCAGGCTCAGGCTGATCAATAGTAGTCGGTAAGATTTCATATTGGTTTATCTGTTTGGTTGATTCAGCAAAGGTAGAGGGAAGATTTCATAAATGCAACAATATTGCATTTGATAAAAAATCAATAATTTGTTGATTATTTTATGAAATAAAAAAATTGATTTTAAAATGTGGTATGTTGTTCTTTATTTAGCTTTGAAAAATATAATATTTATATTTGCAACCAGATGGCAAAAACTATAAAATATTGTATTTTCTCTTGCCTCTGGATTGGAATTTTTTTTACAGTCCGGGCACAGACCACCCTGCTTAGTGGGCAGGTAGTGGATGAGGAACAGGAAGCCATACACTCAGCGATCGTCAGGCTGCCCGCCCTGGGGAAGTTTCAATTTACTGATGAAGAAGGCAAGTTTTCTTTTGAAATTACCACATCCGATACCTTAGAACTGCTTGTCAGCACCCTGGGTTACCAAGGTACGCGAGTGCTGGTGCCGGCAGGGCAGAAGTGGATATCAGTAGTCCTGGAAAGTAAGCTGCTACAACTGGCCGAAGTAGAAATACAGGGTAGTAAAATGGAGACTAGCCCGGGCTTGAGCAGCCGAACGATGGAAACACTGGAACGCACTCAGCTCAACCGGCAGCAAGGCGCTGCTTTTGCCAATCTGCTGGAAAATGTAGCCGGGGTAACCAGCATCAATACCGGGGTAGGCATTGCCAAGCCGGTGATCCGGGGCATGAGCTTCAACCGCGTCATGGTACTTGACCAGGGCATCCGGCAGGAAGGACAGCAGTGGGGTGCTGACCATGGCCTGGAGATTGACCAGTTTGACGTGGAACGGGTGGAGATCATCAAAGGGCCCGCTTCGCTTCAATATGGCTCTGATGCCATGGGCGGCGTGATCCATATCTTACCCTCCGAAGCACCCGAAGAAGGTGTACATACAGCTGAGCTACAGGGAATTTACAAATACAATAATGCGCTGAGGGGTGCTTCTGTATCGGCGCAAGGTAACCGGCAGGGGCTGATCTATCGCCTACGCTTCTCCCGCCAGGATTTTGATAACTACCGGGTACCCGCCGATGAATTTAACTACGCAGGTTTCATCCTGCCCATCTACGGCCAAAGGTTACGTAATACTTCCGGACAGGAGAGGAATTTTGCTATCAGCCTGGGCGTGCAGAAAAAATGGGGCAGTACCAGGCTAAAGTTCAGCCGGTTTCAGCAGCGGGTTGGGCTTTTCCCGGGGGCGGTAGGCATTCCCAGTGCATTTCAGCTACAGCGTTACGATGAGCAGCGAAGTGTAGCTCTGCCCCGCCAGAATAATACCCACTGGAAATTATTATGGAACACCCAGGTTTACATCGGTAATAGTGAGCTCGATATAGACGTGGGCTTTCAGCGGAACATCCGCAGGGAAGAATCCTTACCCCATACCATGGGGGTAGGAGAAAACCGCTTCGGCACACTGGCCCTGGGCCTTTTCCTGAATACCTACAGCCTCAACCTGAAACTGACGCAACCGCTGAATAAAGGTTGGCAACAGGTAATAGGCCTGCAGGCACAACGCATGGAAAACGACTATAGCGGCTTTGAATTTCTCTTACCACAATACCGCTCGTGGATGGCCGGGGCTTACTCTTTCTGGGAATACCGGGGCTTTGATGACTGGCAGATTAATGCGGGACTTCGCCTGGACGGTGGTGCACACGACATACGGGAGCACCAGCAGCCGCTTTATGATGAAAACCTGGAACCCAATGGCGAATTTTCGATCCGCAACCCGGATATTGACCGGCAATTCTTCAACCCCAGTGCTTCCCTGGGGGCAGTGTACCAGGCATCGGAGCTTATGAAATTGAAGCTCAACCTGGGCAGCAGCTTTCGTATGCCTACACCCAACGAACTGGCCTCTAATGGTATACACCACGGCACGTTCCGGCACGAGAAAGGCAATGCCGACATAGAGTCAGAGAGAGGATACCAGCTTGATCTGGCACTAAACTACTGCCTGCCCCGACTGAGCCTGAGCCTGACGCCTTTTGCCTCCTACTACGACCGCTACATTTACCTGTCGCCTACACCTTTTTACTCTACCCTGCCTTCGGGCAGCCAGATTACCTGGGAGTACCGGCAGGCCAGCAGCCGCTTCTGGGGAGGTGAAATCAAGGTAGAGGCTCAGGCAGGAAAACACATGACTTTTAGGGCTTCCGCTGAGTATGTCAATGCGCGAAACCTGGATAGTGGACTGCCACTTCCGCTTACGCCTCCACTTTCGGCTTTTGCCGAATGGAGCTACCTCCTGCCTTTCCGTAACCAGGTGCTTAAGCAAACTGAAATATGGGTGGAGTTGCGCTACGTAGCCGACCAGCGCCAGGTAGACCGCAATGAGCGGCCTACGGAAGGTTACACCCTGCCGGGACTGGGATTTAGCCAGACGCTAAATATACTGGGCTACCAGCCGAAGTGGATGGTCAGGGCAGATAATCTGTTGAACACTACCTACTTCAACCACCTGAGCCGATACCGCCTGCTCAACCTGCCGGAGGCCGGTTTTAATCTTACGGTCAGCCTGCATCTACCCTTTTCTTTTCAGGAAAAATAATTTGTAAACAACACTAAAAAAACAAGCTATGAAAACCCATTTCCTTATCTTAATCGTACTTCAGTCTGCCCTGTTGGCCTGCAGCGAAGAAAGTGGTAATGAGCTGCAAAATGACCGGCAATCGCCGGTATTTGAAGAAATAAGAAGACCTCTGACCCAGGGCGATGAAGATGTGGTCAAAGTACGGGGAGAATATATGGAGCTGATCAGCGAGGATGAGTCTGAGGTCCGGATAGAAGGCAGACTGACTGATAATGTGGGACTGAGCCAGCTTAGGATCGACATGCACAGCTCTAACGACGGCCATACCCATGCCCGTACCCAATCGCTGCCCGGCCTGCGAATAGACGAGGTGATAGGGCTTAATGGTGCAACGACCTATGATATTGCCCGGATCATCAATCACCACGAGCGGGCTTTCCGTACCGGTCCCTACCATATTCTGCTTCATGCGGTAGACGAGGCAGGCAACAATACCTCCCTGGCCGATAATTCCAGCGTAGTACGTAGTGTGTACCTGGAGCGGGAATATTCTCCCCTGATCAGCCTGTCAGGCGACACCCAAGCGCGGGTCAGAGACATGAGTATGCCTGCCGGACAAGCTTTGCAAATAGATGGTTACCTGGAGCAAAAGCGTGCCGGAAGAGACTTTAGCATTACCTTTATCCGCATTTCGCTGGTGCAGGATACCGACCGTGACGAAACCACGACCTGGGATGCTGATAAAAGTTTTGAGGCTGTGTGGGGCGAATCCCTGTTCCTACGCGATAATACTGGCGCCCTGCTGTCGGGTGAACCTTTGCCTGCTTTTGAAAATAATATTCTATCGCTGGAAACCCTCTTGAGCCAGGTTAATCACAATTTAAGTGCTGCCGACGATGGACGCGTACTCAGGATTGAAGTGGAAGACAGCGGGGCCAACCTGGCAGTGCGGGAGATCAAACTGGAAGTCCTTTAATTCTTAGGTGGGTATTCATAGCACATAGGAAAACAAAGTGCTCTAATTGAGCTACAATACTAAAGAGAATCATCAAAGTTAAACGTTGCTTATCTAAATAGTGCCTGTATGAAAACATCAAAGCAAGGTAAATTACTGTCCTGAGCTACGTTTTTCATTGAAAAAGAGTAGTTGAATCTTTGTATGTAAAGGGGTAAATAAGCCAATAAACTCGTATTTTAGGCTTTTCCAAGTATTGTGCTCCAGATTCACTTCAAAAGCTGGTCAATTTCTCGCCATGCGCCAAGGATTCGATCAACAACTTACCCCGGGAATCACGCCCGTCGACCAATTGGTGATCCCTGAAAAAAGCAGGAGCCATCCAGTAGCCCTATTGGCTGCTAGCAGATAGCCTACCGCCCTGTTGGCAGGCTATGAAAAACTGCAAAGCCCGAGCGTGGACAGAGGCTTTATTCACCAGGCGGATGAAGCCTTGTTGGGGCTCTTCATCCCCGAGGTCATCATGCCCAAAAAAGGCAGTTTGCAGGAAAAAGAACGGGGGAACCACCCAAAGTTTCGCAAACTCAAGGACCGACATTCAGCCATTGAGTCCGATATCAAAGAACTGGAACAACGCGGGCTGAACCGCTGCCCCGACCATAGGTGGAAAGGGGTTTAATTTGCTATTCCGGCCATCACTGTCGTAGTGATAGCTTTAAAATACAAAAAAGGTTTTTTGGGTGGTCATGTGACCTATATGCAAGGATTAGTTTCGGGAGTAATTTCATCTGTTTTTGTTGCTTTATTGAGTCCAATGAGTCAATCGATAACTTCATATGTCATTATCCCTGAATATTTTCCTAACGTCATTAAGCGATCTGGGGAACTTGGTGACTTTAATCCTTTAGCGAAGGCTGTGTCTAGTTTCAATCATTCAAAAGCACTATAGGCAGTTTAGTCATGGGAATACTGACAACCACTACAATAATGATAGTAGCACCATAGTAAATTTTGCCCTTTAAATTTGATAATAAGCACTTATGAGAAAGGTAGCCTTAGTATTGTATTTTCTTAGGTCAGGAGACACGGCAGAAGTGACATTACATTATTATTTTGCACATTTTCAGAGATAAAAGTGACACTATGATCTACTTTATCCGTTTTAGCCGGAAATCTCATCCTGGCTAAAGGCTGTAGTTCAATATGATATTTGGAGAATACCGTTCAAGTTTGGCGGACCTTTTATGTAAACGAATCCATAAGTGCCTCAAAAGTTATGAAATTGTTAATAAACCCGAATGACTTTCCTAAATGTTAAGAATGTAATAGGTTTATAGAAAAATGATTTCTCATGAACAGAAGAGAATTTTTTAAAAATGGAGCTTTGACTACCATCGGGCTGGGATTGATTTCCCCGGTAAATAGCGCCACTTATGACAAACGACGAAAGCAGGGAAGCAGTGCAAAGAATATTATTTTTCTGGTAAGTGATGGCATGAGTACCGGTACCCTCAACATGACCGATTTGATGATGCAACGGCAGTTTGGCAGGCAAAGCAGTTGGATGCAGCTTTATCGTGAACATAAAATTCCACGTGCCCTGATGGATACTGCCTCAGCCAATTCACTGATCACTGATTCGGCAGCAGGAAGCTCATCTTGGGGCGGTGGCATGCGCGTCAACAATGGGTCACTTAATATGGGTCCCAAAGGAGAAATCTATAAACCTATACTACAGAAGTTCAAAGAGGCAGGTAAATCTGTGGGTTGTGTGACTACCGTTCCCATCAGCCATGCTACTCCTGCCGGGTTTTGTATCAACCATCCTACCCGTAATGAACAGGACAAAATCGTAGAAAAATACCTTGCACTTAAATTTGATGTAATGATGGGTGGAGGGAGCGAATTCTTTGATAAAGATAAAAGAGAAGATGGTAAGGATATGTTTGCTGCCTTTAAACAGGCAGGGTTTCATATGATTCAGTCCAAAAAAGACTTGAGCAAAGTAAAAGACAAAAAGCCAGTCATGGGAATATACCACGAAGACGGACTTCCCTATTCGCTGGACATGATGCAGGATGAGGAACTAAAAGCCAATATCCCCACACTGGCAGAAATGACCAGTTTTGCTATTGATCATATGAAAAATAACCCCAAAGGATTTGTGATGCAGGTAGAAGGTGGCAAGGTAGATTGGGCTGCCCATGCCAATGACATCGGAGGACTTATCTACGATCAAATAGCTTTTGACGAAGCCATTCAAGTGGCCGTTGATTTTGCCATGCAAGACAAAGAAACACTAGTCATCATAACGACCGATCATGGCAACGCCAATCCCGGTTTGTTTTCTGATGCCCAAGGCCGATTTGACAATATACAGCAGTTTACCCATACCAATGAGTGGGTACTCACCCGGATGAGTGAGAACAGTTCGGTAAGTAACATCAGGGAAGTGCTGAACTTTGCCCACAAAATAGATTTCAAAAAAGAAGATGCCGAACAGTTATACCATCTTTTTAAAGGGAAAGGTGCTGATGGGTTCTACAATGCTGACCGTCTGCCTTTGCATGCTTTGGCACAAATGCAAACCTCTTATACCGGTGTTGGTTGGGCAGGAACGGGCCACTCGGCTGATTTTGTAGAGCTTGCCATGCTGGGACCGGGCAGTGAAATGTTGAATCCTTTTATTCGCAATACTGAACTTCACAATTTTATGCTGGAAGCCGCTGAAATAAAGGTATAGCAGTTGATCCTATTAGGGTATTCGTAGCACGCATGGGTGATTTTCTGAAATTACTCTACAGATTTAAGATTGATTTACGGTCATTTTTTTTCTTTTGACCCACTATGGACACGGCAGCTGCATTTTTTTGAGATTTGTTCTTTTCCGTGGCAATGTCATAAAGCATCGGAAAGTCATATTTGTATCACGATAATCAAAACAGTAGAATGTCTCTAATGCGGCAGTACAAACCTGGAAAAAAACGGTAGGAGTAAATCGGGGCAGCAAAAATGCCACTGCAAAGGTTGCAATGGCTGTTTGTAGCTCAGTTACAGCTACAATGCATGCAAAGAAGGCATTGGATAGCAGGTCTGAAAGATGAGTCTGAACGGCTCGGGTACCCGTGACATAGGCCACATACTGTCCATCTGTAAGAATACCGTGACGGCCATCCTTCGCTACGTTTATGATCAGACCACTGAACGCTTACTCCAGAAAGATTTTAGCTCTC
>JBKHDR010000165.1:0-8176 GCA_046541235.1 Cyclobacteriaceae bacterium | reverse complement strand
ATTTGTTGGGCTTAGGGGAATCAGAGTTCGCTGTCTCTTTCGTCACGGGCCATGCCCAGGTAGATGCGGGCAATCAGTACGCCGAAAAGGGTGGCAAACACGATCAGGGACATGGTGACATAAGTACCACTGCCAAAGGATAACCTGATCAGTATGGTAGAAATGACAAAGCCCGAGTTGCGGATCAGCAGGCTGTATTTTTCGGTATATTTAAAGGAATAGATCAGGATGATTACATCCACGATGATTAGCGCTGTGAAGAAGTCAGTATAAAAGATATAATTAAGATTGGTGATCTGCCTGATCAGTCCCTGCTGGTAATCCAGCAGTTCCACCAGCCAGTTGCCAAAGTTGAAAACAATCAGGCCTGCCAGCACAAAGAAGAGCAGGACCGCCAGACCCTGTTTGGTCCTGACGAAAGGTTTCATCCGCAGGGAAGTTTCTTTGGCGGTTACCGAATTCTTGAGGCGGTTGAACCAGTAGATAAGGTAAAAGAGGATCAGAAAACCTATGATATCTATCGTAAAGATGATATTGTCCTCGTAGGCAAACCATTCGTTCTGCAGCTCAAGTCGGGAGATGTCTTTGAAGATATTGCGTATCTCTATCAGAGAAATGACTTCGTATTGTTTGCCTATGGAATTGGTAAAGGAAGAAGGGAGGTAATAGATCAGCAGGTAAATTTCGTAGATGAGGATAAAGGAAAAAGGGGTATAGATGGCCGAAATAGGATTGTCAAAAAGGTCCTCGTAGGGCACTTTCCACTGTAGAATATCTGCATTAATAACAAAGATCAGGATGAGGTGCGCGAAGAAACCCAGTATTGCAAGCAGCAGTACAAGGTTTTCAAATTTCTGCTTAATGACTTCATTAAAAAGCTGGTGGTGAAGCTTGTTCATAAGGATGCTTCTATAACTCCTGTAGATATTGATTGTTGACTTTTTAATTATGAAAATTAAACGTAATGTATATGAAGCACTTCAGCTTAGGGGGAATAGTCAAAAAGTACAGTGCTTATTAGTAACTGACAGTCAAACATTTGCCGGGGTAGAAGATTGAGATTGTATGCGTTTTCTACTAAAGACATAATTTTCGACCTGATATGAGCAGCGATACCCAAACCATCAAGCCGGACCGGATACAGGGTCTTACTACTGGCGTCAAACTTCTTTTGGCTGTCAACATCCTGATCTTTGCAGTGGCTTATTTTTATAATTTCCGCGAGGCAGTTGAGCTGCTGGGCCTGCACTACTTCCGCTCTGAGGAGTTCCGTTGGTACCAGTTTATTACCTCTATGTTTATGCACGGAGGTGTGTGGCATATTGCCATCAATATGTTCGTGCTCTGGATGTTTGGCTCACCGCTGGAGAGTATCTGGCACACCGGCAAATTCCTGCTCTACTACTTTATCTGCGGCCTGGGTGCCTCCCTGATTTTTCTGGGCGCTAGCGCCTGGCAGCTCAATTCCCTGGAACAGGAGGTAGAAGCCTACGTGTCTTCTCCTGCTTATGAGGATTATGCCCAATTCTTTGAAGAAAATATAGACCCCAGCGCAGGTGATTTGTACCAGCGTGGCGAAGAGCTGCTCAACGAGTGGCAGACTAATCCCGATAGCCAGCAATACGCTGATGAGTCAGGCCAGATAGTGCAGAATTTCCTCGACAAATACATAGACCGACCGCTGGTAGGGGCCTCCGGTGCCATCTACGGCATACTGCTCGCTTTCGGACTCATCTTTCCCAATGTGCCTGTGTATATTTACTTTGTCTTTCCCATGAAATCCAAGTACCTGGTGATACTCCTAGGCGCTCTGCAGCTCTACCTGGGCTGGTCCGGCGGTGAGCCCGGCGTGGCCAATATTGCCCACCTGGGCGGAATGCTTACCGGCCTGGTCCTGCTGCTGATCTGGGGTTATCAGAAAAGAGAGATAGAGAGACAGTAGTTTATGGATAAAACGCTTTCCCTGGGCCTCGCTACCCTGCTAATATTCGGAGGTGGCGGGTATTTATTGATTGAAAACGTACAGAACAATGACTTCGGAGAGGTACTGCTCGGAGGGTCAGCGCTGGGTACACAACTGGCAGTAGGAGGAGGCTATGGCCTGCTCAGCGGCATGCTGGCTCTGGCGATCATCAGGAGAGATTTTTTTAAAAAAGAGAGGCAGTTTTACCATCAGCTCGTATCCCAGCTCAGGCTCAATCTGACTAAGATCATCTTCATCTCACTTTGTGCCGGCATAGGAGAGGAGCTGTTCTTCCGGGCCGGGCTGCAGCCTCTGCTGGGGCTCTGGCCCACTTCAATTATCTTCGTACTGATACACGGCTACCTCAATCCTGCCAACTGGAGGATCAGTGTGTACGGCATTTTCATGGTTTTCATCATCGCCGGAATGGGTTATCTTAATCACAAAATCGGCCTTATTTCTGCCATGCTGGCCCATGCGGTATTGGATGTAGTTCTGTTTATGGATCTCTGGAAGAAAGGGGAGATGAGTTGAATAATTGAAAAATTACAGATTGCAAATTGGAAGATTACAAATTATCAACGTCAAGCGAGAAACTCTGAAAGCTGAACTGAAGAACTCTGCCCAAGGAAATCGCTGAACGTAAAACGAATAAACGTGAAACGTCATCCCACCGGAAGAATCAGCTTAAAAGTACTTCCCTCATTCACTTTACTTTCTACCTTCACGGTGCCACCTAAAGCCTCTGCCTGTGTCTTGATCATATGCAGCCCAAAGCCCTTACCTTCTACATGAAAATGAAAGCGCTGGTAAAGCATAAATATCTTGTGCCCGTAATTGTCCAGGTCAATGCCTAAACCATTGTCTTTTACTGAGATACATACATGATGAGGGTCATGCAGGTAAGAGGTGATCCTGATTACCGGCCTGCGGCTGGCATGTCGGTATTTGATGGCATTGCCAATCAGGTGGAGGAGTATATTGTAGATATAGCCTCTGACCGTCCGGACAAGGGGGTACTGGCTGAAGTCATAGCTGAGCTGGGCCTTGCTTTTCAACAGCCGGTCTTCTATGCTGTGCTGAAGGTCTTCCATCAGTTCTTCCAACGACACTTCTTTCCTCACCTCACTGACGTTTTTGCGCACAGCCAGCAGCTCGGTCAGGTCTTTTACCACCTCATCCAGCTTATCGGCTGACTTTCTGAGCTGGCGTATCAGGGTGACATTAAAGGGGTCAGATGGTTCTTCGTGGTTGAAAAGGGCAGTCAGCCCCAGGATATGGGCAATGGGCGCCCGCAGGTTATGCGAGGTGATGAAGGCATACTCCTCCAGCGACTGGTTCTTGGAGACCAGGTCTTCTACCAGGCGGCTCTTTTCCTGCTCAGCCAGTTTTTTTTCGGTAATATTAGACTGTATGGCGATGAACTTCTCCAGCACCCCCTCTTCGTTGATGATAGGATTGACATCCATTCGTACCCAGTAAGGTTCTTTGTTTTTACCGTAATTGATCAGTTCTTCTGTAAAAGCTTCCTGCTTTTCAAGGTGCTGACGGATGCGGGCCAGGGTAGCCGGATCAGATTCGGGTCCCTGTAACAAATGCCCCGGATTTTTACCCACCACTTCGGCAAGCTCGTAGCCGGTTAGCTTGGTAAAGCCTTCATTGACCCATTCAATCTGTCGCTGGGCATTGGTGATGATAACTGTATTATCGGTACGCCGGGCTACCTGGGAGAGTTTTTTGATTTCCTCTTCTCTTTTGCGTCTCTGGGTAATGTCTCTGAAGTAGACGGAGATACCATCGGGGGCCGGATAAGCATTGGCCTCAAACCAGAGATCCAGGGGAGGAAAGTATTCAGTAAAATGGGTACTGACGCCCTCATCCATAGTCCGGTGGTATTCCGGAAAGTACTTAAGCTCGCGGGCAGCGGCAAATTTATCCCAAAGGTTGTGGCCAATCAGCTCTTCCCGCTTCACCCGCAGGGTCTTCTCAAATACCTTATTGACACGGGTGATACGCCACTCCCGGTCTACCGTAAAGAAGCCGTCGGTGATGTTCTCCAGGATGTCATCCAGGCGCTGGGCGTAGCGGGTGATCTTGTGCTCAGCTTCCTTACGCTCATTGATGGGATAATTGACTGAAAAGAATTTACTGATCTGTCCTTCCCCGTTCCTTACCGGGTGTACGATGGTGTCCAGCCAGAAGATACTGCCATCTTTGGCCTTGTTCCTGATCTCATTGCGCCATATTTTTCCGGCTTTGATGTCGCTCCACATCTCTTCAAAAAAACCATGCGGATGGTAGCTGGAGTTGACGATGCGCAGGTTCTGGCCCAGCAGTTCAGCCTCGCTGTAGCCGCTGGTCTGGCAAAAGGTATCATTTACTTCCACCACGTGACCATTGGGGTCGGTAACTGCAATCAGGGCACTGCTGTACAGGGCCTTTTTCATCAGGCTGGCTCGCTGATAGGCCTGCTCCAGCGCCTGCCTGGTCTGCCTGTGCTGGGTAATGTCGCTGGCGACAAAGGCCACTCCATAAATTTCATGCTCTTTGTTACGAACCGGCAGGTACTGTACCTCGTACCAGCGCTCACCCTTGGGGTGGCTGACTTTACGTTCATTGACTATCTTCTCCCCGGTAAAGGCTTTTTGGGTCGCCTTCAGGAAGCTTTCCAGTAGCTGGGGGTCAGCATAATCACACATATTGTCGCCCTCTTGTAACTCCACGCCATGTGACAGGCGGACCGCCTGCCTGGCCCGCTCGTTGAACTTCAGTATCCTGTTGTTACGGTCAAGCAGAAAATAGCTGTGGCTGGTAGCGTCAAAGATGGCCTGCAGATTAGCTTCGCTCTCTGCCAGGTGAATTTGTGCCTTGCGTCTTTCAGTAATATCCAGGAAGCTGAGTGCCACACTGCTTACCTCTTGCTGGTCATCAAATACGGGAGCATAAGACACCATCAGGTGAAAAGCGGCCTTGCCGGGATGAGCAATCTCCCGCTCAAAGCGGACGGGCTCTCCTGAAAGGGCTAATGCGAGGTGCTTCAGGTGCTGCTCCCGCTCAGCTACCGGCACAAAATCGGCATAGCGCGCACCTGGCTTCATCAGCTGGCCGGTAACTTGCAGGCTCAGCGCCGCACTGCTCTTATCGGTCAGAATGATGCGTCCCTGGGTATCCAGCAGGGTGATAGATGCCATGCCATGGTCTATGGCAGCCCGGAGGCTGGATTCACGCTGCCTGAGTTCTTCCTCGGCGAGCACCTTTTCCGTAATGTCATGTACCTGTATCATCCGGACCTTCCTGCCCTGGTAAGTCTGTTCATGAGAGGTGATGTTCACATAAAAAACAGAGCCATCATTTCGCTGATGCTTCCAGTTTTTCAGCTGGGTTTCGTCAGGCAGGCTACCCTCTCTTACACTGGAAAAAACCTCCTGCCTGGCTTTGGCCCTTTCTTCCTCAGGCCAAAGGTCGTCAACAATGAGGCGCATGAACTCTTCCCGACTGTAGCCATAGCATTGCAGGGCGGCTTCATTGACGTCCAGGAAGCGCAGGCTTGGCTGGTCTACAACCAGCACGGGCTGGGGGTTGAGGGCAAAAAGACGCTGGTAGTCATTATGGAGCCGGCTCGGGGGATTCTCATGCTCAGCGTTTATCATCCCCTCAATGATGGCGACACAGCAACTGCTCAGTGGCTCCAAAAATTGCAGTATTTCCTCGCTGTAGCCTTCCGGGCCATTGGCCAGGCCAAATAACCCGATCAGCCGGTCGCGACTGATGAGAGGGATCCCTATGAAGCTTTGAAGAGGAGGATGCCCGGCAGGTAAGCCACTGCCCTGGCGGTAAATCTGAGGAGCATGGGTGAGGAGGGGCATTTTGCTCAGCAGCACCTGGCCTAAAAGTGTATCGGCCCGGCCCGGGAGAAGGGCCTCATCTGCATGAGTTGTAGTGACGGGCTTTGTCTTCTGGTTCTGATGGGTATCGCAGGTGGCAATCATCCTCAGAAAAGGCTGCTCCCCCTCATATTGTACCCGGCCGATAAAGCCATATTCGCTGGACGTAAGCTCAAGTACATGAGTCAGAAGTTCATCAAAAATTTCAGCTGCCCCTGCATGACCCAGAATGAATTTCTGCTGGGCCTGGTTGACAGCCGCAAGCAGCTTCACTGTTTTATTTGATTCATGGTCAATCATAGGGGCTGCTCTGATCCTGAGGTGCTACAAACAATGTAAGTATATTAAATACTTCTTGGCGAATTTAGAAAAATCAGTAAGGTTTCCCCCTTAAAAGCTGGATTATCAGTACAATTTTTTAGAAAATTAGTCTTTACAGTTAAATGTGACCTCCATAAGATGCATCTGCGGCATCTAACCATTCCTGTCTGAGCTTGTTGAATTTTATAAGTCCACCTGCCAAGGCTCATCCTGTAATGATGAGCTGTCCGGTACAATGGCACAATCGCATAACCTGGCCCTCCGTCTGGCTATTTCTGCGGTTGACTGGCATTAAGCCGGGCTTCATCTGGGTGAGGTTAAATTCAGCTGTTATGAAAAAAATCCTGTCAGGCGTAGGCCTGATGCTGCATGTACCGGGTGTCATGGCCCTGCTGTCCCTGCCCATTGCCCTGATTTTTGGAGAATACCGGGGAGCCGAGGCTTTTGGCCTTACGGCTTTCCTCTCATTGCTGGCAGGCCAGGTGCTCTATCGTTTTTTTCCTTCGCAGCGGGATACGCTGAGCGTCATACAGGTCATGTGGGTGGCTTTTCTGGGCTGGACAGCCGTGAGCCTGATCGGTGCGCTGCCTTTCATGTATATAGCCCATCGTATGTCGGAGCAGCAGTTGGAGGCACTCCAGCTGATGCCCTTTCTCTCATTTGCCAACAGCTTGTTTGAATCCATTTCAGGCTATACCAGCACCGGTCTTACCCTGAGCATCTCGGAGAGCAAGCTGCCCTACAGCCTGCAGTGGTGGCGCAGCTTTACCCAATGGGTGGGTGGCATAGGCATCATTGTCTTTATTTCTGCTTTCCATCCGGGTCTGCACGCCGTCAATTCGCATTATGGCAAACAAAAAGAGGAAGAGTCTGCCTCTGAAAGTAATAAAGCCGAAGACCAGAACAGGGAAAAAAATAATGATGAAAATTCAGATGAGGAGGAGGATGAAGATGAAGCAGACAAAGAGGGTAAACCCAGTATGGAGCTGAACTGGAAAAAGATCTGGTGGGTCTACCTGCTTTTTACAGTACTGAGCTTCCTGCTGCTTTTCCTGCAGGAAGTGCCACTTTGGGAGGCGATCAATCATGCCATGACGGGCATCTGCACCGGAGGCTTCACCATCACCGACCGCAGCCTGATGGATTATAGCCCCTCGCTCAAACTGAGCGTTGCCTTCATCATGCTGCTGGGTTCGCTGAACTTCAACCGCTACCATGAAATGCTTGCCAAAGGCAAAGTGAAGCAGTTTTTTACCAACTGGCAGCATGTGCTTTTCATGATCCTGCTGCTGGGCGGAACGGTGGTGCTTTATTACGAAAATGTGATCTGGCAGCAGGTAGACATCGGCTGGGTAGATACTTTCTTCCAGATGACCTCCGGGCTGGGTACTGCCGGTTTTCTGACCGTGGACCTGAGCGACTGGAGCGAAACGGCTCTGCTCTTCCTGGGTCTGGTCATGCTCATAGGAGGGGCTACCGCTTCTACCACCGGGGGGGTCAAGATCTTTCGCCTGCAGCTTTTTGTCAAAGGTAATATCTACAACAGTGTGTACTGGTTCTTTAAAAAGGAGCCCACGCTATATTTTCGTTTTCATAACAAAAAGTACTCGCCCGATGAGGCCATGCGCTTTTATCGCAATACCGGGACCTTCTTCTTTTTCTTTGTCACCTTTTATTTTCTGATGACCTACCTGCTTATCCATAATGTGCCGGATGAATTTGAACTGGCCGAAATTGCTTTTGAGTCAGCTTCCGCCCTGGGCTCGGTAGGGCTCACTACCGGCATCACTGGTCATGAACTTAACCTCACTGCCAAGATAGTGCTGATGCTGCTGATGCTGGTAGGCCGCATGGAACTGGTCCCCCTCATCATCCTGGTCTCCGGCCTGCTCAAAAGCCACGCCGAACGCACCCACGAAGCGTAAGATTGAAAATTGAAAATTGAAGATTGAAAAATTGCGAACGCAAAACGCAAAACCCTGAACGAGAAAACGTTAAACGCAAAACG
>JBKHDR010000164.1:0-8630 GCA_046541235.1 Cyclobacteriaceae bacterium | reverse complement strand
ATACATGAAAACATTTCTTACCATCCTGATCACTTCACTTATCACCGCTGTAGTATGTTTTGCTGTTTTGCGTCCTGTAGATAAGGACGAAATCACTTATGATGATGTTCAGACTGCTCAAAAGCTGCTTGACCTGCAATTTACCCCGCAGGAAATAGATACCATGCTGGAAGATCTGAATGGCAATGTAAAATCATACCGCCTGATGCACCAGTATGATCTGAAGAACGAAACCCCTCCTGCCCTGCTTTTTAACCCTATTCCTGCTGGTTTTACAATGGACACATTGAAAGTTGCCAACACTTGGGACATTCCTGAGGATACCAGCCTGCCGGTAAACCGTAACGAACTGGCTTTTTATAGCCTGATGGAGTTGGCTTCCCTGCTCAAGACCCGCAAGATTACCTCCGTAGAACTGACACGTTTTTACCTGAACCGCATCAAACGCTATGACGACAGCCTGAAAAGTGTGATTACCCTTACCGAAGAGCTGGCACTGAGGCAGGCTGCCCGGGCCGATGAAGAAATCAGCCAGGGCCTGTACCGCGGCCCGCTGCACGGCATCCCTTATGGCGTAAAAGACCTGCTGGCAGTGGAGGGCTACAAAACTACCTGGGGTTCCAATACGCACAAAGATCAGGTACTGAATGAAACCGCTACTGTCGTAAAAAAACTGGAAGAAGCCGGGGCCGTATTGGTCGCCAAGCTGAGTTCGGGAGCCTTGGCGAGGGGCGATGTATGGTTTGGCGGCACCACCAAAAATCCCTGGGACCTGGAACAAGGGGCCAGTGGTTCCTCAGCCGGCTCCGCCTCCGCTACGGCGGCCGGGCTGGTAGCCTTTTCTATCGGTACCGAAACTATGGGTTCTATTACCTCTCCCTCTGCCCGCTGCGGCCTGACCGGTTTAAGGCCTACCTTCGGCCGCGTGAGCCGCGCCGGCGTCATGACCCTGAGTTGGAGCCTGGATAAGGTGGGACCTATCTGCCGCAGTGCAGAAGACTGTGCCATCGTATTTGATGCCATACATGGCAGGGATGAAAAAGACCCGACCACAGTAGCTCTGCCTTATACTTATGACGGGCAGGTGGATCTTAGCCGGTTGAAGATAGCTTACCTGGATGAAGCTTTTGAAAAGGATTCCAGCAACCTCAACAATGCACCTACCCTGGATGTACTACGCTCACTGGGCGCAGATTTGCAGCCCATTAGCCTACCTGATAGCAGCATTTTGCCAGTCAGGGCACTTTCGCTGATCATGTATGCGGAAGCAGGTGCCGCTTTTGACGACCTCACCCGCTACAACCTGGATGATGCCATGGTGAAGCAGGATGAAAGCGCACGCCCCAATGCCCTGCGGCAGTCACGATTTATACCTGCAGTGGAGTATGTGATGGCTAACCGCTATCGCTACCAGCTCATACAGGAGATGAATAAGCTGATGGAAAAAACGGATGTCATTGTGGCTCCCAGCCGGGGCTCCCAGCAGTTGCTGATCACCAATATGACCGGGCACCCGGTGGTGGTAGTCCCCATCGGGTTTGATGACAAAGGTCGCCCCCAGAGCATTACTTTTATAGGAAAATTATACGATGAAGCTACTCTCTTAGAGGTAGCCAAAGCTTTCCAGGAGGCCACAGAGCATGAGGAGCAGCACCCGGAGCTTTTTATTAGCAAAGAAGTTGAGGATATGCAGGTCTCAGCTTCTTTGGAATGAATGAGAGATGAAAAAAAGAAGGCTGTTCTTACAAGGAACAGCCTTCACTTACTGACTAGCTGATAGAATCAGCTTTATCTGAACTACTCGCCAGGAACGGCTGCCTGCACCCTGTAGAGGAAAGGTGAGGAATAGAAGAAGCCTCCACGAATATCAGCTGAAGCGTTAGAATCAGTGAATACTCTTCCTTCTTTGGTAGTCAGTACCAGGCGGAAGTCAAAGAAATCATCTTCCTGTATATCAGCAGGAGTAAGTCCGAGGGCACTTATTGCATCGGTTGCCGGTATGGAAAACTGAGTTCTGAGAAACCTTGATTCACTGTTTGGCGCAAAATCAGATTCACCTAATGAGAGAACTAATTCATCTCCCTGAGCAGGGATAGTTACTACACCGGTATCAGTGACCCTAAACAGCCTTACACGCACTTCAAGTGTAGACACTCTCCTTCCATCCTGATCATCTACTGCTTCCAGTGTCAGAGCAAAATTGGAATTTTCCAGGTCATTGAAGTTGAACTCAGTACTTGTCCTGCTGATGGTTCTCAGGTAGGTGCCGTGATCAAAATCTTTATACGGGATTTTTGGCTCCACGAAGTCAGTGCAGGCAGTGCCCAATACCAAAACAGCCATTATAAACAAATATATACTTTTCATCTTTTTCATCATTACAGATTTAGATTAGTACACCCAAGTATTACCCTCGGGATTAGTATCCCAGAAAACCCTTCTTCTTAGCTCTCTCTGCTGAGCATTACTGTTAGTAGTAATGAAGTCATTAGGGTACAAGAACGAGCGAGGGAAATCACCGGCGTTTTCCAGCAAACCAGGCTGCATGCCAGCGGGCTGACCTGTTCTTCTGTAGAGGTTATAGGCCTCTATACCACTGCCGTAGAGAGACAGCCAGTACTCCAAGCCGATCACGTACATCTTACGGTTAGCCGGAGCCTCATCGTATTCTGCACTCACATAATCTACATAATCAGCTACCTGTTCCTCAAAGTCAATCTCCTCGCTGGCTTCAAAAGCAGCGATAGCACCAGCTTCTAAGGAATTCATGGCAAAGTCTCTCACGTAGTTCATGTGCTTCTCAATACCACTCAGGAGGTAGGCTTTGGCATCACCGCTGGTACCGAGGGTCTGAGCGGCTTCGGCCAGCATGAAGTCTACAAAAGCAGGCAGCATGATAGGCGCTATACCAGCCCCCTGGTTACCCAGAGCAGGGTCATTCACAGGCTCCCCCGAACTGTCATCATACCTACCGCCGGCAGGATAGAGGCCGTATACGGTTCTTGAGAGGCCATCAGGTGGAATACCCTCATCGTTCAGGTGATCTCTTCCCCAGTATCCTCTTTCGCCGGGCAGGCAGAAAGGAAAGCCGCCAGACAGGTAATGCGCAGGAGGAAACTCACTGATACATCTGAGTTCATCAGGATCGGTGGTATTCTGAGTCACCTGACGGTAGAGGTAATAACGGGCCCTGGGGTCATCAAAACCTTTATTTTCAGTCAGGTGCCACATGTACCAGGTAGACTGATAGTTACCACCACCGTTGGTATAAGTGATCTGAAAGCGGGGATGACGAGCATCTGGGTCATTCTGGCTTCTGCCGTAAGGGAATACCCATTCGTCACCAGGCTGAATGAAGTTGTTGTCGGCAATTAATGCATTAATAGCCGTGGTACTTCCCGCAGCGTCTACCAGTTTCCTGTTCAGGTGATACTTAAGTTCAAGCGTGTTGATTAGCCTCAGCCACTTTTCTTCATCACCACCATAAAAGAAATCAACAGGATCAACGGGATCAGGAGTACCTGAGGCAAAATCAGCTTTGGCATCCTGTAAGATGGCCAGGGCCTCATCATAAACGGCTGCACCTGGATCTACTAAAGGGTTGAGGTTAGTTGGATCTAATGCTTCAGAATAAGGGACCTCCCCGAAATGATCTACCAGGGTCATCATCACGTAGGCTTTGATTACACGGGCAATGCCCAGGTGCTTCCTGAAGCCACCTTCTTCTGCCAGGGGCTCCAGCAATCTGATATCGTTTAAGATATCTGAGTAACTGGTCTGCCAGATAACGTTAAAAGCAGTGGGTATATAAGCCTGCTCATAAAATTCAGCATCCTGGTTGACGATGCGCGTCAGTTGCATACCTAAGAAACTCAGATCGTCAAACAGGTCGGCCAGGTCTACCTGTACCCTGGTCAGGATCAAAGTAGGTGAGGCCGTATCACGGGTAACAGCATTCGGATCGTCCAGGTACTGGTCAAGATCACACGAACTCACTATTACCATACTCACAGCCATGAGTAAAGAATATATTCTTTTTTTCATTTTTCTCTCGTTTTCGTGTTTAGAAAGTAAGCGTCAGTGTTCCACCGATTCTTCTGGAGGTAGGGCCAGTTACAAAGTCAAAGCCCAGACCATTACCCACACCAAGGCTCAACACATCTGTATCGTAGTTCATGTTGGGAGGGAAATTGAGCGCTCTGAACCAAAGGTTACTAGCACTCAGCGCCAGGGAAACTCTCTTGAAGGGAGTAGCTTCTATCAGTGAAGCAGGCAGATCATAGGCCAGAGAAACTTCTCTCAGCCTGATGGTACTTCCATCAAAGATATTAGCTTCGTCAGCACCTGTATGGTAGCCATTGAAGAAGTAGTTAGAAGCAGTAATCTGAATATCGTTTTCTACATAAGTAGGCTCGTCAGAACCTTCCTCAAATACTTCTTTGACACCAGGCAGGATCAGGGAAAGCTCTCTGTCAACCACAGGGTCTTTAGTGACACCACGTGCCAGCGTACTTGTCACCGTGTTACTGAAGATGGTTCCTTTGTGTCTGTATTCCATCATGAATGACAGGTTAAAGCCTTTGTAGCTGATGGTGTTGATCAGTGAGGTGTTGAAGCGAGGGTTAGGATCTCCCAGCTCGACTAAGTCGGTAGTCTGGGCATAGTTACCACTAGGCAGTACAATAGGACGACCCTGGGGATCTCTCTGGAATCCGATTCCTTTGATGATATTAAAAGGACGACCAGGCACGGCGAAGTTACCCAGGCTGGTAAAACCGGCAACGACTACCTCTTCCAGGCCACCACCCAGTTCGGTTACTACCGGACGATAGAGGCTGAAGTTGATCGTGCTGTTCCAGTTAAAGCCTGAGGCAGTAGACACAGGGGTTACGCCCAGCTCAAGTTCCAGACCGCGGTTACGGATGTTACCAATGTTGGTAAAGGTTCTGCGGAAACCGGTAGAAGGGTCAATAGGTGCATCGGTGATCAGGTCTCTGGTATTTTTCTCAAAAATGGAGAAGTCAACACTAACTCTTGAGTTAAACAAGAGAGCCTCAATACCAAATTCCAGTTCCTGATGCAGCTCAGGTCGCAGGTTAGCATTACCCAGGTTGGTGTTTACAGTATGGGTAGGATAAATGGTACCGGCCGCATCAGCAAAAGCACGGGCATTCTGGTTCAGGATATTCCTCGTTCTGTAAGGAGAAGGGAATCCGGCAGAAGTACCGTAACCAATTCTGAGTTTAAGGTCATTCACTATGTTAGAATTCCAGTCAAAGGCTTCGGTAGGAATGAAAGACAATGAAGCACCTGGATAGAGAATCCTTCTGTTTTCAGGCTCCACGGTAGAGGTCCAGTCATTTCTGGCCGACAAGTTGAGGAAGAGGTAGTTGGAATAATCTAAAGTGATGTTAGAATAAACTCCTAGTCTTCTCTCTTCTTCCACTTCATCCAGCGGAAGATTACTGAATGCATCCCGCGACGAGCTGGTTTCAAAATTGGTATGTCTGAACAGCCCAAAAGCCAGTTGACCCACGGAAGCAATACCATTTTGTTCATACACATCATAACGGGAGTTGGCACCCAGCAAGGCACTCAAAGTAAATTTGCTGGACAACTCTTTATTGAAGTTCAGGACCAGGTCCTGGTTCCAGATGGTATTGGTGATATTAATGCTTCTGTAGTAACCATTAGCTACTGCAATATTGGAGCTCGGCCCTCCCCGGTTATACATCACCTGCTGCTCTTCGGTGTAGGTATCCAGGCCCAGACGATACGTCATGGAGAAGTTGTCGTTAAAGTCGTAGTTAACCGAGGTAGAATTGAAGAAACGGTTAACATCACTGGTATTTTTGTAATACCTCACCAGCCAGTTAGGGTTGACGATACCATTATCACCGCGGTAATAGACCGATCTTCTGTCTACCGGATGTTCAAATGGCAGTCCGCCTAAGTCAACCGAACGAGGTGTATAAAGTACATGGGCAAAAACGGAAGGGATACCACCATTGGGACCACTACCGAAAGCCGCGTTAACCGGCGGGGTCTCCATGTCGGTCATGGCAAAGGTGAATGAGCTGTTGATATTCAGCTTATCAGTGATAGCGGAGTTTATACCCAGGCCGAAATTGAGTTTTTGAAGCGTATTAAAGGGTACGAAGCCTTCCTCATCGGTATAACCAAAGCTGGCATTGAAGCCGGTTTTTTCTCCCCCCCCTGATATTTGTACAGAAGTGTTCAGTACGCCACCATTCTGGAAGAAAACCTCTCCCGGATCAGGGTAGGCCTTGAATTCATAATCTATAGGAGTGCCGTCAGCATTAAAGAATTCAGGAAAACCCTCTCTGATGAAAGCAATGGATGACCTGGCAATCGGGTGGCCGATAACTAGCCCCTCATCCATTCTGGGGCCAAAGTTACTGAAGAAAAAGCCGGGCTGCTGCTGGAAGCCATTACCATAAATCTGACCATAATCAGGCAGAGAGGCAATGGTATTGGAGAAGTAAGACTGATTGACGGTAATCTCAGAGGGCCTTTTCTTGGAAGCACCGCTTTTAGTGGTAATCAGGATTACCCCGTTTCTTCCCTGGTCACCGTATAATACCGTGGCAGAAAGTCCCTTCAGTACGTTTACCTCAGCAATGTTGTTGGGGTCAATGTCCAGGAAACGGCTGGAAGTGGCAGAACCACCCTCAGCGAAATCGTTTTGGCTGTTGGTGCCAGTGTTAAAAGGCACACCATCCACTACAAAGAGCGGCTGGTTAGAACCGGTAGCCGAAGAATAACCGCGGATGATAATGTTAGTACCTGCACCTGACAGGCCACTGGTACCGGTGATGTTCACACCCGGGATTTTTCCCTGAAGTACGCGAGATACATCAGATTCAGGACGGTTGGCAATCAACTCGTCTGTAATGGTGGTTACTGCATAACCCAGCGCTTTCTTTTCACGCTCAATACCGATTGCCGTAACTACTACTTCTGACAACTGCTGAGCATCAGAAGCCATTACTACATCAATGGTGGAGCGGCCGCCTACCTCTACCTCCTGCTGCACCAGGCCGATAAAGCTGAATACAAGCGTACTGGCATCGGAAGGCACATTGATGCGATAATTGCCTTCAATGTCAGTGACGGTACCCGTAGTGGTACCCTTTACAATCACGTTCACACCCGGTAGGGGTGAACCATCTTCTTCGGCAGTTATTTTTCCTGAAACGGATCTCTGCTGTGCATAGACAGACTGCACGAGCAAAAAAGCCAGAGCCAGGAGTCCCCACTGCTTTAAGAAGGCACTACTCCTTAGGAGTAAACTGGTAAAATTACCTCTCATAAACTGACTAATTAGAAATTAAACATAATTGAAACTAACACTCTTCTCAGACAGCAGGAAGTCGGGACTTTCCTGCCGCTGTAATGACTTTATTTAAAATCTTCACCAGATTAAAACTCAAATTCATGCCGTACCAAAGAACTTTTGACAGAAACCTTTCATTTGTTTCTTCTAGGAGGTGAATATAAAGCCTAAATTGAATTTATCAATACAAAACACACAGTTTTTTTAACTTATCTTATCATAGTAAATACTTATTTAGCATATTTCAAATCAAAATTGGCTTTGCTTTAAAATGTGATAATCCTATCCATACACCATCTGTAGTCTAATTGTGCCATTTGAGTCTTACTAAATTACAATTTCATTAAAATAAGACCTCATCTTCCCTAAAAGTCAATGTTAAGTTTTGAATGTGCGGACTTAGGCTAAATTGAACTTTTTTTTGACCAATAAATACAATATCAACCCAACTGACGGACTCACATGTTGATAAGCCCCAAAAAACCCGAAGCCAATGGCTCCGGGTTTTGTGGATAATAGAGAGTGAATCTTATTTTGCGTCCCACCACAGGCGGGTTTCCATTGTATTAGGACCCTGTCGACTGATCGCATCATTGTAATTTGACTGGTTGAGCGACTCTTCATCGGGGGTATAAGCTCTACGGCGAGGTATTCCCCGCTCGTCTACCGCATCACGAGCAGGCAGGAGTTCAGGGTAGCCGGTGCGTCTCCACTCCGACCAGGCTTCCAGTCCCTGCATGTAGAGAGATACCCACTTCTGCTCGGCAATCTGCTGCAAAGCTGTGCTGGCATTGTAGGCGATGGCAGGTTGCTGCAGGAAAGTTTCCATTTCACCGGCGTCAATTTCCACATCAAAACTAGCTTTCAGGCCGCTAACGTTGTATATGTTGTCATGATTGGTTTGCGCCGACTGCTCAGTCCAGTATTCCATAGAAGCCGCGATGGCCTGCTCGTACAACGATTTGGCATCTTCGCTGGTCCAGCCGCGGGCTGCTGCCTCTGCACGGATAAACAGCACTTCAGAATAAGTCATGAGCGGACTGGGAGAAGCCGCCGAACGTACGGTAGCCCCAGGGAAAGATATTGAGTTATTGGTGATACTGCCTGCCTCGGTCTGGTTAACGCCATAGGGCATTCCCACTACCTGCAGGGCAGCAGAAGCATCGTCGGCAAAAGCCTCCAAAGTACCACCGGTAGGGCTGGCGTAAATGTTCAGCCTGGGGTCATTGCTCTCCTCCAGGTATTCTACAAACACATCGCTGATTGCGTAGTC
>JBKHDR010000163.1:0-8661 GCA_046541235.1 Cyclobacteriaceae bacterium | reverse complement strand
GGTCTTGAATTGATGCTGTCAGGTTAGAGGCTTGTGTGTTTTGATTGGCACCCAGCAAATAACCCGGGCCAATAATAGTTACCTGCTTGTTAATCCTGATTTCAACAGCTTGACCTCTGTCATTGGTATCGTAAAAGTTAGAAGATCCGACAACGTATATAGTATCTCCGGATTCGGCATTGTTGATAGCGTCCTGTAGTTTGACATAGTCGGCGGAGGCTCCTTCGTTGTTGTCAACCCGGATAACAGTAGCTTCAGCCCGGGTAAAGCTGAAAATTAAAAGTGCTAAAACGAAATTGATGTGCATGTTTTTCATGGTTTAGATAATTTAGTTTGTGTGTTATAGCAGAATTTATGGAAAAGTGAATCGCTGCCTCTTCTTAAGAGAAGATGGGTTTATAATAATATGTCTCAAGCCTATACTTGTCTGCACAATTTATTTATGTTTATAGTTAATAGATACGATATCATACTTGGGCTATAGGAGTTTGCACGATACGAAAGTGTGCTAAACAAAATTTGTTCAATTTTTCAAAGCGAAAATCCACAAATCACATCATATAAATTTCAGTCTTCGTAAGAAAAACAAAATTTTATGTATATTTATAAACAGAATTAATGCGAAAAAACAAATTGAGTACTATCAATAAATAGGTAGTAACCTTTAACAACCGTTTCCTCTTAACCTGAATCAGATAACTTTTTAAAACAATTATAAAATATTTTTTAGTCACAATTACCTGATTTTTTAATGCAACGTACTGAGTATCCCAGTTCATTTCCAGCACTAACCCTTGTTACCGCACCTAAAAACCCGCCTATAAATCGTCCCCAGGCGTTGTTGCTCTCGTTTGTATCCTGAGTAGAACTCCACCAGGTACCGTTAAGACCAATAAGTCCAAAATTACCGTTGGATCCTCGGAAGCCACCAGGTAATGCAGAAAAACCACTTGAGTTTGTACCGTTTAAATCATTTACCCATCCAGTAGTAGATTTCATTTTATCAGCGGCATCTTGTTGACCACCTAAAAAATCGGTCAATATTGTCCACTCTATGTCTGTAGGTATACGCCATCCGATCGGAGCCAATCCTCGTGGATCAGATACTGCGTACCAGTTATACAGTTTACCATATAATGTTCCATTATTAGGTTCGTTTTTGTAATAACACCAGGCAGGTGTCCCAGTAGCAGCAGCATCTAACCATTCCTGCTCCGTTTTTGCATGGAATATAATGTCTCCGTTTCGAAATTTGTCTTCATTAAGATTTTCAGAAAGCCAACATTGACTCCCAATTTGAACTATATTATAATTAAAGCTAGAATCAGTGTCTATTGAATCGGACTGGTCTTCCTCGCTACATGCTGATAAAGCAAGTGATACTGTAATGAATATAACAATACCAATTATCGGTAATTTCATTGAGTAAGTTAGTTTATTATCACAAATCATATCTAAATAAAATTTTGTGAATGAATCAGAATATGTTTGTCGGTTCTTGAAATAATCAATCCATCCTCTCCGAAAACCCATCCTCATCCCTGAAAAGTCTGCCTTGGCCATTTTCAATCAGATTTCCCTCGGGATCCCCACTGTCATCTATCATGAACAGTGAAACGTAAAGATTCCTGATTCCTCCATTTTCAAGCGTTCCCGAATAAACCCGTGTTTCAAGTGTAGTAAATTCATCCCTTTCACGTTCTATTTTGACGTAAATCGTAAAGTTGTCACCCTGTCCGGATATAAAGCTTCAAAAAGCCTTTCCTATTCAGGAAAATAATAATCTAGTCAGTATCCCTGAGCTTTTCCACTGCATCTATATCAAGGTTGATTTATTTCTTACTAAGCGGTTTTTTTTTCCAACAAGCTGAATAAATTCTTTACATCCACCCATTGGACAAGTATCTGAATTTACTGAAATGTCATTGCCCCCATCATGCTGGATAAGTAGCAAAGCAGAATGACCCTTTAGGGACAATACTGACTGCTAATTTTTCAAAAATTCCTGAATATCCTGGCTTTTTTGGAGGCTTAAAAAGCAAATCCGAATCCCAGGTTGAATATTACTGAACCTCCCAGAAAGCCCGGCGCCTCTACGTAATCAGATTCAGAGGCAGACTCGGTAGTTCCGTCAGGAAAAGTAACGGTTACTGCGGCACTGGCTGGCATACGCCCCACAATGCCATAGCCTATTTCCGGACGGAAGTAGAAGGTATTGCCCAGTTTAGCCCCCAGCTTAAAATTCAGTAACACGGCAGAAAAGTTTGCTCTGGCTATACCGTTGGTGAATTCGCCATTGATATTAGACATCACTCCTGTGTAGCGGTAGCTTGCCCCCAGTCGCCCTATACCGGTACTACCGTATAGACCCTTACCCTGCTTAAAAAAATAATAGTTGGCCGCCAGTTCTACATATGAAACGGCAAAACGAAAACTTTCAGCAGAGTAATTGGTGAGCACAGGTTCAGAGATGCCAATGGGTATGTAGGTAATGTCCAGTGAGCCGGCCAGTTTTCCATCCATCAAGGGCGTCACATATTCAAAGTTCAAGCCTGCGATATTAGGTAAACCCAGTTTGAATCCGGTCCGTAAGGGTAGTTCCTGCGCATTTACCCGGCATAGCACCAAGCATAGCAGTACCGGCATCACTAATAATGATTTCTTCATGGTCATTAAGTTTAAATTGTGGTGAAAAATCAGCTTTCACACCGCTTGAGGGTAAATATCTTATTGTCTTTGCTGCTGACAGCATTTTTAAGGAATCTTTTCCGAAAATCCATCCCCATCTTTGAAGAGCCTGCCTTGGCCAATTTCTATGAGGTTGTTGAAAGGGTCTCCTCCATCATCTATCATAAATGTAGATCCGTAGAGTTCAATAACCCCATTATCACGTGTGCTCCCCGAGTATACCCTTGTCTGTAGTGTTTCTACATCCTGTTCGTTGATATTGTCAATTCTCACGTATATGGTAAAGCTATCCCCACTACCCGATATGAAGCTTCCGTAGCCTTCTCCAATAGAACCACTTTGCTCGATGTCGACTCTCAGAGTGAGGCTCGCTTCGTCAAACTCTGAAAACTCAATATATTCATCTGCAAAGCGGTGTCCCGGATTCAGGTCGTCATCAAAGTTGCTGGACACCAGTTCAGCGGGCGATATCCGATACCTCCCCGTTACATCCGGCGGATTGAGCCCCTCAAAGATAGGCTGGCCGTTTTCGCGGATCTCCGCCAGGATTTCTTCAGGGATGAAGTCCTGCCCGGGAATGACCTCGGAGTGGTCATCGTAACAGGAAGTGAAGAGCAAACTGATGGCTATAAAGGCAAATACTTTTTTCATGTCTGAGAAGGTTGAAGGATGTGTGATTATTGACCGAATCTGAAGGTCAGGCCGGTCCGGTAGTAGGCTACGCTTTCGTCGCCGATCTCGGCGAACAGGCCTATGCCATCATTCAGGTAGTAGCGGGCTCCCAGTAATAGCCCTACGTCTATAGCTTCATCTCTCAAAGTAACCTCACCGTTGGAAACTGTACCCATACGTCCGGTCACAGCACCCCCGGCGTAGAGGTCTAAGCGTTCTCCCAAATTAAAGTGATAGGCCAGCCGCAGACCCAGGGCGTAATACATGTAGTTAACCCCTGTATCTTCATTACGCGACCAGCGCATGGCCCCGGCCGAGAGTCCCAGGCCCAGATTATACAGCAGCGAATGCTCTACGATCAGCATGGCCGGTGGAATGCTGATCTGGTTACTTTGTCGGCTGACCTCCACATTGTTGCGAAAACCAATGCCTAAGCCCAGCACAGTCTGTCGTGGCCGGAATGCCTCCGATTCTCTAAAAATGGGCACGTTTTCTTTCCACCACTGCCCCAGGTCAAACTCTTTCTTTTCTGCTTGCTCAAATACGGTGTAGCTGCCATCCGAGAAATAAATAGTGTCTACCTGTGTGGCACTAAGTCTCAGCGTATCATTACTGCTGAACTGCTGATACTGCACGCTACTGGCATCGTAATCGAGTACGCGGGAGCCGATTCGCTGCCGGTTACGAAGTACAATGATATCCTGTATGGTTTCCGCTTTCTCACGTTTCAGTACCTCCATTTCTACCCGGCGGTTGAGTGCCCTGCCTTCAGGAGTTGCATTGCTGGCTACCGGATTGCTGCTGCCCAGGCCTTCCACGGAAAGCCGTTCGGCAGCGATCCCTCTTTGTATCAGAAATCCCCGGACACTTTCAGCCCGGTTAAGCGACAGGCGGTCATTCAGTGCATCGCTGCCGGTATTATCCGCATGTCCTTTGATCAGGAGATCAATATTGGGTGCCATCTCCATCAGGCTGGTTACCTGCTCCAGGTAGGATGTGGCTACGGGTTCTAACCGTGCCGTACCCGTGGCAAAATTGATATCACTCAGGTTGATCACCATGTTTTCAATAGATTCTCCGGCATCAAGTTTTGCCAGGATCTGCTGAACTTTCTCGTTGGGACTTTGCGCCTGCACAAACATCCCAAAAAGTAGCAGGGATACCACAAGGGTCATACGAAGAGTATGCATACTAATTTTTTTTGATAAAGAATGGGCAGTAGTGGTTAATGCCTTGTGGAAAGTCTATAGTTTAACAACTTTATACAGACCGGGACATTTATTTATCTTAAAATGTTTGCGACTCCAAATCTAAATGAGAAGCGGAAGAAAATCAGGTTCCGGACTTGTTCCGGAACCTGATGTAGACAGGTAACAGTAGCACTTTAGTGCTGGTAATGGTTTTAAATTACTGCTGGTTCTGTGTAGAGCTGCTTTGAACCGGCTTCATCTCATAAGTGTGCGTAGGCTTATACTTCATAGTCCACAAAAAAGGGAACAGGAAGAAAATACCCCCAATGATGGCCCCTACATCAACTTCCTCATCTCTTGAAAAGGAAGTAATAAGAGTTTCATACCCTTCTTTTTCCAGTCTGACCTCATTGGTACTGCCTACTATTCTTTTATCAGAGTGGCGGTAAGGCGTGGTGCCAACCGGTTCGCCATTCAGATAAAGCTTGGCATTATCAGGTGATGATTGAATCATCGTTGAGCTTGAACAACTGGCCATGAAGATAACGACCGCAAGCAGTAAAGCTACTGGGCTGATTAGTTTTTGAAATGTTCTCACGTTGTGATGGAGTTTAGATTTGTGAAGTAAATGTATGGTATTTTTTTATAATCAAAAATTGATTGGTGTTAATATTGACTAATTATTAAGTTCGCTCATCAAGTTTAATTCAACTGTATTTAATTTACAAACCTACCTGACCTTAAGCTGTCTTTTTCTTACAAACCACTTCTTTTCTCTTACAGAAGTTGCTGATTCATCTGTGGAAAAATTAAGAAACTTTTTTTTCTGTAATTTCACTTCCAACTTAATTCATTATTTGTTCGTCTAACAAGACGACAATCTGTCTTTACAAAGTTATAATTTGGTCCGCACAAACTTCAGGCTGTGCTTCAGTTCCTTCCGGTATTGTGCGCCAATTGAGAGCTTATGATCAGTCACCCAGATGTGAGCTTGATCCAGCTTGCTGATATGCTGAATGTTGACGGCGTGGTTCCTGGAAATACGGGCGAAACATCCGATACTGAGCTGCCTGAGCAGGGTGGAAAGATTGGTGGCCATATCAAAAACCTGCTTGTCGGTAGTATGTACTCTAGAATAAGCTCCATCGCCGCGGATATACACGATATCAGCTAAAGCCACTTTCACGTGCCCTTTGTCCCGGGCGGGAAGAAAAATAGCATCAGCCACCACCGGATTGTGCAGCCGCTGACTTTTGACAAAATTACTGAGTGCCAGGTCTACATTAAACAGGAACTCCTTTGCCCTGAATGGTTTCAGCACAAAACCCACGGGCAAGGTTTTTTTGGCACGGTCCAGGGTTTCCTGATCCTCATTGCCGGTCAGGTACATTATGGGTACCTGGCTGAAGCTACCGATACTGCGTGCCAGGTCAATGCCGTCCTTTTCACCTTCCAGCCCGATGTCCAGCAGCAGAAGGTCAGGTAGCCTGTCAAGGTAAAGCTGCATGGCATCATCATAGCAGCTGGCCTGTCCGCAGACTTCAAAACCGGCTTCTTCCAGTTGTTCGCTGATATCCTGGGCAATCAGCCTGTTATCTTCTACGACCAGAATTTTTAACTTACTCATAAAGCTTATGTATTTTAAATGTGAGGGTATACCTGAGTCCCTGCTCCTGTTTGAAAGCAGCGTAGGCTTGTAGTTGCTTCGCCTGCATTTGAATTAACTGGATACCAAAGGTGCCTTTTTCCTCCAGCTTTTTGGGGTCAAGACCTGAGCCGTTATCCTTTACTATCAGGTGGCCAAGCTGCTGGTCATCCGAAGTGAGCCTAAGGCTCAGCAGGGGATCGGTATGGTCGGCAAAAGCGTATTTGCAGGCATTGGTCACCAGTTCGTTCACAATGAGTCCGATAGGGATAGCCTGCCGTTCATCCAGCACGATATCTTCAATCTGTAAGTCAAGCCTGGCAGATATCCCATAGCAGCGTAAAATTTCCCCAACCAGCTCCTCAAGATAAACTTTCATGTGAATGTGAGGGATAGAGGAGGCGTAAAGGTGACGATGGATCAGCCCTATGGCCTGTAGCCTCAGTTCACTTTCAGTAATGATCTCCCTGGCATTCTGCTCGTTGAGCCTGCGCGATTGCATGCCCAGCATACCGGAGAGGGCCTGCAGGTGATTATTGACCCGATGGTGCTGTTCTCTCACCAGTAATTCGTTCTGGCTGTTAAGGCTGCTGATTTCCTGGTTTTTCTTGTAGAGTATCAAGCCCACACCTATGGATATCCCTAAAAGCAGAGCTATGCCGAGGGCGATGCTTCTTTGTCGTTGCGTTTCTACGTTTGCTATGAGCGTCTGGTTTTCGGCCAGTTGTCGGGCCTGTTCTTCCTGCCTTAACTGGTAGCTGGCCTGTATCTGTTGCACCTTAAGGTGCTCTTCGTTGAAGAGGCTGTCGCGCATCTCAGCCCAGCGTCTATAATATTCAAGGGCTTTAGCCAATTGCCCTTGTACCTGATGCCATTGGTATTCATTTTCAAAATAAATCATCCGCTCTTGTCGGGCATCCAACTCCTGCTGCAGATAGAGTTGAACACTGTCCAGCATAGCCCTCGCCGGTAGGATCGCCTGCTGCTTTAGATAAAGTTTTGTAAGTATGTTGCTTACCCAGGCCAGATTGTAAGTATCCAGGTTTTTTTGGAAAGTATCTCTGGCGGTCTGCAAGTAAGCGCCTGCCTTCTTCAGGCTGTCCTGTAGGAGGTAGAGTTCACCCAGGTTGGCCTGAGTACTTGCCATACTTCTATCATTTCCCAAGGCCTGCTTAAAGTGTAATGCCTTCAGGTAATAGTAAAGGGCACTATCATAATTTTGTTGATATTTGTGGAGCTGACCCAGATTATTAAGCACAAATGCCACGCGCATGCTGTCTTCTTCCTGCCTGCTGTAGTGAAGTGAAAGGTGAAAGTAGTAAGCGGCATCATCGTATTGTTCATATTGACGAAACAGGTTGGCTAATGAATTACTGACCATAGCCATGCTCTTAGCTCTGTTAATTTTTTTGGCAAGTTCCCAGCCCTGCATAAGATGTTCCAGAGCCGGAACAAACTGTCCCAGCTTATTAAAGGCACTACCTATATTGTAATGTCTACCAATAATAGCTATGGTATCGCGCTGGGCCTCATCCAGCACCAGGGCCTTTCTATAGTAGGAGATGCTTTTCTCAAAGTCACCATAAAAATAGTAGAAATAACCAAAGTCATTGGTTACATTGGCTATGCTGTTAGTATCCTGAAGCGATTGGTAAACAGACAAGGCAGCTGACAGGTCCCGGAAAAGTGAGGCAGAATCCTGCTGATCAAAGTAAATATCAGCCTGTGCATAAAGTGAATCGGCCCTGGCAATGAGTGTCTCTCTGTTACTCGGTGAAGAACCATAGGTATATACGGAAAAAGATAAACCTGCTATTAAATAGATAAGTTTTTTCATAGTTAGCCGTATAATCTTCTAACAAAATAGTGAAAATATCTAGCGGAGGAAATATTTTTTACTCACGTAAAAACGGCCCAAAGGGAGGTTCTTGATAAATTACAATCTGAGAAAGGCTTTTTGATTAGTTAGTCAATGTAAGGGCTAACTATGAATGAAAAAGTTCAATTTTTTATTTTTAATTAATAATTTTTTAAGTTTTTAAATCAGATTAAGTGGAGGTACTACCGTATTTTTTGTTGAACAGGATTTGCTGGCAGTCCTGCTTACTGAGTATAATTTTTAACGTGGAGGGTTTAGCCTCGTGCGTTGGGCAAGAATCCCACCTGCTTTAGCAGTGGCAGTGTCAAGTAGTAAGCTCGGCAGTCAAAGGATAGGGAGCTGTAATTTTTCATCTGGGTAGTCTCATCACCTGAACAAGTGAATATACTAAGTTTCATTTTCGGTTTTTCTTTGAAATAAGTACCCCGGAATGGCGTGCACACCCATCTAATTTTTCATGAGAATTTAAATTTTGGAAACCCATTGCATTTAGGCATGGGAGTGGTTCCCCTTTAGGGGCTGGGATGATTACTGCAAAGAATGGATGGATATCTAAATGTAACCCCTGCCAACACCTGATGTTTGGC
>JBKHDR010000162.1:0-8662 GCA_046541235.1 Cyclobacteriaceae bacterium | reverse complement strand
CCCCAGTAGATGCGGCCGTCGGGACCCATTTCAAGGCCGGAGAGGTTATGGCCGCCAAAGCTAATGTGTACTCCAAAACCATGCGCGATAGAAGTTTTTTCGTCAGGTATACCATCGCCATCTTTATCAATAATGCGCCACATATCAGGAGCCACACCCACAAAAAGGGCATCTTCATGAACCAGTACGGCACCAGCTACATCGGTGAGCTCGTCATTAAAGCCTTCTACCATCAGTTGAGAAAAATCTGCCACGCCGTCACCTGATTTGTCTTCCACCCTGAAAATCTGCTCACTTTCTACCGTAAGGTCGCGCCAGTCGTTGACGCCGTCATTGTTAAGATCTCCCAGCCATTGATGCTCATCGCTGCGTTCGGCAGTAAGGGTATTGCGCAGAAAGTTTCTTTTATCTTCTACCGTTTGCATCTGGATGGAGGCTGTTTCCCACTGCTGATGCCTGCGTATATCTATTT
The DNA here is from genome assembly GCA_046541235.1 of Cyclobacteriaceae bacterium. Taxonomy (GTDB): domain Bacteria; phylum Bacteroidota; class Bacteroidia; order Cytophagales; family Cyclobacteriaceae; genus Catalinimonas. The sequence goes on along the minus strand of JBKHDR010000162.1, from coordinate 8,190 downwards.
CTGTACTTTTTCTGCGGGTAGTACGGCTGTAGTAGAGCCTGCCCAGGTCGTCCATATCGATAGCTACGGGGTCGGCTATTATTGAATCTATTCCCCAGAGTTTGAGTGTCAGGCCTTCGGCAAGTTCAGGTCTGACCACTTCTTCTATGGATTGCGCCATCATGGCAGCTTTTTCCGGGTTCATCTGTTTGATCTGCTGCTTGGCTGGTGCCTCACCAGCTTCCTGCTGGCAGGCACTTAAGTTGATGAGAAATATTAAAATACCAGCTTGTAAGAGGCAGGTTGTTTTCATGCTGTATCTGAAATAATTGGATTAACTTTGCAAAATCAGCAACGTAAATTAATGTTTTTTTACAACAGTTGCAGCGAAAAAGGTCCCGGTAAATGTCAAAAAATGCAAAAACAGGAGAAAAGAGAGCATTTCAGCCGCCTGAGAGCATGCTGATGAGGCAGAAATAGCTTAGTTAGCCCTTGAAAAGGCTACTGAAGAGAAATTTTAAACGAATATTTGTTGCCCAGGGACGAGGGGCGTACTTCGGTTATGAAAAAAATATTGATATCTCCCACTGAGTAGGCATGGTTAAAAGCTTCGTGCAGTGATTTGGCCTTTTGCTTGTCATTAAAAGTGAAGCTGGCCACTAGTCCGTTTAATTTTACTTCGTAATCACTACCTTTGACCATTCCCAGGTCTTCAGCAATATAAAATAGTTGATCCATACATGTGTGCAGATGATCAGATAACGCACTTTTCAGGCGCAGGTTACTACTCTATGGCAAATTCTTACTTTAGTCTCATTCTTTCTTTTTTCAGCCTCCTTTCACTTGCTGCCTGTTCTGGAAGTGAGCAGCCGCAGGCATCTTCTTCTTCTCTGGCAGGCAAAACCATCTTCCTGGACCCCGGCCATGGAGGTACAGCAGACACTGATCAGTACCGGGTAGGCCCTACCGGCGAACGCGAGGAATGGATCAACCTGCGGGTGGGCCTGATACTACGCGATATGCTGGTAGAAAAAGGCGCCCGTGTGCTGATGAGCCGTACTGCCGACTCGGCAGTTGCGCTACAGGACAGGGCAGAAACAGCTAAAGCTGCACAGGCTGATGTTTTTCTGTCTATTCATCACAATGCTACGGCGGATACTTCTGTTAACTTTCCCATCATTTACTACCATGGCAATGCTTCTGAAAACAAAGCCAGTGTGCGTCTGGCCAGTTTGCTGGCTGTGCAGCTGCAAAAGCAACTTTTTGATGGTAATACGCCTGTCAGCATAGTTTCAGATCATGTGATCTTTCCTACTTCCGGTACGGCTGTTCTGCGTCATTCTTATGGCATTCCCGGAGTCATCGGAGAGGCTACTTTTTTTACCCACGCTCCGGAAGAACTCAGGCTGAAGGATGAAAATTATAATCGCAGAGAAGCAGCCGCCTACCTGGCTGCCCTGGAAGCTTTCTTTGCCCAGGAAATTCCGCCTGTCAAAGAGAAATACAGTCAGCATAAGCTCCCGCCCTTTTTGGTATTTCAGGAGGCTGAACGTATGAAGCCTGAAGCTTTGCTATGGCTACAGGATTATCAGTCAGGTAAAAAGCTGCTGCAGGAGGGGAAAACTGACAGCGCTTACCAACACCTGACCCGCTCGGCCCGTTCCTTTCCCGACTCTTACGTAGCCCGGGAAGTGCATCTGTTGAGAGCCGATGCCCTGGAGCAAATGGACAGCACTGCCGCCGCCACCGAAGCCAGGCTGAGGGCTAAAGAATATTTTGTGGATCTGCAGTAGTTCTTGAAGCTTCTATTCAGGATAAAAACTGTAAGAGTAGGCATTTCTTAATAATTAAATTAATTTAATAAATGGTTTGAATAATATTTGGAGGCTTTTTATGACCCGAAACCAAATTTGTTCAAATTATGACTAAGAATCTACTCTCGTTCGCTTTTGCCACTCTGCTGGCATTTATTTTCTCATCCTGTAGCGATGATACAGAGAAAGAGCTTTCTGCTGAAGTTGGCCTGATTGGCACCTGGACTTTACAGTCGGCTGATGTAACAATTAACGGAAAAAGCCTGGATGAATTTGTCAAAGAACTGGCCGCTCTCATGGGAGTGCCAGAGTCAGAAATAGCCGACAGTTTTGATATGGACAATGAGTTTGAGACAGGTACCACCATTGAGTTCAAAGAAGATGGTACTTATGTAGCAAAAGAAGTAAACAGCACTTCAACTGATACGGGCCTGTGGACTGCCACCGACAAAACGGTTACCATCACCGATGCCGACGGAAGCGACCCCCTCATCCTGGATGTGAAATCTCTGACCAGTAACAAAGCAGTGTTTTATATGATGGAAGAAGAGTCAGAAAATGGTATGACCATGAAAATTGAAGTGACTCTGAACCTGACAAAATAAACACCCATCAGGTCAAAATGAGCCACGCCCGGGAGGGACGTGGCTTTTTTGTTTTTTTCCTAAAGATGCGTCAATTCCATCTGGCAAAGATTGAGTTGCCGCAGGTCCTTTCTCCAGCGCCTGATCTCAAACCAACTTCTGAGCACCACACTAAAAGGGATAATCAACAGCAGCCAGTATACATTTCTGCCATCTAAATTTACCCGCAAAAGCAGGAAGGCAAAGGTGGCTCCGAAAAACAAAACTGAATACAGAACCGAAAGCTGAATCTGCTGCCACAGGTATTTCGTCTGCTGATGTATAGCCTGACTTAACTTTGCGCCTTGCGCATTCAGTACAAGACGACGATAAAGCAATAGGTTGTTGGCTATTCCTGATAAGATCACCAAAGTGAATGAGAGGTTTACCCAAAGTTCATTTCTTTCAGGGTCCAGGCCCGTCATAAATACCAGCAGCACCAGCCCCAAAGCGCCGGATTCCAGTAAGGCTTTTTTTCTTGCTCGTGCAGACGCAGCTTTGGATTTTCCTGCTATCAGCCGATGGATCTCACCTTCGATCTTCTGATGATGCTCTGCCTGCCATTGTTTTTTTAGTTCATCCAGATGCATGTTGCTGAGGGTTTAGTAGTTGACTTAATTTTTTCCTGATCCGGCTGAGTTTTACCCCTACATAATTTACACTGACCCCTACAATTTCAGCCATTTCCTCGTAGGCATAATCGTCCAGGTAGAGCGTTAATCAGGGCTTTATCAGCATCGCTGAGCAGGCCAATGGCCCGGTAGAGTCGATCTTTTTCAGGATGTACACTTTCTTCTACCTTCTGCACTGGTGCTGGCATTGGCTCAGCTTGTGGGCTTTTCTTTCTGAAGCGCGCTACAGCCGTGCTTAATGCGATCCTGTACATCCAGGTAGAGGGCTGTGCTTCTCTCCTGAAAGTAGGCCAGGCTTTCCAAAGCTGGAATAGGATTTCCTGAAAAAGATCTTCACGATCTTCAGGCGTATCCCGGTAGATCCTGCATACCTTATGAATGATGCCCTGGTGCTGCTGGATGATATGGGTGAAGTCTTCTTTCAAGCTTTTTTGGGCAGTTAGTGGTTTTTATGGCTGCTTTTCTTACAGAAGAAGTCATCATTTCAAAAAAAAAACCGGCCTTTTAGCAGAGGCCGGTTGGTTTTGGGTTAGTATTGATAACTAAACATGTTCTATTTTTCTGCTTTCACCGCTTCTACTTCATAACCTGCTTTTCTGAGAAGGGTAATGACACCCTGTGGGCCAGCCAGGTGACCTGCACCTACGGCAAAAAAGGTGGGCTTTTCTTTTGCCGTTTCCTCTATCTGTGGAAGCCACTTCAGGTTACGGTCGTTGAGCAGGGCGTCTTCGGCATTCTCCATTTCGGCCATGCTTTTATTGATCATTTTATAAAGGCCATCCACATCCTGAGTCTGGTAGAGCCTGATCATATCCTTGATTTCATGTTTGGTTTGATCATACTCTTTGATGCTTTTTACCAGGTAAGCCGATTGTTCCTTCAAAGGAATGGCATCAAATACGGCGATCTGGTCGGCTACTGTCTCCAGCCCGAACACTTCCATTTCATGTTCCTTTGCGGCCTGTACCAGGCTCATTTCGTATGATCCGGGCTGGCACTGTAGTACCGGCAACATGAAAACGGTGCTCAGGAGCATAGGTTTCATGCCAGCTAATGACTGTAGTGGCATTCCTAGCGAATCCTTCATAAAGTTTTCAAGCAACTGGTAGTCTTCTTCACTCAGCAGGCTTTTGATGGTAGTGCCATCTTTCATCATAGAGGCGCTCATCATTTCCTGCATAATACCCGGTTCGTCCATATCCAGTTCCAGCACCAACTGCTCAGTGGCAGACATGGCACTTTGCATGGCTTCAGTAATTTTGATATCCTGCGGACACATCAGGTGGATGGTGCCAAAAAGATAAGAGGGCTTTTCCAGCCCTTTGCCGCTGATCTTCCAGAGCAGGCTTTTTTCTTTTTGGGCGTGTGCAGGGTTGATAAATGAGAATAAAAAGGTGAGGGCAGAAAGGAGGGTCAATGTTATTTTCATCATTATTAAATTTAAGTTGTAATCAATAGCTTAGTACAATACGGCTGACGATTATTACAGTAGTCTCAAATTTTTTTTTCGATTATGTAAGAATTCTAAAGCTGGCTCAACTAAGAAGATAAACCATCTCGTCTCGGTTATGAAGCGAATACATCCCGACACATTATCATCTCAGTCGTACAAGATGGAGGCCCAGTTGGATCACTCTGAGCTGCTGTCTTTTGTGAGGGAAGCCCTTAGTAAGAAGACGGCAGCGGCTATCATCTACAAGCTGTTGAACCTTTTGTTAGCAGGGTCACTGGCTGCCCTGCTGGTTTATGCGCTAGTGCAGGGGGCGGAGTATTTTCTGGCAGCTATGGCTTACACCCTGCTAGGGATGGGCGGAGCCATGCTTCTGATCCCGCTGCACGAGGCTCTGCATGCGCTGGCATATCGTATCCTGGGTGCCGAAAACATCACTTTTGATATCAAGCTGAAAAAGTTTTACTTCTCTACCCTGGCCCATGGCTTTGTGATCAACCGCCGCGAATTTATGATCATGGCGCTGCTGCCTTTTGTAGTTATTACCACGTTTTGCCTGTTCGCATTGACCTGGGTGAGCGGCCCCTGGTCTTACTTCCTGGCAAGTGTCCTGTTGATCCATACAGCCTGCTGCTCGGGTGATTTTGGGCTGCTGAGCTATGTTTCAGGCCTTAGAGGAGAGGTAGTAACCTATGATGACGTTGGGCAAAAACTTACTTTCTTTTTCGTAAGGGATACAGTAGAGGAGCGGACAAAATCTTCATATCCAAGTGAGTCCCAGGGCATATGAGCTGCTTTTCGGTACGGGTCGTACCGGAACGAGAAAAATTCTCTACCGGCTTTATCTGGAAATAAAGTGATTTAATACAGTATATGGACGATCAACAGGCTTTTTACAGTTTCCTGGAAGAAAATACCGGAGTGGTCAGCCGTGTCTGCCGCATCTATGCGGATAACGCTGAAGACTTTCAGGATTATTTCCAGGAGGTAGTTATCCAACTCTGGCGGTCTCATCGTTCTTTTCGGGGCGAAGCTAAAGTTTCTACCTGGGTGTACCGGGTAGCGCTGAACGTCTGTCTCTCCCAGCTCAAGCTCAAAAAGCGCCGGCCCGATCGTAATACGCTGGAAAATGTTCCCCTGCATCAACTGGTACAGCACAGTTACGACAGTACCGAAGATGAGCAGATCCGGCAGATGTACGAGGCCATCCGAAAGCTGATGGAGGTAGACCGGGCGATCATCCTGCTGTTTCTGGAGGGTAAAACTTACGAAGAAATCGCCGAGGTGCTGGGAATCAGCATCAGCAATGTAGGCGTACGCATTAACCGAAGTAAAAAGAAATTAAACGAACTGATACATGGACGAGCTGCAAGCACTGTGGAATAAAGCTTCTCAGGCTGACCATACCGGCATAAACCGGGGCGTACTGGAGCGGCTGATCAGCCGTAAGTCAGGCGACGAACTGGAGAGGTTCCGTAAAGTAGTGGTCATAGAGTACTATCTGACACTCATTCTTTTTCCGGTAGTTGCGATAGGAGCTTACCAGATCATCCCCGATATCTCTGCCTACCTGGCCCTGGTGGTGTTTTTTGCGGGCTGTCTCTTCTTCTACCGCAGGTCATTGCAAAAATTCCGGCAGATTCATGTGTCTGATAACCTGCAGACGTATCTGCAAAAAGCACTGGCTTTCCTGAAAAGCTACGTACGGCAATACATAGCCATCTGCTGGGTTGGTGGAATAGTAGGTTTATTCATCGGTTATTTTGGTGGACTGGGCCATGGCTACGAACCGGATCTGAAACTGTCTGCACCTGGAGGCTGGCTGGACCAGAACGAGTGGGTCATTGATGCGGGCTTTTTCTTGTTTGTGATCGGTGGAATATCCGCTGTGCATTTTTATATCAAATACCTCTACAGTGCCCGCATCCGCCATTTACAGCAACTGCTGGACGAACTGAATGAGGTTTGATAATCACCTGAATATTCTGGAGACCGCTGGCGGAGCTGAATTTTTTCGCCGAAAAACGTACCTTTCAGTATGAACAGAATAGATCGTCTGACTGCGATACTTATCCAACTGCAGAGCCAGCGTATCACCAGAGCACAGGAGGTTGCCAGCCGCTTTGATATCAGCCTACGTACGGTCTACCGGGACATAAGAGCGCTGGAGGAGGCCGGTGTGCCTATCGGTTCTGAAGCTGGTGTCGGCTACTTCCTGGCCGATGGTTACCGCCTCCCCCCGGTCATGTTTACCCCCGAGGAAGCCTGCGCCCTGCTTACTGCGCATCAGTTTATCAGTCAGCTGACCGACAGCAGCCTGAATTCTGCTTATGAGGGAGCTCTTTTTAAGATCAAATCGGTGATGAAGGCCGATGAGCAGGAAATGCTGGAAGACCTGCAGGATAAGGTAAAAGTAGTGCCGCCACAACCCAGGGGCGAACACCCGGACGATATCCACCTGGCCCTGGTACAGCAGGCGCTCATGCAGCGTAAGCCGGTAGAGATGGATTACTTCTCACCGGCCAGCGGCGAATTCACCCGCCGACAGGCGGAGCCGATAGGCCTGGTCTACTACAGCGATGCCTGGCATCTGATCGCCTGGTGCCGCCTGCGGCATGACTACCGCGACTTTCGCCTGGACCGCATGAGTAAAATAGAGACCCTGCAGGAGCGCTACCAGCTCCGCGACCGCCTCTCGCTGGAGCAGTACCTGGAGCGGCAGAGCCACACCACCGAAGCCCGCCTGATGAAGGTGCTTTTTGCCCAGGATGTGGTGCGCTACACATCACAAAGCCGCTACCAGCATGGCTTTGTACAGGAAGAAAAACGGGAGGATGGAACCGAAATGTGGTTTTTGACATCCTCAGAAGAGTTCCTGGCTCGCTGGCTTCTGATGTACACCGACGGCGTGAAAGTGCTGGAACCGGAAAGCCTTCGTCACAGTATGCGTCGGCTGCTGGCAGAGCTGCAGCAAAATTATTTCTAAAGTTTTACCAACCTACTGACATAGGGCTGTCAGTGCCCGGGCATAAGTTTGTGTCATCACTAAAAACATAATCTTATGCAAATGTACACCGGATTTGTTACTCCCAAACTGCAGGAATGCAAGGCTTTCTACACGCAGTATTTTGGATTTGAGCCTGTTTACGAAGGTGACTGGTTTGTCATGCTCAAAAAGGGTTCTAACGAACTGGGCTTCCTCAAACCGGAGATGCCCGGACAGCACCGTCTTTTTCAACCGGCTTTTACCGAAGGTGCCTGGCTGTCGCTGGAAGTGGAAGATGTGGATGCCGAGTACGAACGGCTGAGCCATGCAGGGGCTCCCATTCTGACAAAACCTAAAACAGAAGATTGGGGAGATCGCCATTTTGTGCTGGAAGACCCGAATGGAATGGCCGTGGACGTGTATATGCGTGTGCCGGTAGCGCAGCATGAGCACTAAATTCCTGGCGGCATTCTGAAGAATGCCGCCTATTTCAAGCTTTTCATGTATTCACTCCTCTCTTCTGTAGCCTTAATTCATATGAGCGAAACAAAGTACTGGGTCATCGTAGCCTCACCGGAGCACATAAAAAAGGGCAGGCTGAAGGCTTTGCCCGGCCTGTCATGGAAAAGCAGCGCCACTTAAAAAAATTGAAGGATATTACGGTTTATTTTAAAGACTGATCATCGTCCTCGCCGGGAAGCCGGTC
>JBKHDR010000161.1:0-8857 GCA_046541235.1 Cyclobacteriaceae bacterium | reverse complement strand
ATCCAAATAAACACAGTCCGCTTGTCTTTATTAACTTTTCAAATCAAAAAAATGCGACAGTCTGAAAAAAGCAATGATGATCAACTCGTGGCCTGGGAGCACGACAGTGGGCTGCTGTCGCTCTACATGATGCTTTCCAACACAGGCTATACGGGCGTGTACCAGAAGATGTCAAACCAACAGCTCAATGATCGGGATTTGCAGGAATGAAAAATGAAAGCTGAATCTGAAAAAAGCCTCCTTCAGCTGTGTTTAGAAAATTATTTACCTGACAAGCAAATTTTAAATCTGATGAATACCTTTCAACATCGTCGTAATTTTCTGAAGAAAGCCGCCACCGGTACCCTGGGTGCGGCAGCTGCTTTTAGTCCCATTGTTAGCAAAGCCAGTACATTAAGCAGTGATGACGATGAGCTTGATGCCATACTGGCAAAGCCGGTACTTAAAAAGGAGTTGTTCAGCGACCCGGTTATCATTGACAAAGTGGAATTACTGAGGCTTGACGATAACTTTATCTGCCGCGTCACCTCCACCGACGGCGCCGAAGGTATCTCTGTAAGCAACAACATGCAGATGGTCCACCTTTATCCTGTTTTTACCGGGCGTATTCAGCCCTTTTTCAAAGGAAAAGACGCACGTGAGTGGGAACAACTGCTGGAAGAAGTGTATGTATACAAAAGTAACTACAAGCTGCAGAACCTGGCCTTATGGGTGCCATTGGCTACAATGGAGTTTGCCGTACTGGACATGCTGGGTAAGATCGCCAACAAATCCATAGGACAACTCATTGGAGAAGTTCACCATCCAGAAATTGCTGTTTACCAGGCTAATAACTACCGGGGCAAATCGGCTGAAGAATCTATCAAATTGATCCAGAAGCATGTGGAAGAATCTCAGGCCAAAGCACTTAAGTTCAAGGTAGGCGGGCGCATGAGCAAGAACGCCGATTACCCTCCAGGCAGAACCGAAAAGCTTATCCCGCTGGTACGCAAAACCTTTGGTGATGACATGACCATCTACGCCGATTCCAACGGCTCCTATGATGTGCCCGAAGCCATCCGTATCGGAAAGCTGATGGAAGAGTACAAGTTTGACTTCTATGAGGAACCGGTGCCTTTTGACTGGTACGAGGAAACCAAAGCCGTAGCCGATGGCCTCAGTGTACCCATAGCCGGGGGTGAGCAGGAACCCAGCCTGCACAACTTCCGCTGGCTCATCAAAAATGACGCATTGGATATTGTTCAGCCAGACATTTTCTATTTTGGCGGGATGATACGCTCCATGAAGGTAGCCCGTATGGCAGCTGCCAGGGGTAAGGAATGTACGCCCCACATCTCTGGCTCAGGGCTGGGTTATCTTTACATGATGCATTTTGTGTCGGCAGTACCAAACGCCGGGCCTTATCATGAGTTTAAAGGCTTCAACAACATGCTTCCGCTTGATTCACCTACCTCTAGTCTTACCAGCAAAGACGGAGTAGTCAAAGTGCCTGCCGGGCCGGGCCTGGGAGTTGAGATTGATCCGGAATTCATAGCCAAACACCAGGAAGTCAAAGCCTGATTTGCTTCTTCCGTCATACAGCTCTTGTTTCTACACGATGATTATCTGCTTCAAACCGGCTGCTTGAAATTTTTATCTTCAGCCGTTTTATGCGCCAGAAAGAGTGTTCTTGAATAAGCAGAGACAACACGGCCCGTTACAAATAAACCAAAGCAGTCAAATAAATAAGTGACGGGGTTTTTCATTTGAGGCATAGTGTTTAAATTGTCATCACTAACCAAATAAAACAAACATGGCACAAGTTACACTGGGCGGTACGCCAGTCAATACGCTGGGTACACTGCCCGATATCGGAGAACAGGCCCCTGAATTTACCCTGGTCAAAAGCGACCTCTCCAGGGTGACCATAGAAGACTTCTTAGGCTCACGCCTGATTCTCAATGTTTTTCCCAGCGTAGATACGAAAGTCTGCGCCACCTCCGTCAGAAAATTCAATGAGAGGGCAGCAAACCTGGAAAATACCAAGGTGCTCTGCATCTCGCGTGACCTTCCCTTTGCACAGTCGCGCTTCTGCGCCGCCGAAGGGCTGGACCATGTGGTCGTCCTCTCTGATTATGAGGATGGTAATTTCGGCAAGAGGTACCGATTGGAGATGACCGACGGCCCCTTTGCCCACCTGCATTCTCGCGCCGTCATAGTGCTCAACGAGGAGGGTAAAGTCATTTACAAAGAGCAGGTGCCTGAAATCGGCAACGAACCTGACTATGACGCTGCCCTGGATGCACTGAAGTAGGTAGGCTGTTATCTCTTTCTTGCCCGTTTTGCCAGCGCATAACGGGCATTTTAGTATAAGCAGCCGGGCAATTTTAGATACCCACGGCTTGTCCTCCTACAAGCGTATATTTCTGCTAAAAAACAATCTGAAACTTTTTGCTCAGGTTCCTGAATCAGACTAAGCCCATGCCAGTAACGATTGAAACCGCCCGCCTCCTGATCAGGGCTGCACAGCCCCAGGATTTTGAACAGCTGCTCCCCATCTACAACCGGCAGGAAAACATGCAGTACATCCTGGATGGAAAGTCTGAATGGAAGCGTGAGGAGATTATCAGCAAATGGCAGCACCTTAATTCAGAACTGACGGAAGGTATAGGGCTGAGGGTAGTTATTGAAAAAGCCAGCGGTCAGGTCATTGGCGAAGCCGGTATCCTGAGCCTGGAGCGTAGTGCGGGTGAGTACCTGGAAATTGGTTTTATGCTGGACAAAGCCTGGCGGGGCCAGGGACTGGCCACCGAAGTAGTACAGGCTTTGCTTAGCCACGCCTTTGAAGAAATGAATCTCAGCAGCCTGAGAGCTTCGGCCCTGGAAGAAAACCAGCCCTCGCTGCGATTGCTGGAAAAAAGCGGCTTCCGGCCTGTTGGAAAAGTACAGAACGGCGGGGGAAAAACCTTGCTGCATTACGAAATACAGGCGGCTACCTGGAAAGCTGGCTGAATACGCTGCAGCTGATCAAACAAAGCCTTATGAATTGCCTTATCTCTAGGAGTATTCATCATTCATCTGATCTATGAAATTAGCCGCCATTGACATTGGTACCAATTCCATCCATATGGTCATTGCTGAAGCAGTAAACGAATACAGCTTCCAGGTCATTGACCGGGAAAAGGAAATGGTAAAGCTGGGAAAAGGCGTATTTGCCTCCAACTGCCTGAGTGAAAGGGCTTTCCGGCAGGGCCTGGAAACCCTGAGACGCTATGTACAGCTGGCCGACCAGCGGGGCTGTGATGCCATTCTTACGGCTGCTACCTCTGCCATACGCGAGGCGCAGAACGGCAGCGAGTTTCTGGGTGAACTGGAGCAGCAGACCGGCATCTCTCCCGAGATCATTTCCGGAGAGCGCGAAGCACGCCTGATCTTCAAAGCCGTCAGGCATGAGGTGGCGCTCAAAGGTGAAAAAGCCATGGTCATAGACATTGGCGGAGGCAGTACCGAACTGGTAGTAGGCGACGAAAAAGAAATCTTTCTTGCCCGCAGTGTCAAGCTGGGTGTACAGCGCCTGCTGGATATGTTTAGCGGGAAAGAGTCGGTAAGTGCCGAAGCTCTGGGCGTGCTGGAGGCTCATATCCGTTTTGTGGCCGGACAGATTATTGAAAAAGCCAGAGAAATAGGGTTTAACCGTATCATCGGTACTTCAGGCACCATACGTACCCTGGGCCATGCCGCTCATAAGCTGGCCGGAGGCAAGTCCATGCGCTCGGTAAATGCCGAAATCATTTCACTCAAAGACCTCCAGGAGCTGACCCATCAGCTTATCGGCATGTCGGCCGACAAACGGGCCGCTATGGATGGGATAGGCGAGCGCCGGGCCGATACCATCCACCTCGGAGGGGTACTTTTCACCCAACTGGTCAGGATGGCTGGGGTAGAAGAGGTTACCCTCTGCGATGCCTCCCTGCGCGAAGGGCTGATCATTGATTACCTGGAAACCCACGGTAGGCAGATCAGCAACTTCCCTGTCTATGATGACCTCCGGCACCGCAGTGTGGCCCAACTGGCCCACCAGTTTAAGGTAGACTGGCATCAGGCTACCCATGTGGCTAAGCTCGCCCTGCAGCTCTTTGACCAGACGCAGCACATCCATAGGTACGAAAGCTATGAGCGCGATATTTTAGAGTTTGCCGCCCTGCTGCATACCAGCGGGCAGTACATCCGCTACAAAAAATACAACAAGCACAGCCGATATATCATCAGCCATGCCGGGCTGAGAGGGTTTAATGATGAAGAAGTGCTGCTGATTGGTCATGTGGCGCGTTACCAGCGTAAATCTACCCCTAAGAAGAAACACAAAAAATTCAAGAAGCTTAGCAAAAACCAACGCAGGCAGGTAAAGGTACTGGCTGGTATTTTAAGGATAGCCGCCGGCCTTAATCGTACCAAGAACCAGCTGGTGAGCGATGTGAAATGCAAAACCAAGGAAGGTGTGCTCTCCATCAGGCCGCAGGGCAGAACCGAAAGCATGCAATTAGAACTCTGGGCCACGCGCAACCGTCTGCAGCCCCTGGCCGAAGCACTGGATTATGAAGTAAAACTTAAAATACCCACTGAAAGTCGCCTCTCCGAAAAGATGAAAAAGGAAAAAGCAGAGGCGGTATAAACGTTTGCTTTTCCTGAAAAAAGTCATCACTTAAACCTTACTCGCCGTCCTTTTCAGCTCCTTTACATCACTGATCATTCGTGCTGACAGAGGTGCCGACCCTTCGGGCGTAGGGCGGTAAGGTTGGAAGGGAATGGCCAGCAGATTGCCCAGCCGGTCATTTTCCTCAGCTTTCATATGAGTATCTACGCCGTAAGTGAGGCTGTCGGCTTTTTCTACATAGGCATACGTGCCGAAAAGCCTGTCCCAGATGGCAAAGATATTACCGTAGTTGGTATCGGTCAGCGGTTGCTGGTAATGGTGGTGGACCTTGTGCATATTGGGCGTGACAAATACATACGACAAAGCCTGGTCCACTTTACGGGGCATGTTGATATTGGCATGGGTCAGGTGGGCAAACAGCACCGAAAGGCTCTGGTAGAGCATGATGATGCCCATAGGTGCCCCGATCAGCATCACGGCCAGGATGGTAAAACCAATCCTGAAAACCGTTTCGCCGGGATGATGGCGCAGGCCGGTTGTCACATCCACTGTGGTGTCGCTATGGTGTACCAGGTGAAACTTCCACATCCATCTGACTTTGTGCTCGGTCCAGTGGATAAAATAGGCACCGATCAGGTCCAAAAGTAGTACGCCCACAATCACCTGCGCCCAGAGCGGCATGTCAATGAGATACAAAAGGCCAATCTCACGGGAAGAAGTAAAATCTGAAGCCCAGAGCAGGGCGCCGGCCAGCCCGAAACCAATGACCATGGTGGTGAGGGTGAAGAAAATATTGATACCGGCATGACGCACCTTCTTGTACTGAAAGGCAAAAAGAGGCAGCACACCCTCCAGCACCCAGAACAGCACGATACCGCCGATCAGAATAGAAGCCCGGAAAGAGGTGGGAATATTTTCAAAGAATTCAATAAAAGACTCCATATTACTTGGGTTAAGACGCAGTTTCTCAATCAATATACAAAAACCAGCCAATCAGCAAAGTTCTTAAACTGTAATAATCGGGCTAAAATGTTGATAACCACAGTCTTCCAAGAATTTGTTGCTTTCTAAGCTGTAACTGCGAGTGTATTGAAACTTACATTAAAAAAGCCAGGGTGTATTAAATTAACCCGGTTTTATTCAAACTTTCATGTTAATGGCTTAATCAGGCTTTTTGTAAATAACATTAATGGGTGGGTCTTCACTGCCAAGTATTCTCTGGCGCAATTCTTCGTCGTCCGTCAAATCCCAATTATTGATCAACTCCCCATTGTAAAATACTTGCAACTGATCTAAACGAATAGAATATGGAGAGTGGAAAACCCCTTCAAGCTCCTTAACATATTCACTTGTAGCAGAATAGGCCACTTCCACAGTGTCGAAGTCAGTTTCCGTTAGTTGCAAAATCCAAATCCTAGGTACAAGTAGATTCCCTCCAGTACTCAATAGCTTGAATGCTGGGATCATGAAAAAAGTAGTATCTTTACGCCTATTATGCCAAATCGTATCTTGCCACGGCGTGTCAGTGATACGATTATTGTAAAGTTTTACTGAGCTTATTTGATAATGGTCATTAATACTAAATAAATCTTTTTTGGTCTCAGCATCCCTTAGTTGAAAATAAACAGCTACTGATCTAGGCAAAAAATTAGATGATGGCCCTACATCTTCATCTTTGCCACAGGAAAGTAGTATGCCAGCCATAATGCACAAGCACATTATCGTTTTCATTGTTCTTCTAGTTTTCATGGCTATCTAGTTTTTGATATAGATACGCTTTACAACTGACTCCTCACCTCTGGTAATCCTAACATAGTATAAACCATCCGGATACAGCTCCATAGGAAGGATAATCCGATCGCTGATAAAAGTCCCTTGAAATAACTGACGCCCATTCTTTTGTAATAGTTGGAAATCATAATCCATAAAACTTTTCTATGCAGGAAAGTCTTTTGAATTTGAGTAGCTGAGTAGCTGAGTAGCTGAGTAGCTGAGTTTTTCATGTTTTAAAAAATTAGTAGTGAAAAAATATAAATATCTAAACAGTATGCTGTACTGGAGGATTTCCTGTACAATGTTTCAATGAAAAAAACTCACATAGACGGGACTAGCTACCTATTGAATAGGATAAATACCAAATGTATACACCAACCCCTGTATGTTTTACATTCATTTTTCTTCCACTACCTTAGAAAGACCGCCCAACGCTGATACCAAACCAATTCGTGAAGCCAGTAAAGCCTGCATCTCTTTCTTCATGATAAGAATCTATTGGGGTGCCGTAGTAAGGGTTATCGGTAAAGAGCCTTGCTGTAGGCGTATAGGCAGCCCTGAAGAAGAAACCTCCTTCCGGCTTCTGAAAACGGTAACCTAACCTTCCCGTAGCAAAGACAGCCGAGAACCTTTCTATCCCTTCTTTACCAAAAGTGTTAGGAGTACGCCATTCCACACCTTCAACGCCATAGGTGTAAGAGCCGCCTACTCCAATTTCCAGAAAGTGCTTACCTTTTCCAATAAGTCCGTTGACTTCAACAGGAACACCAAAGCTTCCTCTTCCCATCCAATTATAAAACACGCCTACCCGCGCCGAACTGCTGAGCCACTTGCTAGAGTAGAAGATGCGGTCGTAGTTAATTGAATATAAATAAGTACTTCCACCCAATTCTACAAACAAACTATTGCGCGCCGTCTGAAGCGTATCTTCTGATACTTTTTGGGCATGGCCGAGGCTTAAAGCGAAAATGAAACAGAGTACGGTTAGGATATTTTTCATGGTGATTAGGATTAGAGAACTTTGCCAAATTTTCAAAGTTTGGCAAAGTTGCGTTTACTGTGAAGTAGATTTATGGGTCTCTAAAAAAGTAGCATCACGTTTGATTTCTACCCAGCCTTTGTATTCTTTTTGTAAGCCGGGTGAATAAAGGTGGTAGAGGTACACACCGGAAGAGAGACCGGCTCCGTTCCAGTCGTTTTGATAATTGGGGCTAAAATAGACCTCTTTACCCCAGCGGTTGAAGATACGAAGTTGCCACTGCCGGTTTTCTATATTGGCGATGTAGAAAGTCTCATTCTGCTCATCATTGCCGGGAGTAAAAACATTGGGAATAAAGCCCGGACATTCGGCATAGGCGACTTCAATGGTATCACTGAGCAGGCAGTTTTCTGAAGGGATGCTCACATGATAAGTCCCTGCCTGAGTGACCTCCAGCGTAGATGCCGTAGAGCCATCATTCCAAAGATATGCTCCGTTAGGATGACTGGCATCCAGCAGTAAGCTTTCTCCCTGGCAGAGCAGGGTGTCCGGCCCCAGGCTGATAGCTGGTTCGTAGCTTACCGTGATACTGTCACGGAAGGTGCACTGGCCGTAGTTGATATCCACCCAGTAGGTACCAGCCTCTTCTACCAGGAAAGTAGGCTCGTCGAAGAAATCCAGCCAGGTGTAGCTGACCGCCCCCTCGCTAGTGGCATCCAGCAGCAGCGTTTCCCCGGCGCAGAGCGTGGTGTCATTACCCAAGTCAACTAAAGGTGCCACTTCGCCTACATAAACATCATCTATGAAGTAGTACGCACTAAATTGACCACTTTCAGACAGGAAAGCTGTTTTGGTCTCTTCAGTTGTGAAGAAATTGCCAATGATCAAATGTGTAGCTTCAGATTTTGCCGGGAAACAGCCTGAAATTTTAACCCATCTTTGTTCTTCAAAAATAATCTCCTTTTCTAAAATTTGAGGTGTAAAGTTTAATACTTCTCTAAATTCAGTTGATTTTTGTATAGCAGAATCAGAAAAGTGTATGCCTAAATTGTTACCTGCAAATGGAAACAATGGATTACGTCTTACAAACATTTCTGTATAATAAATTTTGTCTTTTTCTAGATGCGAACTTAATTCAACTTGCAAATATTCCCTATAATTGCCGCTAGCTTCTACAGTGTAAATGCCTATACAATTACTACCTGTTCGTGGGAGAATATTTAATTTTGCAGGGTTCATTAGGCAGGAATCTGGTAACAAAAGACTATGCAGATCAGAAGTACCACCTGTTGGGGTAGTCCATTCTTGAATGTAATCATCTACAAATGGGAAGCCTATATCACCAGTAATAAAAGAACAGTGCAGTGAATCTACCTCTTCAAAACTTGGGTTGGGTACCAAATTCTGAGCCTGAATATTGTGTATCAAAAATACCAGAATAATATGAGAGAATACGTACTTCATACTAGGTA
>JBKHDR010000160.1:0-8879 GCA_046541235.1 Cyclobacteriaceae bacterium | reverse complement strand
GGGTGTTTTATAACGCCCTAAGCTTGCCCTCGTTACAAACGAGGGTAATCAATACTGCCCTCGTTACAAACGAGGGTAATCAATACCCAATACCCAATCATTCTGAGTCATGAAGTCAATAGACATTTGCCTTTCGCCTGAATTGATGCCGCTATACGTTGTAGAAGATAAAGCCGTCGTCGTGGTAGACATCCTAAGGGCTACCTCCTGTATGACGACCGCCCTGGCACACGGCGTGGCCAGTATTCGTCCGGTAGCCAAAATAGAGGAGTGCGCTGAACTAAAGGTGCAGGGCTACCTGACCGCTGCTGAGCGGGGAGGCGAAAAAGTAGAGGGTTTTGATTTTGGAAATTCTCCCTTTGAATACATGGATGAAGCGCTGAAGGGGAAAAAAATCGGCGTTACTACTACCAATGGTACCCGCGCCATCCGCCGCTCCCGCAAAGCCAAAAAGCTGCTGATCGGCTCCTTCCTGAATATCTCTACCGTGACCAGGCTGCTCAATGAGCAGGACAATAACATTCTGATCGTATGCGCCGGTTGGAAAGGACACGTCAACCTGGAAGATACCCTGTTTGCCGGAGCCCTGGCCGATCGCCTGACGGCCCGCTTTACCCGTGCCTGTGACAGTACCCTGACGGCCCTCTCTCTTTACCACACGGCTAAGAATGATATGCTGGACTTCCTGCAGCATTCATCGCATGTACAGCGACTCAAGGGGCTGGGTATAGAAAAAGATATTGCCTTCTGCCTGGAGCAGGATCGTTATGAAGTGGTGCCTATGCTCCGGGGAGATGAACTGGTTATTCATCCCTGAATTTTTCAAACAAAACTAGCTGAGGCGAGGCAGCGTTTTTATTTCTGCTCTCAGCCTCCTATATTTTATCATCATTTTAACCACAAA
The DNA here is from genome assembly GCA_046541235.1 of Cyclobacteriaceae bacterium. GTDB lineage: Bacteria > Bacteroidota > Bacteroidia > Cytophagales > Cyclobacteriaceae > Catalinimonas. The sequence goes on along the minus strand of JBKHDR010000160.1, from coordinate 7,975 downwards.
CCAAGCTAGTATGAAAGCCATTTTTTATGCATTCTTTGTTTTTTCTTTTTTCGCTGCTGCCTGCGGAGGTGGAGACACTGAAAACACCACGACAGAAGATACAGTGGCATTGGAATCTGACACAGCCTCTGCTGAAAACATCACCTTTGAGCAGGCCTGGGCTACCGATACGGTCATGGAAACGCCTGAATCGGTAATCTATGACGAAGCCCGAGATGCTGTGTACGTAGCCAATATTGGCAATGTTAATGCGGAGGGTGCCGATGGAGATGGCTTTATCTCACAGATGACCACTGACGGCAACATCACCGAACTGCGTTGGGTTACCGGCCTTAATGATCCTAAAGGCATGGGAATTCATAATGACACCCTCTATGTCACCGATATTCGTGAAATAGCTGTCATTAGTATTGAATCCGGAGAGGTAATTAACCGCTACCCGGTAGAGGGTGCCGGTTTTCTGAATGATATCACCGTGGATGATGAGGGCACGGTCTATTTCTCAGATTCCAATACAGACAAGATTCATATGCTGGAAAACGGACAGGTGAGTACCTTCATGAGCGATAGCAGCCTGAGCCGCCCTAATGGGCTGCTGGCTGAAGAGGGCCGCCTGCTGCTGGCCTCTGCCAATGGCGGTTACCTGGCCCCTATTGAACTGGAGACCAAAGAAGTGCAGGCGCCCTGGATGACTGATATTCCTTCAGCCGATGGTATCATCAGGACACAGGATGACAATTATGTGGTATCAAGCTGGAGAGGCGAGGTCCATTATGTTGACCCTGAAAATAATATAACGCAAAAGCTGCTGGATACTACCGCAGAAGAGATCAACTCGGCAGACATTGGCTATGTGCCCGATCAGAACCTGGTACTGGTGCCTACCTTTTACGATAACCGGGTAGTGGCGTACCGCCTACAGGCTCCGCAGATGTAATTTTTCAACAAAGGAGAGCCTGTCAGGAGGTTAATTTGTCAGGCTCTCCAATTAAGCTCGTTCAGTTATGTTTTATTGCATTTGCTTTACCCGCTGCGTACTCGGTATTTTTGGTATGTGGATGCTGCTAAGCAGTAACAGCTTCGCCCAGCAGACTGACCAACCTTATGGCAGCTATGTGTATGAAGACGAGAAAATTACGCTACAGCTGGGGGCGCCTAACGTATACACGCTGTTTAAGATGGAGCAGGACCGGCGTACCGGGGCGGTAACCAGCCGGGAGCTTTCCAGAGGGACTTTTGACCTGAAGAATCAAACCCTGCTACTCCAGGAGTATCCCACCCGTAAGGAAATGAAGCTCCGGATAGATGCGCCGCTGGTGCTGCAGGTGGTTGATATGAAGGGAATAAAAGCGAGTGAGCAGCTATATGCCTGGCGGGTGGAAGATGCAGAAGGACAAACCCGCATGGAAGGCAGCTGGAAAAGAGGTAAAAAACACGGCACCTGGATCTATTATGATGAAGAAGGCAACCTCAGCAGGTCGGAAGAGTACCGCCGGGGCAAGCTGAAAAACTGAGCAGCTAACTTCTCTCCGCAGGAGCTACGCATGTAAGTTTATGCATAGTGTTGCCTGCAATATCCGCTTGTTTAAAAAGTTGTGAATGAGTAGGTTGCGTCAGTTTCAAACCACTCAGACCCAGGCTTTATGCGTTGGCTTTTTTCATTGCTGTGTTGTATTTTTCTTGCCGGAAATGCAATCGCACAGCTCAACACTCCCAAATACAGCAATGAATTCCTTTCTATAGGTGCCGGGGCTAGGGGCCTTGGTATGGCCGGTACTCAAACGGCGGTAGCCAGTGATGCTACTGCCGGCTTCTGGAATCCCGCCAGCCTCACCGAGCTTCCTACTGATTATAGCATCTCTCTCATGCATGCCGAGTACTTTGCCGGCATCGCCAATTATGACTACGGCAGCTTTGCCACCCGCATAGACTCCCTGAGTACGCTGGGGATATCTGTCGTTCGTTTTGGCGTGGATGATATCCCGGATACTCGCTTCCTTTACGATGCCAACGGCCGCCTTAATTATGACAATATCCGCTTCTTCTCAGCTGCCGATTATGCTTTCCTGTTCTCTTACGCCCGCAAGCTGCCCACCATCAAAGGACTGAGCCTGGGCACAAATTTCAAGGTAGTACATCGTACGGTAGGCAGCTTTGCCACTGCCTGGGGCTTCGGCTTGGATGCCGCCGCCAGCTACCGCCTGAACGACTGGCGCTTCGGGCTGATGCTGCACGATATTACCGGGACTTTCAACGCCTGGACCCATAACTCGGAACTGGTAGCCGATGTCTATACGCAGACAGGTAATATCATCCCGGCCAATTCTATAGAAGTGACCCTGCCCAAAGCCAGCCTGGGTGTAGCCCGCATGCTTCGCTTCTGGGAAGACAGGCTGGGGGTACTGGGTGCCGCTGACCTGCATTTTACCTTCGATGGTGAGCGTAATGTGCTGCTGGGCTCTGCCTTTACCTCTCTTGATCCCTCGGTAGGGATCGAGCTGGATTACAAAAATCTGGCTTTTGTACGCTTTGGCGCAGGTAATGTGCAGCAGCTGAAGGATTTTGATGGCAGCACCTACCGTACCTTCCAGCCGGATTTTGGCCTGGGCTTCCGGGCTGGTAGTATCAGCGTAGATTATGCCCTTACCGACATAGGTGACCGGGCTGAGTCATTATATTCCCACGTTTTCTCCCTCAGTTTTAGTTTTGATCGCAAGCAGGATAATGAATAAGCCATCTTTAGCAGCTCCTCGATTCGTAACCCTACTCATACTTTGGTCAGTTGTGCTGACGCAGGCTGTCTGGGCACAGACCTTCGGCAATGAATGGATTAACCGTAACCAGACCTACTTCAAAATCCCGGTAGGAGAGGACGGCATCTACCGCATTGGCTATACCGAGCTGCAGGCGGCAGGTTTTCCGGTAGATAACATTGACCCTCGCCGTCTGCAGCTGTTTTTCAGGGGGCAGGAGCAGGCGATACTGGTAGAAGGGCAGCAGGATGCCCGGTTTGACCCTTCGGATTTCATCATTTTCTACGGACAAAAAAACGACGGAACCCAGGACCGGGAGCTGTACACTGAAGCGGCCGCTCAGGCCAACCCCCACTACAACCTCTACTCCGACAGTACCGCCTACTTCCTCACCTGGTCGCTGGCGGCGGTCAACGGCAAGCGCATGAGCTTTTTCCAGGAAAACAATATTTCCAACATACCCGCCGAAGCCTACCATTGGGAAGAAAAGCTCCAGTTGCTGACCAGTGAGTTTTCCATGGGCCGACGCTATCCCCTGGGCTCCTCCTCACCCGTTTTTGCCCACCTCAGCGCTTTTGACTATGGCGAAGGCTGGACCGGCCCCCGCCTCAGGCAGGGCGAAAGTGCGACTTATACGGTATCTGCGCCCAGTCAGTACACGGCCGGCCCTCAGCCGCAGCTGGAAATCCTGCTGACCGGCAGAAATAACCTTCCTCATGATGTTACCATAGAAGTAGGCAGCAGCACAGCTTCGCTGCGTACGCTGGCTACGGTCAATTTTAATTATTTTGACAATTACCTGCTCAGCGAAAACCTCAACTGGAGCGACCTCAGCGGTGATAACCTGACGGTAAGGGTAAGAGTCAATGGCGTCAACGGAGGCGCGGATAACGTTTCAGTGGCCTACCTCAGGCTGCGTTATCCTCAGCTGACCACGGCTGCCGATGCCACACAGAAGGCATTTACCCTGGCCGAAAACGCCGGCGGCAAAAGCTACCTGGAAATCAGCACGCCCCCCTCTTCGCCTTACCTGCTGGAAGTGACCAATGAGAACGATGTGCGCCGCATCGGTTTCAACCTGGTTAGTGGAAACCTCACTACCATCATCCCTGATACTCAGACGGAGCGGAAAATACTGCTAGGCAGCACTAAGGCCGTACCCGATATCAGGCCGGTGGATTTTCAGAACATCAGCAGCGCTGCCAATTACCTGATCGTTTCTAACCAGAGGCTGAGAGTGCCCGCCGGTAACTACAGCGACCCGGTACAGGCATATTTTGACTACCGCGCTTCGCCTGCAGGCGGCGGTTTTACGCCGGTTCTTTTCAATATTGATCAATTGTATGACCAGTTCAGCTACGGAGAGCCGACCCCCCTGGCCATTCGTCGGCTGGCGGCTTACCTGCTCAGCGTGGGTAAACCGCAGTACCTGCTCCTGCTGGGTAAAGGGTTAACGGTTAATTTTAATTACCATCGCCAGAATCCTGCGACTGCCACCCTTCATGACCTGGTGCCGCCGGGGGGCTTTCCTGGCTCGGATGTAGTGCTTACCGCCGGGCTGCCGGGCAGTGATGGCTACGGTTCTGCCATACCTACCGGGCGCATCAACGCTCAGAATGCCGCCGAAGTAGCTGCTTATCTGGATAAGATCAAGGAAATGGAAGCCCGTGGGCTACAGGCAGACTATGATGAAAATACCACCCGTGAAGCCCTCTGGCGCAAGCACCTGGTGCATCTGAGCGGAGGTTTCAGCCAGGCGGAGCTTAGCCTCTTTGCCCGCTATGTGGATGAGTTTGAAGCCATTGCCCGGGGGCATTTCCTGGGAGGAAAAGTTTCTACCCAGTCCAAGCAGACCAATAATGCCTCAGAACTGATCAACATTGCCGGGGAAGTTAACCAGGGAGTGTCTATGGTTACTTTTTTCGGACATTCCTCGCCTACCATTACCGATATAGAAGTGGGCTATGCCTCCAATGACGAACTGGGCTATCGCAACAAAGGCAAGTATCCGCTGGTACTGATCAACGGCTGTAATGCCGGTAATATCTTCACCAATACCCTGACCTTTGGCGAAGATTGGATCAGGACGCCTGAGCGGGGCGCAGCGCATGTCATTGCCCACAGTGCCGAAGGAATTTCCAGCATCCTGAAAAGGTACACCGAAGAATTTTATGCAACTGCTTTTGGAGATACCCTGTACACTGGTGCCTCGCTGGGAAAAGTGAAGGATGTGACCAGCCGCCGTTTTATGGAAGCCGTGGGCAGCAGTGCCTGGGAAGTTCATATTAGCCAGGTACAGCAGACCGTTACCCAGGGAGACCCGGCGGTAAGCATTTTCGGACGCGCTCTGCCTGACTTTGAGGTCAATGAAAACAGCCTGAGCGTAAATGCGCTGGAAGATGCCCCGGTGAGCGTACTCTCCGACTCATTCGCCATTGATGTGGTGGTGCGTAACTTTGGCCGCAGCAGCCATGACTCCCTTCAGCTGCAGCTCAACCGCACCCTGGCCGATGGAAGTGTACTGACTTACGGACCAGTCAGCTATGCACCGGTCTTGTATGAGGATACGCTGCAGTTTGTTGTCCGGGCCTCGGCTTATCCTGAACTGGGCAGCGCTGGCTTTGGCAACAACCGCTTTGAAATGATCATTGACAGCGGCGACAGTATTCCTGAGCTGAACGAGGGCAACAATCGCGTCAGCCTTGATTTTTTTGTACCGCTTTCGGGTACGGTCAACCTGAGGCCTTATGATTATGCCGTCGTCAACGAGGCAAAGCTAAAATTACATGTGCAGCCGGGAGATGCACAGACCGCCCTCCGGAACAACGACAGAAGAGATATTCTCATAGAAATAGATACCTCTTATACCTTCAGCAGCCCCATCAGGCAGCAGTACCGTATCAATGCCGGTGTACTGGGCTCGCAGGAAGTGACACTACCGGTCACTGAAGCTAATACTGTGTACTACTGGCGCAGCAAATACGCCAACCTGAGGGAAGGTGAACTGGATGAGTGGAACCAAAGCTCTTTTACCTACAGCCCCGAAGGAGGAAGCGGCTGGGCCCAGTTGCAGGACCGTCAGCTGCTGGAAAATGAAGTGGAGAACATGACCTATGAGCAGCAGTGGGAATTTGCCGAAACTGGTCTGGATGTGTCTGTCACTACCTACGGCTCCGATGTGGATCCCACCACTGCCCAGCTGCTGATCAACGGCAGGCAGCTGCTCGTCTGGAACGTGTTCCGCTCGGCCTGCCGCCGGAATTCTATCAATGCGGTAGCTTTTGACAAATACAGCCTCTTTCCCTATCTGGGCATCAAGCAGGGAGGCGAAGACTGGTGGGATGCCAACAGCTGCGGCCCCACGCCCCAGACCATCAACACTTTTGCCAACAGCCAGGTGGCAGGCACTGCCCTGGTGCTGGAACGTTATATTGATAATATAGAATCGGGTAACCCAGTGCTGCTGTTTACGCTGGGCAGCATAGATTATTCTACCTGGCCGGCCTCTACCATGAGTAAACTGGGTGAGATAGGTGTGGATGCCAGTATGCTGTCAGGACTGCCAGCCGGTGCCCCGCTCATCATTTTGGGAGAGAAAAACGCTGCCCCCGGTACCGCTACACTGGTGATGGGCGACACCACAGAGGTACTGGCGGTGACTGAGCAGGAAGTCAGCCTGAGCCGCCGGATCACCAGTAACTTCAGCAATGGCAGCATCTTATCGCGCCGGGTAGGTCCTGCCTCTGCCTGGAGCAGCCTACAGATGGAGGTGGCCGCGGTAGAGCCGGAAGACATTGTAAGAGTGGATGTGATAGGCGAAACTGAAAACGGTAGCCAGGTGATGCTTTTTTCTGATATCGACATTAATGCGCCATTAGACCTCGGTACGGTGGATGCACGGCAGTATCCTTTCCTGAGGCTGCATTTTCTGCTGGAAGATAAGGTAAACCTGAGCCCGGCCCAGTTGCAGGAGTGGGTGATCAGCTACCGGGGAGTACCTGAAGGGGTACTGCTGTCGGAAAACGACCTGACACAAAGTATCAGCAAACAGGAGGGAGAGAACTTCAGCCTACCGTTCAGTTTCTATAATTTATCTGATGTGGCTTTCGGTGATTCGCTGCAGGTGGCGTACCGTATCTTCAGCCAGGATAGCCGCCGCTTGCTCGACGACACCTTAAGAATAGAAGCCCTGGCAGCCGGAGATACGGCAGACTTCCAGATTCCGGTCAGTACCATCGGCTATGTGGGTAGTAATGATTTCTCCCTCAAGGTGAACCCTTTCCTGCAGAAAGAGCAGAATTACAATAATAACCAGGTAGCGCTGAGCAGCTATTTTGAGGTAAGCGCAGATAAGCTCAATCCCATCATTGATGTGGCTTTTGACGGCAGCTACATCATGGATGGGGACATTGTTTCACCTCGCCCCATGATCACCGTTGAGATGCGCGATGAAAACCCTTACCTACAGAAGCAGGACACTACCGGCATAGATATTTTCCTGGGCCGCCGGGAAGAACCACAGAATGCTTCAGTGGGAGGCAGTAATGCCAGGACGGCCAGCAGTGCTACGCTCAGCAGGATTTCTCTGAGCAGCGAGCAGGTCAGCTGGTCGCCTGCCACGGAAGAGGAGCCTTTCCGCATCAGCTACCAGCCTGAGCAGCTGGAAAATGGTATGTATACCTTGCGCGTACAGGCAGAGGATGCCAGCGGCAACGCCTCAGGCGCAGAGCCTTACGAGATCAATTTTGAGGTGATCAACGAATCCAGCATCACCAATTTTTATCCATATCCCAATCCATTTTCTACCAGCACGCGCTTTGTGTTTACGCTTACCGGCCAGGAAATCCCCGACCAGATCAAGGTGCAGATCATGACAGTAAGCGGTAAGGTGGTACGGGAAATTCTGCAGGATGAATTAGGTCCGATACGGATTGGCAACAACATCAGCCAGTATGCCTGGGACGGGCGAGATGAGTTTGGCGATGAACTGGCCAATGGCGTCTACCTCTACCGGGTGATCGTGAGGAGCAACGGGCAGGCGATGGAGCAGCGGGAAACCGCCGGCGACCGGGGCTTCAAGAATGGCTTTGGAAAACTCTATATTCTCAGATAATGATTATTGATGAATGAGTAATGATTGATGCTGGAAAAATAAATTTCAGTCATCAGTCAACGACTACATTCTCTAATTCAATACGGGAGAGTTCTTCTACTTTTCCGGC
>JBKHDR010000159.1:0-8886 GCA_046541235.1 Cyclobacteriaceae bacterium | reverse complement strand
ATTACGCTGCGGAAACAAACCCATTTATCGGTTCTTCAGTACCCGGATTACTTTGGACACAGATGCATCAGACACCCGGATAAAATATACCCCCTTCTTCATGTTAGGATCATCAAATACAATTGTTTCGGTATGAATTTCTTCCAGGTAACCGGGACTTACTGCCTTCTGGTAGTAGGTTCTGCCTAAAGCATCATACACTTCAAGCTGGTAACTTGGTGAAGTAGGTTGGCTGATCTCAAGCTGAATTTGATCTGCAAACTGGTTTGGATAGGCATGGGCTTTAAGTGGAGAAAATCTAGCTACTACAGGAGACGCACCAATCACAGTGAGGATCACTTCATCAGAAGCCGTAGCCTGATTGTTATCCGTGGCAGAGAATCTGAAAAGGTATTCTCCTTCCTGTAGATCTGTGAGGATGAGGTTGGCGGTATGAGCCTGGTTGAGCGTTACATCAGGGCCACTTACCTTCTCCCAGCGGAAAGCAATAAAACGCCCATCGGGATCGCGGGCAATACCCGATAGCCTAACCTGCTCGGCAGGTAAATTCACAGTTCTGTCTCTGCCTGCATTCACTACCGGAAGCTGGTTTGTTCCTTCTACCGTCAACTGCACTTCATCCGAAGCGGTAGCCCCGTCATCATCCGTAACGGTAAAGCGGAACACATATACGCCCTGCTCTAAATCTGTCAGCCGCAGGTTGGCGGTATTAGCCTGTTGTAAGGTGACAGAAGGACCGCTCACTTTTTCCCATAAAAAGCCACGGAAAACACCGTCGGGATCGTTGCCAGAACCTCTGAGGATAAATTCAGAAATGGGTAGTGCTACTTTCATATCCGGACCGGCATTGGCAGTGGGTGTCTGGTTTTGGTCAGCATCTCCTTCAAAAATGAGCCTGACCTCATCTGAAGCACTCAGACCTCCTTCAGCTTTGGCAGTGAAACGAAAGACATATTCGCCAGGCAGAACCTGCGTAAGTATGAGATTAGCCGTATTGGCCTGCTGTAAAGTCACTTCTGGCCCACTTATTTTTTCCCACTGATAGGCCAGTATGCGAGCGTCAGCCCTGATTGTCCTGCCACTGAGAACATATCTATCTACCGGCAATTGTATCGTCCTGTCTTCACCGGCCTCCACCACCAGCATGGGCTCAGCAGTCTCATCTCCTTCCACATGCACTTCTACTTCGTCTGAACTACTGCCTCCTTCGTTATCGGTAGCCGTAAATCTAAAAATATATTTGCCAGCTTTCAGCTCACTCAGCTGCAGGTTGGCAGTATTGGCCTGGCGAAGGGTGACTTCAGGGCCGCTTATTTTCTCCCACTGGTAAGCTACCAGCCTGCCGTCGGGGTCAACGCTTTTACCGCTGAGAGGAACAGTTTCAATGGGTAATTTAAGCTGCCGGTCATCTCCGGCATCGGTCAGGGGCAGGATATTGCCGTTTTCGTCAAGCAATTCTACTGCGCCTACAGTAGGTGGCTGCTGCCTTTCTCTGCCAAAAAAGTCAGTATTGATCAGGTCACTGCTCAAGGCAGCGCCTTTCAGGTCTGTGTTAACAGGCATGAGTTTATCTCTGGCAATAAACTGAGGGTCTACAGAAATACTTTCATTGTCATTGGTAAATACCGCCTGCCATTCATCAAGATTTTCGTAAGTATCGTTTTGCAGTTTTGCCAGTATTTGCCCATTGGTGTAAAGGTTATTGTGACTATAGCGGGTAATGAATCCCTGCTGGTTATTATAAACATCTGAATAAATAGCATAACCCTTAGCCATGTTGACAAAAAGGTTGTTCTGCAGCAAGAAGTTGTTGTAATCATTTTCAGAGAAATCAAATGCGCGGCTGTTGACATCCTCTCCGTAAATAAGAACACTATTATAAAGGAGATTGATATTTCCTCTGGAAAGGCTGATACCGATGTTTTTTTCCCTGTGGCCGGCATTGACGATGATCTGGTTATTAGCAATGAGAGAAGAACCCGTAGCGCCATATTCATATTCAATGCCGATTCCACCCTCAGGCATGATGATTTTATTGCCAATGACCTTCTCCGGCAGGTCGGGGTCTACAATTACGTTAATACCTACTGACGGCCTGTTGTCTGCTACAGCACCGTCTATTTTCAGCTCATTGTGGCTGACTTCTCTGACATTTAAGTTATTAGCCAGATATATACCTATAGAGGTACTGACCGCTGTCGTACTGATTTTATTTTCATTCACCGTAATGCCATCGTGCAGCCTGATGCTGATCGCCCTTTCTTCTACTTTTTCAAAAGTGTTATTGGTAACATCCACTGAACCTTTCCTGACAGAACGACCAAATGAGTCTCTTGCCGAACGCCTGTTCAAACTAACTCCTCTATCCAGGAAGCGATTATTGTGGATTGCCAGATTACTGTTGGTTTCCTCCACTCTGATGGCATAACTACCAATACCGCCTTCAATGACATTGCTCTCCACCCGCAGGTTTGACACATTGCGCAGGAAAAGGCCCCTTATATTAAGATCCTGCAAAGTGAATTTGGCCGTACTATTTCGTATGACCATGGCATCTGTTGCTCCCTGTGCGCCAATCACGGCGGCAGTGCTGTCGTCTTCCACACCTGCTATGGTAATGCTGCGCGCCCCGTAAGATCCATCCAGGATAATCTGCTCGGGATAACTGCCAGCACTCAGTTTGAGTACCAGGCTGTCTTCTGCTCCGAAACGCTCCAATGCCTCTACCGCTGCTGCCAAAGTTTCAAAATCTTCAGACTCTCCTACCGTGTAGACACCCTTAAGAGCAGACCCTATATTTCCCTCCACAGCCCCGATGGTGGGCGGATCACTGCGAGTTTCTGAAAAATAATCTTCCTGCACCTCCGGAAGGTTGATCCCTTCTCCCTGTAGCGCAGCTGAGGGTTGAAAAACTGTTCCCGGAAACACACTGATGGAATTTGCATCAAACCCGCTGATTTGCTGCCATGCTGCCAAAGAATTTACCTCCTGCTCAGCATATTGAGCAAAATTAGTTGATCCGCTCAGCCTGAGGTTGTTGTAATCCATCTCGGCAATGACGCCTGGGTCTTCAATATCCAGCAAGGTTCCTCCTACCTGGCTGCTGATGTTGTTGTTATAAATGAACAGCGGATTATGGTCTGTAGTAGATAGGAAGGCAACAACTGGTGACACATTATCTCCTTCCAGCAATATGGTATTATGATAGATTTTAATCTGAGTGGAATTAGGATTTGAGTGATTTTTTCTGATTGACAAACCAACAATAGCGTCTCCTATTTCCTGATTCATATCATAGCCCGTAATACTGATCACATTGTTAGCGATGATCATTTCCTGTTCATAATTTTTTCCGGCTTCAATAGAAATTCCACTGCCTCCAGACAAAAAGTTGACATAATTTTTTTCAATACGATGTGCGGAGCTTCTAACTAAACTTAATGCAAAGGCTGATGCACTGTACTTAAAATCACTGATGAATTTGTTTCTGCTGATTTCTTTGCCATACCAGCTATGATTCAGGCTGATTCCATACCTAACATTATAAAGGGAGTTATCTGTAATGGAAAAATCTCTCTGTCGGCTTAACCTCATGGCGAACCTTGCCTGATTGTAAAACTGGTTGTTTTCTACCACTATTCCTTCGTCTGCGATGTGATCAGGCAGTTGAAACTCATTCTGAAAAGTTTTGAAGATAGCGTACTCAGCCCCCACAAAGGTATTGTTGCGAATTATGTGATGATCATTACTCTCTGCTTCGGTAGCTATGGAGCGCACAAGGTACTTATTGTAAAATCCATCATCGTACTTGAGCACACTGTTTTCCAGTACAAAACAGTCGGTGCCTTCTGTAATATCAATACCAAAATTTTCTGTAATGATGCTCAGCCCGCTGATCCGGATACCATCTGCGCCATTGATCTGCAGGGCAGCAGGGGTTCCACCTGAACCAGCTTCCTGCAGAATGACCTCTTCCACTGGTGCATCCCCTTTAAAAGTTACTGTCACATCGCAACTGCTGCCAGGAATGCGGTTGATCACCACGCGCTCACGGTAAGTGCCTGCCTGCACCAAAAATGTTACATCCGCACTAATACCCTGAACTTCCAGGTCAGCAACGGCCGAACTAAAGTCGGGATAATCACCACCGCTACCGATGGTGTAGTTGCCCTGCAACTGTGCCCATAATGTACCTGGACTCAGGAGGTAGCAAAAAATCAGACATAAACCCAAGCGCAAAACATGCAGCGCCTTCCTGGGTAGCGAAAGGTTGAAATAGGTTGTCATAATCCAGCTTGTTGTATTAGTTAATCTATTATACAAACTAGAAAATATACAGCAGGAAGTACATGATATTTTATGACTAATTTTTAGTAGTTCTTAAATTTTTTTTGCCATTTTCTAATATTTTATAAATAGTTTTAACGTGGGTTCTAATAAGACCTGAAATATTCCTGCCAATGGCAGCATAACAGAATAGCTAAATATGCAGAATATGACACCAGAATTTCATGATTGAATAGCCTGGCTCACTTAAAATTGAAAATCAAGATGGCTTGCAAATCAGGATTAAAAGCCGGTTTAAACAGCTTCATAATTGATCAGTTTAAGAAAAGAGTATCTCACTTCTTTAAGTTTGACATACTATTAAAATTCTAATTTATGCATTATGACTTGATCGTTATCGGAGCAGGCTCGGCAGGTTTATATATTTCTATTGCCATGAATCAGCTGGGCTTTAAAGTGCTGCTGATTGACCGGGAAGAAATTCGCTTCGGGGGTGACTGCCTCAACGACGGCTGTGTGCCCAGCAAAAGTCTCATCCATGTGGCCCGTATGGTACATCATGCCAGAAAAAGCAGGGATTTCGGACTGGCGGTAAGCGGTAAAGCAGATCTTCAAAAAGTCATGAACTATGTCTATGAGCGACAGGACCAGATCAGGGCGCACGAAAACCCGGCTCATTTGCAGGGAGAAGGTATAGCTACCCTCATAGGAGAAGCTAGCTTTATTGACAATAACACAGTAAAAGTCAATGAGAAAATTTACAGGGCCAAACGATTTGTCATCGCTACCGGCTCCCGGCCCATCATTCCTGATATAAACGGCCTGGATCAGGCAGACTATCTCACCAATGAGTCCATATTTGAGCTGCAGCATCTGCCAAAAAAACTACTGGTGGTGGGTGGCGGCCCGCTAGGTATAGAACTGGCCCAGGCCTTTGCCCGTCTGGGTACAGAGGTAGCAGTTGTGACAGATGGCGACCGTATTTTGGAAAAGGAAGAAAGGGAAATGTCTCATATTCTGCAGAATAAGCTTGAGGAAGAAGGGCTCAGGTTTCACTTTAATGCCAGCTGCCAGGCTTTTGTATCTGGTTCGGAAGCTTTAATCAAAAGGAAAGATGGCAGTAGCTTTCACCTCAGGTTTGACAAAGTATTGTTCGCTGTAGGACGCCAACTAAGCCACCATGGTTTGAATCTACAGGCAGCTGGCATCGAGCAGGAAAAGGGTAAAATCAAGCTTAACAAATATTTACAGACGACCAACCCGAAAGTATTTGTGGCAGGAGATGCCGCAGGGCAGCTTAAATTTTCACATGCTTCAGAGCTTCATGGCAAACTATTGCTCAACAATTTTCTCTCTCCGCTCAAAAAGAAAATCAGCTACCGTCACTTTTCCTGGGTCACTTTTACGGATCCCGAAGTGGCTACTTTTGGACTTAACGAGGTACAGCTTCGGCAGCAGAAAATCAAGTACGAAAGGCTGGTGCTTAATTTTGACGAAGACGACCGGGCTGTCATTGAAGACTATCGCTACGGCAGGCTGATCCTCTATACCTCTAAAGCCCACCACCCGCTTTCCAGCACCAAAATTTACGGGGGCAGCATGATGGCCCCTCATGCCGGTGAAATGGTACAGGAGCTGATCCTGGCTGACGCTGCAGGTATTGGCAGCAGCAAAATCTTTGATAAAATTTATCCCTACCCGGTAGCCTCCCGGGTCAACCAGGGCATATTTCTGGAAAGGACACTAAGCCACATCGGCCCTGCTATCAGGAAGATGCTCCGATGGCTTTACTGATGGAAGCTTTATTTTAGGGATATTGAGAAATAGCCATTCAGGTATTCAGCTCTCAGGTAAAGGCTGTGACACCCAGTTTAATATTGACGGACTGGGATTGAGGAATTTATTTAACCGGGTCAATATGCTAAATGGTCGTTTAGATATTGATACAAGGCTACAAAAATGATCTGCTTTTCACATACACATACCAATCATAAGAACAATAAGATAAAAATTGTTTTAGCCAATGACCATAACGTGTTCCTGCATGGTCTGTATTCACTCCTGAGCAAACTGGAGCTGGTAGAAATTCTTGTCACAGCCAACAACGGCCGACAGCTTCTTGAAAAAATGAAGCTACAGCATCATATCAATGTAGCAGTGGTTGACCTTCATATGGAAGTCTTGGGTGGCATAGAAATCACGCGCCTTATCAAGCAAAAATTTCCTGCGTAGGGGTAATCGGCCTCACCATGGAGAATGACCTGGACATTATTTAAGAAATGCTGGATGCCGGGGCTTCTGGTTACATTCTGAAAAATACCGGCAGGATCGAACTGGAACTGGCCCAAGAAAAGGTAGCCGACGGGGAGTTTTGTTTTCATCAGTCGGTGGGCAAGGTACTTGCGCAGGATATCCTGGTAAGCCGCCTAAAAAAGGAAAGTAAGAAAGAAAACAGACTGAAAATCGAGTTTAAACTCACTTAAGATGGCAATGGCAAGAACTTTACCTACGCCTGGACACTGAAAAGCCAGCCCACTGGCAGCCAGGCTGACCTGACCAACGAAACTTCAGACAAACCCAACTTTACTCCTGATGTAGCTGGAGCCTACGTGGTAGAACTGAGAATCGCCAACGAAACCGGCGAGAGCAGGGACGAAGTGACCATCACCGCTGAAGCTGCCACTACTCCTCCCCCTGTATCAGTCATCATAGATGGTGACATCACCGAAGACCGTGTGCTGGAAAACATCATTGATGATCCTGAGCAGGCTGATTACATCGTGACTACCCTGGTCAATGTTGGCGCTAAACTCACTATCCAAACAGGTGTGAAAGTGGTATTTGAAGAAGACAAAGGCCTCACTGTACAGTCCAGCGGTAAAATCATTGCCAATGGCACCGCTTACAAAGTGGAGGATGAAGTTGTGGTACTTTCAGGTATCAAAATCGCTGCAGGTACTCCACTGGGCTTTAATCCTGACAAATATCTTAAAATCATACAGGAGGGATACCTTAATGCCAAAGGTACTAATAGCGAGCCTATCAGGATGAAACTACATGCTGAAACCAACCACAACTAGGGAAGCATCGTGTTTCAGAGCTCCAATAATAACTTCCTGGAGTGGGTAGAGATCTACAACGCTGGCAATGGCGAAACTACTTATGGCACCAGCAAGAACGCAGCGGTTTATGTCAACAGTCTCACTTCAGGTAAACTCAGTATGAAAGATACCTACAGCTACGGCAGCGAGGCTTATGGTCTCATAGAAAAATGTGGTTCTTACAGCGTTGATGAAGGAAGTCAAAATTGTAACCCCAATGATGCTCAGACAACCCTGGAAAAATGGATCTTGAACCCCATCGAAACCATTATTACTGCCACAAATGGCGGACTTTCATCTAGCTATTCAATCGTAGAGCTTACTAATTCTAGCTTAAAATATACTGAGCAGGTAACAAGATTTGATGGAGGTGTAGAAACATACACTTACACTAAGCCACACCTGAGCCAGCCTACGTCAGGCTGGCTCTTCTAAAGCCCTGATTATCGCTTCTTGATACCCCGCATAAAGGCCTGTGTTTTGCCAAGGCACAACTCAGCAACCTGGCCGGCAGTATCAACTGCACTTTACATAATGAAGTAAGTGAACTGCAACAGAAGGCTAAAGCAGTATTCGCATTTCTGGAAGAGCATGCCGAAGCAGAGGAAACCTCCATCCTTCCATTGCTGGAAGAAAGAATGCCCGGCTCTACGCATCATGACCAGGACGATCACCAGAGAATGCACAAGCTGCAGCACAAAATAGAAAAACGCCTGGCCGATCTGCCCTCGCTGATGAGCCAGCCCGAAGCAGCCCTGATCTCAGGTAAGCAGCTTTACCAGGACCTGACCCGCCTGCAGGCCGGCCACCTGCAGCATATGCTGGAAGAAGAAACAGGTACACAGGTATTGATGTGGGAGTGCTTCAGCGATGCAGAGATGATGGGAATTTACACCAAAGTAATCAGTTCGTTCTCTCCCCAATCGCTTATGAATAGCCTGCAGTTTGTCCTTCCGGCCCTGACGCATCAGGAAAGAAGCATGATGCTGAAAGGGATGAAGGCGAAAGCGCCTGCTCAGATGCTAGAGAATGTACTGGCGGTAGCCGAAAAAATACTTTCAGAAGCAGCTTTTGAAAAGCTGACTGCTGCACTCTATGTGCCAGTTGACTGATTGGCTGTAGAAGAAATGCTTACTGTCAAGAAATAAGTTGAGTTTAGAATAACGACTATCATGAATCAAGTGATTGGAGAAATTCTGGAAATCATCCCCGGAGAAAAAATCAAATATTCCACCTTTGATCCGAATTTAAGCCTGGTAGACAAACCCGAAAATTATATCCATGTGAGCTACCTTATAACGGCCGACACAGAAGTGACCTGGCTGACCAAAAAAAAGAAAGCCTTTAGCTGAGCACACAATAAATTGTATGAACCGACTTTCTAATCATGCTTATTGTTCACGCCTGAAACTCAGAAATCGGGTGCTCGGCATCAATGAAGACGCGTATGTGTTTGAATAGTGATTTTATAATCCTTTGTTTAGTTTAGTAGATTAAA
>JBKHDR010000158.1:0-8910 GCA_046541235.1 Cyclobacteriaceae bacterium | reverse complement strand
AGGCGATTGTATCGCCACCGCGACCAGGTCAAGACGTTTCAAAACGCCCATCTCGTCCATCCTCGTCGGAGACAAGGATGATGATTTCACTCATATATTAATACTGCACTAAGGCCTGTAAAACTAAGCGTAATAAAGTCTACTCTAATCTACTTCACTCCCCGAACTCGGCATAGGCTTCCAGTTGCTGCTGCATTTTGCGGATGCGGTCTTCCAGGGTTTCAGAACTGATTTTTTCCCGCAGGCGATCTACCATGATGGGGAAGGCAAAAGGGGTAGGTCGGGGCGGCTGTGTGATCAGCAGGCGCTGCGTCCTGATCTCACGCATCACCTCGGCTAGTTTTGACTGTTCTACCTGCTGGTAAAGCGCCTCCTGCATAGCCTGGGCCATCAGTAGGTTATCAGGATCATATTCTGCAAAAACATCGTAAATTATCTGGGAAGTAGCCTGTAGGTGCTTGGTACCTATGGGCCTGCCCGGGTAGCCCTGAAATACCAACCCGGAAATTGCTGCAATCTCGCGGAATCGCCGCTTAGCCATCTCCGTACTGTTTACACTCTCCAGTATATCTTCCAGCAGGTTTTCTTCAGTGAATAGATCCAGTTCCAGAGCCTCTTCCAGTGGAATTTCAGTATCGGAGAGCAACTCAAAACCATAATCATTCATGGCAATAGAGAAGCTGATCGGCTGTAGGCGGCTGATGCGCCAGGCCACCAGCGCCGACAATATCTCATGGATAGCTCTCCCGGCAAAGGGATACATGTAAATATGATAACCCTCAGCGGTCTGCAGTTTTTCAATCAGAAAGCTGCGGCGGTCAGGCAAAGCCGACCACTCATCCTGCAGGAACAGCAGCGGCTGCAGGGCTTTAAGTTCCGGGTCCTGGTAGTGACCCTCCAGGAACTCATCCAGTTTATAGCGTATCATCTCCGAAAGCTGGGTAGAAAGCGGCATACGTCCGCCCGACCAGCGCGGAATCAGCCCGTCTTTGCCACGGGCTTTTCGCACCAGCACGGTCAGGTCTTTGATCCGCTCAAACTTCAGGTTACGACCGGCAAACCAGAAGTTGTCGCCGCTTTTCAGGCGGGAGACAAAGCTCTCTTCTATCGTGCCAATAAAGCCTCCCGTCATATACTTGACTTTGAGTACCGGATCGCTCACAATGGTGCCCATGGAAAGCCGGTGCCGCATAGCTGTTTTACGGCTGTTGACTTTGTAAATTCCGTCTTCAACTTCAACTTTGGAGAACTCATCGTACTGCCCCAGGCTATCGCCCCCGGTGGTGACAAAACTGAGGGCCCAATCCCACTCGGCCTGGCTCAGTTCCCTGAAAGCATACGTCTGTCGTACTTCATTAAGAATTTCCTCCGGACGAAAGCCCTCTCCCACAGCCAAGGTCACCAGGTATTGTACCAGTACATCAAAGGACTTTTCCAGCGGCTTACGTGATTCATATACTTTCTGCCGGATGGCTTCCTGTATGGCAGCCCCTTCCAGCAGTTCCAGCGAATGGGTCGGCAAAAAATAGATACGGCTCACCGCTCCCGGCTGGTGCCCGCTCCTGCCCGCCCGCTGCACAAAACGGGATATCCCTTTCGGGCTCCCCACCTGGATAACGGTTTCTACCGGGCGAAAATCAACGCCCAGGTCCAGGCTGGAGGTACAGACTACCAGCTTGAGCATACCCTCATGTAGCGCATTTTCTACCCAGCTACGCACTTCGTTATCCAGAGAGCCGTGGTGCATGGCCATCTGACCGGCCAGTTCGGGTACTTTGCTCAGTAGGGTCTGGTACCAGATTTCCGTTTGGGCGCGGGTGTTGGTAAAAAGCAGCGTGGTTTTGCTTTCTTCAATGATGGGCAGCACCTTGTGCAGCATCCTGATCCCCAGGTGACCAGCCCAGGGAAATTTCTCAACCTCATCAGGAAGCAGGCTGATTACTTCCATCTTCTTTTCAATGTCAGATCGCACAATTCTGTTGGCTCGGGGGTGACCCGGCCCCAGCAGGATATCTTTGGCCTGCTCCAGGTTACCGATGGTAGCTGATATGCCCCAGATCCTGAGTTGGGGGCGCAAGACCTTGAGACGGCTCAGGCCAAGCTCAAGTTGCACACCCCGCTTGGTGCCCAGCAGTTCATGCCACTCATCTACCACTACGCACTGCAGGTTTTTGAAGAGGCGGGAATGATCTTTCTGGCTCAGCAGCAGGTGCAGGCTTTCGGGCGTGGTGATGAGGCATTCGGGCATACTGCGCATCTGCTTTTGCCTCTCTGAGGTGCTGGTATCTCCGCTGCGCACCGCCACCTGCCAGGGAATTTCCAGACCTTCGCAGGCTTTTTCCATGGCCTGACGTATATCTTTGGCCAGAGCTTTAAGAGGAGTGATCCAGAGTACCTGCAAGCCGTTTCTTCGCTTTTCCCGGAATTTTTCCGGATGTTGGCTGATAAAATCCAGCAGGCAGGCCAGCCAGAGGGCGTAGGTCTTGCCGCTGCCGGTAGGCGCATTGAGCAGGCCACTCTCACCCGCCAGATAGGCCTTCCAAACTTCCTGCTGAAAGGCAAAAGGCTGCCAGTCTTTTTGCTGGAACCAATCAAAAGCAGGCTCAAGAGATGATGGCGATGCAGGCATGAATTAAGTTAAAATTGGCAGGTTTAAGGTTACACAGTTTTGTAAAAATTGAAAAGCAAAAGCTTACCGGTAAATTGAATCAAAAGCTTTGTTGAGAAATCTGTTCAGAGAACCAGAAAACCTGCTAAAAGTTGAAGCAGTTTCTTATGCTTAGCGGTTTTCAGGCCGGTAGACCCATACCGTTAGAGTTTTCATTTAGTTGTATTTTTTTTTCACTTAGCTGAACACAAAATGCTTATCTTGAGGATACAGCCGGCCCATCCGGACAAAACGGCTGAAATTGTCCCATTTTCTGTCAACTAAATATTTTAAACTATGGAAAAAGTCATTCATTGTCGTGACGTAGGTTTTGATTGCGACGGCGTGATCCGCGCCAAAACTGAACAGGAAGCACTTCAGCTGGCTGCACAGCACGCCATGAGCGCTCACGGACTACAGGAAGTGAGCCCGGAAGTAGTAGCCAAGGTAAAGTCAGTCATGCGCGACGAGCCCGACGCTGCTCCTGCTGTATGATCAGGGATTCCCTGTGTACTCTTTAGCCAGATGCTGGCGGAAATCTTTTTATGTGTATAGAGATCATTCTGATTTTATTAGCCGTCAGAAAAATCTATGCACTGGTATATGAATTAATACAGCTTTGAGCCCTTACTGAAAAAGCTGTTGTAAAAATAAAAGGCTGTCTCAATTAATGAGACAGCCTTTTTTTAATGGTTCGGGTAAAATGCTTATTGCTTAAGCAGTGGAATCGTTTTTAAACCTATTGATGGCGCTTGCAGACGAAGGAAAAACTGCTTTGCATCAGTGTTCCATTTGTCTACCTGCAAATAAAGGGCGTTGTCCCCTTTTCTCAACAATTCCTCTTTTTCCATTATCAACCTGCCCAATACGTCATATACCGCAATGCTCAGATTTTCGTCAGCAGGAACGCTGATCATGAGTTGCAGTTTATCTTGTATGGGGTTAGGGAAAGCATGAATGCTAAAAGCGGCACTATTGTTCAGGTTCTGCTCCAGTTCATCTGCACTTCCCTGTTTGTTCACTTGCTGCAGGCGTGCTGCGGCCCCTGACTGGCTATCGTCACAACGGATGACAAAATAATTACCTGCAGAGGTTTCTACTTTCAGGTCATTGCAAAGTATGCTTCCTTCTGCACCTCTGATCCTGCCGTAGAAGGGACTGCCCAGGCTAAATTTGATATCCAGGCTGGTACCAGCTTCTACCTGCCATCCTCTCTGATGGGTATAGCCGTTTTCGTTTACAGCTGTTGCCAGGATTTCACCTCCATTGTCGCTGATAGCATAGGGTATGTACTTCCACCCGTTAGCTCTTTCAACTCCTCTTACGTCGGGCAAAAGCGTAGTATTATCTTTACGACCGCTTCTTCTCAGGGGCTGCACCGAGCAGTCACTGTGGATCTCCCAGGCACCGGCTTTTCCGTCAGTGCGAATTCCCGTAGCTATACCGATGACATAGCTGCCTTTTTTCCTTGTAAAGTCTGCATAGCTTACTTCCTGAACGGCTATAATCTCGGCGGCTCCCTCAAAGCTTTCTGTCGCGAAATTACAGTCGCCTATAGTGAATACTGGTTCTTCCACCTCCTCACAGCGGATGACAAAGAAATTGCTGGCAAAAGTTTCCACTACCAGGTTGTCACAAAGGATACTGCCCTGTGCTCCCCGAATTTTACCGTAGAAAGGTGCACCTAGCGTAAACTTAACTTCAATACTGGTGCCGGGTTCTACCGTCCAGCCGCGTTTATGTGTGAATCCCTTTTCATTAAAGGCAGTCGCAAAAATCTCACGCCCATCCTCACTGATAGAAGTAGGCACATAGCTCCATCCGCGGTCACGCTCTACGCCCTTTACATCGGGTAGCAGTGTGGTACGGTTGGCCAGTCCGCTTCTTCTCAGGGGCTGCACTGAGCAGTCGCTGTGTATTTCCCAGGCACCTGCCTTCCCATCGCTGCGGATACCGGTAGCCACACCGATGACGTAGCTGCCTTTTTTGCGGGCAAACTCAGCGTAAGTGACTTCCTGTATAGCTATTATTTCAGCGGCCCCCTCAAAATCGGCAATATCCAGCTCACAAGCGCCCAGACTTAACACCGGCGGGGCTTCTACGATGATAGTCTGAGTGATGCGGGAGAGTTTACTATCGCAGTTGCCTGATACTGACAGGGAAACTTCATAAGTACCAGGTTTGTCAAAAACAACCGTGGTCTGGGGTTCTATGGTAGAGCTAAGCGTGCCTCCTGAAGTTTTCCAGTCGTACACCAGTGCATTATCGCTTTTCAGACCGTTTAAACGTATAGGAAAACCAGCTACCGGTGTTTCGGTAAGTACATCAAAAGCTGCTACCGGAGCGTTACCTGCTTCCTTCACACCACTTACTGCTATGGCTAGATCAGCCGAAATGTTTAATCCTCCATAGGTCAGCCAGTTTCCATTAAAAATCAGACCTGAATTCAAACCACTGCTGCTACCTATAGCACCCAGGTTGAGCGAGACAGTATTCAAGCCATCATAGGTAAGCTCTATGCCCACAAAGATCTGTCCGTTAGCAGGAACAGTAAAAGGCTGGCGAAGCTTGTAAGTGTATTCAGGCTGGCCACCGGAAATGTCAGTATTGGCGATCAGTTCAGCAACAGTAATGCTTTCTTCAAAAATAATTTCAGCAGGGGCAGGTGCAGCATCGTTTACGCTCCAGAATTGTAGCTTAATACTGCTGTTAGCACCGCTCTGCAACTGAAGCTCACGGAAAGATAGCAATATGCTGGTCAGGGCTGAAGCTGGCTCCAGTTCAAACCGACGCGCATAAGTTGCGATGTTCAGGCTGTTATGACCGGATACAGAACCACCTGCATTGAAGTTGAACAAACTAAAGGGTTGTGCAAATGGCTTACCCTGTTCAAAGCAGTCCTGACCAGGCGCAAAGATGGTAATGTAGTTGCTATAAAAGGCCTTTTCGTTCCCGCTACGAGGGTTTTTAGCCCTAAGTTCCACATTATATGTACCTGGCTTAGCATAAGTCACTACCGGGTTGGTTTCGTCAGAGCGAGAAGGCGTCCCTCCTTCAAAAAACCAGGTATACTGGGTAGCATTGTCTGTTTCGTTGAAAAACTGGACCTGTTCTCCTAACGGCAGGGCAATTTTGTCGGATGAAAAGGCTACTTCCACATCTTTATCGCAATCTGCCACCCTGAGTAGCTGGGAAGTATTGCTTCTTACAGAAACCGTAAAGCGAGCGCCTTCTTTCTCCACTTCCAGGGTACGGGTTGCGAGCAGACGGGGGCTGAATTCCCCGGTCTCGGTATACAAGGTAGCAAACACTTCACCGCTACCCGGTTCTGTGTTTTCAGCACCTGTAAACCAGGTATAGTCAATGTTGGCTGCTGCTTCTTCTACAGAGAAAGCAACTTCCTGGTTCAGGCAGAGCTGTTCGTTAGAAATGGTAAAATCGGCTGAAGGAACCAGGTCGGGATCGGCTACTGCCGGAAACATAAGCATGGTAAAATCAAAAATTCCGCCACCTGCGCTGTTATACGTCCGCCACTGGTTGTTGAAAAAGAGCGAAGTACGCAGGCCGTCAGACCGATAATGATGAAGCGTAACAGCATCTCCCCTACCATAATCGATTTCCATACCTATAAAGAAAACACCATCTTCAGGTACCTCTACCGGTTGGTCAAAGACAAAGTCGTGGTAAGCAGCCTCAGCAGACAGAGCATTGCCTTCAATCTCACTAAGCAGGTAGGCCTGCCGGTAGATTTCCTTACCGGGTCTGCCAAAAGCATCCGCTTCCCAAACCACCACTCTCAGGTTGCTGCTTTCACTGCCTCCTGAGGCGTTGAAAAATGAAAAACGGGCACCGCTGATGACACGACCTGGCTTGAAAAAATATTTGTTGGCAAAAGCCGGAATATTGTTACCACTATGACCGCTGATAATAGTGGCTCCTATTGCTTCATCAAAAGGAAAGGAAAGCAGGTCGGCTTCAAGGAGTTCATCTACTTTTACTGCATCTTCAATGGTGAAAGTATGGCTGCCCCCGGCATCAGTTACGGTCAGGGTCACATCATAAACTCCAGCCTGGTTATAGGTAATCTGCGGATTTTTTTGGGAAGATACTGAAGGTTCACCGCCTGGAAATTCCCACTGGTAGGTAGCAGCTTTGGTACTGGTAGACTGGTTGTAGAACTGTACTTTTCCTCCGGCCACCAGCTCGTCCTGAAGTGGAAGGATAGAAAAGAGTGCAGAAGGCTTTACTGCCTGGCCTCCGGCTTCTACTATAGCAGCATAAGCGTTGATGCGCCCTCCGCCGAGCTGATTCTCAAAGCCGGGATTCACCAGGCTAATGTCATCCGCCGTATTTTTCAGTATTTCCTCCAGTTGAGGAGCTGTCAGGCCGGGGCTCTGCTTTTTGAGCAAGCCTACTAAACTGGCTACCAGAGGGCTGGAGAAAGAAGTACCTGACGAAAGCTGGTAACCATTACTTACTACAGTACCATTTACATTTTCGGTAGTTGTACTGAGTACGGAAGAGCCGGGAGCAGTCACATCTACCCAACTACCAAAGCTGGAGCTGCCACTCAAAATATCGCCACGGCCAGAATTGGCTACGGCTATTACATTGTCATAACCTGCTGGATATTGAATAACATCACTACCGTCGTTTCCGGCAGCAGCTACAAACACTATTCCCCGAGATGCACCAAAATTGATGAGGTCCTGGTAAGTCTGAGAGAAGCCTCCGCCTCCATAAGACATATTTACCACGTCGGCCCCGGCCTCTATGGCATAAAGAACGCCATCAAAAGTAGCCTGTAGGGAACGTACGTTTTCTGTTTCGTTCTCGGTGGCTTTTACCGCCATGATTTTCACGCTGTTATTAGCGATGGTAGCCATACCCAAACCGTTATTTGTAGCTGCCCCTACAATACCGGCGCAAAACGTGCCGTGGAAAAAGTTACTGAAAGCCGCCTGGTTACCTTGTTCGGGCGTAGGTGTAAGCGGCGGGTTTGGATCATTGTCTTCGTCTGCGGCATCCCATCCCCGCCAGTCGTCTATGTAGCCATTTCCATCATCATCAATGCCGTTGAACCTTTTGTCGTTGCCTTCAGCATCAATGCCGCTTTCACCAGGGTTAAAGTAGATGCGGTCGCGCAGGTCTTCATGATTCAAAAGAACAGCATCATCCACTACGGCCACAACTACTTCATTACCTTCTGAGATATTGCCTGTAAAAGCTGAAAAAGCTTCTGCGCTTTTGATTATCTGCATGGCATACTGATCAGCAAAAAAAGGATCATTTGGCGTCTCAAAGGTGTAATAGATTGGCACTCTTTCTGCATAATCCAGCAGGCCGGATGACTGTAGTTCGTTGGTCAGTTCATCTGCCTTTTCCGGATCCACCTCCAATTGGTAAATGCGGTCTATCTCAGCTGAGGCAATGTTTGGGAATGCCTTGGTGACCTTCCGGACTCCCTCTTTGTTTTTGAGTACCACAACAGGGTCTGCACTTCGGGCATTGGCACCAGACTTACTTACCTTTACAAAAAGGCGATCTTCGTGATATTGGGGAAATTGCTGCGGATCACGCAACTGTTTGCCAGTGTCGGCACCTGGAAGTAATTGATTGGGTAGTTGCTGAGCACTGAGGTTTGCACCTAATGCTACAAGCAACAACAGCAAAGCGATTGCTTTTTGGTAAAATTTTCTCATAAATTTAGATAGATTGTAAAAAAAACTGATAATCCTTACGTAACTCCGTTAAGCACATAGCTTACCTGGCATTGCGTAAGTGTAAAGTACTAAAGTAAATTCACATCCGATCTAAACCAAGAAAAAATTTTAAAATTTTATAATTTAATGATTTTTCAAATTGGGTTTCTTTTTCAATAGAAAATTATATATTTACCACATTTTATGATTAAAACTGCTTTTTTATTATAAATCAGGATGCTAGCAGGTAAAAAATCAGGTTAACTAATATGATATGTGCTGCCTTGTCATCTTATATCTGTGGATAGTCATTATACGCATTGACCTACCTATTAACCTTCATGGTTTCTCACGATAATCGTGTTCATACTCTTCTTACTTTTATAATTTTGAAAGAGCTTCTTACAACTGTTATCGTTTGATTAAGTATCACAATAAGAGATTCTAACACTTTTAGACAATGCCTTGCCCGGATGAATTTCTTATCCTTTATTGCCAGGCAAACAAACAGATTTCCATTGATTTGCTGTAAGATTTAGAGTTGCACTCCGCGAGTTGCAC
>JBKHDR010000157.1:0-8934 GCA_046541235.1 Cyclobacteriaceae bacterium | reverse complement strand
GATTAAAAAAACGCCGGGCATGCTTACTTCTAATTCTAAGGCTGAAATTGATTCAGGACAATAAAAAAACCGACCTCGGGCCGGTTTTCAGGAAGTTGGTAAAGAAAGGGAGAAGATTACTTCCAACTGATCAGGTATTCGTCGTAGGCATCGCCCTTGTCTATACTTCTGACCAGTTCTACCAGCGGGGAGAAGACACCGCTTTTGAAGATCAGGCTTTCCAGCAGGCCAAACTGCATGGTACTGTTGAAGGTCTGGGTACGGCGCATCAGGATAGATTTATCCGTTTTTTCTACAATCACCCAACCCCGGCCTTTGGGGTCTTTGATCATCTGACTGGCCACATTAGCCAATGCCTGCATGATTTCATGGGGATGGGGTTTGGCACTGATCAGCTTGTTCTGCTGCAGGGTGGTAAACACCGTCTTGCCAATCTCTCTTCCCAGCCGCTTGGTACTGGCCTTACCCAGGTTGCTCTCTACCCAGTTGCAGATATTGTTATACACATCCATGGGCACCATGTTAAAAGGCTGCGAAAGATCATAGTCCTGGGCAAATTTGAAAAGATCGGGATACTCTGCCCTTTTGTCTTCGTAAATGTTGAGCACATCGCTTACGAACACTGCACAGAGAGTAACATTTTCGGTTGAATAATCCATCATGGCTTTCAGGTTTTGATTTGAAAGCACAATTTGCGGATTATCCTTAGCGAAACCTGATCTTTATTTTTGACAAATGTACGTAAGTAAGTTTTACAAGGATTGAATAAGAGCTTTTTTGGAAAAACGAACCACCCACATGCCCAGAAAAGCATCCTCTGCTTTGGTTTCAGTACCCGGCAGCTTCTTTCTCAGTTCAACATCCAGCCTGACAGGGCGGGTGTAAAGAAAGTTGTCCTCGCCCAGCCTCTGTACATTATCATTCAGAGGCAAATCATTTTCTACATTGTAAAGGTACGCTTCCCAGATCTGCCGCTCGGTATCCTGTAGCTGTGGGTTATCGTCAGAGGCAGCCACCCAGTGTATACTTGCCTGCTTATTTTGCATCAGCGAATCTATGTCTCTGAGGGCTTGTGCATCAACGAAGTCGGCAAAATTAGTATCCCGCCCCACCCTCCGGCGATAGGCTTCTACCGCAATCTGCTGCGCCTGAGAGCTCAATTTCTCTCCTTCTGTGTAGGCTGCTTCTACAATCTCTCCCGGAAGTATGCGTTTAATCTCCCGCTCTTCCATTTCTTCCTGTATGGAGTCGCCGGGTACCTGCTGTTCTGTCGTATCTGTACCGCTGCAGCCACTGAAGAGCAGCAACATCATCCAAAGGGGCAGGCTTGCTAACAAGAGACTATCTATTACCGGGCTCTGTCTGTACCAAAGGATATATCTAAGACCTGCTAGCATCATCGTACCGTAATAATTTTTTCCTGCCTCTCAACTGTCTCACCAAAAGCTTCAAGCTGCAGACCCAGCTCTGAAGTGACATAGTGAATGAATTCCTTTTCATGATCGGCTTCTACGGCTACCAAAAGCCCACCGCTGGTCTGAGGGTCGCAGAGTAAGGCTTTCTGTGCTTCTGTCAGCGGGCTGATTTTATGACCATAACTGTCAAAGTTACGCTGGGTGCCTCCCGGCATACTCCTCTGGGCGATGTAGTGGTCTACTACAGCGAAGCGGGGTACCTTCCCACTGTCTATCACCGCACTCAGGCCACTGCCTTCGCATACTTCACTTAGGTGTCCCAGCAGGCCGAAGCCGGTAACGTCAGTCATGGCGGTCACATAAGGCAGGCGGGCGAACTTCTCGCCTGCGTTATTGAGCGTAAGCATACTTTCGCGGGCCAGCGCCAGGTCTGCTTCGCTCACCAGGCCCTTTTTTTGCGCGGTAGTGATAATTCCTACACCCAGGGGTTTGGTAAGAAAAAGTTTACAGCCAGCCGAGGCGCTGTCATTTTTCTTTAGTTGCTCTATCCTGACACGACCGGTGACGGCCAGGCCAAAGATAGGCTCGGGCGCATCTATGCTGTGGCCGCCTGCCAGGGCGATGCCCGCTTTGGCACAGGCATGACGGCTGCCTTCCAGCACCTGACGGGCCACTTCGGCAGGGATTTCGTTCACAGGCCAGCCCAGAATGGCAATGGCCATGATAGGCGTGCCTCCCATGGCATACACATCGCTGATGGCATTGACCG
Source organism: Cyclobacteriaceae bacterium (assembly GCA_046541235.1). Lineage (GTDB taxonomy): Bacteria > Bacteroidota > Bacteroidia > Cytophagales > Cyclobacteriaceae > Catalinimonas. The sequence goes on along the minus strand of JBKHDR010000157.1, from coordinate 6,750 downwards.
AGGCGATTTGTCCAAAGTCAAAAGGGTCATCCACTATGGGCATAAAAAAATCGGTGGTACTGACAATAGCCTCTCCATTTCCAAGGTCGTATACTGCCGCATCATCCTTGGTGCTGTTGCCCACCAGCAGCCGGGGGTCGGGCGTCTGCGGCAGCTGCGATACGAGTATGCTTTCCAGGATTTTAGGAGAAATTTTACAACCGCAGCCTGCGCCGTGGCTGTATTGGGTCAATTTTATATTGGTAGTATTTTCCATAATTCAGGTATTAGGGGTTGAAAAAACCAGGCGCTCGGCTACCTCTTTGACAAGAAGCGCATTTGCAAGCGGGTTATCTTCAGTACATTTTACGTCAATGGTTTGTTCTGCAGGGCGTCGGCTCATATTTCTCAGGTAGCTGCGGTCATAGTAGGTAAGCAGCTTATCGGCTACTGCTGCCATCCTTTTGGCAGCCAGGTCTTCCAGGACTTCATGCATCAGCGGGGTGCTCAGCCGCTTTTCTATCCTTCTTATTCCTGCTTCCAGTGCATGTTGATCCTGAGTACCGTATTCTCTCACCAGCCTTTGTATGCGGTGTAACCTGGGCACTACCACGCGCAGCATGCTGGCAGCTTTGAGCTGCTCCCATAGCTCATAAGGCAGCTGCACGCCGCCTATGCTAAAGGATTCATCCTCCATCCAGACAGGGCACGAAAGATCCAGCTTACGCCAGGATTCAAAAAGATCATTCTGAAACTGTTCGGTCGTAGGCTGCACAGCCTGCCCTATGCCGCCAAAGGAGGAGCCTTTATGATGTGCCAGGGCTTCCAGGTCTATTACCTGCTCTCCCATGCGGGCCAGGGCGTGCAGTATCTCGGTCTTGCCACTGCCGGTTTCTCCTCCCACAATGATCAGGCGGGCCGGAAGTTTCAGGCTCTCCAGCGCATGCCTGCGGTAGGCTTTGTAGCCTCCCTTCAGGATTGCCACTTCCATACCGGCCGTGCGGAGCAGCCAGGCAAAACTTTCAGATCGCATGCCACCCCTCCAGCAATGTACCAGCACGCGCCCCTCCGGTGCCAACCGCATGGCCTGTTCTACAAAAGAGCGCATCTTGGGACCTACCAGTTCCAGACCTTCCAGCAGGGCCTGCTGCTGGCTTTGCTGTTTGTAGGTGGTGCCTACCCGGGCGCGCTCATCATTTTCAAAAAGCGGTATGTTATGGGCACCTGGGATGTGCCCGCTGGCAAATTCAGCCGGAGATCGCACATCAATGACCGGCATGAGAGTTGCCTTTTCCAGAAATACAGGAGCTGATAGGGGTTCAGGATGATTTTTCATAAGACCTTTCTGTGCCTTTCAGGATAGGGGCAGTCACAACAATAATAGCTTGTTTAAAACTAGTATGTATGTATCAATAAACAAAAAAAAAGCCAGCTCCTGAGAACTGACTTCCTGATTTCTTGTGACGAAACCGCTTAGTAAGATGATTCATCAAAATTGGCTGAGCCTATGTAAGCTTCCAGTACATCAGCTATCGAAGCACGAATATCTATCTGTTGTTGCCTCAGTCCATCGTTGGGATCAATGGCATCAGGCACATACCCTACCCAGGCTGTTTTTCCATTTTCCGGGTTGATGATACTTACTACCAAGCTACCATCTTCCAACTGAAGCAGGATGTTTTCGTCAACCTCGCCTTCTTCAACGATATAAGCATCTTTGTAGGAACCGTATTTGTCGTTGTATTCTTTGTCAAATATCATATAATTGACAAGAACGTCGGGTTTTTCAGGTGCGAGTTCGTAACCATAAGTATCAAATTCATGTACTATGGAATTTTGTACCATTTTGCTATGGAGGCGGCCAAAGGTATACCATTCGTTTTCTTCAATATCGATCATGTTGTTTCCGAAGTAGTAAGAATTGAATTGATCAAGAGCGGCATCAGGATTTTCTTTAAATATAACCTCTTTATTATCCTGAGCAAAGGAGGTGGCCGCGGTAAAAACAAATGCGGTTAACAAAAATAAATATCTCATAACTTGTTTATGATTTAGATTAAAAAATAATTTCCGGTATACATTATCTAAACCCACTAAATCGGTTGATGTTTTTTATTTTCCTAAAAAAGGGCATATAATCGGTTATTTATGGAAAAAATTCAGTAAAAAAGCATGCAAATAGAGTTGATAATTAACTATTTGTCAATAGCCTCCTGCAAATCATCAAAGTATTGAATATCCATCTCAGCTACTCTGATACGCGGGTATTTTTCCATAATGCGTGCCTTCCCCAGTTCTACACTTTTCTGAAATACCTGATCGTTGGGCAAAAGCTTGCGGTGAGATTTGATCCCCTTCTCAAGCAGGGCATCCTTCCAGTGAACGTAGTACCACTCCATAGAAGGCTGATGAAATACCTGCAGCCTGCGCTTGTCGAAAATGATTTTCTGAATAGGCCTGTTTTCTATAATCCGGCTTGCGGCAGCAAATACCTCTTTAAATTCTTCAATAGGAATATAAGTGTCACTGGCTTTGATGATAAGGACAGGTTTGTCTTTTATCAAAAAGATATCCGTATGCTCAAACTCCTGATACAACTCCAGACGGTCTCTCGTTTCCATAAAGTATGTCGTGTTTAAAAAATGTAATCCGATCTAAAATAATATTGAGTGGGTATTTAAAAAAAATTATTCGACAGATTATTCGTTTTATTAGCCTTATATCCTCTTAAGAAACAGCTTTGAGGACAAGTAGTTATCTCATGTATTCATCGCAACCGACATGTCCGATCTGAAGGCAGAAAAATACGCAGGTATCGTTAAGCAAAAGGCCGCAGCTCTGGGTTTTGACTTTTGCGGTATTGCCCAGGCTGATTTCCTGGAAGAAGAAGCCCCTCGGCTGGAAAAGTGGCTCAGCCAGCACATGCACGGACAGATGCACTACATGGCCAATCATTTTGATAAGCGACTGGACCCGCGCCTGCTGGTAGAGGGAGCAAAATCTGTGGTGACACTCCTGTATAATTACTTCCCTGAAAAAGACCTGAGCCGCAGCGATAATTACAGGATTTCTAAGTATGCCTACGGGAAAGATTACCATTTTGTGATCAAAAACAAGCTGCGCAGTCTGCTGGAGGGTTTGCAGGAAGAAATAGGAGACATCAGCGGGCGTGTTTTCGTAGACTCAGCTCCTGTCATGGAGCGGGCCTGGGCGCAGAAAAGCGGCGTGGGTTGGGTAGGCAAAAACAGCCTGCTACTTACCAGGCAAAGAGGCAGTTTCTTCTTCCTGGCCGAACTGATTACTGATCTAAAACTCCAGCCCGACGGGCCCATTAAAGACTATTGTGGTACCTGTACCCGTTGTATAGATGCCTGCCCTACGGATGCGATCGTGGCGCCTTATGTGGTAGACGGCAGCCGCTGTATCTCTTACTATACCATTGAGCTGAAAGAGGAAATCCCCCGGGAGGCAAAAGGTAAGTTTGAAAACTGGATATTTGGCTGTGATATCTGCCAGGATGTATGTCCCTGGAACAGGCACGCCAGGCCGCATCAGGAAGCAGAGTTTAGTCCTCATCCTGATCTGGAGGGGATGGGACGCGGAGAGTGGGAAGAAATGACGCAGGAGGTATTCGCTAAGCTGTTTAAAAAATCGGCGGTAAAACGTACTAAATTTGAAGGGCTGAAGCGGAACATCCGTTTTGCGGGCAAATAAAAAGCCGCAACTTTAGCTGCGGCACGGGTTTAATTATCAATTTGAATTAAAATGCGCTAACTGGCACATTCATGAAAGAAACAGGTCTGGAGCGAGGATCTATATAAATAACCGAATCTATGATAACACCACTTCCTGAGTTCGTCAACCTCATGAGGAAGCAGCACGCTGAGAGCTTTGCGAAGCTCTTTCTCGAAAAGAGCCTGATCAAAACTGACTTTAGCAAGTATAAGCTTGACATACTCGAGCTGCGCATGAATTCTTTCTGCGTTCACCTGCTTATTATAGATTTGCATATTTGATCTGTTTGGGTTAAAAAATACAAGAAAGATGTAGAACTTTACCTCATAGGCAAAAAATTGAACAGAACATAGTATCAAACAACGATTTCAGCAAATTCACTATCAATATATAGATCTTATCCTAATTTTGCAAATTATAAGCCCTAAGCTTTTGGGACAAAAAATCGGAACCATGAAGTATCTCCCTTTTTACATATTTGCCATCTTATTATTTCTTGCTGCGTATTCTGTTCAGGCTCAAGAGGTTTCCGTAGAACTGGGCCCCAATGATATCGGGCTGAATGAGCAGTTTACCATTACCGTAAAAATACAAAATGACCGGCTGCGCAAATATGATGATTTTCCCGACATCCCGGGCTTTGAGAAGGCAGGTATCTCTACCTCTTCTTCTACCAATATCGTCAACGGACAGGTGTCATCTTCGCAGAGTGTCACCCAGTCTTACCTGCCTACCCGCGAAGGTACATTCAAATTGTCTCCCTTCCGCATAGGGATCAATGATACGCAGGTGAGCTCCTCCGGCACTACGATTACAGTTGGTGCCGCCCGCCAGGACAGCCGCAGCAACAGCCCTTTTGACGATCCTTTTGACAGCTTCTTCAACAGGCGCTCTGAGCCGCAGGAATTTATGGATGTACAGGAAGATGCTTTTCTGGCCCTCAGCACCGACAAAGATACTGTCTACCTGGGCGAAGGATTTACTACCACGCTGGCCTTTTATGTATCAGACAAAAACCAGGCACCGCTGCAGTTTTATGACCTGGGGAAGCAACTGACCGAAATTCTGAAAGAGGTACGACCTGCCAATGCCTGGGAGGAAAATTTCAACATAGAAAATATCAATGGGCAGCCCGTAACCATAGGTGGCGAAAACTATACACAGTACAAGATCTACCAGGCCTCATTCTACCCACTCAACCTGGAGAAGGTCCGTTTCCCGCAGGTCGGACTCAAAATGATCAAGTATAAAGTAGCCAAAAACCCCTCTTTTTTCGGGCGCAGACGGCAGGAAGATTTCAAAACTTTTTATAGCAAGCCTAGAGTGGTGCATGTCAGAGACCTGCCTCCGCACCCTCTGAAAGAAACCGTAGCAGTAGGCGACTATCGCCTCCAGGAAGACATTAGCAGTAAAGAAGCGGAAACGGGCAGTAGCTTTAACTATACTTTTACAGTGGTAGGTGAAGGAAATATCTCGGCCATAGATAAACCAGACGTCAGGCAGAGTGACGAGTTTGACGTATATGCACCCAGCATAGAGCAAAACATCAGCCGGCGCAACGGTCAGGTGCGTGGCTCCAAAGCCTTCTCCTACTATGCCTTACCTAACGAACCAGGCAGCTACGACCTGGGAGACTACTTTCAGTGGGTATATTTTAATGTGGAAATGGAGCGTTATGACACACTCAGTTCAGATATCACCATAAATGTAAGTGGTACTAGCCGCAAGAATGACTACATCAGTTCACAGAACGTAGGCACCTTTTATGATAATATACGGGTCGGCAACCAACTACAAAGCCTGGACGGTGAAAACTGGCAGCGGATACTCGCCAATGTGCTCATACTGGGCATGCTGGTACTTACCGTAGTGGTGGTACTGAAAAAGTGATTTGCTTTGGGCTTTTGGCCTGAGCTGCTACCTTTGTTAGGCTTAACAATTTACAAAAAAAAGTATGAGCAGTACTTTCGGTTCTTTATTCAGGATCACCACGTTTGGCGAATCTCATGGCAAGTCCATTGGTGTGATCATTGATGGCTGCCCGGCTGGTATGCCGCTTGACGAGGCGATGATCCAGCGGGAGATGGACCGCCGCAAGCCCGGCCAGTCTAAAATCACTACCCAGCGAAAAGAAAGCGATACTTTCTTTATACAGTCTGGTGTGTTTGAGGGAAAAACTACCGGTACACCTCTCATGATCCTCATTCCTAACGAAGACCAGCGGAGCAAAGATTACTCTCATATCGCCGACAAATTTCGCCCTTCTCATGCTGACTACACTTACCAGGTTAAATACGGCATACGCGACTACCGGGGCGGAGGCCGCAGCTCAGCCCGTGAAACTGCCGCCCGGGTGGCTGCCGGTGCCGTGGCCAAACAGTTTCTGCAGCACAAAGGGATTGATATCAAGGCTTATGTGTCGCAGGTAGGGGCATTAGCGCTGAATAAGCCGTATCAGGAACTGGACCTGGGACGTACGGAAGAAAACATCGTACGCTGCCCTGACCCAGAGGTGGCGGAGCAGATGATAGAACTCATTGATCAGACCCGCAAAAGCAGAGATACGATAGGAGGCATTGTCAGCTGTGTGATCAGCGGGGTACCGGCAGGTCTGGGAGAACCGGTATTCAACAAGCTGCACGCTACATTAGGAGCTGCCATGCTGGGTATCAATGCCGTGAAGGGCTTTGAATACGGCAGTGGTTTTGAGGGTGTCAAGCTATACGGCTCAGCCCATAACGACGAGATCTACAAAGAAGGTGACAAGGTTCGCACACGTACCAATCATTCAGGCGGTATACAGGGAGGCATTTCCAATGGTGAGGATATCTATTTCAGGGTGGCTTTTAAGCCTGTGGCTACGCTCATGCAGGATCAGCCGAGCCTCAACGAAGCCGGAGAAGAGGTGGTGGTTTCCGGCAAAGGCCGACATGACCCCTGCGTAGTGCCCCGCGCCGTACCTATTGTAGAGGCTATGGCCGCTTTGGTGATTGCAGACTTTTACCTGCTGAATGAAACACGAAGGTTCTGAGTATA
>JBKHDR010000156.1:0-9125 GCA_046541235.1 Cyclobacteriaceae bacterium | reverse complement strand
ATAAGCACAAAAAAGGCGCAGGGATGGTTCCGCTGCGCCTGGTATTTGAGTCTTTGATCAATGCTTAAAAAGGAGGCTTAAAGATCTGCTTCAATTTCTTTTTAGCTTCCTGTTTGATCTCTTCTTTGGTCTCTTGTACTTCTTCTGTTACCTGCTCTTTGGCCTTCTCGGCTTCTGCCTTGGCTTTGGCTTCTGCTTCCTGCTTCAGCCTGTCTGCTTCGGCTTTGGCCTTGGCTTCTGCCTCGGCTTTCTGCTTTTCCAGTTCGGCCTGCAGTTCCTGCTTCTCCTGCTCTACCTTGGCTGTAACCGCCGCCTTGGCAGATTGAGAAGTACTTTCGCCGGCCTCAGCACCGGCCAGGCTGACTTTGGGATCGTCATAGGTGCCACCGATATTGAGGTTGAGCAGAATGTTGGAAGACACAGCACCATCTACCCCTGTCAGGTTAGCAATGGCATTATTCACCGCTGAGCCTACCGCTCCGGCGGGTATATTCATCTTGGCGATATAGTCAATGCTACCGTCTATGCCATTGCTACCGGCCAAAGTGGTCTTGAAGTTACCGACGTTGACATCAAAGGGCTCCACGAACACCCTGCCGCTCTTGATTTCGGCGCGGATGGTTACGTCATTCAGCGTGATACTGTTGGTATTGTTGAGCTTGGAAACCGCTGTAATGGCAGAAACCAGTTTGGAATCCTGTACCGCAGCATCATCTACCGCTACAATGCCCTTACCATCCAGAGTGCTCATGTCCGGGCTCATGTCAGGCATCAGCAGACCAGCCAGGCGGAAGTTGGTAGAGAAAGTACCCTCCATATTTTTAGCAATGGGTGCCAGTGCCTGAACGGTATTGAAGTTTGCGTAAGCCTTGCTGATGGCCAGGTCGGCTATGTCCAGGTTAAAATCAAAGGCAGGCTTTTGCAGGTCACGAGGGTCGTAAGAACCGTTCATGGCAAACTGACCACCCAGCGTATTGAAATCCAGTTGATCCATGCGCACCACGCCATCGCGGACGATGAGTGTACCTTTGAAGTTGTTCAAAGTCAGGTCGTCATAAAGTACCTCAGCGATGTTGGAGTTAAATACAAAATCTATATCGCGAGGAATTTCTACGACCTCCAGCGCCGCTGCGGCTGTGTCTTCCTCAACAGTTTCGCTGTCTTCTGTCATAAACTCGTTCAGGTTCATCTTACCTGATTTCAGCGCCAGTTCACCCCGCAGGGTCTGGTTTTCTCCAAATAGGTAGCCGATGTAGTTGGCAATAGAACCATTCATGCGCAAGTCTGTGCTGCCAGCGGCGCCATCAAAGTTGCTGAGCGTAATGCTGCGGGGGTCAAAGGAGCCCTGAGCATTGTCGATAGTAAAGCCCTGCGGAAAATCTTCACCTACGTAGCGAAAATTCTGTACTTCCATGCTGCCGGAAGTTTGCAGCGCCTGGTAGTTTTCCGCTTCCACATCTGACATTTTGCCCTGGGAAGCAAGCTCTGCTCGTATCATACCGGCCAGTTCCATACCTTCCAGCGGGTAGATTTGCGTAAGCTGCGCCAGGTCAAGGGCACCGTTTACATTCACATCCCAGGTGTAGTCCTCCAGGTTAGTCAGTACCATGTTGGCAGAGAAAGGCTCACCGGCCAGTTGCATGTCAAAGTCGTTCAAACGCACTACCGTCTGGGCCAGTTGACCGGTCTCGTTGACTACGGAGGAAGCAAAATTGATATTCTCCAGCGGAGGGTAGTCGCCGGATTTCACATAGCCATTCTGCATATTCATCGCCAGGTTCACCTGCGGAATCTGGTTGGTGGTACTATCATAAGTACCTTTGGCAAGCAGGTTCATGTCAAATGTACCTTTCATGCTAAGGCTGTCCATAGGGAACATGCGGTTCAACTCATCCAGGTCTAATTTAGCGTTGGCATTGGCCTCAATGTAAGGCTTATCCAGGCCGCGCATCAGGAATGTAACATCCATCGGGTTGTTACCCACCTGCGCGTGGAAAGTCTCCAGGTTGACGACCGTATTGTCCAGGTTGCCATCTTCGCCGGTTTCTACCAGCAGGTCTACATCAATATTGGTGACCGCAGTGGGCAGGTCAGGGTACTGAAACATGGAGTTGGCAGTGGCCAGCTGCATCTTGAAAGCGGGCATGGAAGTTTCATGGTAAGTGCCGCGGATGAAGCCGCTGAAGTCCACTGTTCCTTCAGCCCTTAGCCCATCAAAATCAGATTGGTAGGCACCGGGTACGAGAGAGAAAAGGCTCTTGAAAGTATTATCCTTGGCGGCATAGTTGATGTCCATCACCATATCCTCGCCGGGCATGGCGAAGAAACCGTCAAAGCCAAAGCCAAAGTCATTTACTTCTACTGTATTTTCCTTAAAGGTGAATTTCATCTCGGGCAGGTTCATCTGCATGGTCACATCGGCATCCACCTGCTTACTGGTCATGTATTCTACCCCATCGTAGTTGACGGTGAGGCGCTCAATGTCGGTGAGCGTTTCCATATCAAACACATCCAGCGTAAAGTCACCGCTGCCGGTATGGTTGACGTTTTCCAGCACCATCAGCATGGGCAGCGTCAGATCTTCGTAAATGATGTTGGCATTGGTAATTTCCCAATGATCAATACCGATGGAGAAGTCAGAAGCAGCCGTATCAGCCGGCGCAGCTTCCTCTTCTTCAGATGCTACCGCAATGTCGTAATTGGCGCTGCCATCTTCTTTTACATAAATGAAAAGATTGGCGCGGTCCAGGTTAAGTTCGCTCAGGCGGGGCTGATCCTCAAAGAGCACACTCTTGAGGTTGACCACCAGCTCGAAGGTTCCTACTGAAACCAGCGTATCTCCCTCAAAAGGTGCCCGGTTGGCTATGCCAAATTTGTCCATAGACACTGTAACATTGGGGAAGTTACTGAGCAGAGAAAGGTCAAAAGTGCTGATGTCATAATAAACATCTGCATTGAGGTTTTCGGCCAGGGCTTTATCCACCGCTGCCTGTATGTCGTCTTTGTAAATGACTGGTATAATGATGGCTGCCAAAAGCACCAGAGCCACCACACTGGCCAGTACAATCAGTAATTTTTTCATGTTTTCAGTGTTAAAAATCTTTAGGTGAAATTATGCAGATGCCTGCATTACTATTCATTACATCCGGTATATACCTCACTATGTAAGAAAGCTTACGTAATTCATCAGATACTGCATAACGTAGAAGCATTTAAAAAGATTGATGAAAACACGGTGTTTTACATATATGAAGGTTCAGGTGATATGATGTTGACATGCCATACCGGCATGTAAAGGGGGCTTTCATACGGGAGAAGGTAGCGCAGATGAGCTTTCACGCAAATGTTGATTTCCAGCCTGGAAGTTAATAAAAAAGCCCCGCTGTGAGGCAGAGCTTTGACCAGATGATCAGTCAGCGAATGATTTATCAGTTCCCTCCGCTTTCTTCTTCGGGCGCGGGGCTTTCGTTAGTTTCTCTTTCCATCATGCCGTTCTGCACCAGAGTCATTTCCTCTACCAGGTGGCCAGCACCGGCAAATTTGTCTATGATGAAGAGCGTATAGCGGATGTCTACGCTGATAGTACGCTGCATCTTATCCTCAAAGGCAATGTCGCCGCTCATGGCTTCCCAGTTGCCGTCAAAAGCCGTACCGATCAGGTAGCCTTTGCCGTTGATGACCGGACTGCCGGAGTTGCCGCCGGTAATGTCATTATTAGAGATAAAATTGACTGGCATAGTATTGTCATCCAGGCCGTAGGGGCCATAATTTTTTTCTTCGTACAACTCCACCAGCTTGTCCGGCACCTGAAATTCAGCATCATCGGGGTCTTTTTTCTCCATCACACCCTCCAGCGTAGTGTAATACTGGTAGAGTACGCCATCTTTTGGTTCATAAGGCTGTACGGTGCCAAAGGTCAGGCGCATGGTGGAGTTGGCATCAGGATAGTATTGTTTGTCAGGATTCATCTCCCGCAGGCCATCGACAAAGAGGCGGTTGTTATTCTCCAGGTCGCCGTATGCATCCCTCAGCGTAGGAGCCAGTTTCTCAAAGTAGTTGTTCATGAATGACTGCATGGCGGTGTAAGCCGGGTCGCGCTGCAGTGTTTTGAGCTGAGGGTCCGATAGGAAGTTCATCAGGTCGGTGCTGTCGGTAAAGATGGTTCTCTGGAAAAGCGCCTCTGCCCAACGCTCAAAGCTACCCCTGTATTTTTTCTGTACGCGGCTGAAAATATCCGGGTGCTGCGCTTCCGGTACGTTCTGGTAATACATTTCCAGCAGGGCTGCAAAGACCTTGCGGTCGGTAGGGGCATTATAGTCTTCATAAAATTCCTTAGCATCCTCTTGGAGTGAGGCAATCAGCTCATCCATTTTTGCCTGGGCCGCCTCACTTTCCGTATCCTGTTTCAGCAATCTTTCCAGCGCTGTAAATTTGTAGGCAAAGGGCAAAATTTCGTTGCCGTAAACAGCTTCAGTCAGGTAGATATATGACTTTTGTACCTGTCGCACTTGTTCATAGGCACTTTGTATATTCTGGAGAACCGTATCATACATGGTTCTTTCTTCGGGCTTTTGCTGTATCCAGTCTCTGAATTTCTGCTCCAACTCCTGCTTTTCTTCCACGATGTTCAGGTTTTTCAGTCCCTGGCTCTGCCCGATAAAGTATTTCCAGTAGTTGCTCACCTGTGCGTATTTGGATGCGTACTTGATACGGATTTGTGGGTCGCCTTCCATATCGCCCTTAATGATCTTGAGGCGACGGTCGCGGATACCCACCCGGGTAGGGTTGTTAATGTCCAGCTGCATCTCTACGCCATAAGAAGTGAGGAAGCGGTCGGTACTACCGGGGAAGCCGAAGACCATAGAAAAATCGCCCTCCTGTACGCCATCCAGTGAAACCGGCAGGTGGTGGCGGGGCTTGAGGGGCACGTTGTCTTCCGAATACTCGGCGGGAGAACCATCAGGCGCAGTGTATACCCTGAAGAGGGCAAAATCGCCGGTATGGCGGGGCCACATCCAGTTGTCGGTATCGCCGCCAAACTTACCGATAGATTCCGGCGGAATACCCACCAGGCGGACGTCATTAAAAACTTCGTACAGGAAGAGGTAAAACTCATTACCTGAATAGAATGACTTGACCGAGGCCTCGTAGCCGGTTTCGGCCTGGGCCTCCTCGGCGATCTGATTGCTCAGTTCCGCGATAATAGCCTGTCGCTGCTGCGCGCTCATATCATCGCTCATCGCCTCCTGGAAGCGGGTGGTCACATCTTCCATCCGGATCAGGAAGCTCACGCGGTAATCTTCCACACGCATTTCCTCATCCTGCGACATGGCCCAGAAGCCGTCGCTCAGGTAGTCGTTTTCTACCGAACTGAGGGCCTGCACTACCCCATAAGCGCAGTGGTGGTTGGTGAGCATCAGCCCTTGGGGAGAGATGATCTCGCCGGTGCAGCTGCCGCCGTTGATCGCCACGATGGCATCTTTGATGCTGGCATTGTTGATGTCGTAAATATCCTCGGGGCTCAGCTCCAGCCCGAGCTCTTTCATCTGCTCGTAAAGCATCAGTTGCTTGATCTGGGAAGGCAGCCACATGCCTTCGTCGGCCGTCATGCCGATGGGCAGGCAGAAAATGATGGTCAGGCTCAGGATTAGTTTTCGCATGATATCAAAGTTTTGAAGTTTGTTTAATGGGTTGCATTAGAAAAATAATATTCAGCTTGCAGAAAAAAATAAAAGCCGTCAAACCTATCAATACTACAAAATTCAGCGGTAAAGGTTAAGCAGCAATGCTTTTAATTCTCCATCCTAAAAGGCTACACATCAAGCCTTTACACTCAATGACTACTTGATACAACTTAGTTAGGGATAGCTTTTTTAGAATAGGCTTACTATTCATCGTACTTTTCACCGAATGGCATCTGCACAAGCACTTTGATAAAGATGGGAATCCGAAAAAGAGCATCACCAGTGAAAATGAAATTTGATTCGCGAAAATTTACTTCTTTCCTTTCTCTTCACTCACTTCCTCATTCTGACCGTTCTCGGGGCGCTCTAGTTTATCCAGGTCGATTTCTTCGTCTTCTTCCTCAGAATAAAACTCATCGTAGTGCTCTATGAGTGGTAATGAGAGTTCTTTGCCTGTGTTAAAGACTCTTATATAAGTATAAGTCCTGTATAAAATAAAATATTATTGAAAAAAGTGAACAAACACTTGCTTCTTACCCCCCAATATTAACTATGTGAAAATTAAGTGTTTAGAGCTATATATGATTATATATTTTATTTATTACTAATACCATCAAAATGAAACATTAATCTATTCAACCAGCTATCTTTATAATACTATTGTGCATTAGTGGTTTATACGGATGTCAAGAAGATGATTTAAGTATAGTATATTCATATACTAGTCATACAAAAGGTGAATTAGTTACAAAAGTACCTAATGTAAATAAAGTTAAAGTTCACAACGGCTATTTATGGTTTGCTGATACCATGGCTTATAAAATGACTTTGGAAAAATTACAAAATTATTCTCGTGAAGAATTGGATGAATGGGAAAAGGAACTCGGTTTTACATCTATCCGCTATTTATTTGAAAAAGCTGTAGACGAAGATGAAAAATATTTTAAAGAGTTGGAAAGTATGACTGACGAGGAAGAAATAAAAAAACATCAAAGTGTTGCCCCCTCCCCTCACTCCGCTTATGTACTCAATAACTCAGAATTGTTTAAATTCCATGATGAGGGTTGGTTTGAAATAAAAATTCCTTTGTAGACCTTACATAAGGTTTTAAACAAAGATGGAGTAGTAAGGATAGGGAATAAAATAAAAAAATACACCTCGAATGCTATCAAAATCGTTCATGATGGAGACGATAAAAAAGTTGCTTTATTGGAAGAAGTAAACGAATCTCAACCCAAAAAAGGAATTGAAGTAATTAAGGTAACGCATTTGAGATATGATATTACGAATACTTCTTCAAATGCTAAATTAATTGATCGTGATATGCAGGTTAATACTTGCACCAATCGTGTAGATAGGTATAGGGTTCGTCTTTACGAAGAAATTGTGCATTACGGTTTAGGAAATGGCACGTTCGAAATTGTCCATGGCTTTAGAGTATATTCTTTCCGTCGTACAATATATGGTTGGGAGAGGAGGTTCAAAACAAGTGCTTTGGCAGGACGTGTTGATTATCAAGGAAGCTATGGGTCTGGAGGTAAATATATCCAGGCAAATGGCAAACAGCATTCTATTGGGTGGGAGTTAGCTACTGTTCAGTACGGTAGTTTTAATGAACAATACATTTATTGGAGTAGAGGAGAAGCATGGGGAAGGAATGGATGCTATTGTTCTTACGAAGAAAGTTACCCTTAAAAATTTTATACTATCCATCTATTTTCATTCAAATATTTCTAGTATGAAGAAATTAGTATTCAGCCTGTTATTAATTGCTGGCGTTGTAGAAGTGGGAAATGCCCAAACGATGCTTTCCGGCTGGGAAATCAGCACAGGTCTCAATTGGATTGATCCAAAGGTAGTTCGGGAAAACGAGCCTTATGCTACTTCACCTGCCTTAGGTTGGCAAATGGGGATTGGGCGCTCGATTATGCTTACTGATATAGCCTCAATTCATCTAAATGGTGGATTTGCCCAAATGAACTTCGACCCTGCCACTGCCAGAAACAGGAACGTGTCTATGTCTTATGCCTTTATGGATGCTTCGTTTAAATTGGAGAAGGCATTCAGTACCTTTATGCCATTTGGTAAATTTGGTTTACGAGGAAGTACATTACTGAATGACAACCTAGATGAAGTGTTTTTTCTTGCTTTTCGTGAATCCTTCGATTATGGCTTGTCTTTATCACTAGGTAGTGTTTATCAAATTGGTAAAATAAACCCCTTTGTAGAAGTAAGTTATTACTACGGACTATTGAATATTACACCTAATAGTATTGTGGATAATTCTGGCAGGTCATTTAGTGATGAATTACGCAACCAAGGATACTTCGTTAATATTGGTATTCGTTTTAAATAGTGTTAAAGACAAAGAAACCAGAAAATCCTGCTCATTTCAGATATCAGCTTTCATTTCAGCATCTTTGTGATTCACGGTTTGTTCAGTTTCTTCTTAGCCATGGCAGCTGCACTCATCTTATATCTGGTACCTGCTGGTTCAAGCACGGACATTAAAAATCTTTTTATAACCAAAAGTGACTTTTTTTCTAAAAATTTTCAGGAGCATGCAGGATAGAATCATTCAACTAATTGCTAGTTTAGCTTTAGCACTTGTACCTATTATCCTCTACTACTTTTGGCGGGAGCACCCACCCAAAGGCATCAACCGGATTTATGGTTACCGAACCAGCTTGTCAATGAAGAACGAAGCTACCTGGAGAGTAGCCAACGACTATGCACCTAAGTTTTTAGTGCCTATTGGAGTATCGGCTATTGTTCTTACTTTTATCTGTTTCTTCTATATAACCTCTTTATCGCTATTTCATTGGTTAGTGATAGCTTTTTTAGCAATAGGTTTGTTTTCCATCATCCCCCTCACCGAATGGCATCTGCACAAGCACTTTGATAAAGATGGGAATCCGAAGAAACAAAGCGCTAGCGGTAAAGAACCCTAATTCAAAAAATCACTGCTCTCGCTTCTCTTCACCCTGCCCATTTCCGGGGCTTTCAGTTTTCTGCACGCCTATCTCCTCATCTTCATCCTCAAAAGCTGATAAGCTTGTTAATATTACAAAATTCGGCGGCAAAGGTTAAGCAAGGGTATAAAAAAACCGTGAGCAAAAGCTGACCCACGGTTCCATATTTGTTTTGCTAAAGTCTTAAGGATGCCCTGCAGCCCAGGGAATCAGGCGCGACTGGTAATAATTGATGTCCATGGCCTCCAGGTACTCTGAATGCGCAGCCAGCCGCTCGCGGTACTCTTCCCAGCTGCGGGCCTCGGGAGCCGTCCAGCCTATTTCGGCATAACCTACTACGCGGGGAAACACCATATACTCCAGGTCTTCCGGATTGGTGATGGTTTCTGTCCAGAGGGGGGCCTCTATGCCGATGATATCCTCCCGGCTTACACCTTCAGCAATTTCGGTGGGATCCCAGAGGTAGGCA
>JBKHDR010000155.1:0-9155 GCA_046541235.1 Cyclobacteriaceae bacterium | reverse complement strand
GAAGCAGTAAAAGTATATTCCTGTCCCGGACAAACTGTACCGGTAGGTCCCGAAGTGATGTCCACATCAAAAAAGAAGTCATCTTCAATTGGGTCTGCTTTCGCAAAAGCCATGTTGATAAACGGAAGGCAGAAAATCATAATCCATAAAACTTTTCTGTGCAGGAAAGTCTTTTGAATTTTAGTGGCTGAGTGGCTGAGTGGCTGAGTGGCTGAGTGGCTGAGTCGCTTGATACTTCATTGTTTGGATGTTTAGTTGTTAAAAATTAACAAGTCAAAGTCCAGTCTCAGGGTCAATAAAAATAAATCAGAGGAGGATAGGGTTTTAGCCCTTAATTGGTCTTGAGTATTAATGTAGGAATAAAAAAACGAACAAACCAATAGTCATGCTTATTTTTTTTCCGAGATTTATTCCTGATTGTATAAATTGTGTTTATTGATGAAAAACACTTAGTCCTCTTCTCCTTTGTCATCATCACTGATGGGCAGCACCGAGGCTGTAAGCCGGGTATAGGCCATTATTAACATAACACCACCCAACTGCTGCCTCCTCTGGCCCTGTTTTAAGCTTCAGGTCGCAGGCTTATGCTTATAATTAGACTTACTTTGGCCGGAGGAGAGGAAAGGCTTTAGGCGGAGGGTAGCTTATTATACAGGCCGTTATTGCCGGGGATTAATCTTAATTCAAGCAATGAGTAATGCTATTTCATTGCTATCATTAACCCAGGATTGCCTTACACTTTAGCTTTTATTAAGCATGTTTTCAACCTTTCGCACATTGCGAAATATTATTTCTCAGTGTGCGTTTTTCAATTTCGTAGTGTGCGAAATCAGTTTTCGTAAGCTGCGAACGACTGGGAGTTGGTAAAAGCGGGAATTGCCCCTAACGGCAGTAGGGAAGGGGAGAAGTATGGGGGGAATGTGATAAGAAGGCGCATCATATCCAAGATAGGCAATGGAGCTTTCGCAAAATATCGTGAAAAGAACGCTTCCTTACAAGAAGATAATCTTTGTCAAAGTTTCAGTACTTTGCCAAAGTCCGAAGATCGCGTGATCCGTTACACCTCTGATTTCCACCCGGGCTTATCGTGCTGGCCAACAATGAACTTTTAACCTGCAACTTTTTGCTTGTATCTTTAAACCTGTAACCTTCAACTCCAAACATTGAAAAAGCAAGTCGTCATCTGTGGAGGAGGCGCCTCCGGTTTCTTTGCCGCCATCAATATTGCCCGTAAGCATCCCGATTACCGGGTAATGCTGCTGGAGAAAGGCAGCCAGGTACTGAGCAAGGTCCGCATTTCAGGCGGCGGCCGCTGCAATGTAACCAATGCCCGCACCCAGCCTTCCGAGCTGGTGAAGTTCTACCCCCGTGGCGAGAAGAAGCTCCACAGCCTTTTCAAACAGTTTTCTACCGATGATATGGTTCGCTGGCTGGCAGAAAACGGGGTACAAACCCATACCGAAGCCGACCTGCGCATGTTCCCCACCACCAATTCTTCCCAGACCATCATCGACTGTTTCTTACAGGAAGCCGAAAGGTATGGGGTGCAACTGATGCGCAACTGCGGCTTTGCCGACTTGCACAAGAAGGAAAATGGCTGGGAGGTAGAGACCCAAAATGGTGAGCGGATTCCTGCCGATATGGTGGTAATGGCTACCGGTTCGGCCCCTTCAGTCTGGAAAAAGCTGGAAGCCATGGGCCTGCAGATGGAAACGGCCGTGCCTTCGCTGTTTACCTTTAATATCAAAGACGAGCGGCTAAAGGATCTTTCCGGCATGAGCTTTCCGGAAGTGAAAGTGCGTATTACCGGTACCAAACTGGAGGATCAGGGTCCGCTGCTGATTACCCACTGGGGCCTGAGCGGACCTGCCGTGCTGAAACTCTCTGCCTGGGGTGCCCGCTGGCTGGCAGAGCAGAAGTACCGCTTCAGCATACAGCTCAATTTTCTGCCCGACTACAACTTTGACCAGTTTCGGCAGGAACTGCTGAATTTCAAAGCAGCGCATCCTACCCGTAAGGTCAAGAATTACCATCGCGAAGAGATTCCTAAGCGCTACTGGGAGCGGCTGCTGCAGGTGCTGGAGATCAGCCCGGATATGCCTTTCGGCGAACTACCCAATAAGATGATCAACAAGCTGGCGGTAGAACTGACCCAGGCTAGCTTTGACGTACACGGAAAAAGTACCTTCAAGGAAGAATTCGTCACCTGCGGAGGCGTGGCTTTGTCGGAAATAAATATGCAGACGATGGAGAGCCGGCGCTTTCCCGGCCTCTACTTCACCGGAGAGGTACTCAATATTGATGCCCTCACCGGAGGCTTCAACTTCCAGTCCTGCTGGACTACCGCCTGGCTGCTGTCGGAAGCCGTATAGCCGGAACAGAAACCAGCTTCCGTCCCGGCTACTAATTTTAGTTTTCTACCGTCGCCAGGTAGACGCAGCCCTTGAAAAGCCCCAGGTACAGCAGGGTTTTGCCTCCCTCTTTAACCTGCAGCATGTCGTACACTCCACCGAAAAGCTGGCTGTCGTCATGAGTAAAGGTTCTCCAGCTTTGACCACCATTCTCAGAAACCTGAAGCATCAGAGGCTGAGGGTTTTCTTTTTCTTTCTTCCAACTACCGGCATAGATACGGTCTTTGATCTGACGGTCATAGTCCACGCAAAAGTAGAAGCGGAAAGTGTTGCTCTGCCAGACAGCGTACCGCTTGCAAATAGCTCACCCGAGGTAGCACTGTACTCCAGGTCGGTCATCCCCTCAGGGTCAAGTCCGCCGAAGTTAAACTCCGAAGCCAGGAAGGTATCATCATCAAGCGCCACAAAAGCCTTGATATTTTTGCCAGCCAAGCCAAAAGCTTCCCACTCATCCTCGGTATCTAGGTTCTTCACGCATAGGTCGCCGAACCGAAGCGCATGATCCTCAGGCTGCTGGCTCAGCAGAAAGAAGAACTAAGCCGGCAGGCTGAATTTACCGGGCGTGCAGCCAAGATCATCGTCATTACCGTACATGCCAATAGTGAACTGGTATTCCAGGCCCTCTGTGCCGGGGCTTCCGGTTACATCACCAAAAATGCCGATCATAGCAAACTCCTGGATGCCAAAGCCGAAGTGCGCATGGGAGAAGCCCCTATGAGCAGCCAGATTGCCCGCATGCTGGTGCAGTCGTTTCAGAAAAACACCGATTCGCCTTTGAGCCAGCGTGAAACAGAGGTGCTGGAGCATCTGGCTAAGGGCAAAAGCTATACGGTGATTGCTGATGAGCTTTTTGTACACAAAGAAACGATCAAATCGCACATCAAAAATAGCTATACCAAGCTGCAGGTCAACAGCAAGGCTGACGCAATTGAGAAAGCGCTGAAAGACCGTCTTATCTGAGCCGAACATTTTTTGCTGAACTGCGTCTGTCAGCTATATGTGAATATGAGTTTTTGAGGCATCTAAACTGACTTTCAGAAGTCTGATTTTCCCTTACTGGTTTTCTTTCATCTGCCGCTTTTTAAGAAATAAGCTGTACCTGACTGTCATTAGTAGAAAACAGATAATAGAGGCTTTTTTTAAATTTATTTTAGAGAAGTATGCGTGGCGTTGCTAAGAATTCAAAAATTACCCCAAAAGGGGATGGTATTTTTCAGTCCATTTGGCAATATTTGCAGAGCAGCAGAGTTATTCTGTTGACAAATGATTGACTTTGAATATTAAGTTTAACCCAAATTTTTTAAACCCATGATCAGGATTAATTTCAGCGAAGAGGAGCAGGAGGCCCTCCGCTTTGAACGCTATCACAACCCCAGTGCCCGGATTCAGCAGAAAATGGAAGCACTTTTTCTCAAGAGCAAAGGACTGGCGCACAGCGAGATTTGCCGCATCTGTGAGATATCCAAAACTACCCTTATCACCTATTTGAGAGAATACCAGCAGGGAGGAGTGAAAGCCTTGAAGGAGAACACCAAATACAAGGGCCAGGTAAAAAAGGAAGTAAAGGTTAGCCGTATGGGCTACCGTCACTTGCCCGAGGAAGTTTTTGCCTAAACCAATGACCCGGTAAATTAAATTTTATAGAATCATCAGGCAGGTGTCTCAGGCATCTGCCTTTTGTTTTTCCAACGGTCGTGAGACCACAGGTAAGCCTCGGGCTGCTGCCTCACGCTCTCTTCCATCAGGCTGACATACTTTCTGATCATGCTCCCCTCTTCGGCAGAATAGGGAGGTGCAGCCACTGTTTTAAACCCGATCTGGTAATGGCCTCTCTTTACCTTTCTCATGTCTACGAAGATCATGGGCAAATCAAGCTTACGGGCGATACGCTCCGGGCCTAAGTAAAAGGAAGTATTTTGGCCAAAAAAACTGGTTTCTACACTTTGTCTGGCGTTTCTGTTGCGTTGATCTGCCACCATGGCCGTAAGTGTGACCTTATCCCGGTGCTGCACGATGGTCCGAAATGCTGTCTTTTTCTCTGTCATTTCGGCCCCAAACCTGCTTCTTATCTTTTTCATCAGCTCATCAAAAAAAGGATTATTGAGCTGCATGTATACGGCATCCACATGAAATGGCAGGTAGTCGCTGCAGGCCGTGAGCAGCCACTCCCAGTTGCCCTGGTGAGATGTAACCACCACTACCGACTGCCCCTGCTCAAAGTACTGCGTAATCTCTTCCGGATTATCCAGTTGTACACGGCGGTGTAATTCTTCCCTTGGGATACTGATGGTTTTCAGGGTCTCTACGATCACATCACAGAGGTGACGGTAAAATTTTTTCTGCAATATTTTCCTTTCAGCCTCACTTTTTTCGGGGAAAGCCAGTTGCAGATTTTTGCTGATCACCTTGCCCCGATACCCCAGCAGCCGGCCAAATAGCAGGTAAAGTCCATCTGAAAACAGATAAAGCAGGGGGAGGGGTATGTAAGAGAGAAGTCTGAGGAGTATCATAAAAAGCCAGCAAATCTATAGGTTAATCACGGAAAATGCTGAAATTTGCCTCAACAAATTTTTGAAAATCAGGACAGAAAGCCCAGAAAACCTTGAAAATATCAGCCTCATTATATTCCAATAAAGTAAAATCACTGGAAGAACTGGTTCGTGAACTGGACACACTCAACATTGATTCGTTTCATATTGACTGTAACGATGACCCGTCAGTTTTTGATGACATCGCCCGTATCAGAAAAATCAGCAGCACGCCTATAGACCTGCACATCATCTCATCCGATCCGGAAGCCTACCTGGCAAAGATCATGGAACACAAGGTTGAATACGTGCAGTTTCAGTACGAAAACATGGAAGGCAGGCGCTTCAGTCTGCCCCGGAACAAGACCCGCTTTGGCCTGGCGGTGGTTTCTGACACACCCCTGGAGGTATTTGAAGCCTACAAGGATGATTTCTCTTTCATCCTGCTCATGACCACCACGCCCGGGCAGAGTGGCGGGGTATTTCGCAAGGATAACTTTAACCGCATCCGCCGCTTTAGTAAGCTATACCCTGGCAAAAGGATTCATGTGGACGGTGGCGTAAATGATGAAGTTTCCTTTATCCTCCGCAGTATGGGCGTAGATTCTGCTGTGTCGGGCTCCTTTTTGGTCAATCATACTTCTATGGGTGCGGCCCTGATGGGCCTTAAGATGCAGGAGGTAAAATCGCACTACCTGGTCAGGGATATGCAGATTGACAAAACCCACCTGCCGGTGCTCAACCTGGACTGCTGTACTTTCAAGGAAGTACTGCAGGCCATTGAAGATTATGACCTGGGCTTTGCCCTTTTTGAAGATGGGGAAGGTAAAATGAAAGGCATCGTCAGTAATGCCGATGTGCGCCGAGGCCTGTTGAAAAACATAGAAGACCTCAACCGTACCCGGCTGGAGGATATCATCAATGCCGAGCCCATTTGTATACAGGAAGAGGCCACCATTTCGGACATGCTGGCTTTGGTCACCAGCAAATCCTTTCCTATTTTATTTCTGCCGGTAGTTGACCGGGAAGGTTACCTCACCGGTGCAGTCACATTTAATAACCTAATCAGAGGCGAAGTATGATCATTCACCTGAAAAAAAGTGTAAGCGACACAGACGCACAACAGCTGGCTGCCCAGAGCCAGGCAGTTTTTTATAAAAAAGACGGACAGTACATTCTTATCACCCCCTCCAAAGACAAAGCCCTGCCCCCCGTGCTGGATGCGGCAGCCGATACTTTTTATGTGATGGAGAGCGACATCCAACTGGCCAGCCGGCAGTACCGGGATGAAATCCGCAGCGTGCAGGTGGGCAGTGAGGTGCAACTGGGAGGCGACACCCGAAACACCCTGCTGATCACCGGCCCCTGCTCTATAGAGTCGTGGGAGCAGATCACCCAGAGTGCCGAGCTGCTGAAAGAACTCAACATCACCACCCTGAGAGCGGGCTGCTTCAAGCCCCGTACCTCTCCCTATACCTTCCAGGGGCTGGGGATGGAAGGGCTGAAAATGCTGGCCGAAGTAAGAGAAAAATATGGACTCAATATCATCACCGAGGTACGCGACGCCACCCATGTGGATGCCGTGATAGAGTATGCCGATATCGTGCAGGTGGGCTCCAAAGCCATGTACGACCAGGGTATTCTCCGGACCTGCGGTAAAGCCAGAAAGCCCGTACTGCTGAAGCGCCACTTTGGGGCTACGCTGCAGGAATTTGTGCAGGCAGCAGAATTTGTGCTGTCTGGCGGTAACGAGCAGGTGATGCTCTGCGAGCGGGGCATCCGGACTTTTGAAACCAAGACCCGCTTCTCGCTGGACCTCTGCGGGGTGGCCTACCTGAAGGAGTTTACCAACCTGCCGGTGGTACTGGACCCCAGCCACGCCATGGGGATCGCTTATGGCATTCCTGACCTGACCCGCGCCTGCCTGGCCATGGGAGTTGACGGCCTGCTGATTGAAACCCATCCCACGCCCAAAGTGGCCAAGTCGGATGCCGCCCAGCAGCTGACCCATGATGAGTTCCGCGCCATGTACCGCACCCTGGAGCCTATTGCTAAGGCAATTGGGAGAAAGATTATCTGATACAAACGATTCAGAATCCGCAGATAGAAGCATTGCTTCACACCCACCCACTCATCCTCGTTTCAGACGAGGATGAGCGAGGCAGGCGATTGCATCGCCCTTAACAAAAACCTACGTCAAAACTTCATGCCGGGCATCGCATGCTGCGCACTGTATGCCGCATCGCAGACGCTGGTCTCTTTAGTCCTCGTCTCAGACGCGGCATGCAATGCGAGGACTATGTGGAGTTAGGGTGGTTAATATTGGCATGAGGGTTTTTCCTAAAGTATAGGTGCTAAAAAAAATCATCTAATGCTGCATTTTGTAGGCAATTCCTTTTCCACACGGGAGTGTGACAGAAGGAATGCGAATGAGTGAACCATCATTCTTTTTATAACCTCTTACTTGGTCAAGATCACCATTTAGCGTAAAAACAGTGTCAGGTTTTCCTAATTGTTAATAAAGCTTTTGTTCAGAGGTAACAAGTGACAGATTTTGAAATGAAAAGTCTGAAATATCAATTTCATCAAAGCTGGCTTTCTGTTGATCAGTACCAAGCATTAATGTTGAGATGAATATTAAAAAGTTGTATGGGTTAGTTAAGAATTGATCCATAGGTAATTGAATCTGTTTTAATTCAGAACCAGGATAAATGTTTATATTAACGTTTTTCTTCTGGTTCTTCCCTAATGCAGGAATACTTATTAGGCAGCTCTAAGCGATGATTGGCTTGATAAACTACTCTCTCTCCACAAACAACTATTGAAGCAGCCGGATTAATACCTGTAGGAGGAACTTCTTCCTCTTTAAATAACCTTTCTACTCTATTCTCAATAAGCTTGATTTGGTTTTGGTACCTTTTGTCCGAAGGAAAAAACTTCTCAATACCAGAATAGATTAAAACAATTTTGTTATCAATGTTAGTGTAGGCTAAGCTTGCTACATCATTAGAATAGGGATACCACCAAGAAAAAAAAACAATTTCGTATATGCCCTGATTATCAGAGCTCTCAGAAAAAACGAATAATTTATATATCCCATTTTCTTTTTGATTATCTTTTATAAAATCTTTTATAAAATTGAGCAATTTTTCATTACGAATATCTACCATTACAAGATTTTCATAACTCTGAGCAATAGATGAAAAAGCTATAGTGGTTGAAAGTAATGCACTGAATAGAATAATTTTTTTAATCATTGTCTTACAATCTTTAGTAATAAAAATAGTTTGAAAAGGCTTTGCTACAATCAAGAAAACCTTTGTTGCTTTGCAGATTAAATTGATCGTAACTATAGTTTTCGTATTTATACCTGTACACCGTTGATGAGCTTATTATAAAGTTTGTTAAGCCTGGATATTGCTTTGCAAAGTTCCAATCCGCAGTATTTGTTGAATTATTAGCTCCTCCAGGTCTTGCATCTCTATGATCATTAAAATATTGGTTTGGATGGGTATGAATGTGGGCATAAATTTCATACCAATTACCAGAGTTTTTAGGGTACTCTATTTCAAAGCCTCCATTTTGTATAGGCCTTACATTCAAAGCACTATTATCACTATATCCTGAAGTATTTTTGATATTTGGCAACAAAATCACACCTGCTTCAGTGATCCATGCTGAGTTTTCTTTGTAGGGAGAACCATCTTCGTTAAAACTTGAGTAGTATAACTCTTGTATAGCCTCACATTCATTCTGCTTAAGCTTAGGTTCATCTCGATCCTTAGCTAATGGCACAGAAGTAGGCTGAGAAACTTCACCACCTCCACCTCCAGGCCCGCTGGGTGCAGTAGGATTGCTTCCACCACCTGTTTCACTTCTGTCTCCGTATCCACCACTGGGAGGGTAATAAGTACATTCTTCCCAGCAATTCGATCCATAAGGGGTATATACGCAAATCCACTGGCAAACTGTCGTACCATGTCCACCACTGGTACCTCCGCTATGATCTCCTACTGTTTCTCCGTCTGGCAGATCTTCTGGCCCGGTAAACTCCGTCTCAAATTCGGGCAATAGACCTAAACTATCAGATGACACGGTGCCTGTGCTATCCATTCGTGCATGGGCGCCTGGCTGCGGTTTACCTTTGGTAGTCATAGACATCCCATCCATCCACACCGGCCGCTTGCTGCCATTGCCAATCTCAATTTGCACGTAG
>JBKHDR010000154.1:0-9173 GCA_046541235.1 Cyclobacteriaceae bacterium | reverse complement strand
AGGCGAGAACCCGGGTCACGGCGACCCACACCCTTTAGGGGTGGGAGGATGTCAGTATCATTGCAAACTTAAGCCTGAGTAAGCCACCGATATGCTAAAGCAAAAATCTTCATCCACTGATAAGCCTTTCCTGATTTACCGTTCTTCTGCCGGTTCGGGTAAAACTTATACTCTGGCCATTGA
The DNA here is from genome assembly GCA_046541235.1 of Cyclobacteriaceae bacterium. Lineage (GTDB taxonomy): Bacteria > Bacteroidota > Bacteroidia > Cytophagales > Cyclobacteriaceae > Catalinimonas. The sequence continues at coordinate 8,990 of JBKHDR010000154.1, read as the reverse complement.
ATACCTCAGCCTTGCCCTCAAAAGTCCACAGGCTTTCCGCAGTATCCTGGCGGTGACCTTCACCAATAAGGCTACCCGCGAGATGAAGACGCGCATCATAGAATTTCTATACGGGCTTCGGCATGCCGAGCGCCCTGACCTGCTGCCTCCCCTTATGGCCGCCACCGGACTGGATGAAAAGCAGCTGGCGGAACGGGCCAGGCAGGTGCTGTCGGCTATCCTGCATGGCTACTCCTTCTTTTCGGTCATGACGATTGACTCTTTTTTTCAGAAAGTGATCAGGGCTTTTGCCCGGGAGATGGGTCTGCAGGCAGGTTTTGTACTGGAGCTGGACCAGGATGCCGTTCTGGATGAAGTCATTGATCAGCTGCTGAGCGAACTGGGCAATGAAGGCGAAAAGCAGCTGCGCGAGTGGCTCATCCGTTTTTCTGAAGAAAAAGTAGAGTCAGGTAAAGCCTGGGATTTCCGCAGTGATATCAAGCGGCTGGCCTATGAGCTTTTGAAAGAAGAATACAAGCTGCAGCAACGCCAGTTGCCAGAAGCAAAAGTGAATTTTTATCAGATGTTGACTGAGTTGAAAGCTATCGTGGCCAAATTTGATAAGGCCATGCAGAGCTACGGAGAAAGAGCCCTGAACCTGATGCAGCAGCATGGGCTTGACATTACTGATTTTGCCTACGGCAGAAGCGGCGTAGCTGGTTACTTCATCAGGCTGAAGGAAGGGGGTGATTATGACCCCAAGCAAAGAGCCCGTGAGGCTTACCTTGACACTGACAAATGGACCACCAAAAGCAGCAAAAAGAAAGCCGAGGTGCAGCAGTTGCTGGATGCCGGGCTGCAGACGCTTCTCAGGCAGGCTATTGATCACTATGATGCGGAGCATATCAGCTACCATTCAGCTTTGCAGCTGCTGCGCTTCATCTATGCTTTTGGTATCCTGAAAAGGCTGGAGGACAAGCTGGATGCCTACAAAAAGGAAAATGACCTGATGCTGATCTCGGATGCCGGTATTTTTCTCAGCGAGATCATCGGCCGGGAGGATACGCCCTTTATTTACGAAAAAATTGGGAGCAGCTTTCAGCATTATCTTATAGATGAGTTCCAGGATACCTCTGGTTTGCAGTGGGCCAACTTCCGTCCGCTGGTAGAAAACAGCCTGAACGAAGGCAGGCGTAACCTGGTAGTGGGTGATGTGAAGCAATCTATCTACCGCTGGCGGGGGGGCGACTGGCAGCTGCTGCTGGAAAAAATACAACAGGACATTTCTCCCTGGCATACCGAAGTGAGGCAGCTGGACCGAAATTTCAGGAGCAGGAAGGAAGTCGTCAGTTTTAACAATGCCCTCTTCAGTCACCTGCCAAAGCTGCTGCAGGCGGAACTGCTGGAAAAAATTGAGCAGCTGGATGATCTGAGCCTCAAAGAAAGCCTCAGTGCCAGGCTACCTATCATCAGTCGCGCCTACGCGGAGGCGGCACAGGCATTGCCAGAGCAATATCCCCATAAAGCTGACTGGCATGGCTATGTAAGCATTGACCTACTAGCTGAAGAAGAAAATACGGAAGAAGATGCCCCCGGGTGGAAAGAACAGGTAAAGCAAAAGCTGCCCGGTTTGGTTGAAAAACTGCAGGACCGGGGCTATGCCCTGAAAGATATAGCCTTCCTGGTAAGAGATAAAAAAGCGGGGAAGGAAGTGGTAGATACCTTCATGCAGTATAAAAATGAGGGCAGGGCCAGATCTGGATATAGTTATGAATTAATTTCCTCCGAATCGCTTTACCTTAACGCCTCTCTGGTGGTAAGCCTGCTGATTGATATCATGACCTTCCTGGATAAGCAGGATGATGCCCTGGCTAAAGGAAGTATCGCTTATAAGTACCTGAAAATGAAGGGAGAAGATATCTCTTCTGAAGTATTGCATAAGATCTTCATGACCGCAGGTATCCCTCCCAGTGAGGAAGGTGACAGGCTTTTTATGGAGCTGCTGCCTGAGGCATTTGTTGAATATTATCCTTACCTCAACAAGTTGCCCCTTTATGAGATGGTAGAAAACCTGGTCAGGCTTTTTGATCTCAATCAGCCCGGCGAACTGGCATTTCTGCAGGCTTTCCAGGATGCGGTACTGCAATACACCCAGCAGCAAACGGGCGATTTACATAGTTTTCTGCGCTGGTGGCACGATAAAGGCAAGCACACTTCCGTGCAGGTTTCTGAAGAAGTGGATGCCATGCGTATCCTGACCATTCACAAAGCCAAAGGGCTTCAGTTCAAAGTAGTTATCCTGCCCTTCTGCGATTGGGAGATGGACCACCGCCGGGGGCTGGACAATATCCTCTGGACGCAGGCAGAGGAGGAGCCTTTTCAGTCTTTTGGCCTGATGCCCCTTCGTTACGGCAGTGCCCTGGCCCAGACGGTTTTCAGTCGTGATTATTACGAAGAGCAGATCAGGGCCTACCTTGATAACCTCAACCTGCTGTATGTGGCTTTTACCCGCGCAGAGGAGTGCCTGTATGCCTTTGCCAGTCCTAAAATCCGCAGCAGGGGAAATGTACCTCTTGACTCAGTGGCCAATGCCCTCTACCAGGCTTTGCCCTCGCTGGCTAAGTCTCAGCCCGGCTTTCGCTGGCAACCGGAAGAGAGGAAGTTTGAAGCAGGGCATCTTCCTGAGGCACACATTTCCGGCAAACATAAACAGGAGTGGCTCAGGCTGGAAAGCTATCCCGCTGAAAGGTGGCGCGACCGGCTCAGCATTCGCCCTTATGCCCGCCATTATTTTGAGCTGGATGAAGAAGGAAATCTGCAGCCCAGGCCGGCAATACTGATACGGGACGTATTGCAGCAACTCAGGACACCCGATCAGCTACCGCAGTTGATGGACAAGCTGTATTTTGAAAGAGGCCTTTCCCCGGCATATCTCCAGCAGCTCAGGGAAGAAGTAGATGAATTATTAAAGAAAGAGCCTTTATCTGATTGGTTTTCAGGTGCTTATGATCATATCCATATAGGATGGAAGCTGCTTGATGGCGAAGGACAAGCCTACCAGGTACACCGGGTATTGCTCAGTGGCGAGCAGGCAATCATCTTGCAGTTTTACCCAGGCAGCTATGAAAAAGAAGAAAACGAAAGAGAAGTGTTACATGCTACAACAATCCTCAGGTCTATGGGTAAGAAGGTTACAGCTTATCTCTATGATACCAGTCGGAAGGAAGCGAATACCCTGTAACTTAAAGAACAATCAAGGTTAAAGTCGTTCAGCGTTTGACGTTCAACGTTTCATTTTCTTAACGCTGAACGCAAAACGAACCAACTACTGAAGCTGTAGTATGGCAATCTGTATGAGGCCTATGACAAAGCCCAGTATGCCGCCCAGTATTTCTATGAATTTAAATTCTTTGCTCATGATAGAGTAAAGAATGTCCTCCAGTTTATCAGTAGAAAAACTAACCACTTTTTCGTAAACCGTACGCTCCACGTCCACTTCCTGCTCAATTTTGGCCACAAACCTCTCAATGAACTCCGGCAGCATCAGTTGTAACTCCGCTTCCAGGGTGGTTTTGATCTTGGTTTTGAGTTCATCATTCATAAACATGGCCAGCATGGGCATCACCTCGGGCAGGCGGTTGTCAAGGAAATCATCCAGTCTGGCATCCAGCACTTCGGTAATTTCCTCGGTATTCTGCGGATTTTGCAGGCTTTTTTTGACATCTTCAATAGAAAAAAGCTCCTCAGCTACTATTTTTCCCAGCTTTTCGGCAAGGCTTTTCTGCCGCTTGGGAAAAATGCCCTGAATTTCCATGAAAAGGAGTTTCACCTTTTTACGGGGGTGAAAGAGCATCTTGATAGCTATGTAATTAGTGATATATCCGGTGAGGGCCGCTATGATGGGTAAGGTGATTAAAATCATCTGCTTATTTTCTCGTATTTTCCGCAAAAGTAGCTAATGCAGCTTCTTTGACAAAAGAAGCGCCCGGGAATATAGCATCTAAGAATGTGTAATATTCATGAGAATTCTTTAAATTTTGGCTTAATAGCAATAGGAAGGCATTTTTTAAGCAATTTTTTGCTATCATTTTGCCTTTATTGATGAATTGCTAATTGAAAATCATCCTAACCATAATTTGTAATTACACATGTCTAACAAAGTTACCAGAAGAAATTTTGTCAAAACCGCCGGAGCCGCCAGTCTGGGGCTCAGTGTCGCAGGTAGTTTTTTTCCTGCCTACGGCAAAAATGCACCCAGCAATAAGATGGTGATTGCGGTCATGGGACTCAACGGTAGGGGCAACGGACTTACCCGCGAAATGGCTCGTATTGACGGCTATGAGATAGCCTATATCTGTGATGTGGATGAAAATGCCATCAGCAAAGGACTTAAAACGGCACAGGAACATGGCAAGCAAAGCAAGACGCCCAAAGGTATCAAAGATTTTCGTACCGCACTGGATGACAAAAACCTTGACGCTATTATCATTGCCGCGCCTGACCACTGGCATACCCCAGCTTCCATCCTGGCTATGCAGGCCGGTAAACATGTGTTTGTAGAAAAACCCTGCGGACATAATCCCAAAGAGGGTGAGATGCTTGTAGAGGCCCAGAAAAAATACAACAAGATTGTACAGATGGGTAATCAGCAGCGTTCGTCCATTGAATCTATTGAAGCCATTGACGAAATCCGCAAAGGAGCAATAGGTAAGCCCTATTTCGCCAAAGCCTGGTACGCCAATACCCGTGGGCCTATCGGCACCGGTCAGCAGGCGCAGGTGCCATCCTGGCTTGACTATGAACTCTGGCAGGGCCCGGCACCTCGGGTAGCTTATCAGGATAACCTGATTCACTACAACTGGCACTGGTTTACCAACTGGGGTACCGGCGAGATATGCAACAATGGCACTCACGAAATTGACATCTGCCGTTGGGCCCTTGATGTCGATTATCCCACCCGTGTCAGCTCACAGGGAGGACGCTACCACTATGATGATGACTGGCAGTTTTATGATACGCAGGTCACCAGCTTTGACTTTGAGGATGGCAAAACTATCACCTGGGAGGGTCGCAGCTGCAATGGCCGCCCGGTAGAAGGACGGGGCAGAGGTTCAGCCATCTATGGTACGGACGGCACCATGATTATTGACAGGAATGGCTACGAACTTTACGACCGCGGTAATAACCTGATCAGGAAAGTTAATGCCCGAAGCAAGGCAGCCACAATGGATACGGTGGGTGGTGATTCGCTGACGGCCCTGCATTTTGTCAATTTCTATGAGGGTGTGACCGATGGAGCAAAACTTAACTCTCATATAGAAGAAGGTCACAAAAGTACGCTGCTTTGCCACCTGGGTAACATAGCACAGGATATGGGTAAAACGCTAGAAACTGACCCTTCCAACGGGCACATTAAAAACAACCCGGAAGCTATGAAGCGCTGGAGCCGTGAGTATGCACAGGGTTGGGAACCTACCGTATGATTAAAGGCGCTGAGTATTTAATAAAGAGGCTGCTTTAATATTGAGGCAGCCTTTTTTATGCAAGAGAGCTAAAATAGGTTTGAAAAGGAATAAAAAAAACATTACAGTAATGTGTCAGGTGAGGGCACCTGCTGCGGAATTCTGCAATGACATTTTTTACTTTTAAACTTTAACATCAAGCTTCTAATGCTAAACTACCTCTTCAAAAAAGCTGAAAGGTTACGGGCTTCGGTAGTTACGCTGAGCTGATCCTGGGCAGGAAAAGGAGAATAGTTTTGTGCGGTTTCGTTGATGCTTTTCACGTCTTCAGGGTTTTCTTCATTAAACATCCAGATACCTATGATTTCATTCTGCCCCTGTTTGAAGGTAGCCCCCACCAGGGTATATTTTTCGTTCTCATCCACCTTTTGGGCAGCCACATTGGTTGGGAACATGCCGCTGGGCATGCTGAGACTTACAGTTTCTATCTGATAGGTTGTGGGTTCAATAATTTTGGTGGAGTCAAATTCGCTACAGGCAGCAAGCAGACAGGTTATAATTAAAATAAGTAGGAAGGGGCGCATAAGTTGATTATTTATACTTTTAAAACGCTGACTGCCTGATTCTGTTTTATAGTTTCTGATTTTCATTACACATGGTGAATACAGATAAGTTTACCTCATGTAGCATGGCAGTGTATGGTAAAACCAGTCGTTTCAAGCAGGTCAAAAAAACAGTAAGGAAAGGAAATGTCCAAGGGCTTGATATTTAATGAATTAAGCAGCTTATTGATAAATCAACTTCAGGCCTTAGATAATTTTGACATTTTGTATTTTAGGCTTACATTTTTATAAGCTATAAATTTAGATCACATGTTAGCAGCCAATGAAAAGCCCCGCAGAGGTGACTTACTGATATCAGAACCGTTTTTGCCTGACCCCAATTTTGAAAGATCTGTAATCCTGATTTGCGAAAACAATGAAATGGGTTCCTTTGGATTTGTACTTAATAAGCCTACAGAGCTTAAACTGGCTGATGTAGTGGAAGAAGCTGAGGGCTTTGATAAAGTTTTGCACAGCGGCGGACCTGTAGAGGAAAACACCCTGCATTATATACATCGCTGTCCTGAACTCATCCCGGGAGGCGAAGACCTGGGCAATGGCATCTATTGGGGGGGCGATTTTGAACAACTGATGAGCGTGATTAATACCCGTCAGCTGAGTACGGACCAGGTACTTTTCTTTGTAGGCTACTCAGGCTGGGCCGCAGGACAACTGGATGCCGAACTACAGGAAAATTCTTGGTTTGTACATCACCAGGCAAGTGTAGAAGATGTTTTTGATGATTCGGCAGAGCAGCTTTGGCGGAAGGTGCTCAGGAACATGGGAGGTAAATACCGCATGTATTCAAATTATCCGACCGACCCACGACTAAATTGAATCATTTTCTTAATTTAGCGTTTTCAAAAAAGAACCAACAGCTATGATCATGTCTGATACCCCTGAAAATAAAAAGCGGGAAGACGTAGATACCACGACTGATTTGAATCAGCAGAATGAAACATCTTCCGCAGAGGAATCTCCTTTGCAGCAGGGTGATAATACATCAGATGCTGAGCAGGATGCTTCCGCTCAGGAGGAAAGCGGTGAGCAGATGGAAAGTGAAAGTTCGGATTACAGTCAGCTTTCAAAATCTGAGCTGCTCAACGAGATAGAACAGCTTTCCCGGGAAGATCATATCAAAAAAGCCGACAAAGGTGCCAACGAGCTCAAGCCTTATTTTGATGAAATAGTAGAGGCTGAAAAGAAAGAAGCCCTGCAGAAGTTTGTGGAAACCGGAGGTGATGAAGCCGACTTTGAATACAAAGCTGATGAGCAAACCGAGCGTTTTTACCAGGCTTATCGTAAGATCAAAGAAAAGAAAGCCCAGTTTTATGAGAAACTGGATACAGACCGCAATAAAAATTTTGAGCTTAAGCAGGAACTGCTCAACAGGCTCCGCGACCTGGTAGACAATGAAGAAACCCAGGTGAGTATCAATCGGCTCAAGGAGATCCAAAAAGAGTGGAAAAACATTGGTCCTGTGCCTCCCCAGCACAACCGCAACCTCTGGGCCAGCTATAATGCTCTGATCAACCGCTTTTATGACAATCGCAGCATCTATTTTGAGCTGAAGGAACTGGATCGTAAAAAGAACCTGGAAGCTAAGCAATTGCTTTGTGAAAGAGCAGAAGCCCTGAATGCCGAACCTGATCTTAAGAAAGCATTGCGCGAACTTGACGAACTGCATGAAGAATACAAGCATATAGGTCCGGTTCCTAAAGACGATCAGGAAGCCCTCTGGCAGAGATTTAAGTCAGCCTCCGACAAAGTTCATGAGAAAAGACGCGAGCATGTAGAGCAGCTCAAGCAGGAACTTGAGCAGAACATGGAGGCAAAACTCAAACTCTGTGAAGAGTTAAAGCCTTTTGCTGAATTCCAGAGCGAGAAAATAAAAGACTGGAACCAGAAAACCCGCGAAATACAGGAGATACAGAAAAGGTGGGAGAAAGTTGGCAGTATGCCCCGTGAAAGTTCACGAGAGATCAACAAAAAATTCTGGTCTCACTTCAAGCAGTTTTTCGCCCACAAAGGCGAATTCTTCAAAAAGCTGGATGAGCAGCGGGAAGAAAACCTGAAAAAGAAAGAAGAACTTGTGGCAAGGGCAATTCAACTGCAGGAAAGCGAAGACTTTCAGGCAACTGCTAATGAGTTAAAAAAACTTCAGAAAGACTGGAAAGACATAGGCCCGGTGCCTGAGAAGCACAGGGAAGAAATTTATCAGCGTTTTAAAGCTGCCTGTGATACTTTTTTTGAGCGTAAGCGGGCTATCAACCAGGAAACAGAATCTAACTACCAGAAAAATCTGGAGGCCAAAGAAGCCATTTGTGCCCAGATTGAAGCCATGGCCAAGGCAGGTGAAAACGATGCGGCAAAGATTCATCAGTTGAGCGAGGAATTTGCTGGTATTGGCTTTGTACCCCGTAATGCTATCAGGAAAATTGCTCAGCGTTATGAAAAAGCCCTGGATGCTTACATGGAGTCCGCTTCTGATCTCAACGAGCAGGAGAAAGAAGACCTTAAGCTTGAAATTGAAGTGACCGCTATGAAGGGTTCACCCCGTTCGGAGCGCAAACTGGATCACAAAGAATCTTCGCTCAGGAAAAAGATCAGCCGTTTGGAAGAGGATATTTCTCTGTGGAAAAACAACATCGGCTTCTTTGCCCACTCCAAGCAGGCAGATAAGTTGAAAGCGGAATATGAGCAGAAAATTGAGGAAGCCGGTGCCGAACTGGAGCACTTAAAATCTCAGTTAGGCATGATTGAAAATATGCGATAATTTTTAGAACAGGACTTGCACTGAATAGGGGCGGTACCTATATTTGCATTCCCTTTCGCCTCCTTAGCTCAGCTGGTAGAGCAACTGACTTGTAATCAGTAGGTCGCTGGTTCGATCCCGGCAGGGGGCTCTTCGCAGTGAATCTGTGAAAATCAAGCAGTTACGAGTCCA
>JBKHDR010000153.1:0-9176 GCA_046541235.1 Cyclobacteriaceae bacterium | reverse complement strand
TTAGGACGCCAGGTTTTCATCCTGGTAACAGGGGTTCGATTCCCCTACGGACTACAAGCCTTCTGCCTTACTGCAGGAGGCTTTTTCATTTCTAGACCTTTTTGCTCTTCATTTGTTGATCTAAGACAAGTCCAAAACAAATACTTTATGGATGGAAAAGAACTGATGTATTGCTACGACCCGCTCTGCGGCTGGTGCTACGGATTCAGCCCGGTGGTCAGGCAACTGGAGCAGACTTTTAGCAATCAGCTACCTTTTACTGCTTACAGCGGCGGTATGGCTACCGGCGAAAGGGCCGCGCCCATCGGGCAGGCTTTTGCTTATATCAAACAGGCATTGGGTACCGTAGAGCAACATACAGGTGTCAGATTCGGGCAGGGCTTCAGAGACTTGCTAGAGGAGGGCTCATATGTCTACAATTCTGAACCACCTGCCCGGGCACTTACCGTTTTCAAATCAGTATCCAATAAAAGCAGCTTAGCCCTTGCCCATGCGCTTCAGCAGGCGATCTTTGATGAGGGTAAAAACCTGAATGAGGCAGAGGTACTGGCAGCCATAGCTGAGGAGCAGGGCTTAAAAAGCGATATATTTCTGAAGCTTTTTGAGCAGGAGAAATACAGACAGAAAACACTGGAAGAGTTTGCATTTGTACAGAAAATGGGGGTAAGCGGTTTTCCTACACTGCTGTACCGCAACGGGCGCAAACTATACATCCTCAGCCGGGGCTACCAGGCCTATGAGCCTCTGCGTGAAAGCATAGAAAAGCTGTTGCAGGAAGGGAATTGAGATACTGCCTGTTTTTTCAAATGTCGAATATTTTTTTAGCTTGAAGCTTATGCAAGAACAGATCAGTATCAAACGTCTTTTGTGGGCCAGTCCTCTGGCAGGGGTGGCCGCAGCGCTTGTCAATGCCATCGTTTTTTATATTGCCAGCGCGGCCGGAGCTATTCCCCCTGATATCATCGTGCCTAATGCTAATGAAGCAATCACAGTAGTACCGGTGATGATGGCCTCTTTTATGGCAGCCATAGCCGCAGGTATCATACTGGCGATACTGGCCGTGCTGACCCGCCGCCCCGCCAAGTATTTTATTGCCATCGCGGTCATCATGCTGGTCCTTTCGTTTTATACTCCTTTGACCATACCAGAGGCGATCATACCCATGATACTGGTACTCAACATGATGCATGTGGTGGCGGCTGCCGTTATAGTCTGGATCTTACTCAGGCTGGGTAGCAGTAAGCAGGAATAAATGTGACTAAAGCTTCAGTTCTCCTTTCCTGAACTTTTAGCAATCAGTTTAATCAGGTTTTCCCTGGACAGGGGCTTGTTGATGAAGCGCGAAACCGATGTATAAGAGAGTGCCTCTTCATTGTCTTTTTCCCGAACCGAACTGGTCAGGATGAATATCTCAGTTTCAGGATGATCTTTCAGGAATAGCTTTTCATATTCTTCTATAAAATCCACTCCACTCAGGCCGGGCATATTAAGATCCAGCAGGATATAAGACGGAAACGAATGGCCATCTTCCCGGGTATTTTTTAAATAATCCAGCGCATCTAGCCCGTTGTTGTAGGTAATGAAATGCCTGGCGTGTTCTGTCTTCTGCACCAGCATGGTGTATATTTCCAGCGCATCGTCATCATCATCTACCATCAGTACCATACAAAAAGTGATTTTAGGTTTATGTTTTAATACTTTACCCTTAGCAGGGCGTCATCATCACCTGCAAGGTACAGCTTTATACTTTTTATTGGTATTCTTTCAGATATATCCTGAAAATGGCCCCCTCACCAGGTTTGCTTTCCACTTCCACACGGCCACCGTTCTTCTGTACCATAGTCTGGATCACATAAAGGCCCAAACCCAGCCCCTCCTTTTTCTGATGAATGCGCCTGAAGGGTTGAAAAAGTTTGTTACCGTATTTTTCCAGGTTTATACCAATTCCGTTGTCTTTAAAGGTAAGCATACAATAACCCTGGCTTTTTTCGATATGAATATCCAGCTGCAGAGGCCGGCCGGGTGCCCGGTATTTCAGGGCGTTGCTGACGATGTTACTCACAATGGTATTCAGATAAGCTCGGATGTAGCGCACTTCACATACCTGGCTTTCGTGTATATTGACCTTTACCTCTTTAGTCCTGAAATCATCTGCGTAGCGTTGTAAGATATTTTCAATGGCTTCTTTCAAAAGGATTTTATGATCCACCACATCTACGTGCCCTTCCAGGTCAATGACCTGTATGAGGCCGCGTAGTGCTGAGTCCAGGTGATTCACGCTGCGGACGATCTTGGGGAGCAGGTGCTCACGCTCACTGTCCGACATTTCTTTGAACGTCTCAATAAGCAACTGGAGACGGGTTACCGGCACCCGCATATCATGAGCAGTAGCATGTACAAAGTCATCCAGGTATTGGTTGATTCGCTGCAACTGCTGGTTTTTTTCTTCAATTTCTTCTTTCTGTTGCTTGATTTCGTGGATATCGGTAGCTGTACCCACCCAGCGGGTGATGTTGCCCTGCTGGTCTTTCATAGGGATGCTGCGCACCAGGTGCCAGCGGTACGATTGGTCTGAATGACGCTTGATGCGGTATTCCATTTCGCAGGGAGTACCCAGGCGAAGGGCGTGCTGCCAGATGCCCAGGGCTTTATGCAAATCATCAGGATGGATGATGCTGCGCCACTGCCTGAGCCTGAGTGTATCCAGGGTGATGCCGGTATAATGATGAAAACGGCTGTTGTAATATTCAGGCTCTCCGTTGGGGCGGGTGGTCCAGATCAGTTGCGCCATATTTTCAGCCAGAAAACGGAATTCTTTGATATCCTTCAGTTTCTGCTCAATGCGGCGCTCTCTGCTGACATCCCTGGCGATCATCGTAACGCCTATCAGGCGCGTGTGCTCATCCCTGATACCGCTGAAAGAGATTTCATAATACGCTTTGGCAGAAGTAGCAAAAGGCTGAACCTTGTGCAGGGTGGTAAACTCTTCTCCGTTTAGCGCTTTACGCAGGTGGTCAAGCAGTTCATGCCTTACGCTGAGTCCGGCCAGCGACTGCCCAGTCTGCAAAAAAATACCAAGGGTAAGTTCCAGCAGTTGCTGCGCCTTCTGGTTGATCTCTATCAGACACATGTTGGTATCAACCGCAGCCACTGCGTCTTCGGCTCCTTCAATAATGCCTCTAAACTTGTTCTCGGATAATCTCTGCTGATGCTGCTCTTTTTTAAGTTCAGTAATATCGTATCCACCCAGGGCGGCCCCTATGATATTACCTCGCATATCTTCAACAGGATAATAGTAAAGCTTGTAATGCTTCTGCAACCCGCTGACGCCTTGCAGAGAAATCTCCCGCTGTATTTCCTCGCCCTTCAGGGCCTTGTCCCACCACTGGCGCATCGGTGGAAGGTCTGCCTCATGGTTTTCAAGAGTGGCGGCAATATCAATGCCCCGCCTGACCATTTTACCCAGCATCATTCGCGACTCCAGGCGGGCTTTTTTGCTGATAGCTATACAGCGAAGATGGCGGTCAACGATGACCATAAAGTGTTGGTGGTGTTCGACCGCAGCCTGGAGGAGAGACCAGTGGGAGTCCGCCCAGCGGGAATCTGTTCGGAGAGGATCTGCCCAGCGAAGATCCGCCCAGTGTGTGTCGGTACGGCGAGGGCCCACTTCAACGCTACTCACCGGCTGAGTAGGCGTTTGAGATACCAAGAGGATGTCCGAAAATTTATTTCTAATGGGTTTTTCTGCATGCTTGTTCAAGGTATCCCATTGCATTTCAGCCTCAGCAAGCTCTTTTCTCAAACGCAATATTTTTTGTTCAAGCTGGTCTTTCTGATCTTTGGAACCGGCGGTATGACGAAAAGATGAAGACTTAGGGTCCATCTGCTAACTAGTCTAAACAAAAAAGTGAAAGGTGATACTTTGAGAAAAAAAATAAAAATTACAAGAACTGAAATCTAAGTGGTAAATGAAAAAGTCGCAATTTTGTTCTGAAAACAAAGCAAAATATATTTGAAATGCAAAAAGTGGAGCCACTTTAACAATACCACATCAAATTCTATTGTAATTACAAATAAACCGATAAATAATAAAAACACCATCTGACCATGGCAGCCAACAATACCTTTAACCTGAGAAAGTGGATAGATGAGCATCGAGATCTGCTGAAGCCCCCGGTAGGCAATGCTCAGGTATACGAAAATACTGACGATTTTATCATCATGGTAGTAGGAGGGCCCAACACCCGCAAGGATTTCCACTACAACGAAACCGAAGAGTTTTTTTACCAGCTGGAAGGTGATATCACTCTGAAAATCAGAGAAAACGGCGAGACCAAAGATATTGCGATCAGGGAAGGCGATATTTACCTGCTGCCTGCCAAAACCCCGCATAGTCCGCGCCGCCCGGCCAATACCATCGGCCTGGTGATAGAGCGTAAGCGTTCGGCAGAACATACCGATGGACTGATGTGGTTTTGCGAAAACTGCGGGAATAAGCTGTATGAAGAATATTTTCCGTTACGCAATATCGTAGAGCAGCTGCCGCCCGTCATCAATAAATTCAAAGATTCGGACGAACTGCGTACCTGCGACAATTGTGGTACCTATATGGAGCTGCCTGATAAGCCCAAAACAGATATAAAGGAAAAAATCGGGTAGAGATTTGCCTGCCCGATAAAGGAAGCTTCTTTGGTAGGCTTGGGTTTTCAGCTAATTTCAGAGCTGCTATTCTTGTGCATGCTGTGTCTTTTGATTATTCTTAAGCACACGAATACCGGCCCTGCTCATGACGCTTATACAGCCCGACCAAAGTTTTGCCCTGCTCACCATACTGCTCTTAGCCGTTGCCCTGGGAATAGTGGGTGAGCGTAAAAAATGGTATGGCAGGTTTTCTGGTATCATCATTACCATCTTTAGTACTATACTGCTGGCGAGCACGGGTATCATACCTTCTGCCTCTGACCCGGAGCAGGGCGTGCCAGTCTACGAGATGGTCTTCACTTATGTGATACCCCTGGCTATTCCCTTGCTTTTGTTCAATGTCAACATCGTCCGGATGGTGCGTGAATCGGGCCGACTCCTTAAGGCTTTTTTGCTGGGAACGTTAGGGGTGTGTATAGGCGTGTTTATTGCCAGCCTGGTATTCCCTGTGGGTGACGAAAGCTATAAGCTCGCGGCAGTATTCGGTGCGACCTACATCGGTGGTGCGGTCAATTTTATGGCCGTGGCAGATGCACTTGACTTTATCAGGAGCCCGCTCTTTCCGGCGGCCATAGCGATTGATAATGTGCTTACCAACTTTTTTATCATGCTGCTCTTCTTTATGCCGGGCTGGAAGCTGATGCGCCGCCTGCTACCTGTCAGGAGCCGGGAGGAAACTTTTGATGATCCCTTGAGAGAACCAGCAGAACCTGTGCTGACGCATCAGGGAGAACACTCGCTTTTGCTGATGGAGCAGATCACACTGAGCCTGCTTATTGCCACCTCCATCGGCGCATTTAGCATCTGGATAGCGCCTTACCTGGAGACCTGGCTGCATACGGATGTCAAGCTGGATATTCTGCTGATCACCATCCTGATCATTATTATAAGCAATGTGTTTCCTAAGTTCATGGCCCGCCTGGAGCCGGTGGCCTTTCAACTCGGTTTCTTTCTTATTTTTCTCTTCCTGGCCGTAGTAGGTGCCGCTTCTGATGTGCGGGTGATCCTATCCTCCTCACCGCAGGTAATGGGATTCGTGGTACTTACCCTGCTGATCCATCTGCTGGTGATGCTGCTGGGCTGCCGGATATTCAGGATCAGCCTGGAAGAACTTTCCATCGCCTCGGCAGCCAACATTGGCGGGACGGCTACCTCGGCCCCTATGGCTACTACCTTCGGGCTCAAAAAAGCGATTACGCCGGCTATCATCATCGGTATGATAGGCAATGTAATTGGTACATTTATCGGGGTAGGTATAGGTCTCCTGCTCAGATAAGCCCCAAACAGATAGACTGTTCTGCCAAAAAACAAAAAAGCCCGCCTGATCAGCGGGCTCTGCTTATGTTTGTATGGACTTAAAAATTATAGCGAACACCGCCACCGCCCTGTAGGCGCAGAAACAGCGGGCTGTCAATCAGCTCTACAAACAGGTTGATATCCGTAAAAATAGACAAAGGAATATCATGGAAGGTAAAGTCCAGTCCGCCTATGAAATCCACTCCCAGGTCAATATCATTCACAGCTTCCCAGCGCTCTCTCCAGTCGTCGTTGCGGGGGCCTACCCAGTAGCGATAGCGGTAATCTACCGAGGTAGACCTTAGCTGCCCACCTATACCAGCATACCAGGAGAGCTTATCTCTGCCCTCTATTTCTATAGGTTTGAAGGAAAGATAACGCACCTGCAGGCTGGTAGCCGATTTAAAGCGGCTGTCCAGGTAACGGTAATCATCATAATCTCTTTCAAACTCTCGTACGGCATTGTAGCCCCAGAGGTGGGTCTGCCCGATATTAAACTCAAGCGCTTTACTACCCATAAAGCGCTTCACGCTGAGACCAGTCGGGTCACCTGCCCGTAGTCCCACACCCCATTGATAAGACTGTGCCCAGAGCTGTCCGGAGAAAAGACAGCCCACTACTACCATCAAAATCAAGTCAATCTTCTTCATTTCTAGTGTCAGTAATTTACTTTTGCGGCCAAAAGTAGACACTTCCTTTTTGTTGAAAAAGCGATATTTTCTCTAAGAGTACATGCATTAGCGGCAGGCATTATCCTCAGAATATTTATCTTTACAAGGCTCAGAACCCAATTATCTATGGAAGACATAGCTTCTTTTATCCTGGAAAAAAAAGGGCAGACCAAGGCGCTGCTGCAGTATTTTCATCGCCTGCTGAGTGAGCAGCCCGGCGTCACCGCCAGGATTCGCTACAAAATTCCTTTCTACTACCGCAAAAGCTGGGTATGTTATCTTAATCCTGTCAAAAAAGGGGGCATTGAACTTGCTTTTCTGCGCGGCAATGAACTCTCCAACGCACAGGGCCTGCTTAATTTTAGAGGGAGGAAGCAGGTAGCCGGAATCATATTTTATAAACTGAATGAAATTCCGGAAGAAGCTGTGATGGAAATCATACAGGAAGCGTTGCTGCCGGATGAGGAAGTGGCCTACGCGGCTGTAAAACAAATACATCAAAATAAGGGGCATAAATCAGCGCAGGTCTTAAGGTGAGTTAAACCCTGAAATTCCTTTCCTAAAATCAGTAAAGGCTAATAAATTCTACCGTATTACTTATTTGGGATATATTCCTCTTTAATTTGGAAAGACTTAAACAGAAAACTTGAACCTAACTTTGTATCTCATGAAAAATTTTTACCTGATTCTCGGGCTATTAGTTTTGATCTCTTTTGCCTGCACCCCTGCCGAAACGGCTGATACCGCAGAAAATCCCACCTCTACTGGCACTTCCTACTTTGACAATAGCGGAAGAGATGATGTATTGAGTGGTGGCATCAAGATGGTTCCTGTCAATACGCCCTCCGGTGAATTTAAAGTCTGGACAAAGCGCGTAGGCAATAATCCCGATATGAAGGTGCTCATCCTGCACGGAGGCCCCGGCATGACTCATGAATTGTACGAGTGCTTTGACAGCTACTTTCCGGCTGCCAATATTGAATATTACTACTACGACCAGCTCGGCTCTCATTACAGCGATCAGCCCAAAGACAGCAGCCTCTGGGAAACCGCCCGTTTTGTGGAAGAAGTGGAACAGGTACGACAGGCGTTAGGGCTGGAAAAAGATAACTTTTACCTCTACGGACATTCATGGGGCGGCATACTCGCGATGGAATATGCCCTGAAATACCAGGAAAACCTGAAGGGACTCATCATCTCCAACATGATGGCCAGTTGCCCCGAGTACGGACAGTACGCCAAAGAAGTACTCGCCAAGCGGATGCCTGTAGAAGTGGTAGAAGAAATCTATGCTTTGGAAGCCAAGGAAGATTTCAGTAACCCCCGCTATATGGAGCTGCTGCTCAACCACCACTACGTACAGCACGTACTTCGTATGCCTGTAGAAGAATGGCCCGACCCGGTAAACCGCGGACTGGCGCACGTGAACCCGGATGTATACGTGAGCATGCAGGGGCCCAGCGAGTTTGGCATCCGGGGAAAGCTGGAAAAATGGGACCGCAAAGCCGACCTGCCAAAAATCAGCATACCTACCCTGGTGATAGGAGCAGAATTTGACACCATGGACCCCGAGCATATGAGGTGGATGGCCGGAGAGGTGCAGCAGGGAAGGTATTTGCACTGTCCGCAGGGCAGCCACCTGGCCATGTACGATGACCAGCAGGTTTATTTTGATGGGATCATCAAATTTGTAAAAGATGCGCATTCAGGTAACTTAAAAAAGGGTGGCTGACCGCTTTTGACGGCATTGAAGTATGTTTATAAAATGAGAAGTGTTAAGCAGATGATAATTGATAATTTGTCCGGGATGAAACTCAGCAGATTAGCTTAAAGTCTGTAATTGCAGATTTTCCCATACATCTTCTGTTTTTTTTATGCTTAAAGCTAGACAATAAAAGATCGCTTTCAGAACTTGCCGGGGTTCGTCCTGATTAAATTAACCCCTACCATTGAGATGAAAATTGGCTATATTCTTTTTAACGGCATTACCTGGCTGGACTTCTTTGGTGTCTATGATCCTATCTCACGCCTGCAGTCACTCAAGTTTATTAACAAGCTGCAGTGGGAGCTCTGTGCTTTTACCGATAAAGTGACGGATAACTTTGGACTACAGATAATTCCGAACAGAGTGAAGGAGTCCCTGGCAGAGTACGATGTCATCATTGTACCCGGTGGTTTTGGCACGCGTCCGCTGCGTTTTGACAAAGCCTTCCTGGACTGGTTCAGGACGGCCGATCCTGTACCACAAAAAATATCCATCTGCACCGGTAGCCTGATTCTGGGCGCGGCCGGCTTCCTGACGCAGCGTAAGGCTACTACCAACTTCCAGGAGTATGATACCCTCAAACCGTATTGCAGGCAGGTAGTATCTGAGCGCATCGTGGAGGATCAGAATATCATTACCGCTGGCGCGGTTTCTTCCTCGCTGGATCTGGGGCTTTACCTCTGTGAAAAGTGGGCTGGTAAAGAAGCCGCCGCCCAGGTGAGAAAGCGCATGGATTACCGGGG
>JBKHDR010000152.1:0-9425 GCA_046541235.1 Cyclobacteriaceae bacterium | reverse complement strand
ATCAGCCGTAGTGTTATTTTCCAGTTTAACTTGCTCAGGCAGGGCACTGACGCTTTGCAATGGACTCAGGGCACCCGCGGCTTTATCCACTTTATAAGAGGTAATGGTAGAGGAGAGTTCTTCTATGGAAAAAGCATAGTCCTGATGGGGGTGCAAGGCAAAATGCCTGGGTCCGGCCCCGGCCTGGCTGGCTACATAAGGAGTGGCCGCCGCTGAAAGCCTGCCCGATTGCGGATTTACCTCATAAATCATGATCTTATCTATGCCCAGGTCAGAGGCGTAGATAAACCTGCCATTTTCGGAGGGGATCACCGAATGCATATGCGGCGCAGTTTGTCTCTGCTCATGGGCTCCTTTACCTTTATGCTGAACAAAATCAGCCGCTTTGCCCAGGCTGCCATCGGCGTTTACTGGGTACACTGCGAGGCTACCGCCTGCGTAGTTGGAGACAAAGGCAAACTTGCCGTCGGGAGCCAGGGAAATGTGACAGGGACCGGCCCCCAGGGAAGATTGCTCATTGAGCAGGCTCAGTTTGCCGCTTTGCTGGTCAATCTCAAAAGCTGTTACCGTACCGTTTTTATCATCTTCATCCATCCCCTCGCGGTACACTGCATATAGGTACCTCCCACTCGGATGCACTTCCAGGAAGGTAGGGCTGTTTTTATGAGGCACGGTCTGTAGCGGTGTCAGTGTACCACTGCCGCGATCCAGGTTCATCACGTAGATACCTTCACTACCCCGCTCCGAATAAGTACCGAGGTAGATGATCTCCTTTGAGGATTGTTGTGCAAAAGTGCTGACCATGCTTACCAGGTAAACAAAAAAAATCCAGCCTGTAACATTCATCTTCAAGTAATTAGGTTATGCGTTCATATAGCGTCTGGAAGATAGCAAAATGTTATACCATTCGCCAAAGACAGTCAGCAACAGCCAGAAGTGAGCTGAGTTGGGAGTGCAGAGGCATCATTTACTCAGCTTCAAAAGCTATGTCCTGTATTCCTCAGGCACAGATAACAGGACTTCGGGTACTTTATCCATTAATCGTCCTGATTTTGACAGTCTACTGCTTTTCGTCTTTTATCTAAACTGATAATTTGCTTAATTAAAAGCCTGAAAAGCTGTTTCCAGTAACATTACACACCTATGAAAAAACTTAGACTTTATTTTCTATTTTTAATATGCCTGCTGTTTGCCTCTTCTTTACGGGCGCAGAAGATCCCCACTCCGGAAGACTTTCTGGGCTTCCGGCTGGGTGCCGACTACAAACTGGCCGACTACATGCAGGTAACAGACTACCTCAGAATGCTGGATGAGCGCAGCGAACGGGTACAGATGAAGCAGATTGGCACTTCTGTATTGGGCAGGCCGCTGTACCTGATGTTTATCTCCAGCGAAAAAAACCTGCAACAGTTAGACCGCTGGCAGGAGATCAGCAGCAAGATGGCGCGTGCGCGTATCAGTGATGAAGAAGCCCAGAAGCTTTCCCGCGAAGGCAAAGCCATCGTATGGATTGACGGCGGCATCCACTCTACCGAACTGGCAGCTACGCAGTTTCCTCCCGAACTGGCTTATATGGTGGCTACCGAAGAAAGTCCCGAGATGAAGCGCATACGCGAGAATGTCATCTTCCTGCTGATGCCCAACATCAACCCCGACGGCCTGGACATTGTAGCCAACTGGTACCGCAAGAACCTGGGTACGCCCTTTGAAACTACCCGCCCTCCCGTGCTTTACCACTACTACGTAGGCCATGATGATAACCGCGACTGGTTTATGAATACCCAGCCAGAAACCCGGGCCGTGACCAACATCCTCTTCCGTGAGTGGTATCCTCAGATCGTGCATAACCAGCACCAGACCTCACCTCAGTGGGCACGTATTTTTATCCCTCCTTTTTCCAAGCCGGTCAATCCTAACATCCACCCCGGCGTGGTGCATGGGGTCAATATGGTAGGTAATGAAATGGCCAGCCGTTTTGCGCGTAAGAATATGCCGGGTGTGGTCTCTGACGTTACTTTCACTATGTGGTGGAACGGTGGGCTGAGAACGGCTCCCTACTACCACAACCAGATTGGCATCCTCACCGAGACGGCTCATGCCACGCCTACGCCCCGCTACTATGATCCCAAGAAGCTTCCTAAAACCATCGGTAACGGGATACCCACTGACGGGACGGCCATCAACTATCCCGACCCGTGGAAGGGAGGTAAATCACACTTTCGCGATGCGGTGGATTATATGCTGACCGCTGCCATGGCTACTCTCAGCATAGGGGCCGATCGTAAGGAAAAGTGGCTGTACGATATGTACAAAATGGGCAGAGATGCCATTGAAAAAGAGGGCGATGCTTTTGCCTACGTATTGCCTGCTGAGCAGTGGGATACGGGTGAAGCTTACAACCTGGTCAATGTGCTGATGCAGGGCGGTGTAGAGGTACACCAGGCCAGCCGTGATTTTGAAGCCGGGGGTAAGAAATTCCAAAAAGGAGATTTCATCCTCTACGGCGCACAGCCTTTCCGCCCCTATCTCAAGGACCTGATGGAAAAGCAGAGCTACCCCGACCTGCGCCTTTACCCCGACGGACCGCCCAAAATGCCCTACGACCTGGCTGGCTGGACGCTACCCCTGCAGATGGGTGTAGAGGCACATAAGATTACGGAAAAGTTTGATACTAAAGCCATTGCCCTTACTGATTTTGCCAAAATGCCTGCCGGAGAAGTAGCAGATGGCAACTTTGCTTATGCCCTCTCGCATCGTGATAATGCCTCGGCACTGGCGGTCAACCGACTGCTTAAGGAAGGAGCAAGAGTACACTGGCTGGGAGAGGCTGCAGCCGACCTGGAGGAAGGAAGCATCCTTATTGAGAAAAGCGCCGCTTCGCAAACCCAGGTAGCCCAACTGGCGCAGGAAATGGGGCTGGACTTCAAAGGCATCAACGAGCGTCCAGGTGCACAACTGCATACCCTGAAGCAGCCCAGAGTAGGACTCTACAAATCATGGGATGCCAATATGGACGAAGGCTGGACCCGCTGGCTGCTTGACCAGTATGAGTTCGTCTATGATACCCTGCATGATGAGGACGTACGTACTGCTAACCTAGCTCAGTATGATGCCATTATTATTCCTGACCAGAGCCCCCGCGAGATACTGCACGGGCATATGATCAATACCATGCCTGCTGAGTATACTGGTGGGCTGGGCCTGGCCGGTGCCCTGGCTTTGCAGGCCTATGTAGAAAAAGGAGGTACACTGATCACCTTTGACGAAGCTTCTGACTTTGCCATTGAGCAGTTTGGCCTGCCCGTCAAAAACGCAACCAACAACCTCTCCAGCAAAGACTTCTTCATTCCCGGATCGCTGATCAAAGCGGTAGTCAAAACGGGTCATCCGCTTACCTACGGCATGCAGGATACGGTAGCAGCATCTTTTTCCCGCAGCCGGGCCTTCGATGTGATCCGCCAGTCAAGAAAGGGTGAGGGAGGCGAGGAAGACATTGCCAAAGCACCTGAACCCCAAGTAGAGACCCTGGTCAGCTATGCCAAGGATGACCTGCTGATGAGTGGTTGGGCACTGGGCGAGAAAAAAGCCATAGGCGGCAAAGGAGCAGTGATGCGTGTACAGCACGGACAGGGCAATGTGATACTTTTTGGCTTCCGGCCGCAGTTCAGAGGGCAGCCACGCGGCACTTATAAGCTGGTGTTTAATGCCATCTATAGCGGCGCTATCAATAATATGCCAATAGTGCAGGCTGAGCCACAGGCACCTTCGGGAAGTGAATAAAATTTGTTTGAATGATTGATATGTTAAATGGCTGCGGGGCTAAAGCCTGGCAGCCATTTTTTATTGTAGCCCTTATTTTTAGACTGAGCTGGCCATCAGCGTATTACTCATGGCGATACAATCGCCACTCTTAAGCTATCCTCGTCTCAGAGGAGGATGATAGAAGCAAAAACAGTCTACCCACTATGTTTAATGCAACGGTTGTTTTAATCTCTAATCAGCCTTTTCAAATAAGTTACTGTTCGCTCTGGCTCAGTTGGCTTCAACCACTTATGCCAGCGCCTGCCACCGAAAATCACCTAAGTATCTGTGGGTAACCTGCCCTTCATCATCCATGGCCAGCAGATGTATCCAGCTATGATCGCATAGTTGCCTTACAGATTCATGCTTTTTGAGAACACTATTCATAGCTTCTAAGGGAGCTTCAATGCAAACGTTTAATCTTACAGGATCATGCTGCAGCTTTTCGCCATCGTGTACCGATTGCCAGGGCAGCCCGACACGCAGATCTCCGCCATTACCTTCTAGTACTCCTATGCTGCCTGTTACATTGTGCAGGGTTTTATTACCTGAACCATGGTGAAGGTTATCCACCGAAGAGGCATAGTACTGAAGGCTGATCCAGCTCGTGACTACCATGGGTGCGGTCATGATCAATTCCAGCACGGCAAAGTCTTTGTCTTTTTTCCATTCGTAGGAGTGCAGGAAAGACCGCCCCTGCAAATTGGCATTTTTGCTATGATGGCGTGGGGCTACCACAAAAGCTGAGCAGCCTGCCAGTCCCCATTCGGGCCGTACCTGTGCCCAGTCGCGACTTCTTGTCTGTATGTTACGGTCAACATCACCTTTTTCTTCTATCTGCAGGCGCAGGGCTCTTTCAATACGGGCATCCCGTCCTGCTTCTTTGAGTTGAAATTTCAGCAAAGAGACATCCCTGTGATGGCTGCCCGGTACCCTTTTTTCGTTAAAGATGCTTACCTCATCTGTGGTAGTGTCATGCTGGCAGGCCAGGAAGAGTGTGCTATCAGGAATGCTAATACCTTTCTCTTTCAGGGCCAGTCGTACGGCCTGATCGTTGAGCACAGCTGCCGCCACCCGGGCATTGGCCTCCCCGGTATGACCGCCACAGGCACCGCAGTCAAGTCCGCTGGCGTGTGGGTTATTTACGGTGCTGGAGCCGTGGCCTACCATGAGTACCAGTCGGGCAAAATTCTCTGTCAGCGACATGGCATGCAGGGCTGATTCAGCCATGCTGATTCGGTCTTTCAGAGTAATACCCTTGGGAGTACCCCCGGGTACACCCTTGTCAGGGACACCTTCCAGGCTGATATCTTTATTGCGGAACTGCCTGCTGCTCAACCCTTTTTTCTCGGGATGTGGCACCGGACGCGTCCACCCAAAACTGTCGGTCAGCAGTTTGGGCAGGTAAGCCAGCCCTATCGAACCTACGAAACTGAAGCAGGATATCGCTCCCAGTTTGAAAGACCTCCAGGCATGCTCCACCTGACGCTGCAGGCTTCGGCTCATCTCAGCTTTGTACTGTTCTTTATCATCGGCCATCTTCTCATGGACAACCGGCCCGGTTGGCAGTAGCACCGGGCATTGAGCCTGCCCCTGCTCATGTGAAGTCGGTACATAGCGGATCGGGAAGGCAAAAAAACCGGCAAATCCCAGGGTCTCGATATCCGGAGAAACCGCCTCCAGTTTTCTACGAAAAACCTCTGAACGAACATCTATGCAGAATACAGCCTGGACCTTAGGCTGATGCTTTGGCTGCTGCGCAGGTAACCGAGCTGTATTGAGCTTATGGATGATCCTGCCTTGCTCGGCCAGGTCAAAAGCCTTTTGCAATACCATTTTTTGCTGTTGGTAGATGCCGGTAGGGCAGCCTGGTTCAAAGTCAGCAAAAGCCTGGCACGCTTGGCCCCATGCCTGCATCAGAGAAGCGTCCTCCTCCATACAACAGAGCAGGCAGGCCTCCCAGCACAGCAGTACCGCCAGAAATTCGCTTAGTTCATGGCTGCTGCCACCATACAGGCCGCTTTCCCAGTCAGTACGAGCAGCATAGGCAGCCCAGCCTCCCAGGCGAAGCAGCAGGCTGTGGAGGTAAAGATCCAGGCCCTCATCCGGTATCGCCAGCCGCGACAGAGCCCACCGAACAGCCTCAATGGGTTTTTCCGGAATTTGCTTTACTGTCTTTCTGAAATGTTTGAAACCCATAATACCGGGGGTCATGTCCAGCGAAGCTTCCCTACGCCATGAGGAAAATAGAGATATTCTACGGGAATGTGTCTGCCAGAGCGCCTGATTTTCATCATAGTAAGCAGAAGCCCACTCAGAAATACGGCTCACCATCAGGCGGCTCCAGGCGCGGCCGCTATGTTCAGAAGCGACTTCAGCAAAGCATAGCAATGGATCTTCATCATGAAGTTCGTACTTACTGTTTTGTTTCACCTGCGCTATAAAGTGCTCAAAGCTGCTATGCCGGTATGCTTTGTTTTGCATCAATGCTTCTTCCACCTCCGAACGGCTCATTTTACCCTCTTCCAGGGCATCCAGATAAAACGACAGCGGCATGCTCATTTTGATACCACCTGCTTTGTGCAGAAGATGTGCGGCACTCTCAAAATCAAGACCGGCCAGCCCCAGGTATGGATTGACGGCTACAAAGCTTTCCAGCGGCCAGACCGGCGCTATTTTCTGGCATGCTGTACTTATTCTGGATTTCAGCAAATCGTCAGAAGCTAAGTAGGAGGAAGCGAAAGAAGGTATTGATAGTTTTTTCAAGATTTCAGAATTTTTTGGTTAAAAAGCTTATGGCGACCTGACATTTTTCAGGAAGCCAGGGATTCCTGCATGACTTGCTCTTCTGAAACGTTTTCTTTCAGGGGCTCACGGCTATAACGTTTGCCGGAAACGGGCGATCCCTTCCCGATCTTCAAGCTGCCAATGAGCCGGTCAAAGCAGGCGTTGGCATAAAAGCCGTTCCGGAAATGAATGGCTAGCCTTTGCATACGTTCCTGATGAGGTAGTGTGGGCCCAAGTATTTGCAATAGCACTGTAGCTGCGTAAACGCTAAGCATCAGGGCGGTAAGGGTGAGCATTAGGAGGCCGGGCTGCAGTGGGTTGGGCAGTTGCGAGTGCAATATCCTCTGCGCTCCCGACTCCAGGCTGAAAAAGGCGGTAGCAACAAGCAGGGCCAGCAGACCTGCTCTGAAAATAGCGGTTTTCATACCAGATGCATCCATAGTCGTGGCAATGATCTGCGTCAGACCCATTACCACGATGGCTCCGGTGGCCAGCAGGGCTAATTCATTGGCCGGGTCTATTCCCCAGCTATAAGCAAAAGCCAGGTAGATCAAAAGTGAGATGGTAATGCTCAGGCCTATACGCAGAGGGCTTCCCAGTCGTTTGGGAAGGCTGATCCTGGAAGCCCGTGTTACTTCCACCGCACTGCCGGAAGAAAGAAAAGCGTGTGCTTTGTAAAAAGAGTGCGCTACCAGGTGCAGCATGGCCGCGGGGTAGACACCAAGGGCACAGACCGTCAGCATAAAACCCATATGGGCTACACTGGAGTATCCGAGTGCCGTCTTGATAGCGGGCTGTGTCAGGAAAGCTACTGAAGCAAAAAGTGCCGTAAAACCTCCCACCAGCAGCAGGAGTACCGGCGCCCAGCTGGCACCTTCCATGACAAAAGCCATACGCGTGACCAGGAAGGGCCCGGCATTGAGCAAACCAGCATGCAGCAGGGCTGATACGGGAGTAGGGGTTTCCATCACTTCAATGAGCCAGCCATGGGTGGGAAACTGGGCAGATTTGAGCAGGGCAGCCAGGGCCAGCATCAGCGCGGCAATTTCTACCGCTAAAGGAATATTACCCCCGGTCAGCATGGCTTTCAGTTCCGTAAAAATCTGCTCCAGGTCACCTGTGCCAAAAAACTGGAAGAGCAGCAGAGAGGCTATCATGAGACAAATGTCGGCAAGACGGGCTACTATAAATTTTTTGCGGGCGGCGATGATAGCAGCCGGGCGCTCCGGATAAAAGAGCAGCAGCCGGTGCAGTGTCAGGCTGGTCATGGTCCAGGCAATTACCAGTAATCCCAGGTTACCGGATAACACCAGCAGCTGTACCGATGCTACCATGGCCGCCATTCTTCCCATAAAACTTCCCTGTCTCGCATCGCCATCCAAATAATTGCTGCTGAAACGGATGACCACAAAAGCCAGCAGAGAGATCATACCAAGCATAAGTACACTGAGAGGATCCAGGCGTACGGAAAAACCCAATCCTGCATACCCAAAGGTGTCGCTCACCAGCAGCTGGTATCTTACAACCGCGTAGGCGCTTAGTGCGGCAATGAATATGTTGATGATACTTACCGTTTTGCTCATTCTTATGACTAAGCGTGGACGTAAGCCAGGCTGCAGGTAGGAAACTATTGCCACTAAAGCCAGCAGGGCAGGAGAGAGTAAAATTAGTAATATGAAAAAATCTGAACTCATAGAAGTTTAGTTTGAGATGATTAGAAAATACTTTTTAATAGTCGCCTGCAAATAAAAGAAGCTTATTTCATAAATTTTTATTTATATTTATTATGCTAACCATAAATATATTTTATGAACTATTCACTTCACCAATTGCAGATCTTTCTCAAGGTGGTGCAACACAAAAGCATTACAAGAGCAGCTGAGGAACTTTACATGACGCAGCCAGCGGTTTCCATTCAGCTAAAAAACCTACAGGATCAGTTTGATATTCCTCTCACAGAAGTCATAGGCAGGCAGTTGTATATCACCGATTTTGGCCATGAGATTGCACGCATAGCCGAAAGAATTATGGAGGAGATTGAAACTATTAACTATAAAACAGAAGCTTTTAAAGGAATGCTCTCTGGTAAGCTTAGCATTTCATCAGCTTCTACAGGTAAGTATGTCATTCCCTTCTTTCTTAGTGGTTTTCTTAATAAGAACCCCGGCATTGACCTGGTACTGGACGTGACCAATAAAACCCGGGTGATAGAAAGCCTTAAAAATAATGAGATTGATTTTGCCCTGGTATCGGTATTACCTGACAAACTCCTGGTGGAGGAAGAAATTCTCATAGAAAATAAGCTGTATATAGTGAGTAATCTGCCCTACGAGCAGGAGCATAAACCGCTGATCTACCGGGAAGAGGGTTCTGCTACCCATCTGGCTATGGAGAAGTATTTTATGGTATCTAAAGGCAAACACCGCAAAAGAATATCACTTACTTCCAATGAAGCAGTCAAACAGGCAGTAATTGCCGGGCTGGGGATATCCATCATGCCGCTCATCGGTATTCATCATGAACTACTTAGCAAACAGTTGCATATCCTGCCAGCTCCCGGTCTGCCTATCAAAACTGACTGGCGGCTTATCTGGCTCAGAAATAAGAAGTTGTCGCCGGTCTCTCGGGCATATCTGTCTTTCCTCCGTGCGCAAAAAGTACAGGTATTGAAGGAACATTTTAGCTGGTACGAAGCTTATGCCTGATTTTTCAGACATAAAAGAACTTTATGTGTTAAACAGATACCCTAAAAGTTTCTATTTTACAGGCCGACCTCCCCAATCTTCCTCGTTTGAAAAAATCGGCGTCACGGCGAGAGCTCACGAGATCAGCGTCTG
>JBKHDR010000151.1:0-9538 GCA_046541235.1 Cyclobacteriaceae bacterium | reverse complement strand
TCGCCGGGAAGCCGGTCGCCGGGAAGCCGGTCTTCTGTATTTGAGAAAGGCGCTTAAATCGCCGATCAGCAGGAGACAAAGATCAAGGTTGGCATCCTTTAAATTCTGTCAGGTAAATCTAAAACCAATACAAATAATCTCTAATGTTACCAGGTGGAGGAGATCCTATTTATAGGTGTACAGGGAGCAGGAAAATCTACTTTTTACTGGGAAAACTTTTTAAATACCCATGTCAGGATCAGCCTTGACCTGCTCAGAACCAGTCACTGGCAGCAGCAATTCCTGCAGACCTGTTTTCAGCCCTAGGCGAGATTCGTGGTAGACAATACCATTCCGGAAAAGAAAGTGAGAGACACTTTTATCAGGCAGGCAAAGGAAAAAGAGTAAGGGGCATCATTGGCTGTTATTTTGGATCTGATCTCTCTCCTGCCCAAACAGGCGGCGGGAAAAAGAGATGCTACCTGTAGCGGGTGTAATAAGCACCTTCAGAAAGTTACAGCCACCCTCTTATGATGAAGGATTTGATCAGCTGTATGAGATACAAATAGTCAATCAAAAGTTTGTTGTATCCAAAATAAAGCCTTCATGAGATTGAAATTGAAAGAATTTTTACAAATACGGATACTTTTTTTGTGATTTATTATTGATAATGATTCTAAATAAATAACTTGCGCGCTCGTTTAAAGACTTTTACAGCCAGGCAGCATCAGGCTCGTGTACGTAAACTGAAAATATTCAACTTACAACTTTAACTCAGTTGTAGATTTAAAAAACTGGCATTTTCTGTTTTGAAAAAGTAAATGCTTTGATTATTAACAATCATGTATGTGCCTGATAAATAGGTAATTACATAAGATCATGTTCAGACCGACCGCTTCATATTTTCTGCCGCTTTCTTTGGCATGGCTGTTACTTTTGGTCATTCCTGATTCTGCGGATGCTCGGCAAATGCAGGATGACCTGCAGGTTAGAGGAAGGGTAATTGATACCCAGGGAGAGCCTTTGCCGGGAGTGACGGTTCGCATCAAGGACACTTTCAAAGGAACGGTCAGCGATGCAGAGGGGCGTTTCAGTCTTAGGCTGGAAGACGAACAGACCTACAGCCTGGTATTCTCTTATATCGGCCTGAAAAAAAGGGAAATAGAGATCACGCCACCTGCTGATCTAGAAGTAGTTCTTGAAGAAGATTCCAGAATGCTTACCGATGTGGTCATCACTGGCTATAACATGGAGAAGAACCGCACAGAACTGGTCGGCAGCGTTGTACAGCTGGAAAGTGAAGATTTACAGGCCGAGCGCCCGGTGGAGAGTTTTGAGAAGTTGTTGTCAGGTCAGGTGGCGGGGCTCAATGTGGAAAATAATGCCGGGGGCGAGCCGGGCGTGCCTGTACAGGTACGTATCCGCGGGCAAGGTTCTCTGCCAGCCATCAGTGATTTTATCCGAACCACCTCCAGCGAACCGCTTTACGTGGTAGACGGTGTACCCATATATGACATACAGGCTACCCGCGAGACCAGTGTAAGTGCCAATGAGCAATTGCTTAACCCCCTGGCTTCTTTCAATCCGGAAGATATTGAAAGCATCAGTGTGCTTAAGGACGCTTCGGCTACGGCTATTTACGGAGCCAATGCCGCCAATGGGGTTATCCTGATCACCACCAAGCGCGGGCAGTCAGGGCAACTTAAGGTGGATCTGAGCTATAATAGGGGCATCAGTGAAGCCATCAACCAGGTGAACCTGCTTTCCACTCCAGATTACGTGGCATTGTACCGTGAAACCCTCATCAATAGCGGCCGGAATGAGCAGGAGGCCATCAGTAGGGCTGGGCCTACGGATATTTATACCTCCTGGGAAGATATCAACCTGCGTACCGCTGACTTTCAGCAGGCCAATGTAAGTGTAAGCGGGGGCGGCAACAATGCCAAAGCAAGGGTAGCACTTAATTACTTGGAGCAGGAAACGATCACCCGGGGTAATAATTTCAGCCGCCTGAACACCCGTGCTAATGTGGACGTGGATTTTGGAGAGCGGCTTTCTACCCAATACAATATCAACTTCAGCCTGATCAATAAAGAATCGCTGGGGCAGTTCGATGTACGCAATGCACCGCCCAATCTAAGCCCGCTCACTCCGGATGGGTCATTCAACGAACTGGGGTGGTTTTTTGATTTGCCCAACCCGCTCTCGGTACTGGCGCAGAATGAAAACCGACAGCAGGGCCTGGCCTCCAACGGAAACATTACCGCACAGTACCTGATATTTCCCAGCCTCAGACTCACTGCTCTGGCTGGCCTGGACTATACGCAGAATAACCACTTTACCTATAATTCTAAGTTTAACGCCAGCGGCAGGAGAAGAAATGGTGCTGTCAACAACGTGAACCGGCAAAACCTGCAGTGGATCACCAACGCCCGTCTCAACTGGGGTACCCGCCTGGGAAAAGAATGGGAAATCAGTGCCCTGCTGGGTGTTGAGGCGCAGGAGCAGACCACCCGCCTGCTAAGGGCTTACGCAAGTGATTTTCCCTTTGACGACCTGCGTACTCCGCAGTCGGCCAACACCCGCAACTCGGCTTCATCAGAAGAAGAGGTAAGTACGCTCTCCTACTTTGCCGAAGCCAACCTTGAATATAAGTCGCGCTATTTCCTGACTTTTAACAGTCGCAGTGATGCTTCCAGTATCTTTGGCGGTGATGTGCGTCGGGCCGTATTTGCCTCTTTGGGTGGTGGCTGGCTGATCAGCGAGGAAGCTTTTTTTAATAAAGATGGATTGATTAATACCCTCAAGCTAAGGGCTACTTACGGCAGTACAGGGAATTCCCGCATCGGCTCCTATGCGGCCCGTGGTCTGTACAGCATCAGTTCCCGTTTCAGCTACCAAGGTGAAGGGGGTATCATTCCTCTGACGGCCGAGAATATCCGCCTGAGCTGGGAGAAAAATTACAAAACCGATCTGGCAGTGGATATCGGAATTGGCGGAAGGATCACAACTACAATAGAATACTACCATAACCAGATTAAGGATGCTATTTCTACCATAGATGTGCCTTACGAAAGCGGCTTTCAGCTGGCCGAAGTTAATGCAGCTGATATGCTCAACAGCGGCTGGGAGTTTTCATTTCGCACCATCAATGTGCAGAACAAACGTTGGGAATGGACTACCCGCTTCAATTTTTCTACCAACCGTAACATCATTACGGACCTCAAGCTTAAAGAAGAAGATTTAGGCAGTAATACGGGAATCGGTTTGGTAGAGGGTAAGGATGTGAGGACAATCTACGGAAGGAAATACGCCGGGGTTGACCCCTATAGCGGCAGGGCGCTCTGGCAACTTGCCGACGGCTCCTTCACCGATGACTACACACAGGCCCGGCTACTGGAAAACCGGGTAGAGATAGGCTCCCGCAACCCCAATGTATTCGGAGGAATTAGCAATAATCTGCGCTATGGCAATTGGTCGCTTTCACTCATTGCTTCTTACTCTTATGGTTCTGATATCCTGGTGAATAGCCTGTACGAGATGGATGGCAGACAGTTTTTTAATAATCAGAGTGTCAACCTGCTGGACCGCTGGCAGCAGCCCGGTGACCTGGCCAGCGTGCCCCGTTTGCACCTGGATAACCCTGTCGTCAATACCAACTCACGCTTTCTATTTGACAACGATCATCTGATTATTGAAAATATTAACCTCAATTACCAATTTGACACTGAACTACTGAAGCGCGTCAATATCAGTACGGCCAGCCTGTTCGCTCAGGTGAGTAACCTGGCCTATTTCTACCTTCAGCAGCCTCGCGAAAATCGTAATGGCATCCGTGAATACCGCTACAGCTTTCCCCAGGCTCGTACCTGGTCGCTGGGCATGAGAGTAAGTTTGTAAGCATGAGAAAAGTAATATTTACGATATCGTCGCTGTTGATCATGGGGCTTACGTCCTGCGAGGATTTCCTTGATAAGGCTCCTCAGGATCAGATTTCCAAGGAGGAGGCGCTCAACGATATTTTCAGCCTCGAACTGGCACTCAACGGGGCTTACAATCTTATGGGACAAAGTGCTTACTACGGAGAATTTTTTCCACTTTACCCCGACCTGGCCGGAGGTAACCTGAAACTTGCTTCTGATATCACCAGTGCCGATGAAGAAAATTACCGCCCCGTTTATGCCTTTACGATGCAGCCGAATTTATCTTCCAGGCCCAACCAGGCTTACCCCGAAATGTACGAGGTGCTCAATGCCGTCAACAATGTCATCAATGCAATACCGGGGGTGACAGATGGCACGGAAGCAAGGCTGAATACCGTGCTGGGACAAGCCCTGGCCCTGCGTGCTCTTATCTACTTTGACCTGCTGAGGCTCTATGCCCAACCCTACAATTTTACCGACGATGCTTCGCACCCCGGAGTGGTGCTGCTGGAAAGGTCTCCTTCGGTAGAAGATGAACTGGCACGTGCTACGGCAGATGAAGTATATCAGCTGATCGTTGCTGACCTTGAAAAAGCCATTTCAATTTTACCGGCTTTTACTAATGCTTACCGCATAAGTGCAGAAGCAGCCAAAGCACTGCTGGCGAGAGTGTATCTGTATGTTGGCGAATGGAGCCGGGCAGTGACACTTGCCGGTGAGGTGATCAACAGCGAAGAAGTATCGCTGGCTTCTACTACCGAATATCCGCAGATATGGCAGAATGGCTACCGCGGAGATGAATACCTTTTCCGCCTGGACATGTCAGCGCAGATGCTGACCCTGATTTCAGATGTGGTGGGAACAGGCGTACCTCGTCCGGCGCTTTCCGTCAGCCGGGATTTGAGAGCATTGTATACTGAAACCGATGTACGTGGGCCGGGTACGATGATCCTGGAAGATGAAAACGGAGACTGGCTGAGCGCCAAGTATCCTTTTGAGGTAAATAAAGCCAGCGACATTCCCGTGCTCAGGCTTTCTGAAATTTACCTGATTCGGGCTGAAGCCCTGGCACGCCTGGGGAGGCCCGAACTGGCGCAGGCTGACCTCGATATCATCCGCCGAAGAGCTGATCCGAACTTTGCCCCAGTAGAATTGAGAGGTGAAGCCCTGCTGGAAGCCATACTGCAGGAGCGTAGAAAGGAATTAGCCTTGGAAGGGCACCTTCTTTTTGACCTGGGACGTACCGGCAGAGATGTCGTAAGAACCGACTGCCCGAATAATGAAAACTGCTCACTTCGCTATCCTGATCCACGTTTTGTGCTGCCTATTCCTCAAAATGCCCTGGATGCCAATCGCAGGCTGGAGCAAAACCCTGGCTACTGATGAAGCTTCTATACTACCATATTGCCCTGATTCTTTTGCTGGCTGCGGCCTGTGAAGACCCCCTGGAGGACAAGGTATTTGCTCCACAGAATGCCCACGTACGCTTTGAATACCGGGAGGTAGCAAATGGAGTGATTGCTCCTCAGCTCATCCCTCTGGATACGCTCGAGCTGCCAGTCGGAACGCTAGATACTCTACTTATACCGGTGATTCTTTCCTCTTCACCCATAAATGAAACGGTAGTGATAAGTTACACGGCCGATTATTCCTCAAACATTCAGCAAGGCGATATTCTTCTCAGAGAGGAAGGCGATTCAGAAACAGATTTTTTGCTAAACATACCTCCGGGAAGTTTTGAAGCTAAGGTTTTTGTTTTGATCAATGAACCTATCATGCAGGAGGCATATCTGACCCTCAGGCTGGAGGAAGTGACACCCGACTTTTTAAACCTGGGCTTGCCCGGTCCTCAAGCACAAAGGCGGAGTTTTACAATAAAATTTGTCATTCCATAAGATTTTAATTTTAACCGATTGTCTAATTTATTTCTTAAAAACCAACAAATGATGAACAGATTACCCCTTTTTTTATCACTTATTGCTCTACTTGGCTTGTTTACTGCCTGCGAAGAAGACGAGCCTCTTACTGCAACTGTTAGTTTTGCTGAAGAAGAGTACACTCTGGAAGAAGATGCCGCAGAGCCCCTGGCTGTGCAGGTGGAAATCAGTCCCTCATGGGATGCTAGCATCACCATTCCCTTTACGGTGGGCGGAAGCGCGGTGGAAGGTACTGATTACGAAACCATTTCGCCTAAAGCCTTTACCATACTCCCCGGAGAAACGACGGCTGAGATCCTGGTGACTCCTATCAACAACAACTTTGTAGAGGATCAGCCTCGTCTTATTGAACTTACCCTGGGCGAACCGTCGGTAGATGGTGTGACGGTTTCTATGCCATCCACCACGACCATCACCCTGGTGAACGACGATCAGGCAGGTGCTGTAGTAGTGGATTTTGCTGAAGCCACGCTGACTACCAATGAATATCTTCAGGATACCATCGTGTTTGAGGTGACTACCAATAATGCTTTTCCCGAGGATATTGAACTGAACTACACTATTGGAGGTGATGCTGTGGAAGGCACCAATTTTGAAGCTCCTGAAGCCAGCACAGTCACTATACCTGCCGGTGAAACTTCAGCCACCATTGAAGTACCGGTGTTGAATACCGAGAGCCTTGATCAGACTTCAACGCTTGAGCTGACACTGCAGACTCCCGATAACCGGGCCATTGAGCTGGGTGCGAATCCTACTGCCTCGCTCAGCATCATCAATCCCACTGCAAATACCAGACTGTTTGCACTTGATGAAGATTTTGCCAGATTGTATGCTTACAATACTTTTGCAGATGTAGCTGTTCCCGAAACAGGAAGAAGCAATGATGACCCGGCCGCTGGACCACTTTTTGAAGAATCCTTTGCTTTCACCTATTATGACTCCGAAAACCCCAATAGTATTGGTTTTGTGTCTCCCCTGTGGTCTGAAGAGAACTTTACCCGTAATACCAATGCTTTTAATATGATAGACCTCTACAGCTCGGGCCCTGAAGAGTATCCCAACACGGTGGATGAAAGTATTTCAGCAGGCTCAGCTGGTATTGCTATTTTTGAGGCCATACGCCTGGTGCCTACTGCAGTAGATGCTACTTCAGGCATTGCTGTTGTGCCTGAGCAGGAGGTGACCATTTATCGTACTGATGACACTTCTTTTACCGTGGGTATCTCCGGAGAAGGTACTTACGATGAAACGGCCGGAGTGATCAACCTAACGGTGACTTTTGATGAAACAGAGATCAATAATGGCATACAGGTAAGGAGATACGTGATGCCGACAGAGCGTCGTGAATAAGCTGCCCTGCATGGATGAGCATTTCAGGCACCTTTGTGGTGCCTGTTTTGTTTTGTAGGAAACAATTTGGAATCTCATCAATCGTTGGCAAATTAGCGCAACTTTAATGATCAATATACAGTGATGCCGGCAGCATGACCCAAAACACCAGACTCCTTATTTTTTCCTGTTTGTGCTTTGTTGTTTTTACAGCATTTAATACCCTGTATGTACCTTCTGATTCACTGCGTGACCTCTACGCAGGTCCACCCAATAGCTGGCCTAAGCCGCATCTGGATGAAGGTGTGACACATCATGAACTGGGTAAATTACCCGAAGTAAGCCATCCGGAGAGCAATCCCTACTCCAAAGCAGCAGAAGACCTGGGCGAGAAACTTTTTTTTGACCCTCGTCTGTCCGTATCCCGGCAGATTGCCTGTGCTACCTGCCATGATCCCGAACTGGGTTGGGCTGACGGGCGACAGTTTGCCTTCGGTCACAACCGTCGGCAGGGGGCACGCAATGCCATGAGCATTCTGAATACTGCCCACTTTAATGAACTTTTCTGGGACGGCCGGGCCGAAAGCTTAGAGGACCAAAGCCTCTTCCCGCTGC
Source organism: Cyclobacteriaceae bacterium (assembly GCA_046541235.1). GTDB lineage: Bacteria > Bacteroidota > Bacteroidia > Cytophagales > Cyclobacteriaceae > Catalinimonas. The sequence continues at coordinate 1,755 of JBKHDR010000151.1, read as the reverse complement.
AGGACCATATAGAGATGAATATGGATTTACAGACAGCATTGACGCGATTGAATGGCATACCTGCCTACCTGCGGCTTTTTAAAGAAGCCTACCAGACAGATACCATTGAATTAGATCATCTGCAGAAAGCCCTGGCCACTTTTGAAAGAAGCGTGGTGAGTCGCCCAAGTAGGTTTGACCGCTTTGTGGAGGGGAATAAAGATGCCCTGGATGAGGAAGAACTGCTGGGACTGCATTTGTTTCGCACCAAAGCCCGCTGCATGAACTGCCACAACGGGCCACTTTTTTCTGATAATCAGTACCACAACATCGGTCAGTCCATGTTTGGCAGGCCGGGAGAAGACCTGGGCCGCTTCATGGTGACGGGCGATACAAGCGATGTAGGTAAGTTTCGTACGCCCTCGTTGCGGGATGTGGTCTACACCGGTCCCTGGCTGCACAACGGAAATGTGTTTGAGCTCACTGAAATCATTGATATGTATGATCGGGGCATGCCGCAGATCATTCCCAAAAAGATGGCGGGCCACCCCCTTTATCCTGAAAAATCTCCTCACCTCAGACCACTAAACCTAAGTAAAGAGGAAAAGTCCGCACTACTGGCCTTCCTGCATGCTATTTCCACCCGTCCCCATCGTATCCCTGTACCGGATTTGCCCTAAGCCGAACTTCTCCTTCTGCCTTTTCCCGTTACGGATGCAATGAAAGAAATTCACAAAGTACTTTTAGCCAAAGCTGAAAAAAGATTAAGTTACCAAGGCTTTTCTAATGATCAAAAAAACTTACTCCTTTTTGTTTTTACGTTTCTCCTGCTCAGCTTTATCCTCTTCCGGAGGCGTATCGCTGATGTTTCCGTGTTCATCTACATAAGCAATCATCTCTTCAAGGCTGCCCCCACCAGAATTTTCCTGCCGCTCCTGTTTGCGCTGCATCTTTTCTTCTTTCTTTTTCTGTTTTTTCTTTTCTCGCTGTTTCTTCATGAAGCTGTTCTGAGATCTGCTCATAGGATGGTGGTTATATGAAAATAAAATCCGAATTTCGGATTCTGCTTAGTAACTAACTCATTCCATCCTGCTTCCGTTCACTTCATCTTGAGGCCTGGCTCAAATGGAAAGACTGATGGGGCAAGACAACAAGTACAAATGGCATACAATACTATTCTGCCACATCATTGTTAGCACTAATTGTTAAGAAAGATGGCAGCTACTTTGCCCGGGATACAGCGCAAAAGAACTACGACTATCTTGAATCACTGGACAAATCTTTGAATTTTCTCACCCTGTCAAATTTGTCTCTCCATCCCATATGAGATGCTGAGAGAAGCAGGAGAGGGGTATCCTCAGATTTAGGAGGTGCTTTAAGTATCCACTGATTTTCTTTACGGTAAAATAAAAGCTTTACATTATCACTACCCAGCATCATTACCGTATCTTCGCCTTGCCATGACACTACCAGGGGTCTTTTGAAAGAACGTTTTGCCTGCTGACTGTACAGGATGGATTCGGCAAAGCGCTGGTTACCGATAAACTCGAGGTCGGGGTGTACCAGTATGACAGCTTCGGCCTGGTCAAAGCGTAGGTAATAAACACCTTCATCAATTTCGGTAGCAGGCATAACCTGGGCCTGAGCATGCACAGATAACAGGACACAAAACAGGAGAAAGAATCTTTTCATAGGGCTTTAATTTTTCTACCAAGCTAAGAACCTCAGCCCAGTATGACCAAGGTTTGTAATGTATTTCTGACTTTTCAATCAGTA
>JBKHDR010000150.1:0-9621 GCA_046541235.1 Cyclobacteriaceae bacterium | reverse complement strand
TCCCTCCCTTCTCCTCACCTACTTCTTCATTCTGTCCGTTCTCGGGGCGCTCCAGCTTATCCAGGTCAATTTCCTCATCTTCTTCTTCAGAATAAAATTCGTCGTAGTGTTCAATGAGGTGGAAGGGCGTATCCTCATTTTTGGCCAGTCCTTTGCCATTGTCAAAGGCCATAAGCAGGGCAGGCAACACACTCAGGTTGGTAAACATGGCAATCAGCAACGTGAGAGAAGTCAGTATTCCCAGATACATGGTACCGCCAAACTCGGAGCCGGCAAAGATGATAAAACCAAAAAACAGGATGATAGAGGTATAAATCATACTGGCACCCGTCTCCCGCAGGCTCTTACTGATGGCAATGGGCACAAAAGCATGATTCACTTTAAGTTCCTGCCGGTACTTGGCCAGGAAGTGGATAGAATCGTCTACCGAAATACCGAAGACGATGCTGAAAATAATAGCCGTGCTGGGCTTAAGCGGTATACCCACAAAGCCCATGATACCGGCGGTGATGATGAGCGGAATAAGGTTGGGCACCAGCGAGATGAGAATCATCCGGAAGCTGCCGAAGAGCAGGGCCATGATGATGGCAATGAGCACAAAGGCCAGCAGCAGACTCACCAGCAGGTTATCTATCAGGAACTCATTGCCCTTGGTAAAGAGCAGGCTGGCCCCGGTAATGTTGACGCTGGCTTCTTCGTCAAAAACTTCTTCTGCTTTAGGCCTGATCCTTTCATCAATCAAGGACTTGATTTCCTTGGAGCCAATGTCGGCAATCTTGAGGGAGATACGCACCTGCTGCCCGGTGCTGTCGCTGAAATTCTGCAGCAGGTCAAGCTGGGCGGCTTCTTCTGTCCGGGTACTGTCTTCGGCTACTACTTCACCGGCCTGTGAATTTTTGAGATAGCGGAAGATAAAGGCTCTGTCGCGGCTGTCGGGCAATTCGTAGAAGGCCGGGCTGTTGTTGTAGAAGGCCTGCCGGGCAGCTTTTATAAAGCTCACCACCGAAACGGGTTCTGATATTTCCGGCTGCTCGGCCAGGTACTGCTGGAAACCTTCTATTTTCTCCAAAGTCTGGGTGCGGGTAATGGCCCGCTTTTGCTGGGTATCTACTACAATCTCCAGCGGCATGATGCCGGTAAAATTTTCCTCAAAAAAAGCCAGGTCTTTACGCAGCTGGCTGTCGGCTGGTACATCATCCACCAGGAAGGACACCGCCTCTATCCTCAGCATTCCGATCATAAATATGATCACCACCAGTACAGCGCTGCCCATCACCCGGTATTTGTGGCGGTGCACCAGCAAATCCAGCTGGGTCAGCACCCAGTCAATCGGCCCGAGCCGCAGGTGCTTGAGCTGCCGCTTACTGGGCGGCGGCAGATAAGAGAAAATGGAGGGAATCAGAATGATGCTTACAAAGAAAGTCGCCAGGATATTGAGCCCGGCCACCAGCCCAAATTCTTCCAGGATGACAATATCCGTAAAGATCAGCACCAGGAAGCCAATGGCGGTAGTCACATTGGTAATGAGCGTGGCCAGCCCGATCTTTTCTACAATGCTGGTGAGAGCCCTGATTTTGTTGCCGTGGCGGCTGTATTCGTTGTGGTACTTGTTAAGCAGGTAAACACTGTTGGGAATACCGATGACCACGATGATGGGCGGCAGCAGGCCCGAAAGGATAGTGATATCGTAGCCAAAAAGCGCCAGCGTACCGGTAGACCAGACCACCATGATGCCGATGATAATCAGGGGGAATACCACCGCATCCCAGGAGCGGAAGAAAAGCAGCAGAATAAGCGCAGTAACCGCTACTGAAAGAATCAGGAAGGTTCTGAGTTCGGAGCGAACTTTGGCGTTCATGACCGTACGCACAAAGGGAATCCCCACATAATGCAGCTCTATATCAGTGTACTCAGTAAAACTTTCGCCCAGTTGCTGTATGTCAGGAATGAGCTGCTGCCGCTTATCGGAGTTGAGTACATCATTCTCTATGGTTACCAGCATAAAGGTGGCACCGTTTTCTTCATTGAGCAGTTGTCCGCTGTAGAGTTTGATGTCACGTACTTCCTGTAGCAGGCTATCCAGTGTAGCCTGCTCATCGGGCATAGAGGTGAAAATGGGCTGCAGGTCAAAATCCTTATCCTCGGTATCTTTCACCAGCTTTTGCATATTGGGCAGGCCCAGCACATACTTGACACCTTCCAGTTTACTGATGGCCTCGCCGAGATAGCTGTAGCGGCGAAAATTATCCACCTGGTAAAGAGAAGAATCCTTTACGCCAATAGCCAGCACATTGGCATCTTCACCAAACTGAGCTTTAAACTCCTGGTAAAAAACCAATTCAGGATCGTCGGAAGGTACGGCTTCAATGTAGTCGTAACTTACTTCCAGCGTACGGGCATGATACCCCATAAATAGAGTAATCGCAAAAATCACGATCATCAGCCACAGGCGATACCTGATAATCGTATGGGCTATTTTAATCCACATGTAGGCGGTGTACTAAGCAGGTAAATATGTTGTAAAAAAGAACCGGGAGGATTGTACTTGCGCACAAACTTAGCGGTTTTCCAATTAAATAATGCTGATTTATTACTAATAGTAATGATTCGTACAAGGCAAATGTTATGGCTGGCCAAATAGTTTTGCAGCAGCCCTTTCATAAAACCTTATGAGCTGAGAGTTTTAGATATCATCCGGTAAATGAAATCCGTCATTTGTTATTGCTAACGGATCTTGGTTTAACAGCGCTATCATGATGCCGTACATGCGCGGAAACTTTTGGCAGAAGGCTTTGGGGCGTTCAAAGAAATTCTCTACCGCTACGGCAAAAAACTCTTTCTCATTGGTAGTAGCATATTCACGGAAAAAGTTCGTTTCGCCTTTTTTTATCATCTCAGAGATACGTGCCGACTCTTCTTTGAAATCCTGCCAGGGTTCTTTTCTGAAAAAATTATACTCCCGGTTTTCTATCAGGTTTTCCAGTTCCAGGGCATGCGCCATCTCGTGCAGTCCCAGGTTGAGAGAATCATCCGGTATGGCATAGCCTTTCAGAAAATTTCTCCAGGAAAGCACAATAGCCCTGGCCCCTGGGTTCACCTCTCCCTTATGCATCTTCTCGGTCACCGTAGAATAATACTGGTCGGGATAAACAATAATACGCTGAAAATGCTGCAGGCTGATGGGCGGCAGCCCGAAAGTAAGCTGCGCCATGGCCGCCGAGATAAGGACCTGCATCTCTACAGTCACCCGCTCCATGTTCCGGGGTATAAAGGTCTTCTGATTGGCAAAAGCCAGCACCCGCTGCTCAAAGCGGGTTTGCTGTTCGCTGTCCAGCATGCGGTAGTAGGCAAAATGCTGGCTGAGGATCTGCCTGACTTCGCCAGAAGTCACTGCCGTCTGTTTCTTCCTCTTCCTGAAACGGAGGTACTGGTACAAAAAATAAGCGCCCACCAGGATGAGCGCTATCAACATACCTATCAGGAAGGCACCAGGATCTATGCCCAGAGGCTGCTGTTCCTCTTTCATGTTTAAGCCAGTTTTTCCAGAATACGCTTCATAGAGCAGGCCTCGGTCAGGCGGCTTTTCAGCTCACTTATCGCTACCCTCTCCTGTTCGGTACTGTCGCGGTGGCGGATGGTGACGGTATTATCTTCCTTGGTCTGGTGGTCTACCGCAATGCAAAAGGGCGTTCCGATCAGGTCCTGGCGGGTGTAGCGCTTTCCAATAGCCGCACTGTCGTCATAAATTACATTCAGATCCATTTTCAGGTCCTGGTAGATAGACTGGCCGATCTCAGCAAGTCCATCCTTCTTCACCAGCGGTAGTATGGCTGCTTTTACCGGTGCCAGGGCAGGGTGCAGTTTGAGGTAGAGGCGCGTCTTCTCTTCGCCTTTGGCATCCACGCCGGTATCTTCGGTATAGGCCTCGCACATCATCATCAGGAAGAGGCGGTCAGCTCCTATAGAAGTCTCAATCACATAAGGGATGTAATTCTTACTGACTTCCGGGTCAAAGTACTGCATCTTTTTACCGGACAGCTCCTGGTGGCTCTTCAGGTCAAAGTCGGTGCGGGAGTGTATACCTTCTACTTCTTTATAACCAAAGGGAAAAAGATACTCAATGTCGATGGCGGCATTGGCATAGTGGGCCAACTTCTCATGCTCATGGATGCGCAGTTTCTCTGCCTGTAGTCCCAGCGCTTCGTGCCACTTCATCCGCACCGACTTCCAGTGGTCAAACCACTGCATCTCTTCTCCGGGGCGCACAAAGAATTGCATTTCCATCTGCTCAAATTCCCGCATGCGAAAGATAAACTGCCGGGCCACGATCTCGTTGCGGAAAGCCTTACCAATCTGGGCGATACCAAAAGGCACCTTCTGACGAGCTGTTTTCTGTACATTCAAAAAATTGACAAAGATGCCCTGGGCAGTCTCGGGACGCAGGTAAACGGTATTGGATTCATCTGAAACTGAGCCGATTTTGGTAGAAAACATCAGGTTGAACTGACGCACATCGGTCCAGTTGGCCGTATCAGAGATGGGGCAACGGATATCATATTCCATAATCAGCTCCTTGAGGCCAGCCAGGTCTTCGGCCTCTAGCAGGCTGTTCATTTTCTTGAGCAGCAGGTGAGCGGTTTTGATCTCCCCTTCGGTTTCCAGGCGGGCGGCATAGTCTTCAATCAGGTTATCGGCACGGTAGCGCTTCTTGGAATCCTTGTTGTCAATCATGGGATCATTGAAGCTGTCCACATGGCCGGAAGCTACCCAGGTCTGTGGCTGCATGAAAATAGCGGCATCCAGGCCTACGATGTTGCCATTGAGTCGGGTCATGGCCTGCCACCAGGCCTGCTTGAGGTTATTTTTAAGCTCTACACCGAAGGGACCGTAGTCGTAGACTGCCTGTAAACCGTCGTAGATTTCGCTGGAAGGATATACAAATCCATACTCTTTCGCATGGGCAATCACTTTCTTCAGGGAGTTTTCCGGCTCCTGGCCCTGCGGACTTACTTTGCTCTTTTCTGCTTTATCTTTTGCCATAGTTACAAAGATAGGGCGGCAGGCAGTGTAATTACAAGCAGGCCGACGCTTTTTAGGGATGACTAAGGATTAGCCGTGATTTTTGGCAACATTGGATAGCTTAAGCTGTTAAAGTTTATGAACCATTTTTTAAACAAACCCCTTCTGCTCACCGTCAGCGGGGACTAAAAATATTTTTTATGGATTTACAGATCAAAGGAAAAACCGCAGTGATAACCGGAGCCGACTCTGGTATGGGGCTGGCTACCGCCAGGATTTTAGCCTCAGAAGGTGTGAAGGTCATACTGACCGACCTTTACGAAGATCAGCTGCAAGAGTCTGCCGAAGAAGTTAAAAAGGCAGGGAATTCAGAAGATATTATTACCATCACCGCTGACCTGACCGACAGGCAGCAGGTACAGCAACTGGCTGATAAAGTGAAAAATGAACATGGAGGCGCCGATATCCTCGTCAATTGTGCAGGAGCCCGAGGTGCGGCAGGCGACTTCCTGGAGCTAAGCGATGAAGATTGGTACAATACCATAGACATTGACCTGATGGGCGTAGTGAGAACCTGCCGGGCCTTCATCCCGCAAATGCTTGACAAAGGCTGGGGAAGAGTGGTAGTGGTTTCATCAGAAAACGCTCTGCAACCTTATGAAGAGGAAAGCCCCTACAATGCCTGCAAGGCCGGTCTGATCAACCTGAGCAAATGCCTCTCCCGTGCCTATTCCAAAGACGGGCTGCTGATCAATGCCGTATCTCCCGCTTATGTGGAAACACCCATGACTAATAAAATGATGGAGGAGAAAGCTGAAGAAAGAGGAGAGTCGGTAGAAGAAACCGTCAACTGGTTTTTGGATAACAAAAGGCCTCATATTGCGGTGGATCGCCGAGGACAACCGGAAGAAGTGGCTTCGGTCATTGCCTTTCTCTGCTCAGAGAGAGCCAGCTACGTTAATGGCAGCAATTACCGTGTAGATGGCGGCTCAGTAGAAACCGCTTTCGGCTGATAAAAATGACAGTCGCTCCGCTCCTACAGAGTGACCCATATCCTCACGGGCCTCCGGCCCGAAGGAGTAAAAATCAAAAAGCCCCGCCTGGCTATCAACTGGCGGGGCTTTTTACATTTAATCAATCATGTCAAAGCCGGTATAGGGCTGCAGCACTTTGGGTATGCGGATACCTTTCTCACTCTGGTTATTTTCCAGCAGGGCCGCTACGATACGAGGCAGCGCCAGCGCACTGCCGTTGAGGGTATGCAGCAGGCGTGTCTGCTTATCGCTGTCCTTAAACCTGAGCTTCAGGCGGTTCGACTGGTAAGCTTCAAAATTACTTACGGAGCTTACTTCCAGCCACTTTTGCTGGGCAGCTGAGTACACTTCCATATCATAAGTGAGCGCTGAGGTAAAGCCCATATCTCCGGCGCAGAGTGCCAGCACGCGGTAGGGCAGCTCAAGCTTTTCGAGCAGGCCGCGAATGTGCAGGGCCATCTGCTCCAGCGCCTCGTAGGACTTGTCAGGATGTTGTACCTGCACAATTTCTACCTTGTCAAACTGGTGCAGGCGGTTGAGGCCGCGCACATGTGCGCCCCATGAGCCTGCCTCTCTGCGGAAGCAGGGCGTATAACCTACATTTTTGATGGGCAGATCCTCTTCTCTGAGGATGACATCCCGGTAGAGATTGGTAATTGGTACCTCAGCTGTAGGAATCAGGTAAAGTTTCTCTTCGGGTATGTGGTACATCTGCCCTTCCTTGTCGGGTAGCTGCCCTGTGCCATAGCCGGAATCTTCGTTGACTACTACCGGGGGCTGTATCTCCAGGTAGCCTGCTGCCAGGGCCTCATCCAGGAAAAAATTGATAAGGGCACGCTGCAGGCGGGCACCCTTCCCTTTGTAAACCGGAAAGCCCGCCCCGCTGATCTTATTGCCCAGGGCAAAGTCTATGATATCATACTGCTCTATCAGTTCCCAATGCGGTTTAGCATCAGTGTGCAGTTGAGGGAAGTCGCCGTGCTGGTACACCACCTGGTTATCTTCGGAGGTTCTGCCTTCAGGTACTTTGTCATGAGGCAGGTTTGGTATATTGTAAAGCTGCCGCGTCAGGGCCTCCTCATATTCACGGAGTTGCTCCCCCAGTTCTTTGCTTCTGGCTTTCAGGGCAGCGGTTTCCTGTTTGTACTGTTCGGCTTCTTCCCGCTTACCATCTTTCATCAGCTGCCCTATCTGTTTGGCAGCGCTGTTAGAAGAGGCCAGTACCTGATCTAATTCTGCCTGGGTACTTCTCCGCTGCTGGTCGGTGTGGAGGATTTCGTCAATGGCCCGGGCTGCTTCGGGGAAATGGCGCTTCTGCAGGCCCTGTACTACCTTGTCGTTATTTTCTCTTATAAAGGAGATCTGTAACATTTCAAAAAATTGTTTGTTAAAGAGTAAATTTCTACTTTTTCAGAAGTTTTATTTTTAGTACGAACTCAAGTTGACATATGCGCGTTGAGTTCACAAAATTATTCTATTTTTCTTGACAATTAGCAGTGGGTCGGATATAATTGCATCTTCAAATCGGGCAAGGAGGTATCTTAGCCTCATTCAAACGCTTCACCACACTGCATTGTCCTTTTGAAAAAGCCTTTATTTTACTGTTATTCATTCCAGCTTAAACTTAAGTTACATCCACGCTAAATGTATTCAATTTTTAGCATCCCTTAATTTTTCTTATGTACACAATTGATGATCTGCAAGTGAGGCTGCTCTCTGAACTAAGAGAGATTGCCGACGAAATGGACCTGAAGAGCCACAAAAAACTCAACAAACAAGACCTCATTTACAAGATTCTGGATCAGCAGGCTGTCTTACCTGAAGACAAACTCCCCAAAAAGAAGCCTGCCGAAAAAGCCAGTGAGGCTCCTGCCGAAGAAGCCACTGCTAAAGAGACACCTTCCTCTGAAACTGAACCCGCTCCCGCTCCTAAAAAGTCCAAGCCCGGCCGTAAACCCCGCAAAAAGAACAAAGACGGAGATAAGGATAAAGAGCAAAGCCAGCAGCCTCAGGCCATGACCGAGGAGCAGAAGCAGGATGAAGGGGCACGCCGCAGGCGTATGAACCGCGTCAACGTGACTGATATCGGAGATGAGGAGGAGCCTTCTGCCAAGCAGGAGGACCAGGATACCAGCGATTTTCTGAGTTCTTTCAACATTGAAGTGGAAAACAGCGGGAAAAGACCTTCCCGCCAGTCAACAGAGCCTCGTCAGGCCGAACCGCGACAGGCGGAGTCCCGTAAGTCTTCCGAAGAAGAAAGCCAGGAACAGCCTCGTCATCGTAAAGAGCCCCGCGAAAACAGGGAAAATCGTGATCAGCGGCAGGAAAGCAGAAAGCCTCACCGAGACAAGGGCGATCGGCAGGAAAGTAACCAGCAGCCGGTACCTATCAAAGAATTTGACGGCCTGATCGTCAACGAAGGTGTACTTGAGATTATGCAGGACGGCTACGGCTTCCTCCGTTCTTCAGACTATAACTACCTGGCCAGCCCCGATGATATCTATGTATCTCCCTCGCAGATCAAGCTTTTCAGCCTCAAAACCGGTGACACTGTTAAAGGACAGATCCGCCCCCCCAAGGAAGGCGAAAAGTATTTTGCCCTGCTCAGAGTAGAGTCTGTCAACGGTAAAACTACCGACGAAGTACGCGACCGGGTGCCTTTTGAATACCTCACACCTCTTTTCCCTAACGAAAGGCTGAACCTGTCAACCAAATCAGGCAATTACTCTACCCGCGTGGTGGATCTTTTTGCCCCTATCGGTAAAGGACAGCGTGGTATGATCGTTTCTCAGCCTAAGTCAGGTAAAACCGTACTGCTGAAGGAACTGGCCAATGCCATCGCTGAAAATCATCCCGAAGTTTACCTCATGATCCTGCTGATAGATGAGCGTCCGGAAGAGGTGACCGACATGGCACGCAGTGTGAAGGCAGAAGTGATCGCTTCTACCTTTGACGAGCAGGCCGAAAGACACGTAAAAGTAGCCAGTATCGTACTGGAAAAAGCCAAGCGCCTGGTGGAATCCGGCCACGATGTGGTGATCCTGCTGGATTCTATCACCCGCCTGGCCCGTGCTTACAATACCACCGTACCTTCATCGGGCAAAATCCTTTCAGGTGGTGTGGATGCCAATGCGCTGCATAAGCCAAAGCGTTTCTTTGGTGCCGCCCGTAATGTAGAGAACGGAGGCTCGCTGACGATTATCGCCACGGCCCTGATAGAAACAGGCTCTAAGATGGATGAGGTGATCTTTGAAGAATTCAAGGGAACCGGTAACATGGAACTGCAGCTTGATCGTAAGCTGTCTAACAAGCGTATCTATCCTGCCATTGACGTACCGGCTTCCGGCACACGCCGCGAAGACCTGCTGATGCAGAAGGATGAACTGTCTCGTATCTGGATACTCCGCAAACTTATGGCCGACATGACCTCACAGGAGGCCATAGAATTCCTACTGCAAAAGATGAAGGGCACGCAGGATAATGACGAGTTCCTGGTTTCCATGAACGGATAATTAATCTCACACTACATAAAGAAAGGGCTGTTGGCGCAAAGCTGACAGCCCTTTTG
>JBKHDR010000149.1:0-9651 GCA_046541235.1 Cyclobacteriaceae bacterium | reverse complement strand
AGATGTGAACCCGCTGGGATTCGAACCCAGGACCCACGCCTTAAAAGGGCGTTGCTCTACCAGCTGAGCTACGGATTCTTTTTTTTGATTTTCTGGGGCGTTTCCCCTTAATTGCGATGCAAAGGTAAGAGGCTTAAAATGAAAATCCAAAACGAATTTAGAAAAATTACTTTCCTTTTTGCACTGGGCATATTCAACATCCTGTCTGCAGGAAAAGTTTGCGCTCAGCCAGCATTTGAGGAAATTTTACAAACTGCCGACTCCCTCTTTGAACAGCAGCAGTACACGGAGTCGCTGAAGCTCTATGAGCAGATCTATGATGAGGGCATGGCCTCTCCTGCCATGCTGCTCAATATGGCCTTTATACAGGAAGGACTCGGCAGCTATAGTGAGGCCCTCTACTACCTCAATGAGTATTACCTGCTATCTTCAGATGATGCAGTGATCAGCAAAATCCAGCAGCTCTCCGAAAAATACGAGCTTCAGGGGTATGAGTTTGAAGATATGGACCTGATCCAGGCCTACCTCTACCGCAACCAGTACCTGTTTATTTTTATCCTGCTGGCGCTTACCATGGGAGGACTTATCTACTTCGTCTTACAGCGCAAAAAGATGAGCGGGCGGCCCTATGGTTTCGGACTTGCTTTCGTCTTCCTGCTGCTTTGCCTGTTTTACCTGACTAATTTTTCGTTGCTTCCACCGCACGCTATCATCACTGAAGAGAATGCTTATATTATGCATGCGCCTTCTTCCGGAGCCAAGGTGCTGCAGATCAGCGGCAAAGGGCATAAGGTAAAGGTGGCTGGCCGGGAAGACGTATGGGTAAAAATTGACTGGAACGGACAAACGGCCTACGTAAGGGAAGACAATGTTCGCCTGCTCCGCCATTGAGGCGGTGCCTGGTAAAGCACAATGATATAAAATTTACTTGCCAAGCATGGCGAGAGGCTTGCTACCATATTTTTGATCCGAAAAGCTGGGATATGAACTTTATTTTTCATAATATTTTTCTATGTACAAATACTTTTCGGGTTAAACCTATTTGAATGATAGAACCACTTTCAACAGCAAAGCGCAAAGAAACTGCCGTACTGGTTGCCCTGATCAACCAGGCACAGCCTGAGTACAAAGTGAACGAATACCTGGAGGAACTGGCTTTTTTGGCAGAAACTTCAGGGGCCATCACAATGAAAAAATTTACCCAAAAACTGGATAAGCCTGACACGGCTTTTTTTGTTGGTAAGGGTAAACTGGATGAAATCAAGGAATATGTGGACGCCCATGAGGTGGATATGGTGATCTTTGATGATGACCTTACGCCCTCACAGGTGCGTAACATTGAAAATAAATTACAATGCAAAATACTGGATCGCAGTCTGCTGATCCTGAACATCTTCTCTTTACGTGCTAAAACTGCCCAGGCCAAGTCGCAGGTGGAACTGGCCCAGTACCAGTATATCCTGCCTCGCCTGACCCGAATGTGGTCTCACCTTTCCAAACAGAAGGGAGGTATCGGTATGAGAGGGCCGGGCGAGAAAGAATTGGAGACTGACCGCCGTATTGTGCGGGATAAAATCGCTCTGTTCAATAAGAAACTTGACAAGATAGACAAGCAGAATGCCACCCGGCGCAAGGCCCGGGAGCAGGTGGTGCGCGTAGCGCTGGTGGGGTATACCAATGTGGGCAAGTCTACCCTGATGCGGCTGCTTTCCAAGTCTGATGTATTTGCCGAAAATAAACTGTTTGCCACGGTGGATTCTACGGTGCGAAAAGTTGTCATTAACCGCATTCCCTTCCTGCTTACCGATACCGTCGGGTTTATCAGGAAACTGCCCCATGCGCTGATAGAATGCTTTAAATCTACGCTGGATGAGATCCGTGAGGCAGATGTATTGCTGCACGTGGTAGATGCCTCTCATCCTTCTTTCGAAGAGCAGATTAGCGTGGTAAACAAAACCCTGGCCGAGATAGGCGCCAGCGATAAGCCTACCCTGCTGGTTTTTAACAAAGTGGATCAGCTGATGCGGGATACACCCCAGACTTCCAACGGCTTATCAGAAAATGGCCATGCCGCGTATGAAGACAACGAAATAGAAGCGGAAGATACAGATTACCACCCTCCGCTCACGCTGGAAGCCCTGGAGGCTACTTACATGGGCAGGGGTAATACAGATGCTATTTTTATCTCGGCTGTTGAAAAGTTGAATATTGATAAGCTGCGCAAGGCAGTTTTTGACAAGGTTGCGGATAAGTATTATACCATTTATCCGAATTACGTCAACAACGATCCTTACTTCTATTAATTCACCGAAGGTCAGCCTCGTCCGGGCTGGCCTTTTCCATTTTATGCATCAGATTCGTATACTGCTCAGCCTGATCATTTCAGTATACTGCCTGAAGGCGCTACAGGCCATCTCTTTCAGCAGCTTTTCTTTTGAACAGGAAGGTCAGCGGCTGCTCATCCTGGGAGTGGGCTGCCTGCTCATACCTGCTCTCTGGAGCCAAAGCACCACAGTACGGCTCAGAAGCATCCATGTTGTCCGTCGGGTGCGCCTGCTGCTGAGTGCCTTGTTCATTTTCAAACTGGCTGAACTGTTTTCAGCCCACACCTTTTCCTACCTTTTTTCACAGTTCTCTTATGAGCTGCTCATTACGGTATCACTGATCCTGGGTTTACTTTTCCTCTGGATGCGCAGTGTTGAACAGCTGCGCCTCAAAGACAAATCAGAATGACAGCTGTATACCATTGGAGGCGGAGTATATAATATGAACACAGAATAAATGTAGCTGCTAAAAGAAAAATGGTCATAAGCTTCATCACCTTTTTTTATGCTAATGAAGCTCAAAGGCACTATTTCAAAAGCGGATACCATCCGGCATGATGTAGCGCTTTTGTATGATCTCGTCGGCTGAGGCCTTACGGATGTTGAGAATACGTCCGCTGAAATGCAAATCTTTACCCGCCATCGCATGGTTGAAGTCTACTGTCAGATGCGTAGCGCTTTTTCTGACTACTTTGCCATTCTGGGTATTCCCCTGGTCATCTGTCACCGACACATACTGGCCGACATCGCGTATGCTATCCGCCATCTCTTCATCTATGACAAAGCGCTCTATGGGTATTTCTGCCAGTTGAGACTCTTTTTTAGGACCATAAGCTTCCTCTTCACTCAGCACAAAATCAAAAGTTTCTCCTGATGCCAGGCCCCGCAGGTTTTCCTGGAAAGCATCCAGTATGCCTTCAGATTTATAAAAGAAAATGAAAGGATAGGCGATATCCATTACCTCCAGCACCTGGCCGGAAGCATCGCTGTCCCGGAGCTCATAGCTCATGGTAATGATGTGGTTTTCTTCAACTCTCATTGTATAGTATTTGATTTACCAGAAGAACCTGAGATATTGGGCATTGTTCATCTAAATTACCTGTTTATGCTCCTGGCTATCGACATTGGAAATTCTAACATCGCTTTTGGTATCTACGAAAAAAAGTGGATACAGCACTGGCGCCTGAATACTGTGGCTAACAAAACCTCCGACGAATACGAGGTACTTTTCCGTTCTCTGATCTCTAACGGTCAGGGTGAGCTAAATGCCATCAGCCAGGTGGTGATCAGCAGTGTGGTACCTCCGCTCCGGGCTACTTTTCAGCGCATGGTGAAGCGTATGTTCAGCTGCGAGCCCCTCTTTGTAAGCCCCGCACTTAATACCGGCATCAGGGTAAGTATTGACCATCCTTCCGAGATAGGCTCCGATCTGCTGGCCAATGCCGTGGCTGGTCATGCCCTCACACAGGATCATTGTATCATTGTGGATTTTGGTACAGCCCTGTCTATTACCATAGTGAGCAAAGAGGGCGAACTGCTGGGTGGCTCCATCGCTCCCGGCCTGGAGTCTGCTATGAAAGCCCTTTCGTCCAATACCGCCCAGCTGCCTTTTGTAGATCTTACCGCGCCGGCCTCAGCCATAGGCAAAAACACCACGCATGCCATACAGTCCGGGATTGTGCTGGGCTATGTCGGCCTGGTAGAATCCCTGGTCGGGCGAATCAAGGCCGAATTGGGAGGAACTGCCACGGTCATTGCTACCGGCGGGCTTTCAGAGGTCATTGCACCGCTCACTGAGCAGTTTGATGCCCTGGAACCCTGGCTTACCCTGGATGGATTGCGGCTGATCGCAGAACGGCATAGCGCCCACAAATAAATCAACATATAATCGTTCAGTTTGGCTGGTTTTCTCCGGTTTCCTTGCGCCGCCGGGTTTTCCCGGTTTATCAAAAATGATTAGATTTATAACCTCTGCCTATTTAACAACTCAACTATGGCTAAGTACGCACACATCCTACTACTCCTTATTTTTATGACTACCGCAACTACCTTCGCCCAGTCTGATCATGACAAATACAATTACGATGAATCCAAAGTACCGGCTTATACGCTGCCTGAACCGCTGATACTGAACGACGGCAGAAAGGTACAGGATGCCCAGACCTGGCGGGAGGTACGCCGCCCTGAAATTCTTGATCTTTTTGCTGAGCATGTATATGGTAAGGTGCCAAAGGGAAAGGTAAAGGTGGATTATGAGGTCACTGCCAGCTACCCCGACGCCCTGGAAGGTGCCGCTACGCTGAAGGAGGTAAAAGTTACTTTCAGCAACAAAAACGGCTCCCACGATATGAGCCTGCTGATGTTCATCCCCAATAAAGCAGTGCAGCCGGCTCCCGCCTTTCTGGGACTTAATTTTTACGGTAACCACACCATCCATCCCGATCCCCGCATTAGCATCAGCAAGAGTTGGGTAAACAATAATGAGGGTTTTGACATTGAAGGCAACCAGGCAGATGAGGCCTCTCGGGGTGTGCGGGTACATCGCTGGCCGGTAGAGCGTATTATTGACCGTGGCTACGCACTGGTTAGCATTTACTACGGCGACATTGACCCCGACTATGATGATGGTTTTCAGAATGGCGTCCATCCCTTGTTTTACCAGGCAGGGCAAAACCAGCCGGCAGATGAGGAATGGGGCAGCATAGCCGCCTGGGCCTGGGGCCTCTCCCGCGCCCTGGATTACCTGGAGACGGATGAAGCCATTGCCGCTGACCAGGTGGCCGTGATCGGGCATTCACGCCTGGGCAAGGCCTCCCTTTGGGCCGGGGCTACCGATGAGCGTTTTGCCATCACTATTTCCAATGAGTCGGGTTGTGGCGGAGCTGCTCTCTCCCGCCGCCGCTTTGGCGAAACAGTGGCCCGTATCAATACTGCTTTTCCGCATTGGTTCAACGAAAAATTTAACCAGTACAATGAAAATGAAGAGGCTCTGCCGATAGACCAGCACATGCTTATCAGCCTGATGGCGCCTCGTCCTGTCTATGTAGCCAGTGCTGCCGGTGACCTCTGGGCTGACCCCCGGGGTGAGTTTCTGGGAGCCAAGCATGCCGAGGAAGTGTATAAGCTTTTTGGTAAAAGTGGCTTGCCTGTAGAAGAAATGCCTGTGGTTAATCGTCCTGTCATGGGAACTATCGGCTACCACATCCGCACGGAAGCGCATGACCTTAAAGCCTATGACTGGGAACAGTATCTGGATTTTGCTGATATGCACCTGCAAAGACCGACAGAGGCAGGTAAGTAGCCTTTGTTTCAGGTTATTTGAAAAATGTAGGCTCTGAGAACGCATTACAACCATTTTGCCGTTATACAGGTCTTTACAAAAAAGACATATATGAAAAAGCTGCTTTTTGTTTGTGCGATTTTTCTCCTGACTTTTGCCTGTGCTGAAGAAACCGACAGCCTGGAAGAGGTGAGGATGGTCATTGAAGAAACGCAATGTGCCAATCCCTGGGAAATGGCACAGGACCCGCAAAAGTACCAGGAAAATATCAGGGCTTACCTGAAATCCATAGGCATCAATGCTTCTTCTGTAAAGGTACTGGATGAACTGCCTCCTGATACTGCTGTTTGCCTGGCCTGTGATTGCTGGAGTGGCAACAATATCTATATCACCGTTCCGGCTTCAGAGGTAGAGAAGGCACAAGCACAGGGCTTTAGTAAGGCAGATTAATCTCTGCGGGCAGAAAGGATGACCGAAGCAGGATATTGTATGTGATCTACCTGGTGACGTATTCTAAGCTCTTTGTCAAAATACAGCCAGATGGTAAAGCCTCCTGTCCATTCCTGCTTTTCTCCATGCCAGTAGAATGGATTAAAATGCCCGCGGGCCACCACCAGGCTGTCCTGTGTCACCAGGTCCTGTAGTTCCAGGTGCTTTTGCAAAGGATTGATCTTCTGAAAATTGGAGTCAGGCCAGTTATAAAATTCCTTGAAGTCCTCTATACCACGGGTGCGGGTTCTGAGGGCCACATCTTCAAAGGTCACCATCGGGTGATAAAACGAAAGAAACTTATTCCAGTCATCACGTTTCTGATAAGTAGCAAAATATTCTATGGCGCGCGCACGGATTTGCTGCTCAAATTTTTCTTCTTCGTTGGGGCCGCAAGCTGTTAGTAGCAGTAGCAGGACAAAGATGCTTAATATGCTATTTTTCATAACTCTCATTTTCAGGCACTTATTCAACAGAATGCAGCTATCGTGCCGTTCACCCGGATGCCCGACATTTTATAAAAAAAACCGGATTTTTGGTCCGGCTTTGTAAGAAGTTTTCTTCTGCAGATCAGTCATCATCCCCATCAAAAGGGAAAAGCACATTATTGATGACATGGATCACGCCATTTGTTGCTTGTATATTAAGCATTTGAGTATTGAGCGGAATCTCTCTGTCAGCCTCATCCTCGATCAGGGCCTCATCCTCATCCAGTTCAAATTCAATATCTTCACCCTGCAGGGTTTTTACCTCCAGGCCATCTTCCAGGTCTGTGGAGAAAACTCTTCCTTCAACCACATGATATTTCAGCACAGCAGTCAGCAACTCACGGTTCTCTTCAGCCAGCAGTGCTTCTGCAGTCAGGCCAAACTCTTCCAGGAAGAGACCAAATGCCTCATTGGTAGGCGCAAATACGGTGAAAGGCCCGCCTTCAGCCAGTGCATCAACCAGACCAGCTGTCTGTACGGCTAGCACCAGGGTAGAGAAAGCATCCACATTACTGGCAACTTCCACAATATTGGCAGAAGGTGGCACCAGCACATTATCAATAACATGTATTACGCCATTGGTAGCCTGTACGTCGGGGATGATGACTGAGGGTAGGTGATCCGGAGTATTTCCAACTCCCTTGATGACCACGCCTGCACTCAGGTCCACCTCTACCGCTGCGCCATTGAGGGTAGGATAGAAAATGCTTTTCAGCTCATCAGAAGTAGTCTCTCCCTGCAGCACATGATAAAGGAGTATCCTGGTAAGTTCCTCTACATCCGGTAGGTCTGCTGCCTCGTCTATACCCAGCTTGGCAAAGGCCGCATTGGTAGGAGCAAAGACAGTATACTCGGTGGTTCCGTTAAGGGCATCTACCAGACCGGCTTTATCCAGGGCTGCTACCAATATGGAGAAATTATCAGGATCAGCCGACGCTATTTCGGCAATGGTCATACCTTCTTCCATGCCATCGTCGTCATCTTCTGTGGGAGGGAGGAGCACCTGGTCAATGATATGAATGACTGTATTGGCCGCTTTAACATCGGCTCTGATTACTTTTGAAGCATTGATAAAAATGTGGTCATCTTCAAAAGAAACTTCTACTTCGGCTCCATTAAGAGTTTCTACACTTCCTTCGTTTAGGTCATCTGAAAAAACAAAACCGGGTACTACATGGTAAAGGAGGATTTCGTCCAGTTGCTCACTAGCCAGCAATTGCTCGGCAGTGATGCCCTGGGCTTTCAGTAAGGCCTTAAAAGCATCATCAGTAGGGGCAAAAAGAGTCACCTTGTTACTGATTACAGTTGAGAGGAGTTTGGTTTTCTTCAGCGCTGCAATTAGTATTCTGAAAGAGGGGACTTTCCTGACTTTCTCTTTGACTTTTGGTCCTTTGCCTCTTCTGCGGGCATTCAGGTCATCATCTCCGCTGTAAATGTTGTAGTCAAGTTCCAGGTTGAAATCCTGCAGGGTTTGCAGCAGAGACTTTTCATCCTGATCCACTGGTGCTTGGATCACTTCTTCTTCCTGGCAGGCGGATGCGAAGAGCATAAACACCAGCGCCATGCTCAATAGTTTGGTCAGTTTCATAGCATACTTGGTTTTTGTTTAACAAAAAATGTAAGATGTTAAACGGATACAAGCCATGTATGTTTGTACCTACAATTAAATGTATTACAACTAATATTGTATAATATATAGCTTATTTCTTGATCACTTTAAATAAAAAAGCTTAAAAATGATAGATTTTTTTGCAAATAAGCTTATTTTATCAAAAAATTTGGAGAGCAAAATATCAGTTTGACTTTGTCATTACCATCCTATAGGATGTAAGAAAACTATGCAGGAATTGAAATATTCTTTAATTAATTAAATATTTAATTTATAAAGTGATACATTTTTTCTTCATATGTCAAACCTGCTTGCTGTTTTTTGAGCCTGCTTAGTGTCTGCGTGGCAGTCAAACATGGCAGGTATTAATTATTTTCATCAAATAGTAAAGACAAATGTAACTTTTGCTTCACAGCACTTGTATATTAGTCTCATTATCTAACCATATAAAGAATTTTGTATCATGAAGTTAGCCGTAGTAGGTGCTACCGGCCTGGTAGGTGGCGAAATCCTCAAAGTACTGGAGCAGAGAAATTTTCCCGTTGAAGAATTACTTCTTGTAGCCTCTGCCAAATCAGTGGGCAAAGAAATGAGCTTTAAAGGTAAGACCTATAAAGTGGTCAGTATGGACGATGCCATAGCGGCCAGGCCCGAAATTGCTATTTTTTCGGCCGGAGGATCTACCTCGCTTGAATACGCTCCCCGTTTTGCTGAGGTAGGTACCTTCGTTGTAGACAACTCCTCTGCCTGGCGGATGAATCCTGCCCACAAACTGGTTGTGCCTGAGATCAACGCCCACGTGCTGGAAGAAGACGATAAGATCATTGCCAACCCTAACTGCTCCACCATCCAGATGGTACTGGCACTTGCCCCTTTGCACAAAAAGTATAAAGTGAAAAGGGTAGTTGTGTCTACCTACCAGTCAGTGACGGGTACCGGTAAGGCGGCCGTAGACCAGATGATGAACGAAAGAAGCGGTAAAGAAGGTCCCAAAGTTTATCCGCACCGCATTGATATGAATGTGCTGCCTCATATTGATGTGTTTTATGATAATGGCTACACCAAGGAAGAGATGAAGATGGTCAACGAGACCAAAAAGATTTTTGGTGATGACAGCATCAGGGTAACGGCCACTACGGTGCGCGTGCCCACCATTGGTGGTCATTCGGAGGCAGTGAACGTGGAGTTCGAGCATGAGTATGAACTGGATGAGGTAAGAAGACTGCTTTCGGAAGCTGAGGGTGTAGTTGTGCAGGATGATGTCAAAAATAATGTCTATCCCATGCCTATTAGCTCCCATCAGCGCGATGAGGTGTTTGTAGGTCGCCTGAGAAGAGACGAAACACAGCCCAAGACCCTGAATATGTGGGTAGTAGCGGATAACCTGCGCAAGGGCGCGGCTACCAATGCCGTGCAGATTGCTGAGCATCTGCTTGCCAAAAAGCTGGTGCATGCCTGAAA
>JBKHDR010000148.1:0-9700 GCA_046541235.1 Cyclobacteriaceae bacterium | reverse complement strand
TTAGAGTATTTTTTGAATTGTAAAAAATAAAGAATCGGGAGAGGCTGCCAAGCGTTAAACTTAAAACTCTTCAGGCCTTAAGTTTATGCAAAGCCACCACGCGGCAAGTTTAACGAACTCTTTGATTCAGAGTGGCCGTCTCCACGGTAGAAATTATAGAGAAAATACTGGATGATCAAAGAAGTAGGCATTAAAATATTCAATAAACAGAACTAAAAATTATGACATTATGTCTTTAAACCAACTATATTTGACAATATGTCTTAAAAAATTGGTATTTGTTATCAATTTTGTTTATGGCACTATGCTTGTCAGGTATACATGGGTTAGAAAAACAGCTGGTAGGGAGAAAAGTGGTGAAATTATATTTTTATCATATAAAATAGAACGATAATGACAAACTACTTTATTCTCTCAACCTGTCTTAACACTTATCAGTTTAAATCACTTGATAAGTTAGAGTGTTTGCCAAAACAGCAAGCTCGTATTTTTTTCTGACTGAAGTTTAACCCAAATCTTATGCAAATAATGAAGAACATACTTACCCCCGTGATCTCGGCTGTCATTGCCACCCTGATCACCATTGCCGCCTTCACTTTCCTGCAGGATAACAACCAAAAAGTAGTGGAAGTAGAAGCCACCACCTCCCCAGCCTATTCGGCTGCTTATCATGACAAGGGTAATGCTGCCCCTGCCCCTTTTGATTTTACCCTTGCTGCCGACAAAGCACTGCCTGCGGTAGTACACATTACTTCAACGCAAGAGGCCCAGGCTTACAGCCCACAGCAAGATCAGCAGGTACCTGAATTTTTCAGGGATTTCTTTGGTGACCGGTTTCGCCAGCAGCAGCCTCAGCCTCGCGTAGGTAGTGGCTCAGGTGTGATCATCAGCAGCGACGGGTATATCGTAACTAATGACCACGTAGTGGCTGACGCTGACGAACTAACCGTAGTACTGGTAGACAACAGGAGCTATGTAGCCTCTGTTGTAGGTCTGGACCCGACTACTGACCTGGCCCTGATCAAAATTGAAGAAGAAGGCCTCCCCTACCTGAATTTTGCTAATTCTGATGACGTAAGAGTAGGCCAATGGGTAGCTGCAGTAGGTAACCCTTTTCGGCTAAACTCAACTGTAACCGCCGGTATTGTTAGTGCTACCGGAAGAAGTATTAACATACTGCGTGAGCAGCAGTACGCTATAGAGTCATTTATCCAGACCGATGCCGCAGTAAACCCCGGTAACAGTGGTGGTGCGCTGGTAGACGTAGATGGCGACCTGATTGGCATTAACTCCGCCATCGCCAGTCCCACCGGCGCCTATGCAGGTTATGCCTTTGCCGTACCGGCTAACATTGCCAGTAAGGTAGTAGATGACCTCAGAGAGTTTGGCAAAGTACAGCGTGGATTTCTTGGGGTAAGCATTCAGGAAGTAAATGCACAGCTGGCAGAAGAATTTGATCTGAATACCAACCAGGGGGTCTATGTAGCTGATGTGGTAAAAGAAGGCTCTGCTGCTAAGGCCGGGATTGAAGCCGGTGACGTGATCGTGCAGGTAGATGACCGGCCTGTCACCCAGACTTCTAACCTGCTGGCTTATATTGGAAGTAAGCGTCCGGGTGATGAGGTAGAGGTAACAGTACTCAGAGATGGCGAGCGCAGAACTTTTGATATGAAACTACAGTCGCTGCAGGGAGCTACCGAACTTGCCAGCAGTGGTCGGGTAGAAGCCATGGAATCACTAGGTGCTGAATTTAGCGAGCTTTCTTCTGAGCAGGCCGAAGAATACGGCACAGAGGGTGGTGTGCAGGTAGTCAGAACTTTCCCTGGAAAATTCAGACAGCAGGGCATACGTCCAGGCTTCGTCATCACCAGCATTGCAGGCAAAGCAGTAAGAAATATGGAAGACCTTACTGAAATAGTGAGAAGTGAAAGAGGCGGTGTACTGGTAGAGGGCTTTTACCCTGACAGCCCGGAAGAAAAACAATATTATGGCATGCCGCTCTAAGGCATAGCCGCATAAAGTTAAAAGCCTCCTGCAATGATGCAGGAGGCTTTTTTTATATCAAGATGGATCTAATTGAATTAGAAGGTTACTCATCCGGGGCTTCATCAGTACGGTCCATCTGCTCAGAGCGGGTATTAACCATATTTTTAAATTCCGGCAGGTCATTTTCTATGACATTCCATATCTGCCGGTAACCGTGCTCCATGGCTTCATTGAATTTTGCCCGCTTCAAAGCATCCAATACCCGGTAGTCTACTTCGGTAAAATCAGCCTTGAACTCGGGAGAAAGCAAATCGGCTGCCTCTCCTATCTGCTGTAGGTTAACCGCTACCGACTGGCGTACGCTTTCCTCTCTTGAAAACTGGTTATAATCCATGTGAGCAACGTAAGCTTCTACCTCGTTGATCATGGTTGAAATATTGCTAAGATGTACTTGATCTTCTTCTTTCATGATAAAAAATGTTATTAGGTTCTCAAAAAATAAAACCACTCAATCAGAGAGATGTTTGCTGGCTGCCTGCCCCATTCTCATAACCTTCGTCTACCAGAAGCTTATTTCCATCCGCACAGGCTACTGCCAGTTCATCGCAACGCTCATTTTCAGGTATGCCTGAATGCCCCTTGATCCAACTGATTTCCACATCATGCTTGGGATAAATTTCCAGAAAACGCCTCCACAAGTCGGCGTTTTTCTTGTCCTTAAAATTTTTCTTTTGCCAGTTGAAGACCCAGCCCTTGTTGATGGCATCCACTACGTACTGAGAATCAGAAAAAATCTTCACCTTCATGCCCGGCTTCTTCAGGGCTTCCAACCCTACAATGACAGCCATGAGTTCCATGCGATTGTTGGTGGTCAGCCGATAACCGGCCGAAAACTCCTTTCGGTGTTGTTTATATATCAGTACAGTACCATAGCCTCCCCTGCCGGGGTTACCTCGGGCGGCACCGTCTGTGAACATAGTTATCATTAACTGAATTGGTTTTTCACAAGCTTGATAGCGATTGATAGCAAGATAATACCGAATACCTTGCGAAGTATATTAAATCCGGCTTTTCCGAGTTTATCCTCAAGCCAGGCCGACGACTTGAGCACTATAAATACTAATATAAGGTTAATAATGATTCCTGCCAGAATGTTGGGATAAGTATAAGCCGCCCTGAGTGAAATGATGGTGGTCATGGTACCTGCACCTGCCAGGAGCGGAAAAGCCAGGGGTACAATAGAGTGGCTGCTACCACTTTCGTCTATTTCAGGCTTGAATATCTCCACCCCCAGTATCATCTCCAGCCCGATCAGGAAAATAATGATAGCCCCGGCGATGGCAAAAGAAGTGACATCCACCCCAAAAAGATTGAGAATTGACTCTCCCAGAAAAAGGAAGGTGATCATGATAAAACCGGATGCCAGCGTGGCTTTACCCGACTCTATGTGTCCCTTTTTTTTCCTGAGTTCTATGATGATGGGAATGCTCCCCACGATATCAATAACAGAGAAAAGGATGAGCGTAACAGACGCCAGTTCCTTGAAATTAAACATAGTTGTTTTACGGTTTCTGAAAAATTCCGCAAAAGTAGCGAATTGTAGCTGTTCTCACATGCTAAACCGTTTTAAAAAATCAATAAGCTTTTCTACCTCATCCTCCAGAATAGCCGGGAAGTTGGCAATGCGTAGAGTAGTTTCTTTCCAGGCTCCGTAGCCGTTTCCCAGCACCAAGCCTGCCTCTCTGCCCTGCTGCCTGAGTTGGTCAATCACTTTTTTATCTGCCTGCAGGGCTAACACTGTCAGTGAACGGACTTCATCATTCTTCACCAGCATTTCCGCAAAAGGGAAGTCCTCCAGTTCCTTTTTATAGCGCTGATACCTTTTCTGCAACTGGGTAGCTGTCTGCTCCATACCCGGCCGCTCTTCCATCACCCGCATCAGCAGGTAAATACCGAGCACATTAGGTGTGTAGGTAGTCTGGTAATTTTCAATCATCTGCTGCAGATAGAGCAGCGAATTGTAATGTCCTTTCTCTCCTATTTCAGCGGCTCTCTGCAAGGCCCGGGGCGAACAGACCATCACTGCCAGGCCCGCAGGCAGGCCAAAGCACTTTTGTACGGAGGCATACCAGACATCGGCCGCCGAGAAGTCAAGCAGGTCACCGGCCATAGAAGAGGTGGCATCAACGGCAATTAGCTGATCAGGATGCCTATCCCTGAGTTGGCGGATCAACTCCATGCTCACCGCCGTCCCATTGGAAGTTTCATTATGAGTAACAGCGATCAGTTCAGCAGTCGTATCTATCTGATAATCAATGGGTAATATTTGTTCCAGCCCAAAGGCCACCCCTTCTGCTGCAGGCTGCAACTGCCGGGCGTACTGCAGCCATTTTTCACCAAAAGCCCCATTATAAAAGTGAAAGCTTTCTTTGCTGACCAGCGACTGGCTGATGATCTCCCAGCATTCGGTAGCCGAGGAGGTAAAAAAGATCATATAATCCTTCGGGATCTGAAGCCGCTCATGTAAAAGGTGAATGACCTTCCTGGAAACCTCCACAAACTCAGGACTGCGGTGATTGGCACTCAGCAAACCGGCCTCATAAGCCTCCTGCACATAACGCGGAATTTCAGGATAAACACGAGACGGACCGGGATAGAAAGAGATCATTGGCTGGCTTCTTGGTTTCAGGTTAAAAGTTACAGGCTGTCATTTGTCAGTAATTTTGAAAAGAAAATGCTGCAAAGCCAGGCGGTAGCTTTCCAGGCCGAAGCCGAAGATTACGCCGACGCAATGCTTGCTCAGGAAAGAACGGTGCCTGAATTCTTCGCGAGCATGTACATTGGAGATATGCACCTCCACCACCGGCGTTTTAATTGCTGCGATGGCATCGCCCAGGGCTACTGAAGTATGCGTGTAAGCGGCTGCGTTGAGCACCACACCATCCACCTCCTCATCAGCCTGCTGTAGGCGGTCAACCAGCGCCCCTTCATGATTGGACTGAAAATAAGTCAGTTCCAGTTGAGGGAATGACTGCTTCAGCTTTTCAAAGTAATCAGCAAAACTTTGTGAACCATAAATACCCGGTTCACGCTTACCCAGCAGGTTCAGGTTGGGTCCGTTGATGATCAGAATTTTCATGCCTCCAATTTAGGGAATGTAAGTGAAGCTGTGAAAATAAATTCAGGAATCGCATCTTTATACCCTTAAGCCCGGATTTTTTTAAGTGGCTAAAAACACTAAATTGGAACATGGCGAAAAAGAAAGACTGGGAAGAATACATCAGTGAATTTGAAGACTACCTGAAGCTGGAGCGCTCGCTTTCCGAAAACTCCCTGAAGGCATATATCAGTGATATTGAAAAGCTGCAGCAGTTTGTGGAGCTTTCCGAATGGCAGCTTACCCCTCTTGAAATCCAACAGCATCACCTGGAGAAGATGCTGGAATATGTAACGGAGATGGGCTTAAGCGTAGCCACGCAGGCACGCATCCTGGCCGGTATCAAAGCTTTTTATAAATTTTTGCTCTACCAGGACCTGCTGGAAGAAGACCCTTCCGTACTGCTGGAAGGCCCCCGCCTGGATCGCAAGCTACCCGATACGCTCAGCTACTATGAAATCGTGGATATACTGGAAGCCATGGATCTCTCAAGGCCCGAAGGCCTGCGCAACCGGGCTATCCTGGAAACGCTCTACAGTTCGGGCCTGCGCGTATCAGAGCTGACTGAGCTTAAGCTTAACAACATCATACGCGATGTAGGATTCCTGCGCATCCTGGGAAAGGGAAACAAGGAGAGAATTGTACCTATCGGCAGAGATGCGCTCAACTACATTACCCAATACCAGCAGGAAGTGCGTAACTTTATGGAGATAGAACCAGGACACGAAAACCATGTTTTCCTCAACCGACGGGGCAAAAAACTCAGCCGCGTGATGATATTCAATATTGTGAAAGATGCCGTTGCCATAGCAGGTATCCGGAAAAACGTAAGTCCGCACACCTTCCGCCACTCCTTTGCTACCCACCTGATAGAAGGCGGGGCCAACCTGAGAGCTGTGCAGGAAATGCTGGGCCATGTATCCATTACCACTACCGAGATCTATACCCATCTTGACCGTGACTACCTGCGGCAGGTTATCACAGAATTTCACCCCCGATCGCGCCGCCCTATTGCCCATCCGGGATCAGATACGTAAACTTGCAGCATCGTGTACAAGGAAATCATCAGACCCCTGCTTTTCAAGCTGCCACCTGAGCAGGCGCATCATCTCAGCACCAATTTGCTGCGCCTGGCAAGCCGCATACCGGCTGTCCCTGAGCTGCTTCATCGTATGTTCGCCTATGAAAATACTTCTCTGGAAAGAGAAGTTTTCGGCCTGCGTTTCAAAAATCCGCTGGGCCTGGCCGCTGGTTTTGACAAAAATGCTGAAATGGTAGATGCCATGGCAGCCCTCGGTTTTGGTTTTGTGGAGATAGGTACGCTCACGCCCAAAGCCCAGCCAGGCAACCCGCAGCCCCGCCTCTTCCGTCTCAGCGAAGATGAGAGCCTGATCAACCGGCTGGGGTTCAATAATGAAGGCGTGGCCCCGGCAGTAGAAAGGTTGCGCAGAAGGAAGTCTGACATCATCGTAGGTGGAAATATTGGCAAGAATAAAATTACGCCCAATGAAGAGGCCATTCGTGATTATGAGGCCTGCTTTGAAGCGCTTTATGAAGTGGTAGATTATTTTACCGTCAATGTCAGCTCACCCAATACACCTGACCTGAGAGCTTTGCAGGAAAAGGAACCACTGAAGCAGCTACTTCATCACCTGATCGGGCTACGGACTGGCAAAACAGTGAGAAGACCTATATTGCTCAAAATTGCGCCCGACCTGAATGAGCATCAGTTGGCTGATATTGTGGAAATATGCCTGGAACTCGGCATGGACGGACTCATTGCCAATAATACGACTATTGAAAGAGAAGGCCTCAGGACTGATAAATCCAAGATCAAAGACATAGGTGCAGGAGGACTGAGTGGACAGGCGGTTCGTAAGCGTTCTACCGAGGTCGTCCGTTTTCTGTACCGACAGTCAGAAGGTAAAATTCCGATCGTAGGTGTAGGCGGCATTGCCTCGGGTCGGGATGCGCTGGAAAAACTGGACGCAGGCGCCAGTCTTATTCAACTCTATACCGGCTTTGTATACGAAGGACCCGCAGTGATCAGAAAGATCAACCGGGTGATAGCCGGAAAATAAAAAGAACGGAAAACCCATTTTGACAATCATATCTTAAGGGCATGACTATTTTTTACCAGCCGGAAGTACAGCAGGGCATACATGAGCTAGACCAGGAAGAATCCCGGCACTGCGTGAAGGTGCTGCGTAAGCAGGAGGGCGATATGATCCAAATTGCTGATGGCCGAGGATATTTTTACCAGGCTCGCATCACTTTTGCCAATGCCAGGCAATGCAAATTTGAGATCCTACATACAGAAAAAATAGCGGCCGACCCTTTTCGCATCCACATTGCGATTTCTCCCACCAAGAATAATGAGCGTACCGAATGGTTTGTAGAGAAGGCTGTAGAAATGGGCGTACACCGGATCAGCTTTTTACTTTGTGAAAATTCGGAACGCAGAGTACTGAAAACTGATCGCCTAGAGAAAAAAGTCATTTCGGCCATGAAGCAGGCTCAGCAGGCCTATCTGCCCGAAATCAGGCCTTTGCTTAAATTCAATGAGCTGGTAAAAAGTACTGATGAGGCCGAAAAATTTATTGCTTATCTGGGAGAGGAGCCCTCGCCCTACCTGGCCAGAGCCGCTAAGCCGGGTACCAGCTACCTGGTGCTGATCGGACCGGAAGGGGACTTCAGCCCTGAGGAAGTACAAACTGCTCTCAATGCAGGATTTAAGCCGGTCAGCCTCGGAAACAGTCGGCTGAGAACAGAAACGGCAGGCATCGCTGCCTGCCATACGCTGCAGCTAGTACAACTCATGTCATAAATCAGGGAGTACCCCGGTCCAGTTGGTTTTCGTAATACATGATCAACTCAACAAGGTCGGTACGGTCTTGCAGGTCAAGGTTCTGCTCTTCAATATAATCAGCAAGCTTACCATCTTTTTTATCTCCCAGCGCCTTCAGCACTGATTTTTCATTGTTTTTCATTTTCTTGACTCCATGCGGGCCGACGAAGTAATAACTTGCGTCAAGCTCACCGAACTCGTCGTAAGTCTGCCCGGTATTGTAGGCACCCTTATAATTGGCTTTATTAAGAGGTTTGCGGTTGATGGCGTACAGCACCGTTTCGCCATCATACAGTACCTGTACATACTTGTCTTCTTTGACCCGGGGCAGCTCATGCTCCAGATAACTGGCTTTCACAAAATTAGCCATATTGGCCGCATCGTTTACCCCCATTGAAAACGCCCTGACTCTTTCCTTGTCGAGTATTACAGGTTCTCTGCCTTTTTGTTTAACAATCAGTTCGTCGGTATGTACATTATACTGCAGCTCTGCCTGGTATTCCTGGTTATTTTCCAGGAGCACACTGCCAGTTACCCAGTCTTCAAAAAATAAAGGATGTCCTTTAACGCCTTCGTAGCGTTCATCGTAAGTGCGCACCATACCGGACAAATCCGAAGTACCCAGATTTTGAAGGTTTTGCTGCTTCTCCGGCTCGCTCATCTCCTGAGCCATTACGGCAGTAAGACTTAAGGTAATACTTATGACAAATGATAAAAAAGTGTTGATTATTCGCATCTTTATTTTATTTTCCTTTAAAAACCGGTTTGCGCTTTTCAATAAACGCCCTGATTCCTTCCTGATGGTCTTCCGTAGCGGCGGCTTCATCCTGCACCCTGGCTTCCAGTTCAAGCGCATCGGCCAGGCTCATATTGGCAGATTTGAGCAGCATCTGTTTAATCAGCCCTACAGTACGGGTTGGCGCGTGTCTGTATAGCTGTACGTAAGTCATCACTGCCTCATCCAGGCTGGCTGCCGGTGCCACCTTATTGACTAAACCTATTTGCTGGGCCTCTGCTGCGGAAATTTGGGTACCCAGGGTAGCCAGTTCAAATGCTTTCAGGCTACCCACCATGCGAGGCAGAAAGTAAGTAGAACCTGAGTCCATCACCAGGCCAATACCTACAAAGAGCTCAGAAAATACTGCCGTATCAGCGGCTACCAGCACATCGCAGGCCAGTGCCAGGGAGCAACCGGCACCTGCCGCCACGCCATTGATTTTGCCAATGATGGGTTTGGGCATTTCCTTCATTTTGAGGATGAGTGGGTTGTAGTAAGTGCGTACGGTCTCCGAGTAGGTCTTACCCTTCATCTCCTGTTGGGCAGATTTGAGGTCCTGGCCCGAACTGAAGGCTTTGCCGCTGCCGGTCAGTACGATCACTCTGACCGAGTCATCCTGCTCAGCCTGTTTGAAAGCCTGCAGCAATTCTTCCTTAATGAGTTGGTTGAGGGCATTGTACACTTCGGGGCGATTCATGCTGATGGTAGCCAGGCCATCCTTCACTTCATAAGTAATGTGTTGGTACATAAGAGTAGGTTAATGGATCGTGTTCAAAAATATTTGCCTTAAAATACAAATAATCGTTGTGATCTAAACACATTATTTCTACTTTTGTGCCACCAATCGCGCACGTGGTGGAATTGGTAGACACGCTGTCTTGAGGGGGCAGTGCCTTAACTGGTGTGGAAGTTCGAATCTTCTCGTGCGCAC
>JBKHDR010000147.1:0-9833 GCA_046541235.1 Cyclobacteriaceae bacterium | reverse complement strand
TCAAATTCAGAAAACAGTCTAAAAAAGTGCCGAATATATTTACTTAAGCACTTAAGAGATCTGCTGCCCCACTTTTTCCAGCAGTTTTTTGGTCGCCTTTATTCCTTTATAAGGTTCCATTTCACGTCCTTCATATTCAATTCCTACATAACCGGTATAGCCTGCTTCTTTAACGATCTGCATCATTCGGGCAAAATCTACTTCTATGGAATCTCCTTTTTGGTCAAAATTGTAAGATTTGGCACTTACACCTTTGGCATAAGGCATCAGCTCTTTCACTCCTTTGTACATATCGTAGGTTTCATCCTTGTTTACCCTGAAATTGCCAAAGTCGGGCAGAGTGCCACAGCGTGGATGGTTAACCCCCTCCATAACACTCACCAGCCAGGTACCGATGGAAGAATAGCCTCCGTGGTTTTCTACAATGACATTGATATTATAGTCATCAGCAAATTCGGTCAGGCTGCCCAGGCCATCAATGGCTGCGGCTTTTACTTCTTCGGCGGTACCTTGTCCGGCGGCATTTACACGTATAGAGTGACAGCCCAGTACTTTAGCTGCCTCTACCCATTTGTAATGGTTTTCCACTGCTTGCTTTCTTTCCTTATCATCGGTAGCCCCTAGGTTACCCTCTCTGTCTACCATAATTAATACACTTTCTACTCCCTGATCATCAGCACGCTTCTTCAGTTCTTTGATATAAGCTTTATCGGCTTTTTCGGAGAAGAGCTGGCTTACATATTCAATGGCATGAATATCAAAATCCTCTTTTGCTATTTTAGCAAAATCCAGCGGGTCTAACTCACCACTGCGGAAGCCCCGGTTGAGCGACCACTGGGCCAGTGAAATTTTAAAGAACATGGGCTTTGCCAGCAGACCAGCCTGTGAGGCCAAAGGAAGCAAACTCAAGCCAGCAGCAGCTTTGGCACTGGCGAAAAGAAATGAACGTCTGTTTAGTTGTTGTTGCATGATATTAATGGTAAATAAAGAGCACAGCAAGGTACTGTGCTCAAAAAGTGTTTAATCCAGTTTTCTGATCCAGACATTACGGAAGCTTACTGGGTTGCCATGGTCCTGTAGCGCAATAGGACCGTCACCGTGGTAAACTACCTTGGGAGGGCCGATGTACTCGGTAGTTCCGTGAATTTCAGTAGCGTTTTGTACAACTATGCCATTATGGAGAACAGTCACACGCGGCTTCTGCAGCATGGCCCCGTTCTTTTCATCAAAACGGGGAGCCGTATAGATAATATCGTAAACTTCCCATTCATCGACCGGACGCATGGCATTAACCAGGGGAGGCGACTGTTTGTAAATACTCCCTGCCTGCCCATTGTAGTAAGTGCGGTTTTTGTATGAGTCCAGTACCTGCACTTCGTACATGCCTTGTAGAAAGATGCCGCTGTTGCCACGGCCCTGCCCTTCACCTTTCACCTCCTGGGGTGAGCGCCATTCTATGTGCAGCTGAAAATCGCCAAACTTCTCTTTGGTCTGTATCCCGCCAGTACCAGGCGCTACCGTAAAGTAGTCATTCTCCACCTTCCAGGGTGCAGCGTCTCCATTTTTCTGGCTTTCCCATTTGGAAAGATCATTACCGTCAAACAGGACGATAGCATCAGAAGGAGGCTCAGTGCCTGTTCCCGGAGTTACTACCGGGCGCTCAGGATCCCAGTATTCGGTATCTTCAGGTTTCCAGTTTTCTTTGATCTGCTGTGCCATACTGAAAGGTACACAAGAGAGACATAAAATACCTAATGCCAATAAGGTTTTGAGATTCATCTTTCGATACATAATTATGGTTGTGTGAAAATTATTTTTGGGAATCCTGCCGCAGTAGTTTGTCAGTGGCAGGCTGATAAGTTAGCTGTGAAACCTAAAAAAAGACCTTTAAATAGCTATTAATCCACAAATTTATAACTTTGTGAATAAAGCCCTATTTTTTAATAACTTAATTTTCTCACCTCTATAACGTATTCTATTATTACAAATTTTATAAACTAAACTATGGCTACAGTAAACAGAAAACTCAGGATGGGCATGGTAGGAGGCGGCAAAGGCGCCTTTATCGGAGCTGTTCATCGTATGGCAGCTACCATGGATGGTCAGATAGAACTGGTTTGTGGGGCTTTTAGCAGTGATCCTCAAAAGTCAAAGGAATCTGGTGCCGAACTCTTTTTACCCTCTGACAGGGTATATGGCAGCTACGACGAAATGATTAGCAAGGAGAAACAACTGCCTGAAGGCGAGCGCATGGATTTTGTCTCTATCGTCACTCCTAATTTTATGCACATGCCTCCTGCCAAGATGGCCCTGGAGAATGGCTTCCCGGTGATCTGTGATAAGCCCCTGGCCTTCAGCCTGAAAGAAGCCAAAGAACTGAAGGAGATCGTTGAAAAAACCGGGCTTACCTTTGCCCTTACCCACAACTATACCGGCTACCCTATGGTAAAGGAAGCGCGCGAAATAGTGAAAAACGGCAAAATTGGTAAAATCCGTAAAGTAGTGGTTGAGTATCCCCAGGGCTGGCTGTCTACCCTGATAGAGAAAGAAGACCAGAAGCAGGCCTCCTGGCGTACCGACCCTAAGCGTACCGGCATCAGCAATTGCATGGGCGACATTGGTACCCATGCCGAAAACCTAGCCGAATACATTACCGGCCTGAAAATCAGCGAGATATGCGCTGACCTTACTGCTTTTGGCGAAGGTCGTGAGCTGGATACAGATGGTAATATCCTGCTGCGCTTTGACAACGGAGCCAAAGGCGTATTGCATGCCAGCCAGATATCTGCCGGTGAAGAAAATAACTTTAAAATATTTGTCTATGGTGAGAAGGGCGGCCTGGAGTGGCATCAGATGGAGCCCAACTCCCTGATCGTTCGCTGGCTTGACCAGCCCATGCAGGTATATCGCACCGGTGCTGACCGGGCTTACCTTAGCGATAGTGCTATGATCCATACCCGCATTCCGGCCGGGCATCCAGAGGGCTATCTGGAGGCTTTTGCCAACCTCTACC
Source organism: Cyclobacteriaceae bacterium (assembly GCA_046541235.1). Lineage (GTDB taxonomy): Bacteria > Bacteroidota > Bacteroidia > Cytophagales > Cyclobacteriaceae > Catalinimonas. The sequence continues at coordinate 6,820 of JBKHDR010000147.1, read as the reverse complement.
GTAACTTTGCCATGACCCTGCGCGCCCGTATGGAAGGTAAAGAGCCCGACCCGCAGTACCTTGACTTCCCTACTGTAGATGATGGTGTAAGAGGCATGGCTTTTATTGAAAATGCCGTAGCATCCAGCAGGAGCAGCGAAAAATGGTATAAGTTTACCGTCTGAATGGGTTTGCCTGATACGTTTCGGGGAACTGGTAGTTTTTTTCTGAGCCATCATCATGATGGCTTTTTTTATGCCCGATCATCTTACTGGCTAAAATTTCTGGAAAAAATTTTTACGACGGGGTGGGGTAGGTGGCTGTACGGCTGTAATAGCTATAAACAAAACCCAAAAGCTATGAAAACAAGAAACTCTTTCTATACCCTGCTGCCTGCTCTTTTTACCGTACTGGCCAGCAGCTGTTATTTTGATATTGATGGCGACAGCATGGGCCCCAGCATTAAGGGCTCCGGAAATATAGTCGTAGAGGAAAGAGCTATTACCGACTTTGACCGCATTGTGGTAGAAGGTGCCATAGATGTTATCCTGATGCAGGACGATGAGCATCTGCTGGAAGTGGAAGCCGATGATAACATCCTGCCTTTTATCAGCAGCAGTGTAAGTGGCGGCGAATTAAGAGTCAGATCTACCCGCTCTTACCGCAGTCGAGATGATGTAAAAGTATATATCACCGTGCGTGACCTGGAGGCCCTGGAGGTAAGAGGCTCTGGTGATGTAAGGGGCGAGTCTGTGATTGCCGGTGATGAGCTGGATCTTGAGATTGACGGCTCAGGCAGTATGGATATGGAAGTCTACTTTGATCATTTGTATGCAGAAGTCAACGGTTCCGGCAGTTTTCGTATGAGTGGAGAAGTCCCTGAACAAAGAATCAGCATCAACGGCTCAGGAGATTACCGTGCAGCCGACCTGCTTTCTTCTGATGCTGATATTACCATTACGGGAAGTGGCAATGGCACGGTAAACGTCAGGGAATTTCTTAAAGCTGAAATCAGGGGAAGTGGAGATGTCGTTTACTACGGCGACCCTGAGGTCAATAGTAGCATTCATGGCTCAGGTAAGCTGATCAGACGCTAGAATCAGGCATAAAAAAAGCCGGGAATTCACCCGGCTTAATTTTTACACAGATTAGCTGGATCTGCCATTGTAGCTACCTTTGTCAATATCTACCTTGTTCTTATTGCGATTAGGATTGCTTACCGGTACGGCTTCGGGATCTGGATTATTTTCTTCATCCGTATACCTTTCTCTCAGTTCTTCTTCTCTCTCCAGGTCTTCCTTGTTCCTTACAGTTTTGGTTTCTGCCTTGTCCTGCATACCACTGCCTGGCTTTCCTTTGTTGTCGCTTCCTACGTGTTTGGTGTCTCTCTGTGCCATGTCAAAAAATATTTTTCGGGTTAAAAATTCATGTTTATTTACTAATACAACCCTCTAAAACACAGATCGTTATCATTTTCTTCAGAAAATATATTTCCAAAGAGCTAAAACCACTTCTGCATCCTCATATAAATGTACATACCTACTCCCAGCAGAAACATTACTCCCAAAGCTATAAAATAGCCATTTTCCATGCCTAGTTCGGGCATGTTCTCAAAGTTCATCCCGTAGACTCCCGCCACAAAAGTGAGTGGAATAAAGATGGTGGCAATGGTAGTCAGCGTCTTCATCACATTGTTCATGCGGTTACTGATGGTTGACATATAAAGATCCATAAAGCCGGTCAGTATCTCCCGCTGCGATTCCATGGTGCTGATGACATGATCTATATGGCTGTAAACATCATCAAAAAAGCGCATGGTATTGTTTTGTATGAGTTCTTCCTCATTATTAAGCTTCCGCAAAGCTTCCCGCAGTGGATAGACGATCTTTCGCAATTCTATGATCTGCCGCTTCTGGTGGGTAATACGCTGCACCACATCCTGCCTTGGGTCATTGATCAGCTCATCTTCCAGGTGGTTCATATGGTCGTTGACCTCCTCGGTGATGGTGTAGTAATTATCTACGATCACATCTATCAGTGCATAAAGTAGATAGTCGATACTACGTTTGCGGATGCGGCCTTTATGCCCCTCAATCCGCTGTCTGACCGGCTCAAACACATCCTGTATGGTTTCCTGAAAGGAAATGAGAAAATGATCACCCAGAATGAAGCTCACATGCTCCTGCTCGATCAGCCTGGTTTCCGGGTTGATCTTCAGCATTTTCAGGGTAAGGAAGAGGTAATCGTCATAATCTTCGTACTGCGGAGAAAGTACGGTATTGAGGATATCTTCCATGACCAGCAGGTGAAGGCCAAAAAAATCACCTATTTCCTTTACTACCTCTGTGTCATGTATTGCACTTAAATTCAACCAGTTACATTTGTTCCTGTCCAACTTGCTGAGTATCTCAGTCAGATCAGTACCCTGACTTTTATCAAAACTTTCTTCATTGTAGCGGTAGAGGGTCAGTACAGGTAGTTCAGAAGTATTAAGTCCGGTATAAATCAGCGTACCGGGAGCCGTTCCTGCACTCTGGCTCAGCCGGTAAGCATCGTGTTTTTTCTTATTCAGCGCCAGCGCATCCAGCGACATCTTCTTTACGGCGCGGGTCATTTTCTTTACGCTGCGGCTGGTTTGCCGCATGGATTTTTCTAAAGGATTTTCCATCAATTATGGTCCGTTTTTCTTCCAGCTTTCAGCAGAAAATTACTGAAAGCAGGTGGTAAATTTAGATGCATTATAAACTAAGCCTGGCGCCAAACAAGTAGGCGGACAAACATTTTTACATGCTGCATCCTGCTTTAGCGGGAACATAAGTTATTCCCATTTTTAAAACCAGCCAATTATGAAAAAGATGGATCGCAAATCATTTCTCAGGAAAGTAGGCATGTTAAGCATCACAGCCATTTCGGGTTCTGCATTACTTAGCGCCTGCGGTGGCTCAACCGACCAAAACCTGGAAAACCGGGGAGCTCCTGAAGAAAATGAGGCAGAGCCTTTTGGCGAAACTGCCGAACCCCTGCAGGAAGAAGCCCAGGAGGTGGATTGCAGCGAGTACAACCAGGACCTGACCGAAGCCGACCTGCAGACGCGTGAGGCCTTGAAATATGTGGACGAATCGCCCAAACCTGAGCAGCAATGCTCCAACTGCCGCTTCTGGCAGCCTGACAAATTTGAAGGGGCCTGCGGCGGCTGTCAACTCTTCAAAGGTGCAGTAGACCCTCAGGGCTGGTGCCAGTCGTGGGTGGTGCAGCAGACCTGAATTGTTAAAAGTTGAAGGTTAAATTTACAGGTTTCGGATTTGGGTAGAGCAGCGATAAGCTTAGGCTTGGTACACCATTTTGAGCAGGTGGCTTTGGCTACCTGCTTTCGTTTTATTCAGATAAACCCCCTTGCCTTCAGCTCCAGATACTTATTAATGGTATCCACTGAGAGCTGTTGTGGCGTGGTGAGTACAGCATGTATGCCATGATTCTGCAGGGCATCTACCATCACCTTCTTTTCCATAGCGAATTTTTCGGCTACGGTCTTTTGGTAGACGTCCTGTATGTTTTCTACCTCTTTGCCCAGCAGCTGGTACAACTCGGTGTTTTTAAAAAATATTACCACCAGCACGTGCCGGGCGGCTGTGCGCCTCAGGTAGGGCAACTGACGCTCCAGCGAGGAGAGCGTCTCAAAATTGCTGAACAGCAGCAGCAGGCTGCGCTGCGCAATCTGCCGTCTTAGCTGCACGTAGAGTTCTTCAAAATTAGATTCCTTGTAGGCCGTTTTCTGGGCATAGAGCGCTTCCATGATCAGGTTCATCTGGCTGCCGCGGCGGCTGGCGGGTATCACCTGCTGTACTTTGTGCTGAAAAGTGATAAGGCCGGCCTTGTCTTCTTTTCGGATGGCAATGTTGCTGACCACCAGGCTGGCATTGATGGCATAGTCCAGCAGGCTCATGCCGGCAAAGGGCATTTTCATGGTACGCCCCTTATCAATCAATGCATATACCTGCTGCGAGCGCTCATCCTGGTACTTATTGACCATCAGCCCGCCCCTGCGAGCAGTAGCTTTCCAGTTGATGGTACGGAAATCATCGCCGGCCACATATTCCTGTATCTGTTCAAACTCCCGGTTATGCCCCAGCCTCCGCATCCGTTTGATGCCCAGCTCGCTCAGGTGGCTGGAAATGGCCAGCAGTTCATACTTCCGCATCTGGATAAAGGAAGGATAGACCGGCACGGCTTTGTCTTCTGAAAAGCAAAAGCGCCGCCGGAACAAGCCGATGGGAGAGGAGGCATAAACATTCAAAGTACCGAATTGATAGACGCCCCGCTTCACCGGGCGGAGACGGTAATCAAAAGTATGCGACTGGGCGGCGGAAAGCTTCAGCCGGACATCAAAATCCCGCTTCTGGAACTGCTCCGGCAGCTCGTCCAGGATGTGCAGCGCAGCAGCAAAGCGGTAGTGGTTGGCTACATGAATACGCAGCGGATTATCATCGCCATTGGACATGCGCTCCGGCGTGATACGGTGACCGCTGATCCCTTTATTCACATTGTACAGCAGCAGTAAATCGGCCACAATCAGCAGGACGAAGACTACAAAACCCACCCTTGCAACACCAAACAACCACGGAAAGCTGAAGCCCAGCACAAAAAGCAGTACCAGCCCGGCCAGGGTCAGAAAAAAACGGTTGGTGAGGTACAGCGAACGAATCATCGGTTGAAAATAGGGCTAAATTTTGGGAAATGCAGGGGTGGGAGGGGGTTATTGTGGGAGCAGATAACGTTTAATGGACTTGGATTAGTGTTACTGTATGTCTCAACAGTTTGATTATGAGCTTAAATTGTGTTTCGCCTGGGCAGGCTATGAATTTTGAGCCTTGGAAAGCATTAGCATTTCTTAGGCGACCAACTTAGAAATGTTTTCTTCTCTTTTTGACCACTCAAAATATGAAATATTATACTCTTCCAATGCTCGTTGAATTTCAGAAGATATTTCACTTTCATCGTTCAATATCAATAGCCCTTCTGTTTCAGGTCGCACTAAACGTGTATCTTCAAGCATCCACATTACACTCTCGACTCTATCTTTTCTTGGTGTGTTGATCGCTTTTATGGCCACTTCTTTTCTCTGTTTTATCTTGGGCAAGGTAAAGTCAAACTTATGGCTAAAGCCACTTTTTCCAATAAAGGTTGTATCTCTTACAAAAATAACATCCTTTATTTCAAAGAATGTCATTACATCCTCAATGAAAAAGCTTTCAACTTTTGGCTTAGAAAGAACAAATAAATCGTCAACGGAAAGAATAGCTTGTATTATTCTATGCTTTACTTGCGGAAAATTTTTAGTTGTTGTTTTTACTATCAACTCATTTTTTTCTGTCTTGGTAATTCCAAAGGAACGTAATATTGTCTCCAATTCATTTGCTCTTTTTCCACTTCTCTCAATATCAACCCCGCTTAGTTTTAATTCATTGAGAGTTATACCAGCATCCGAAATCAGGATACTGCCATCTGGTTCTTGTCTGAGATAAATCTCAATCATATCATTTCTATGGTTTAAAAAAGGAGTAACGAGCTCATGCCAGCCATCACCTACCTCTCGTAATGAGATTCCTTTTTTTATCCAATCGACATATGAATTTACAAGTTCTATCATTCCTGCATATTACTAAAAAATGAGGTTTTTAACTACTTTGACGTCCATATCATGAACATTACAATATTCAAAAAACTTTACCATTTTTTCATATAAATCGTCTTCTGTATTTATTCCAAGTTCAGGAACCTTGGATAATGGTAAAGCCCATTTCTCACCAAAACCATCCATATAAAAGTGAATATGGTCTTCCCTTAAAAACACATACTCTTCAAAGCCAAAAAATATTTTATCAGGTACAGGAGCGGGAGGATTTGTGTGGTTACCCATGAAATCTATTCTGCGTATTGTATAAATCTTCTTATATCTAAGTTGTAGTGTAGCCTTGTTTACAATCTTATTTTTTCTGCTAATATCTGATTGAAATTTAATCCTACCTGTTTCATTCTGTAACTCGACCTCCAAATACTCACCTTGTGTCGGGAATTCCACACTTGCATAATCGCAGGGATATTTTACAATTTCAAATAAATTTTTAATTTCAGATGGGTTCAAGTTCATTCTTCTGTATTTATTTAACTATGGCTAAAATGGATATATACTCTACGGCTGTTTCATTCCCTCCACCAGAAACATACGCCAAAACTCCTACCATCGTAAGCCAATAAGAACCAAGCCCAATATTTTACTCATCCTAAAAGCTTTCTTCAGGCGCTTTCTTAATTCCAAATAGTTTATCATTCTACCAGTCTGCCCTCGGTCGGGTTGCACAGGCTTCAAAATGAAGCTTTAGATAGGGAAGCGTATTGGGGCTACCCATTGAAGCTAAAATGAAAAGTATAACTGAAACTCAGGAAATCCTGATGTAATATTTTATGTTGTATATTCGGTAATATAAAATTATTTGAAATGAAGCTAATCACTACTGACCCTGAAATCCTGAGTGGAACGCCTGTTTTTACCGGTACCAGGGTTCCTGTACAATCACTTTTCGACTGGCTGGAGACAGAATCTCTGGATGAGTTTCTGGAAAACTTTCCTTCGGTCCACCGTGAGCATGCACTTGCCGTACTGCACAAAGCTGAAAAATTAATCCTGGAAGATGAAAATCCTCGAGCCCAGTTATGAGTAAGCAGCCTGCTCTTATCACACCTTTACCTAGCTCAGATTCCTAATCTAAGCTTAAAAAAAACAATCTCCATTCCACTTACGGGGATTGTCCCGAATGTACTGCCGGATATTTTCCAGGGCCCG
>JBKHDR010000146.1:0-9873 GCA_046541235.1 Cyclobacteriaceae bacterium | reverse complement strand
GTAAATTAATTAAACAAAATGATCCGCAGCTGCTTATAGTTCTTGTCAACCCCTTAGATCAAGAACCATGAAGCATTTACAGCTACTATTTTTCCTGGTAGGAAGCTTTCTCCTCCTGGCCTCCTGCGACGAGGAAGATATGGATATGACTGATGATACTGACGATGCCCCGATGGCTGACGTCACCATCACCCTGAACAATGTAGGCTCCTCCGCCTGGCAGGTTACCGCTGTAGAAGGTACTGATGCCGCCAATGTCGCCACGCTGAACACTGACAATCCGGCAATTAGCCTGGAAGAGGGTACCCGTTACCGTTTTATCAACCAGGGCGGCTCAGCCCATCCGCTGGAGTTTCGCAATGCGGCCGGTGACCCGCTGCTGGTGCAGTTTGACGAAAGCGGCTCGCTGGAAGATAACGCCATGATCAACTACCAGGAAGATAGCGAGGGCGTCACCTTTACGCTGACTACCGAGCTGAACGATGCCCTGGCATCATATTTCTGCGCCATCCACAGCAGCATGAACGGCAGCATCAACCCACCGGATATTGTGAGCCTTGCCTCAGCTACCGAAGATTTATCTATCCTGGTGCAGGCGGTCAGTCGCTTTGGCGACCTGACGCAGACGCTGGGCGCCGAGGGTAGCTTCACTGTTTTTGCCCCTACCAATGCTGCCTTTGAAGCTTTCCTGCAGGCCAGCCCCTACAGCAGCCTGGACGAGATACCTGATGATGTATTGTTGAGCGTGCTGAGCTACCATGTGATTGCCGGTAATGCGGTAGCCAGCGGAAATATTTCAGATGGGCTCACCGCCGAAACCGTAAACGGACAAAGCCTTTCTTTTTCACTAGATGGCGGAGCTGTCGTAATCAACGGTAACGCGCAAGTAATACAGGCCGATGTAGCTGCCTCCAACGGTATCGTGCATGTCATTGATGCTGTATTAGTACCGGCCCCTGCCCCCGATGCGACCATCACCATCAACAATGTGGGCGCTTCGGCCTGGGTTTTTACCGGCATTGATGGACAGGGAGCCACTGCCAGCCTGAATGCAGAAAATGCGACGCTGACCCTGACCATCGGAAACCGCTACCGCTTTATCAATGAAGGAGGCGGGGCCCACCCGCTGGCTTTCCTGGACAGCAGCGACGCCAGCCTGCTTGCTGAAGATGGCGGCGGCTCTTTTGCCAATGATGAAAACGTCAACTTTTCGATCAATTCAGATGGCGTTAGCTTCACACTCACCTCTGCATTGGCGGCGGAAATCTCGTCTTACATCTGCACCTTTCACGGCTCTATGAAGGGCAGCATCAGCACGCAAGAATAAAAAACCTTCAACTTCGCTTCACTTATCCCCGGGCGATCTACTTCTCTCGGGGATCTTTTTTTTGGCAAAAACCCAGGCAAGGGGTAACCTTTTTCCGTACCGGGCAACCAAGCGTTAAATGATTCATCTTAAACCTTTAGTACCATGGAAACTTCAGTTGCTCCCCAGAAACTATCTGCTTTCATTATTGAATCCAGCATCAGGTCGTTACGACTGGCAAAGGCATCACTCATCAGACAGCTGATCAAAATAGGCCTGGCATAACAGCTCGTCTTCTGCCGACAGTTGTAAATGTGTGTTATCAACAGTTACAGCCACTTCAGCTCTTTACTCCGCCTGAAGCTCCCCGACATGTACTTTTGCGCAAAAAAAGAATAATTTCTGATATACTTTTTACAAGTATAAAATATGCTTAGATTGTGAACAAATCAGCATAGTCATTGAAGACACACTTCAAACGACAACAAACGTGCAGCCATCTTTTAGGTAAAGGATGGCTGCATTTTTTATACGATCAGCAGAAAACTCCCTCTGCCTCTCCGAGCTAATAACAGTCTGCCAGGATTTGAGTTGAGAATGAAATCAAAATTTTTTAAACTATGACTCATTCACTCTGGGAAGTAAGTGCGGAGAAGCAAAATTATCCCACCCTTCAAAAAAATAGCAAAACGGATGTACTGATAGTTGGCGGAGGTATCACTGGCGTAAGTACGGCCTATCGCCTGCAGCAGGCTGGTCTGCGCGTTTGCCTGCTGGAAGGTTATCGGTTGGGTAATGGCGTAACCGGAAAAACTACCGCCCACCTGACTACTTCGGTGGATGCCGGCTACAGCCAGACCGCCAGCAACATCAGCAAAGAGGCGGCTACCCTGCTGGCCCAGGCCGCTCGTGAGGCGATAGATGTGGTAGAAGAAAACGACCGTAGCGAAAACCTGCAGAGCCGGTTCAGGCGAGTGCCTGCTTACCAGTATGCGGCCAGCGAAAAGCAGGTCAGCGAGGTAGAAAAGGAAATGGAAGCGGCCCGCGAAGCCGGCGTTTTTGTGTCTGAAGTGGCGCATGCGCCTGAACTACCCTTCCAAACACTGAAGGGTATCAAGTATGCCAATAATGCTGTCTTTAATCCCATGATTTATATCTTTCACCTGGCGCAGCGTTTTGTGGAAAAGGGAGGCGAACTGTATGAGCATACCCTGATTGAAGATTTTAAAGAAAAAGACGGGCAGGTGCTGGCCCAGACCTCTACCGGCCATAGCATACGGGCTAAGCATATGGTGATGGCTACCCATATGCCCCTGGACATCGATCCTACGCAAACTATGGCCCCACCTTATCGCTCCTATGCCATGTCATTTACCACACGCGATGAAGTGCCTGAAGCTTTGTACTACGACCTTGACGAACCCTACCACTACATTCGTCCGGCCCAGTTGGATGGGAAAAGAACCTGGGTGGTAGGCGGTGCTGACCATAAAACCGGGAGTGGAGACGAGCAGGCGGCTGCCAAAAACCTGAAGCAGTACGTAGCTGAGCGCTTTGATGTGGATGAGTACCTGCAAACCTGGTCGGGACAGGTGTTTGAACCGGTAGATGGCCTGCCTTTTATCGGCAAAAGCCTGTTGCACAAGCACATCTATATCGCCGGAGGGTACTCAGGCGACGGAACACTCTGGGGCAGTTTTGCTTCCAAGCTCCTCACCGATCTGATTACCGGCAAAGAAAATCCTCATGCCAAGCTGTTTTCGCCTGCCAGGTTTAACCTTAAGAGCGGCGCAGGCGAATTTATCAAAGCCAATGCCGAAGTAGGCTGGCACTTTATAGCCGACCGCTTTACCTCCGACACCAAAAATGTGGAGCAGATCCCCAGGGGCGAAGGTCGTATACTGAACCAGGGTGCCGAACAGTATGCCGTCTACCGCGATGAAGCCGGTGAATTGCATGTGATGTCGTCTACCTGTGTGCACCTAAAGTGCAAAGTAAACTGGAATAATCTGGAGAAAACCTGGGATTGTCCCTGCCATGGCGGGCGCTACAAAGCCACTGGCGAGGTGTTGGAAGGACCGCCTCACCATAGTCTCAAAGGCAAAGATCTGTAAGCTGCTCAAAAAGCCAGGAGGCTGTCTCATAATTTCAAATTCATAGAATCAGGCCATAGAAAAAGTGGCCAGGAGGCCACTGAGCTAGCTGTCACTGCTACGGCAGCCCGGCCGCAGGACGCGTGCGACTGATCTGACTTTTGAGACAGCCTCTTTTTTTGATGTTCAGAGGGTTTTCATAGGCACTTCTGACAATTCTGCTTCCCATGCTTCAAGTTTTCTGAGCAGGGCTGCCGCTTCTTCAGGATGCTGCCGGTAGAGGTTCCTGCTTTCTCCTATGTCCTTTTCCATATTGTATAAAGCTGTATCGTCCGGGGTGATGAGGAGCTTCCATAGCAGATTTCTTGCTGCTTTTTCTTTGCGGTAAAGGCCATGCCGGGCCAGCGAATCCAGGGCGGGGGTGCTTATGCGGGCTGATCCGTAGCTACTTAAGTCACCGTAGCCCAGGTCATCAGCCATGATCAGGATAATGTTGGGAGGATCTTTTTCCCTACTGTGGCAGGCTCCCAAGGTCAGGCATAAAAACAAAAAAGTGTAGGTATGAATGAGCTTCATAGTTTTTGAGTGAGCTTTGGGTGTCATCAAATCTTTGTACGACGTATCGGATGTGCATAAAATATAAAAAAAAACGATGACAGCTGCATTCTCATGGGGTTGCTCATTCTTTTAAGGCCGTAAAATGTAATAAGAGGCTTTGCCGGTAGCTCATTCGGAGATGTAGTAAATGGCGATTTTTACAGGGAATCAGACTGATAGCCTCCTTACCCTTAATTTATTTGTACATACGCTTATCAAATGGCCTAAGCTGCAAGCTACAGGTACTACTTAGTTATACTCACAAGCTTCTGAGGCCACAAGCGGGTATTGTCTGCTCATCTATTTTTTCTTAAACGAAGAAATGACTACGACCTAGCCATAAAATACTTAAGGCATACGCTCTATATGTTGAACATATATGTTAAAAATATTAAACAAACTAACCCTATATGGATGCCTGCCTTTTGAACTGGCATTTTCTTTTTCTGGATAGCTACTTTGTAAATGAATAAGAACAGGCAGATTCATGAAAGAAAAAATAAGCTTAGTGCTCATACCGCTGATGGTCTTTACCATTTTGCTGATCTATTACCAGAGAGAAAAAAAATTTCTGCTCCCCACCCCCGTACCTGAAAATTACCAGCCAGCAGCCTTGCAACAGCCCCTGGATCTTTCGGCCTGGACCAACAGGAAAAGCTTTAATAAGCCTTTACTGCTACATTTCTTTAACCCTGACTGCCCCTGCTCCCGCTTTAACCTGGATCATTTCAGGCAACTGGCAGAAGCTTATGGTACTGAGGCAGAATTTGTGCTGGTGTGGCAGTCGGAGGATGCTGAGCAGCAGCGTATTCAGGACTTTCTGCAAGAAGAGAAGCTGACGATGCAAGTCATTGCAGATAAAGATAAGCGACTGGCTGAGGCCTGTGGCGTCTATGCCACTCCACAGGCAGTTATATTTGACAAGAACAGCCGGCTGATCTACCGGGGTAACTATAACAAGAGCCGCTTCTGTACGCTCAGGAGCAGTAATTACGCACAGCAGGCCATGGAAGCCCTCTTGTACGAGAAGCCACAGCCAAACTTCGGGCCGCTGGCATTACGGGCTTACGGCTGTTCTCTACCGGGAGCAACTTCTTCATTCTCAATCTTTCCGCCAAACCTTTTTTAGTAAATAATAGACATGAAAAAAGAAGTATACCTTGCCGAAGTACAGCAAGAGGCTGACGGCATCATTCATTATTTTATCATTGGCTATTTTCTGGCAGGCTTGCTGCTGGCCACCGTTTATGATACCTGGCTGCTGGCTCTGGGCGTAGGAGGTCTTAATGTAACACTCTACTTGCTGGTGCGCTCACTGACCCGGAGGCTTTACCTGAGGAGACAAATCGTCAGCTTAATTTTCGCGTTTTATATGCTGCAGTTTATCGGGCAGATGCACGGTATGTACGAGATGCACTTCATCTTTTTTATCAACATCGCCATTCTTATCATCTACCAGGACTGGCGCCTGATGCTGCCCTACACCATTTTTTCTATTCTGCACCACGTATTTTTCTTCTACCTGCAGTGGAACGGCTTTGAAGAAGCTGGAACCTATTTTATCAACGATGTGGAAGTGACTGTGCTGGTGCTGGCCTTTCATTTTGGCCTGGCGGCAGCCATGGCGGTATTGTGTGGCTGGTGGGCTTACCGCCTGAACCGTACGAGCCGGGAGAACTACATCAACCGCAAAGCGCAGCAGCAACAGCTGGATACTATCGGCAAAAACCTGCATTTCATGGATGAGATCATGCAGGGTAACTACCATGCTGAGGTACCGGTGGATAAACAGGATGGCGTAGGGCGCAGCCTGCTGAAGCTCAGAGATATCCTTAAAACCAATGAGGAAGAAGAAAATCAGCGTAGCTGGGTTACGCAGGGCCTGAATCTTTTTTCACAGCTGCTCCGCGACCATAACAAGCAGACGGAAGATTTTTACCAGCAGCTGATCTCCCAGCTGGTCAGGTACGTAGGCGCCAATCAGGGGGCTATTTTCGTGCTCAGCGAGGCCCAGCCGCCCAGCCTGCAGCTGAAAGCCTGCTATGCCTATGGTAAAATCAAACATATCAAAAGCGAAATAGCCCCCGGTGAAGGTATGCTGGGCCAGTGTTTTCTGGAGAAAGAACTGGTATACCTTTCTGAAATTCCGGCTGACTATGTCAAAATCACCTCCGGCCTGGGTCAAGCCCTGCCTCGCTACCTGTTAATGCTGCCCCTGTCATTGCACGAGGAGGTGGTAGGCATGCTGGAGATCGCTTCCTTCCAACCCATCAAAAACTACCAGCAGGACTTTCTGAAACAATTGTCTGAGCATATCGCTTCGGCCCTGATCGGGATGCGCACCAGGGAGCGAACACAGAGCCTGCTGGAAGATGCCGAGTTGCAGAAAGAACAGCTCAGGGCACAGGAGGAAGAAATGAGGCAGAATATGGAAGAGCTGATGGCTACGCAGGAAGAGTTGCAGCGTAAAGAGAGAGCTTACCTGCAGCAAATAGATGAGCTACGGGAAAAAATGGCTGCTTATGAAAAAGAGCAAACGCTTAGTTGAAATAATGATGACACAAAAAACAGCGAAAATGCAGTACAATTCTCAGTTAAATATCCGGAAATTAGAAATACTGCCTTTACCCAAAGACGCGCCACGCAGCATTTATCATAGTAAAAAGGAAAAATTTCAGCTGCTAGTCAACGGTCAAACCTATTGCAGCGGCACCTGGGCCGAATGTATGTTTGTAAAACTCAAGCTGGAAGCCAGAGCAGATCTACCCTCCGATAATTAAAATCTACAGGTAGTGTGACAAATTTTTTACGTCTATGCATTTTTATAATACGCTTAAAGCTTTTAATTTATCCCATCAAACCATATTCCATGAAAATTTTAGTAATTGATGACAACGATGTGGATATCACCATTTTTAGCCGGGTCATAGAGAAGAAAGACCCTACGATAGAGGTAAATACTGTTTGCAACGGCAGAGAAGGGCTTGAATACCTGGCTAACGAAAAATCTCCGCCTGACCTGATCTTCCTGGACCTGTTCATGCCCGAAACCGACGGATGGTACTTTCTTGAACATTACCAGGACCTGAAGCTGGAAAAATTACCGGTATTGCTGGTGGTATCTTCTTCCATCAACCCACGCGACAAACAAATGTCTACCGACTATCCCTTTGTATCTGCTTACCTGACCAAACCTTTTCTGCCACAGGTTTTTGAAGAGGCTCTTGAGATTTACAGAAGAGAGTCTGCCAAAAAGTAAAAGCTATAAAATAGCAATGCCTCGCCTTCACGATTCTACGGCCTGCAACAGGCAAAGATCATGAAACACGAGACAGTCCTTTTGCTAAACCAATCGCTTTTAGTTAGCTACTTCAAACGATACTTTAGCATTGACACCATAAGAAACAATCTTGTTGTTCTCAACGTTGGCGTTCATTTCCTTGATGTAAATAGATTTGATATTCTTTACAGATTTAGACGCTTCATCCAGCGCATTCTTGGTAGCATCGTCAAAGCTTTTGTCTGAACTCGCAATTACTTCAATTATTTTTACTACTGACATAATTTGTAGAATTTTAGGATTAAAAAATAGTTTGCATAGTGGCGCTGCCTTCAGTTTCTCTGCAGAGCTTTTAGCACAAAAAATAGTAACGCCACTACCTGTTTAACACAAGCTGCCGGAACTTGTTTACAAAGTTACTTATTCTATCTGGCTGGCCTTTCCGCAGGAGATAGGGACTGTCACACGCGCCGGTACTTCTGGCAGCGATGGTACCGTCTGGGGCACGTTGGCTTCCGGTGTGTCGTGTACAAATACCACCAGGTCTTCTAACTGAGAATTGTTGATGTTAAACTTCTCCTGCACCGCCGGATCAAGTGCTGAAACTGCTACCGTTTTTTTCATAAAAATAACTTCCCTGCTCGTCCGCACTTACATAGGTTTCGGTTTTGATTTCCAGGCTTACAGGGTTATCATGCAGAGGAATCATGGTACGCCGGCTGCTTCCTCGGTTTCCGTCAGGTCAATGATACCGTCATTATTCTGATCAGCTTCCGCAGCAGGACAGGAAGCCGGGCTGCCATCCTCTTTGCCATGCAGGTGCTGCAGGTGCATCATACCCGCTGGCACACCCGCCAAGTTAATACGCATGGTCAGGCTGTCACCTTCCATAATAAACAGGGCACGTCCCTGCACAGTATTCTCATTCAAGTTGGTGTTGATGCCTTCCGGGTTGGCCTCAAAAGTCATGGCTTACGTGGTGGTCTCAGTAGCAGTAGTATCCACTTCTGATACCTCATCTTCCTGCTAGGTCTGCGTCTGACAGGCAAAGAATAGCAGGCTCATCAAAGAAGTTATCAATATTTTTATAATAAGATAGTTTAGAATGAAAAATAGCTTCTTTTAATTAGAAAATGAATTGGCTCTGAATGTTATCTTAACAGGTATTTATTTGGCATAAATCATTGAAAACAGAATTATATGAACACGCTCTATCATTTTTTTTGCAAGTTTGCTCCGCTTGATCAGCATGAATGGGAGGCCGCTCGTGCTGCTTTTCAGATCAGAAAGCTTAAAAAGGGCGAATACCTTGTTGAAGAAGGACAGGTATGCAGGCAGATCGCTTTTGTCGCCCAGGGACTCCTGCGCCTTTTTTATCGTCTGCACGGAGAGGAAAAAATCATGCTTTTTTTTGGTGAGCAGAGCCTGGCCAGTGACTATTTCAGTTTTCTTACCGGCACTAAAAGCATAAGGCCGGTACAGGCGTTGGAGGCTTGCGAACTTTATTGCATCTCAGCAGAAGCTCTTGAAGAATTGTATCGTTTCAAAAACTGGGAACGCGTCGGGCGCCGCCTAAGCGAGATGGCTTACACTTTTGCAGTACAGAGAGCCAACCGCCTGCTGCATGATGACCACGATACCCGTTACCTCACGCTGCTCAGGGAACAACCCGATCTCATCAGAAGTGTCCCGCAGTATATGATAGCCTCTTACCTGGATATGAAACCCGAAACTCTGAGCAGGGTCAGGAAACGCATCGCCCGGAAACAAGGCCAGGAAAACGATTCGGTTCATCAGCCCTTGAAAAACAATCCTTTTGCTCGCTGAATTGGCTTTATTGATCCGGATCAATGCACAGGCCGCCGTAACTGATAATTTGCCAGGAAAAAAACAATGGCAAATACGACAAATCATCTGCTGCTATCTTTTTTGCTCTCACTTTCATCCTTTTTTCAAAGTGCAGCCCAGTCAGAGCAAAGCAACAGTCAGCCGCCTGGTCCGGATGCGCTGATGGAGACTTACTGCTTTACTCATCAAGGGGAACAAGTAGAAGGCAGGCGACTGCGGGTGAGCGTTGTGCTGCCTATCAGTGCTGATACCGCCTGGCAGCTGGTACAGCGAAGTGCCCTGCTGCAGTATGTGGCCAAAGGAAGGATCAGGTTTAAACCTGATGGAGATTTTCCGCCTCTCTGGCATGAGGGCGATACCGTCAGCACCCGCATGCTGATTTACGGCCTAATCCCTTTTGGCGGCCGCCATGTGCTCAGGGTGAAAACCATAGATCACAAAAAAAGGCGAATTCAAACCGAGGAAGCGAATCATGCGGTAGCTGTGTGGCAGCATCAGGTCAATATTGAGCCGCTGGATGCCGGGCGTTGCCGATATGAAGATGAGATCGTCATTTTTGCAGGCAAACGTACCGGTTTCATTAGCCGCTGGGCTAAGTCATTCTACATCTATCGGCAAAAAAGATGGTTGAAGCTGGCCAGTTCGCCAAAACTACAGAGCAGTATTCTGCAAGCCGACTGAAAAAAGCAGCTCTACTTGGGCTTTTTATTGGGTAATGAATGACTTCACGTTAGTCTCCACGGTTTAGG
>JBKHDR010000145.1:0-10054 GCA_046541235.1 Cyclobacteriaceae bacterium | reverse complement strand
GTTTAATAAAAATATAGAGCATTAATCACAGGGCTGACCGGTTTCACGGCGACCGAATTCCCGGCGACCGGTTTCACGGCGACCGGTTCCCGGCGAACAGTAAGTTGGTAATAGCGGCGATACAATTGCCTTTCACTGCCATCCTCGTCGCAGAAGAGGATGAACGTAAAGGAGACCTGCTCCTGTGACGCGGCTTTGCACAAGCAAAGTGACTCTCATGTAAAAAAATTGAAGAAAAACAGCAGAAAGGTAAACAAAAGCCTAAGAGGCCCGTAAACCCTATTAAACCAATTTTTTACCTGTTTAATTTTTTAAGCTTACGTTAAACTTTTTTTAAACTTAATTTTTGGTTCGTTTTTTTCCAATCTTCCAAATACCCGTTCTGTTTTGTATAACTTTGCAATCTCGTACTTAAACATTCTCATTTTCCAGCAAAACTGGCTTCGCATGCCTTTTTTCGGAAAAGACAAAAAAAGTATGTCTTCAAGTTGCTTCAGGGCATTTTTCAGGATAAAACCGAATTATGAATTTAATTTTGTTTAATATTTTTTTTAAATTTGTTAAACAATATTTTTGAAATGCGTTTAACATTATGTAAGTTTGATTAAACA
The DNA here is from genome assembly GCA_046541235.1 of Cyclobacteriaceae bacterium. Taxonomy (GTDB): domain Bacteria; phylum Bacteroidota; class Bacteroidia; order Cytophagales; family Cyclobacteriaceae; genus Catalinimonas. Next base: position 9,443 of record JBKHDR010000145.1, on the reverse strand, counting down.
AGACCAAACAATTTTTTTATTATGACAGCACTCGAATTCAGTTACTCGCTCGACAAGATGTCTAAGTCTCTTAAGCCTTTTGCGCTTAAGCTCACCAAGGATATGGAAGAGGCTAACGACCTTCTTCAGGAGACCATCCTCAAAGCATTCACCAATCGTGACAAGTTTACCGATGGTACCAATCTGAAAGCATGGTTGTACACAATAATGAAGAACACCTTCATCACTAACTACCAGCGCATGGTAAGAAGGAACACCTTTATTGATACAACGGATAATTTACATTACATTAACAGCTCAAGTAGTGTCACTGAGAATCTGGCTTACTCCAGCTTTGCCATGCGCGATATAAAAAGTGCTATCAGTCAGCTTGACGATGCCTACAAAACGCCCTTTATGATGCATTACCGTGGTTTTAAGTACCATGAAATTGCTGACCGCCTCAGCATTCCCATAGGTACGGTGAAGAACAGAATCCACATTGCGCGTAAAGAGCTAAAGGCTACTTTAAAAAATTACGCAGTTAGGGAAAATTAGTGAATGAAAAAAAATAAAGTAGTAGTCATAGGTTCGGGCTTTTCCGGCCTCGCCGCTGCCACCACTCTCGCTGATAAGGGCTACGACGTTCAGCTATTAGAAAAGAACGATACAGCAGGTGGCAGAGCCCGATATTTCTCTGAAAATGGATTCACTTTTGACATGGGTCCCAGCTGGTACTGGATGCCCGATGTCTTTGACAGTTATTTTGAAAGTTTTGGTTATAAAACCTCTGACTTTTACCAACTCCATAGGTTGGATCCTTCTTACACTGTTGTATTTGGTAAAGGTAATTTTTTAGATCTCCCCGCCTCTTACGAGGCTTTGGGAGAGTTGTTTGAGTCATTAGAAAAAGGAAGCAGCCTGATGCTGGAAAAATTTCTGGCGCAGGCTGCTTATAAATATGAGGTTGGCATCAACAACCTGGTTTATAAGCCCAGCCGCTCCATCACAGAATTTGCCAGCCTGCGCCTGCTATACGACATCATGCGCATGGATGTCTTTAAATCTTTCCACAAGCACATCCGCTCTTTCTTTCGCCATGATCAGATCATTCGGATCATGGAATTTCCCATTTTACTGCTGGGTGCCCTGCCCCAGAACACCCCTGCCCTCTACAGCCTGATGAATTATGCCGATATCAAACTCGGTACCTGGTACCCTATGGGCGGCATGTATAAGATCGTGGAAGGCATGCTTAAAGTAGCCGATGAAAAGGGAGTAAAAATCCGGCTGGGAGAAGCGGTACATAAATTTGCTTTTCAGGGAAATAACATCCGTGAGGTCATTACAGAACAAAACGCTTACCCGGCTGATGTGGTGGTGGCCGGTGCTGACTACCACCATGTAGAAAGCCAGCTGCTGCCCGAGAAACTGAGAAGCTATACCCCTGAATACTGGGATAAGCGCGAAATGGCGCCCTCTTCCCTGCTATTTTATGTAGGCATCAACAAAAAGCTCAGGGGGCTCAACCATCATAATCTCTTCTTTGATGAAGACTTTACCCCTCATGCGCTTGACATCTATACCCATCGCCAGTGGCCTGAAAAGCCCCTTTTCTACCTGTCAGTCACTTCTAAAACGGATCCTTCTGTGGCCCCCGAAGGCCATGAAAATCTCTTTTTCCTGATTCCGGTGGCACCCGGGCTGGAAGATAATGAGGAAATCCGCGAAAAATATTATAATATAGTAATGGATCGGCTGGAAAAACTCAGCGGCCAGAACGTAAGAGATGCGGTAGTGTACAAGAAAAGCTACGCCCATAAGGATTTTGTCAAAGACTATCATGCCTTCAAGGGCAATGCCTATGGCCTGGCCAATACCCTTATGCAGACTGCTATCTTGAAGCCATCGTTAAAAAGTAAAAAAGTAAATAACCTGTTTTACACAGGACAACTCACAGTGCCGGGTCCTGGTGTACCGCCTTCCCTTATATCGGGCAGGGTGGTGGCAGAGGAAGTAGCTAAAGAGTTCTGACCTGTAGCACCATCATTTCTTTAAGCGTATGAAGCTTTTTGACCTCACTACCTACGAATGCAGCAAAGTGATTACCCAACACTACAGTACTTCGTTTACCCTGGGTATCAAAACCCTGCACAAGCGGTTTCACTTCCCCATTTATGCGATCTATGGATTTGTCAGGTATGCTGATGAGATTGTGGACACTTTTCATGAGCATGACAAGGCCAGCCTGCTCAGCCGCTTTAAAGCTGAAACTTACCAGGCTATTGAAGAAAAGATCAGCCTCAATCCGGTACTGCATTCCTTCCAGCTGGTGGTCAATGAGTATAAAATTGAACATGAGCTGATTGAGGCCTTCCTCAAAAGCATGGAAATGGACCTATACCGACAGGCCTACAATGAGAATCTCTACCATGAGTATATTTACGGCTCAGCCGAAGTAGTGGGCCTGATGTGCCTGCGGGTCTTCTGCGAAGGTAACGAAGAGCAGTACCAGGAACTGAAAGAACCCGCCCGTCGCCTGGGGTCTGCTTTTCAAAAGGTAAACTTCCTCAGGGATATCAAAGCTGATTATTTTGAAAGAGGACGCACCTATTTTCCGGGAGTTGATTTTTCTGCCTTCAACGCTAATGCCAAATGTGCCATTGAAGAAGATATACAGCAGGACTTTGACGCTGCCTACCAGGGCATCATCAGGCTACCCGGCGGGGCAAAATTAGGTGTCTACCTGGCATACATTTATTACCTGAACCTGTTTAAGAAAATAAAGAATTGTAGTGCCGATACGATCGCGCATCAGCGTATCAGGATACCGGACAACAAAAAACTGGTACTGCTCTTAGGTACTTACTTCCGTGCTCGCTTCAACTATCTGTAGCTACCAAATCAGGCGTTCATCTATTATCAACCCCTAAACTTCAAAAACATGCTGAATCTGAACGTAGCGATTGATGACAACTCCGGCTTCTGTTTTGGAGTGGTCTATGCCATAGAGATGGCGGAGGATATCCTGGACGAACAGGGCTACCTTTATTGCCTGGGGGATATTGTCCATAATGACGAGGAGGTCAGGCGGCTGGAAAAGAAGGGCCTGCGCATCATCAACCACCAGCAACTGAAAGAATTAAGCGGCGAGAAAGTACTGATCAGGGCACATGGCGAACCTCCTTCTACCTACAGAACAGCCATAGAAAATAACCTGGAGCTGGTAGATGCCTCCTGCCCGGTGGTGCTCAAGCTGCAGAACCGTATTAAGAACTCTTACGATAAGGAGGAAAAAATTTACATCTACGGCAAACACGGACATGCCGAAGTAGAAGGCCTGCTCGGGCAGACCAACCAGGAGGCAGTCGTTTTTCAGGACCTGGCAGAACTGGACATCAGCAAGCTGCCCTCTAACATCACCCTCTACTCCCAGACCACCAAAAGCACCGACAAATTTTACGAAATCAGTAAGGTACTGCAGGGAGCCGGGCTGGAGGTCAATACCAACGATACCATCTGCCGGCAGGTATCCAACCGGGATAAAGAACTGAGAGACTTTGCCGGTAAGTTTGACGTCATTCTCTTTGTGTCAGGAACCAAATCGTCAAATGGCAAAGTCTTGTACGGAGTATGCAAAGACCGCAACCCTAACACCTACTTCATCTCGCGCAAGGAGGAAATCAGCCGCGAATGGTTCAGTGTCGGCAATACCGTAGGCATCTGCGGGGCTACTTCTACGCCCATGTGGCTGATGGAAGAGGTCAAAACGGAACTTTTGAGCTGGTAATCTTGCTGATATCAGCAAATTAGTAGGAAAAACAAGCTGCTTTTCTGTTATGGCATTAACACATGTAAGTGAAAAAGGCGTCATCATTGGCCTGAGCATCATATTGCTCTGGTTTACCAGCCTGTTATGCTTTCTTTCGCTCTATGAAGTCAGTTTTACCAACCCGCTTACCTACCTTTTCATGCTGGTGCAGACCCACCTGTATACGGGCCTGTTCATCACGGCCCATGATGCTATGCATGGGGCGGTTTCACAAAACAAACGCCTGAACAAAGGTATAGGCAGGGTTGCGGCTACCCTTTTTGCTTACAATTCTTACAAAAAACTTTTTCCCAAGCATCACATGCACCACCGCTTCGTAGCGACTGAGCAGGACCCGGATTACCATCACGGCAGCTTTTTTCCCTGGTATTTTAAATTTGCCCGGGAGTACGTGAGCATCTGGCAGATTCTGCTGATGGCCGCTACCTATGAACTGCTGCTGCTGGCTTTTCCCAAGCCTAATGTAATCCTGTTCTACATCATCCCGTCTATTTTAGCGACGCTGCAGCTGTTTTACTTTGGCACTTACCTGCCGCACAGAGGAGAGCATGACAACCGACATAAGTCACGGACGCAGAAAAAGAACCACGTCTGGGCATTTATCAGCTGCTACTTTTTCGGTTACCATTATGAGCACCACAATGCACCGGGTGTACCCTGGTGGAAGCTCCATGAAGAAAAGGAAAAACTGGTCAGTAATTAATTTTTTCCCTGTCCCTTCTTTTGTATTTATCCTGGGAGGCCACCAGTAGCCCTGCGCCGGCACCGATCAGAAAAGCAGCCAGGATAGCTGCCCAGTTCTGGCTCATAAAGGGAATTGCCTCATCTCTACCATTGGGATCAAACAGGTCATACACCATATAGCCGAGGAACAGGAGCCCCAGCACCAGTAAAATAATTCCAGTTATTCTCATAAGATCAAAAAATTAGTGTCTGCTTATACAACAGCCTGGGACATGCAGGGTTTGATATCTTTTTTGAGCAGCTGATACATTGAAGAAAATACTACCGCTTGTTACCTGACAAGCCGCTTCTTCTACACGCCGCACGCCTTAGGGCAGGGACGCATAGTCGCATGAAGAATATCTTTAAGGGGCCAGAGGCCTACCAGGATATTAATCACTAGCCAGAGGCTAGCGATTGTTATTGTTACTTGTCAGCCCGCCCTTTTCCAGCAGATCTTCCAGGCTGTGGTCTTTATCCTGCTCATACAGCTCGCTATGAAACTGGTCCAGTTGCTTCAGCAGGGCATGAAGCCGGACTTTCTGCTCTTCCTGTAGTTTTCCAATCAGCAGCCTCCCCAGGAGCAGCATATTTCGCTCGGATAAGATAGATAGTTCTTTTCCCTTCTTCGTAAGGGAGACAAGACGTGAGCGCCGGTCTTCCGGATCTGTTTCTTCTTTGAGAAAACCGGCTTTCACCAGCCTCTTGATCATCTCAAAACAGGTGGTACTTTCAACCAGGATATAGCGGGCTATGTCTGTTTTGCGCACACTTCCCAACAAATCTACCGTCTTGATCAGGCCGAATTCATCCGTGGAGTTGATAGGTAAGCCCTGCACAGCCTTCCTGGACCAAAGATGGGTAAATCGCTGCAGCCTCCCCCACAGCAGGGCAATCTGCTTATCAGTTGATACCTTGTCATGAATGTACTGATCTCTGAACGCTTGTTTGGCTCCGGGCTGTACTGTCAACTTAGGCTGATATTTATGTTGTAGCCATGACCCAAATCCCGCTATATCTCCCTCCTCCCGGGCCTGCTGCTGGTATTCCTCCCAATGAGACAGAAGTTCCAGAATTTTTTTAGTTTCCTTTCCCATAATTTCAAAACAAAAATTTCTGAAATAAGTATATAACAACATTGTAATAAATATACTACAATATTGATATAAACCAACCCTCATGCAAAAAGTTGTACTTCTCTTCTCCTTTACATTATTGCTGGCCTTTCCCCTACAGGCACAGAATACGGGTCAGCTCAGCGGTTTTGTGACCGACGCCCGCACCCAGGAACCACTCGTCGGAGTCACCATCAGGGTGAATGATACCGAACTGGGAGGTGTAACCGATATACAGGGTTATTACCAGATCAAAAACATCCCTGCCCAGACCTATAACGTGACTGCCAGTTATGTGGGTTACCAACCCCTCACCCGCTACAATGTGGTAGTCCGCTCGGGGGGTAATCCCGACCTGAATTTTGAACTCAGCGAATCAGTAGACGAACTAGGCGAGATTGTGGTAGAAGCCAGCCCTTTTGAGAAGCTGACCGAAACTCCCAACTCCATTCAGCGCCTCAGCCAGGAGGAAATTGCTACCTATCCGGGGGGCAACAACGATATCGCCAAGGTGGTACAGTCGCTGCCCGGCGTGTCGGGTTCGGTAGGCTTTCGTAACGACGTCATTATCCGGGGAGGGGCACCCAATGAAAACGTCTACTACCTGGATGGTGTGGAAATTCCCAACATCAACCACTTTGCCACCCAGGGCAGTGCCGGTGGCCCGGTAGGCCTGCTCAATGTGTCATTCATTGAGGGCGTTACCCTGAGCACCAGTTCCTTTCCGGCCCAGTACGATAACGTACTCTCGGGCGTACTGCAGTTTGACCAGCGCAATGGCAATGCCAGCGAAAGAAGGGGCAACATCCGCATCAGTGCCAGCGAGGCCGCCTTTACCTTTGAAGGTCCCCTGCAGAAACCGGCCGAGGGAGAAATTGACAACACCACCTTCATCGTCTCCGTACGCCGCTCCTACCTGCAGCTGCTGTTTCGGCTCATCGGCCTGCCCTTCCTGCCCGACTACTGGGATTACCAGTACAAGGTCAACCACAAAATAGACGATCGCAATGAGCTCAACCTGGTAGGTGTGGGCTCTATAGATGATTTCCAGCTCAACCCGCCCGATGACGCTACCCTGGAGCAACAAGCCATCCTGGACCAGATTCCGACCATACGGCAGTGGACCAGCACCATTGGGCTAAGCTGGCGGCATCGCTTCAAAGAGGGTAAGGGCTTTTTCCGCACTACCCTGAGCGGCAATATCCTCAACAATAACTTCAACCGTTTTGCCGACAATGTCAACGAGGAAGGCCTACTTTTCAGCAATGAGGCGGTAGAAGATGAAAACAAGCTACGCTTTGAGATGACCAATTTTGTGGGTGACTGGACGATCAGCAGCGGCCTGCTGGCGCAGTATGCCCGCTACAGCAATACCACCACCGATGCCCTGAACGACCTCAGCTATAGCACCGAGCTGGATTTCTTCCGCTACGGGCTGTTTGGCCAGGTTTCCAAACCTTTTTTTAATGAGCGGCTGACGCCCAGCTTCGGCCTCAGGGTAGATGCCAATACCTTTACCGAGGGTGGCAGTAATCCCCTGAATACCTTCTCCCCTCGTTTCTCCCTGGCATACGTACTGGCACCCCGCTGGACGCTCAATGCCTCGGCAGGACGTTATTTCAAGATTCCGCCTTATACCATACTGGGCTTCCAGAACCAGCAGGGAGCATTTGCCAACCGCGACAGTGAATACATACAGAGCGACCACCTGGTGGCTGGCCTGGAGTACCTGCCCCGCCGCTCTACCCGCATTACGCTGGAAGGCTTTTACAAGCGTTATGATAACTACCCGGTGTCTGTCAGTGAAGGTGTATCCCTGGCCAACCTGGGCGGCGACTTCTCGGTGCTGGGCAATGAGGACATTGCCAGTGTGGGACTGGGCAGAACCTATGGCCTGGAAGTGCTCCTGCAGCAGAAACTGGCTCGTAACTTCTACGGCATCCTGGCTTATACGCTCTACCGCAGCGAGTTTACCGGCCTGGACCGGGAAACCTACCGGCCCTCCCTCTGGGACAACCGACAGCTGCTCACCTTTACCGGGGGCTACAAACTGCCCCGCAACTGGGAGATCGGCCTGAGGGTGCGTTATCTGGGCCCCACCCCCTACCCGCTGGTAGATATTGAACGCACCACCGATGCTTACCCGACCATCATCAATGATTTTGAACGCCTGGGAGAAGAAAGGTTAGGCGCCTTTAACCAGACCGATATTCGCATTGATAAGAAGTGGAATTTTACCGGCTGGACCTTCAACCTCTTCCTTGAAGTGACCAATGTGCTGGGCAGTAACCTGCCTACCGCTCCAACTTATACTCTCGAAAGAGGAGATAATGGACAAATCCTGCAACCAAGACGCCTGATTGAAGTTCCGGATACAGACAACAGTGCCACCTTACCGACCATCGGTATCGTGCTTGATTTCTAAAAACGGACACTATGAAAGCTTATGTCTTGCATCAATACGGAGGCCCCGAGGTACTCAAAACAGAAGAGATTCCTAAGCCCAAACTCAATAAAGGGCAGGTACTGGTCAGGGTGCAGGCCTCTTCCATCAACCCTATAGACTTTAAGATGCGGGCGGGAGGCCTGCGTCTGGCCCAGCTGGGCAGGCGCCCTATCATCCCCGGGCATGACTTTGCCGGGGAGGTGGCGGAGGTCAGTAGCTCCCGACGGGGCTTCAGCCTGGGTGAGAGAGTTTTTGGTATGTCGCCCTTCCCCCACATGGGGGCCAATGCCGAGTTCCTGGCAGTGTCTGAGGATTACCTCACCCGGCAGCCCAAAGAACTGGATGAGGTACAGGCAGCGGCCGTTCCCCTGGCTGCTCTTACCGCTTTGCAGTCGCTGCGTGACCAGGGACGTTTACAGGCAGGGCAGTCGGTGCTCATCAATGGGGCTTCCGGGGGTGTAGGCACCTTTGCGGTACAGATCGCCAAAGCCATGAGAGCCAGGGTGACGGGGGTGTGCAGCGGCAAAAATGTGGAGCTGGTCCGTTCGTTAGGAGCGGACGAAGTAATCAACTACCAGCAGGAGGACTTCACCCGGCGAGACCATCATTTTGACCTGGTTTTTGATGCGGTAGGCAAAAGCAGCTTCTCTCAAAGCCGTCGGATACTGACGCCCAGGGGCAATTATGTCAGCACCCTACCCGGACCAGGGGTCTTCGCCTGGTCGGCCCTAAGTCCTTTTATGCGGCAGTCGGTCAAACCGGTATGGGTCAAACCCAATCCACAGGACCTGAACGTGCTGAGCAATTACCTAAGCAGCGGGCTGCTCCGCCCTGTGGTAGAGCAAGTCTATGATTACCACCAGTTGCCCCAGGCCCACCGCGATGCCGAAGCCGAACACACCGTGGGCAAACGAGTCGTCAGGATGAATTTCTACGAAGCCTCCTGAGCCCTAAACTCATACGCCCCACAAGTCATCCCGAAGGGATCCTATCACGCCCTGCAGTGACGCTCTACCGATAAAAGCGGCATCCCTTGAATGGCTGCTTTGATAAGATGCCTGACGGCATGACTCTCGGGGGGGTAGTAGGAGTGACATGACTATCAATGGATAATGGTCCTTCTATAGTCATCCCGAAGGGGTCCCGGAGTGGAACTCTTATCACGCCCTGCAAGTCATCGCCCTGCAAATAAGGGGCACCCCTTGATCGGCCGCATTGATAGGATGCCTGACGGCATGACTCTCGGGGGATACAGGGGGTAACATAACTCCTGATGGGTAATGCTCTTTTCATAGTCACCCTGTAAGGGTCTCGGGTCGCCCTGCAAGAATGCGCTCTGCAAGTCATC
>JBKHDR010000144.1:0-10113 GCA_046541235.1 Cyclobacteriaceae bacterium | reverse complement strand
CAGGCTGCAACGGCTGTATTTTTTTCTCGTCGCCTGGAGGAATTTCTTTCACCTTTTCTCCAAAAGCTTGATCAATACATTGATAAACGGTTGGTCAGAAGCTTTGCTGGTTTATGCCAATGCATCTTGCGCCTGCGCTCCCGCAGCAGTGGCTTGTTACTGAGTGAGCTGGGTGGTTATCTGATAGGTTTTGCTCATGCACCAGCCGGAACGAAGCGTTTATCTAATCTTTTGCGCAGCAAGAAGTGGTCACATCATCTTATCGAGTAGCACATCTGACCCAACATCCACCAGAATAAGGATTGAAACAATTAAAAATCATGTCTTCATTAGTTGTTAAACAAACCCTCTGACCCAACATCCACTTTAGTAGCCTCTGGAAATTTTACTTCTATTTGATGTAATTAGTACGACAAAGTGGCTTTGCCTATCATCCACTAAACCAAAACATACAGAAGATTATAGTTCAAACAGCACACCAGCAAAGGCATCATATATACGTACCGTAACTTCTGACCCAATATCCAAAATTTAAACTTTCTGAAGCTGTGAAGAGAGTTAGTATTCGTATGCTCTGGTGGATTTTCGGTTACTTGAAAATATGCGCATAGTATTTAAAAAATACAATAATTTGGGTAAAAATTGATATATTTTTGCCTATTGCGCAGCTAAGAATAAAATTCCATCAATCAATTTTTTTTAGTTTATCATATCAAAAATTGTAAATTTTCATATTAATATAGAATTTCCGCAAAATTTATTTTTTTTACAAATTAAAGGCAATGAGTAATTAATTTTTACGCAATGCACATCAGACATTATTATTATAAACCTAAATTAAATTAAGTATGAAGAAGATTCTACTGACATGTTTTATGTTAGTGTTCGTGTTGCATGCATGGGCACAGGAACGTACCGTAACTGGTAAAGTAACTGATGCCGATACAGGCGAAGGTTTACCTGCCGTCAACGTATTATTGGAAGGTACTACTACAGGTGTCGTCACTGATCTGGATGGTAATTACAGGATATCAGTTCCTTCCGATGGAGGGACATTGATTTTTTCATTTATCGGTATGTTAAACAAAACTGAGGCAATCGGAAACAGATCGGTAGTAAATGTAAGTATGGTTGCAGATGCGAGACAACTAGAAGAAGTCTTAGTAGTGGCTTACGGACAGACTACCAAGGAAGCCTTTACTGGTTCAGCCAGTGTAGTTGATGCTGAGCAACTTGCCCGTAGAAACGTAACCTCGCCTATCTCGGCTATTGAAGGTAATGCCACGGGGGTTCAGTTTACCTCTCCGGCCGGCCCAGGAGATTCACCCGGTATTGTGATTCGTGGTGTTGGTACATTAAATGGGTCTACCGAACCCCTGTACATCGTTGATGGAGTACAGTTCAACGGCCCTTTAAACACCTTAAACCAGGAAGACATAGCCTCATTTACCATACTAAAAGATGCTGCCTCTACTTCATTATATGGCTCACGAGCTGCCAATGGTGTGGTGATCATCACTACCAAAAAAGGTAAAGCAGGTGGCGTGAGGGTCAATGTCTCAGCGCAAAGCGGACTGGTAACCCGCGCCATTCCTTTTTATGATCAGGTAACTCCCGGTCAGTATTATGAGACCATGTGGGAAGCGCTCAGGAATTCTTCAGCTGGTGGCGGAGACCCGGCTTTTGCCTCTCAAAATATATACAATCAATTGGGTGGATACAATCCCTTTAACGTACCCAACGATCAGATTGTGGGCACTGACGGTAACCTGAATCCTGATGCAGAAGTAATTTACCAGAGCCTAGACTGGTTTGAGGAACTGCAGCGTACCGGCATAAGAAATAACTATAATGTAAACGTCTCCGCAGGTGGTGAAGATCATTCTGTTTTCTTCTCAGCATCCTATCTGGATGATGAAAGCTATGTGATCCGATCAGAATTTGAGCGTGTAACTGCCCGTCTTAACGCTGAGTTTAATGTAAATGACCGAATCAAAATAGGTGGTAGTGGTAATGTAGCACTCACCGAAGCCAGGGGGCCGAGCTCTGCCGGTACAGGTAATATCGTGAACCCATTCAGCTTTGCCCAGAATATTGGCTCTATTTATCCCGTGTTTGTAAATGACAGGCAGGGCAACATCGTCAGGGATGCGGCTGGTAACCCGGTATGGGACAGCGGTGAAGGGTTTCCTGACTTTGGTATTGGCTCAAGACCAGTGAACCAGGGAAGGCATGCCATTCAGGAGTTGACTCTGAATAACGAATTTGACCAGGATAACACCTATGGATTCAGAGTCTTTGGAGATATTAAAATCATAGATGACCTTACTTTGAACGTTAGCTACGGCGGAGATTTCAATGACTATTTTGAGAGCGAGTATGAAAACCCTGTAATCGGTGATGCCCAGCCTGATGGAAGACTGAGCCAGACCAGGGCCCGTCAGAGCGCCATTACTTTTAACCAGATCCTGACCTACGCCAAAAGCTTTGGCAATCACGGCATAGATATTACGGCTGGTCATGAAAGTTATGAGAGGACCTTTTCAGATTTAGACGGGCTGGCTACCATTCAGTCTGCCAGTGGCATCTACGAGTTTGCCAACTTCTCTAATATCGTAAGCCTTGACGGGGCAACCTTCGACAGGTCACTGGAAAGTTATTTCCTGAGAGTAAACTATGATTACGACGGTAAATATTTCCTGAGTGCTTCGGCAAGAAGGGATGGTTCATCTGTCTTTGATGCCGAAAACCGATGGGGTACTTTCTACTCAGTGGGTGGTGCCTGGCAGTTAGATCAGGAAGCATTTATCCAGGATATACCCTGGATTAATCAGCTGAAACTGAGAGGCTCTTACGGAGAAGTAGGTAATGATAACCTCGGATTTCCCGACTGGTACCTGTCTCAGGCTTTATTCGGCATTACCTCCAATGCGGCCAATCCGGCTATCTTGATTGATGCGGTAGGCAACCAGGATTTACAATGGGAGACTTCTGCCAGCTTTGATGTAGCTTTAGAGTTTGGCCTGTTCAATAATTTCCTGGAAGGCTCTGTAGAATACTACCAGAGGAATTCCACCGACCTCCTGTACTTCTTACCTATTGCACCCAGTAATGGTATCAATGAGGTGCCTGTGAATGCTGGAACTCTGATCAATTCTGGCGTAGAAATAGGATTGACGGCGCATCTGATTAATAAGAACGATTTTAGGTGGGATTTAACTTTGTTAGGTAACACGCTGAGAAACGAGATTACAAGCTTACCAGCCCCTTTTATTGATGGTAGCAAAAGATGGGCAGAAGGACGCTCCAGATATGACTTCTTTTTGTGGAGAACGGCCGGTGTAGACCCCGATACCGGCGACCAGCTATACTACCAGTACGAAATCAATGATGACAACGAGAGTGTACCGGTGTTTGATGCAGAGGGTAACCACCTTACTACCAATGACTGGTCAGAAACAGAAAGAGCCTATACAGATGATACCACCGTTCCTGACTTCTTAGGTTCTGTCTCTAATAGTTTTAGCTTTAAAGGCTTTGATTTAAATTTCCTGGTAACGTATGGCATAGGCGGTACTGTACTGGACAATGCCTATGCCGGCCTGATGCACGCAGGTACCTATGGCAGAGCACTTCACCCCGACATTTTGAATGCATGGAGACAGCCGGGCGATATAACCAATGTACCAAGAATGGAAAACGGTAATATTACTTTGGTACAATCTCAGTCTGATAGATTTTTAACTGATGCATCTTTCGTAGCACTTAGAAATGCCAGTATAGGCTATACTTTTGATGGAAGTGTCATTGAAAGGCTGGGGCTTACAGATTTAAGGGTGTCTCTTACCGGAGAGAACTTACTGCTTCGCAGCAGAAGAGACGGTCTGGATCCGCAATACAACCTGGCCGGAACCGCTCCGGGCGACGACTTTGTCCCCGGTAGAATTGTATCCCTGGGATTGAACCTGTCATTTTAAAAACATTTAAAATATTGAATATGTCACATAAATTAAAAACCTTTTTAATGGTAATCTGTGCCTTTTTGGCTACATCATGCCAGGAGGAATTTCTTGAAAGAACTCCGACAGATGCCATTTCTGCGTCAGACGCCTTAGCCAGCGTTGAAAACATGCAGCTTGTACTTAATGGTATCCACAGAGGGTTATATTCCCAGTCTCAGACTGTATTTCCGGGTGGAAATACCGGCAGAGCAAACAATCACTACTGGGTGCCCATGGGGGATAACCTGGCCGGATATCTTATCCATTCTGCCAACGCCAACAACCTGGGGTGGCGAACCAACATGCAATGGAATGATCATACCGTTCCTACATCTCTTACCAATGAGTTATTCTGGTATCACCGTTATAATATCATCTTGCACGCCAACCTTTTGATCAATGGAATAGCAGAGAGTGATTTTGCGGAAACCCCTGAGCTCTTTGAAATTTTGGGTCAGGCCTACACCTATAGAGCCTATGCGTATCTGTCATTAATTCAACATTATGCCAAAGGTTATCTGATTGGGAATCCCTCTTCAGATCCGGGCGTTCCGCTCTTGTTCTCGTCAGAATCTCCTTTTACCAGTGAACCAAGATCCACAGTACAGGAGATTTATGATCAAATTGAAGCAGATTTAGATGCTGCTATAGAGGCCTTCGGCTCCGGCACAGGCAGAACAGGCAGTGGCGCAGAAGCCAAATCCCAACTGAATATCAATGTGGCACACGGGCTTAAAGCGCGCTGGGCATTATCCAAAGGAGACTGGGAGCAGGCTGCCGAGTCTGCCGTAGCTGCCAGAGAAGGTTACCCCCTGATGGATGAAACAGCATGGCTCTCTGGTTTTAACACCAACACGCTCTCAGAAGTCATCTGGGGAAGCCACGTGATACAGGCCGAGACTACCTTCTTCCGTTCCTATTTCTACCTGGCCAGCAATACCTTCAATGGTAGCCAGATCAGGAATAACCCGAAAATTGCAGACCGGCGACTGGTAGATGCTATTCCCGAAACAGACTACAGAAGGAAGGTATTTATTGTAGATGCGCCTAATACGAATTCTTCAGCGGCAAACGGCCAGGGTGGCTTCGGCAACGACCCTAATTACGAAACACAGGAGGCATTTGATGCCAGGAGAGCTGAAATAAACGCAGAGTATGGTATTACCAATGCCTTTAACCAGCATCCTTATATGCACTTCAAGCTGAAAAACGCCAATCCAGGTTCTATAGACCCTGATGATGTCATCTATATGCGCAGCTCAGAAATGTACCTGATTGAGGCTGAGGCCAAAGCCATGATGAATGATATTGAAGGCGCTCAGGCTGCTTTGAGACCCTTGGGAGAAGAGCGTGACAGCAATTACGATGTTACCATTTACAACACCCAGGAATTGCTCATGGAGCATATCAAGTTTCAGAGACGCTTAGAACTCTGGGGCGAAGGTTTTGGATATACCGATAAGATTCGCTGGGACGAAGGTATTGACCACGGTGCAAACGGTGGCTCAGGAGCGTCTGAAGTGTTATATCAGCAAGCTTATCAGATAGATAGACCCTCTATCAACGATGACTGGATTTTCAAGATACCGCAGGCAGAATTCAATGCCAATCCTAACCTGTCCTCATCTGATCAAAATTAATTAGTAAGAATAAAATCCTTAAAATCCTGTGCTGATCAGTACAGGATTTTTTTTTACCCCTGGTCTTCGCAAAAACTACATGACCTGCTCCTGGGTGATTTTGTATTTAACCAGCCATGAAAACCGCTTTAGGTTTAATTATCTCTGCAAAAAGCAGTAATTTGCAGGCTTTCGCCACCATAACCTGCATCCCGTGACCTACGAAGGAAATTTACTCAAAATGAAAACTGCCCTGCATGACCCTGTGCAGTACACCCTGGTGCTTGATGAACATGAGATTGATATGAATACTCTGATAGGTGAGCAAATCAGCCTGAGCTTTGAAGGGAGGATCAACTGTATCAACTGCGGCAGACTTACCAAAAAATCCTTTGGCCAGGGCTTCTGCTATCCCTGCTTTATGAATGCCCCGCAGAATGCCGAGTGTATCATTCGCCCTGAACTCTGCAGGGCTCACCTGGGAGAGGGTCGGGATGTGGAGTGGGAAAAAGAACATCACCTTAAACCTCATATCGTATACCTGGCTCTTACCGATGCCGTCAAGGTAGGGATTACCCGCAGTACCCAGGTGCCCACCCGCTGGATTGACCAGGGGGCCCGGCAGGCCCTGCCGATTGCCGAGGTACCTTATCGTTACCTTGCAGGGCGTATAGAAGTGGCCCTGAAAGGTCATTTTACTGACAAGACCAACTGGCGTAATATGCTCAAAAACGTAGTCACTGATAGCCTACGCCTGGAAGACTTCTGCAACCTGGCACAGGAGCAAATGCCGGATGATCTGCAGGAGTACGGCGTACAGGAATGCCCCATTACCGAAATAAACTACCCGGTGTTGGCTTATCCTGATAAGGTGAAGAGCCTGGGGCTGGATAAAAATCCTGTGATCACCTCACGGCTGATGGGTATCCGTGGGCAATATCTTATCCTGGAAGAGGGGCAGGTATTCAACATCAGAAACCATAGTGGCTATTATGTGTATCTGAGTTATTAATTTTTTTTTGTAATAATTCATTTTTGCAGTCTGTCCTGAATTCCTCATATTCATGGATTAAGATTTTTTTGACATGGAGCACGTAGAAATTCCCTTACTTACAGATATTACCATTATCCTCGGCGCTTCGGTGCTGGTGATTTATCTTTTCCAGAAGTTCAACCTCCCTACCATCCTGGGCTACCTGATTACGGGTATCCTGGCAGGCCCTTATGTACTGAGCCTGGTCACCGCCGTGCACGAGGTAGAGGTTCTGGCCGAGATAGGCGTTATCCTCCTGCTTTTCATTATTGGTATGGAGTTTTCGCTCAAGAGTCTGGCAGCTATCAAGAACAAGGTTTTCATCGGTGGCAGTGTACAGGTAGGCCTGACTATACTAGCTACGCTGGGACTAGCCTACTGGAGCGGCTTTACGCCCGGAGAGGCGGCTTTCCTGGGTTTCCTCTTTTCACTTAGTAGTACTGCCATCGTACTCAAACTGCTGCAGGAGAGAAATGAGGTCAACAGTCCGCATGGTAAGATTGTGCTGGCTATCCTCATCTTTCAGGATATCATCGTGGTTCCCATGATGCTCGTCACGCCTATTATCGCTGGCAAGGGGGGCGATGTAAGTACAGCACTTATCCAGCTGTTGCTCAAGGCAGTGGGAGTCATTGTGGTTCTGATCATCAGTGCACGATACATCATTCCTTTTCTGATGCATGAGGTTGCCAAAACCAAAAGCCGGGAGCTTTTTATCATCTTTGTTGTGGTAGTCTGCTTTGCCGTAGCCTGGGCCACCGCCAGCATCGGCCTGTCGCTGGCACTCGGGGCTTTTCTGGCAGGGCTTATCATTTCCGAATCCGAATACAGCCATCAGGCAACCAGTTTTATTATCCCGTTAAGGGAGATTTTTACCAGCTTCTTCTTTGTATCCATCGGTATGCTGCTGGATGTTTTCTTCCTGATGTCAAACCTGCCGGTAATCTTGGGCCTGCTGCTGCTGGTTTCATTGGTAAAGGCACTGATCGCAGGCTCGGCAGCTATTATCCTTCGCTATCCCTTGCGAACAGCTATCCTTACTGGTTTGAGCCTTTTCCAGGTAGGAGAATTTGCTTTTATCCTCTCAGGCGTTGGTATTGAAAATGGCCTGCTCACCAATGATACTTACCAGTATTTCCTGTCGGTCTCCATACTGTCTATGGGCATCACACCTTTTGTGCTACAGGCTTCACCGTTCTTCATCCGGGTGCTGGCTGATAAGGTATCGCCCGAAAAGCTGAAGCAGGCCAGGCAGGAAGAGCCGACGGAAGAAGACCTGAAAGACCATACCATCATCATCGGCTTTGGTGTCAACGGGCGTAATGCGGCACAGGCGGCCCGCTTTGCTAACATTCCTTACGCGATTATTGAAGTGAATGCCAATACAGTAAAGCAGGAAAAAGCCAAGGGTGAGCCTATCCACTACGGGGATGCGACTCATCCATTTATCCTGGAGCATCTGCAGGTATACCGGGCCAGGGTGGCTATCATTGCCATTTCCGACAATACGGCTACCAAAGCAGTCGTCAGCAGCATACGTTCTATCTGCCCCACGGTACACATCATCGTCCGGACCCGCTTTATGGCAGAGGCACAGGAACATCTCAGGCTGGGTGCCAGCGAGGTGATCCCTGAAGAGTTTGAGACTTCCATTGAAATTTTTACCCGGCTGATGCACAGGTACCTGCTTCCCCAGGATGAAATTGAGCATTTTGTGCAGCGTATCCGCAACGAAACCTACGAGATCATGCGTCCGCAAAAGGGGAAACGCTCCTCAGCCATGTCTATTCCCGAGATTAACATCAGTTCGCTTAAAGTGCAAACCGGAAGTAATGAGGTAGTCGGAAAAAAAATAGTAGACGCTAACATACGTTCACGATATGATGTCAACATCCTGGCTATCCAGAGAAACGGGGATTACATCACGCATATAGATTCCGGTACAGAGATCAAACAGGATGATATTCTCTACGTGGCAGGCAAGCCAGAGGCCGTGCTGGAGTTTCATGAGGTAATTAGGATCTAGAGGCTGGGAATTAGGGATTGGATTCTGACTTTTTTCGTTCAGCGTTTAACGTTCTTTGTTATGGGCTCACATTTACCTTAAAGCTTCACAAACAATTTGAAATTTTTCGATCTGCAATTTTCAATTTGTAATTTCCACTTTCCTGCAGATCAGTAATATCGGTTTTCCATGTATATGGGTTGTAGCCAGCAGATAGGTATCTCCACCCTCTTTCAGGCCGGTCTTTTTGCGAATCTGCTGCACGCTATCAGGGAAATTGCGCGTGCTGATGTTGGCCTTATCGCTTTTCAGTTCCTTCTTCAGAGCCTTCTTATTGTAACTGCTGATTTTATCACAAAAGAATATCCTGCCCGGAAAATCCTGCTTCAGTTCTTCTGAGGTATAGAGGTGACTATTGGGATGCAGCTTGGCCAGCCCTAGCTCAGCTGCCAGGCTCCTGAAGGCTCCCGCCTTCATCAGGGCGGCATTGGGCTCATAAATATAGGTCTGAGGTTCCGTGTAAGCTACCTTCGCTTCGCTTTCCGCTGAGCGGAAGAAGCGGAATACTTGCTCCTGCCCGTGCTGCAGATGTATGGCATGTATCTCAGGTTCAGCAGACCAGCCGCGCTGCATCAGGTAAAGCACCTCCTTACACTCCTGATCTACCGCTACCACATACACAGAAGCTACATTTTTTAGGCTTTGCAGGGCAGCTTCTATATCAAGAAGTGGCGCTGTCTTGAGCAGAACCCGGGGTGCTCTGGACAGCAGGGTTTCCTGCAGCGCAATTACATCCGGTGTGCAATCCTGCAGCCGAAAAACCTTACGGGCGTGTAAGTCGCGGCGGGCCGGGTCCAGGTAGATGGTATCCGGCTCAGTACGAAGGCTTAGCAGAAAACCTTCGGCATCAGATGCATGCACCCTGATATGCCGGGCCTGCAGTACTTCAAAATTATGCCGGGCCAGCTCAGCCAGTTCGGCCTGCTGCTCTACGTAGTCTACCTGCTCAAATTGCTGCCCCAGGTAAAAAGTATCAATGCCCATGCCTCCGGTGAGGTCAGCCAGCTGATGGCCGGAGACCAGGCGAGACTTGTAACGGGCGGTAGCCTCTGAAGAAGCCTGCTCTACCGATAAGGGGGGAGGAAAGATAAGCCCCTCTTGCTGATGCCATTCCGGGCACTTTAGCTTTGCCTTTTGCCGGGCCTGCAGCTGGGCAGCGATCAGCGGTATGGGCAAATCAGGATATCTGGAGGCCTGCAAGGCTACAGCTGCCGGGTCGTCCTGCTCATGCTCATGGATAAACTGTTGTACCTGAAGGTCAAGGAGGCGGGTAAAAGACACAAGCAGTAAAGCTTTAGGTTAGAGGACTGGTTGAAAAAGTACCGTTAGAGAGAAGCCGCTGAGGCTGACTTGAAACAAGACGGGCGCCTAAGTCAGCGCCCGCTCATCAGTGAA
>JBKHDR010000143.1:0-10377 GCA_046541235.1 Cyclobacteriaceae bacterium | reverse complement strand
ATACCAGCCCCAGGCAATTGGTTTTTACCGGATTTAAACACCATTTTCTAATCAACTTGACCCTAACAACCGATGGGTGCTACTCAGTACTCAGATACCCTGGAACGACCTGCTCAACCTTTTCAATAAGCACAATCCTCCCAAAGTAACTGGTCGGCCTGCCTTGAATCCGAGAGTTTTGATCGGTGCACCGAGAGACTGTGGCTCAGATTACAGAAAACTGTATACAACAGAAAATATCTGCTTGATATAAAGGCTCACAAAATCCTGAAACTCCTTACCGCCCACTGGTTCTTTTCATCCTTTCCCATCAGGCAGAACACCTTAATGTCTTGTTGTTCACCTTTCAAACTAAGCACAAAATTCGCAGTATCTCTCAGGGATTGCTGACTGACAAAGCCCTCTACATACCAACCTACATCTTCTATACCTCCTGTAGATCTCTGGATCTCAGGCTCAGTACTTAGCTGCTGCACTGCCACCCGATAAGCTTCACTTTCTTTCAGTTGATAAACTACCCAAGCAGAAAAGATCAGAACAATAAGGCTTATCGCTGTTAAACCCAGCAGGATGAGCTTCAGGGACTGATTCATCTTATCATAACGTCATTGTTACTCTTCCAGCTTCCTGAAAAAGTCTCCGAAGATTGCGTCACGGTTGAGAGACTTGACCATGCCTATGAAGTGTCGGGAATTGTCAAAGCCCCAGGTGACCCGGTCTACCGAAAGGATGGGGCTGTGGATGGTCTCGGTCTGCGTCCAGCGGGGATTGAGCAGATAGGCAACTGCCGCCATGTCCCAGATCACTTTGGAATAGGCGTACTTGCCGCCGCTATAATCCTCAAAGATTTCGTAGAGGTAGTTGCCGATCTCACCTTTTCCCCTGACATAAGCCTCCATCTCTGGCCTGGTGGTCATCAGGTGAGAGGCTACCGGTAAGCAGGGCACCTGCACAAAAGGCACGCCGCTGTCCATTAGCACGCTGGCAGAGAGCACATCCTGTTGCAGATTAAACTCCGGGCGGTTACTCCACATGGGTGCATCTCCACCCAACCAGATCACCACGATATTCTCGATGATTTCCGGCTGCTTCAA
Source organism: Cyclobacteriaceae bacterium (assembly GCA_046541235.1). Classification (GTDB taxonomy): domain Bacteria; phylum Bacteroidota; class Bacteroidia; order Cytophagales; family Cyclobacteriaceae; genus Catalinimonas. The sequence goes on along the minus strand of JBKHDR010000143.1, from coordinate 9,283 downwards.
AATGGCCGAAGCCACATTGGTGATGGCTCCTACTGCCACTACGTATAGCGGATCCTCAGCACTGCTCTGCATGGCCCGGCGGATCATATCATCTACCGCCTCGCTTTCCTCTGGCTGGTCTATTTTCTGCAGGAAACGTTCCGAACCTTTGAAGACAAAGCCATCCGCCGGAACGTTCATCTTATCCAGAATGCGCAGGATTTCCTCGTAGCTTTTTTCCATTCCATCCTTGGCACTTTCGGAGCGATTGTTCAGGAAGGGGGCTGCATAAACCGCTTCCAGATCCAGGCGCTCAGGAGAAAGCAGCGTATAGACCAGGGCAAACTGATCGTCTATCTCATTGTAGGTATCGGTATCCAGCACCATTCGCACCTTGCCCTCCTGTGGAGGAGTAAGGCGCTGCAGCCGTGCTTCTTCAGAAAGTAGGGGAAAATTCTGCGCCCAGGCAGAGAAAGACAAGAAGCAAAGTGAGATGCATAAAACAGCGAATAATCTAATCATAAGTTGTGTAGGTTTTGATTCATTTATTTTTCTTGAGCCTGGGCTCACCCTACCCTTCCAAGGAAGCGCCTATTGCTCAGCAGCACAGGTGAACGTTCTGACTTCAAAATCCGGAAGGGTTAACAAACATGGCTACTGCGCCAGCTGGCGAATGTACTCTGGACTGGAGGGATCGCTGGCAAAGAAAGCTCCTTTCTTACCCTGACTGAGTGCCCAGCGGTCAAGCCAGGAGATGCCCCAGTCGCCGTAGCGGGTGATAGGATGCTGGTAAGCCTCATCCTGCAGGGCTTCTGCCAGCGTGACAAACTGGTAGCCGTGCTCACGGTACATCTCGGCCAGCTCGTCCAGGTAGTCGGCATTGAGCTTATTGGCATGCAGCAGTAGGATATGGCGTATGTTGCGCCCAAATAAGCTGTCAGAAGTGCTTTCAAAGTACATGAGCTTATCTTCCATATAGGCAATGTACTCCTGCTCTATTTTCTGCATCCAGGCATCATATTTACTTGTTACACCTTCTGTGCCTTACGGATCATCTGTTTCCACACTTTGTCCTGCTCCCTGATTGCCTGTAGCCGGTCTTCCGGATTGGTGCGGCATTCCAGCAGTATCCAACCGCCGTAGTTCATTTTTACCAGCAGGTTCATCAGTTCCTGGTAAGGATAGTCGCCCATGTTCATCTCTCGCACATGCACGGTATCGCCAAAGCGGTCTTTCACCAGGTTAAAATTATGTACCAGCCCCTGCCCGATGAGGTCTTCCTGGTTGCAGTTCCAGCAGACCGTCACATTAGGGTGGTCAGCTACCTCCATGATCTTTTTGATATTAGGCAGCTCCTGCGTACCATTGCCATGCACCTCCAGGCGTATCTGCTGGCCCAGGTCGGCCCCGTACTTACCTACTTCATTCAGGGATCGGCCGATCTGCTCCAGGGTTTTCTCATGCGGAACCCCTTCATGAAACTGGTTAGGCTTTACCTTGATGCCGGTACCGCCTATGTCCTGGCTGAGGTGGAGGTAGGCTTTGGTATCAGCGATGGCTTTTTTCAGACGCTCCTGCTCTGGGTAGTCGTATTGCTCATTGGTACCCATCCCCAGGGCCATCACCGGGCTGTCCTCAAAGCGCTTTTTTACTTCGGCTCTCTGCTGCTTAGTTAGCTCCAGGCCGACACCGTGGGCATGTTCAATCCTGAGTTCTACGGCTCCCAGGCCGGTCTGCTCACAGTTGCTGATGAGGGTAGGCAGGTCCCAGTCTTTACCCCACAGGTAGGTGACCAGCCCCAGCTTCATGCGGTCGCCCGGTTTAAACAGTGGTGCGGCAAAAGAAGGAAGTGAACCAAGGCTAAGCGCGGTAGCACCCAGGGTAGCCTGCTTTAAAAAATCACGTCGCGAAGTAGGAAAATTCATTATTGACTAAAATTTTGATAGGTTAAAAGTCTGTTTTTTTGCTTCGTGCATATGTTACTGCCTTTTTTGCCGCCCTTACACCTTCGCTTTTCGGTTCATCCAGAAGGGAGCAGAGGCAAACCAGGCCAGCGTACCGGCCAGCATGAGCATTTTTTGCAGTTCAAAAGAAATATGTCCATAAAAGTAAAGAACAGAGGGTACGATCGTAAGCAGCAGGCCTGCCAGGGAGACAATTTTGAGTAAATTTATCATTTCACTTTTTGCAGTTGAAGTGCGTGTTTCTGTTGCAGGTAGCGGCTGGTAAACAGGTAGAGCGCCGCTGCCATAAACCAGCCCGGCAGCCCCAGGAAGAAGATCTCTATGCCTGAAGTCATATTAAGAATCAGGCACAGGAAAAGAGTGGCAAACCAGGTAAAAGCCGGGGCCCGGTAAAAGCTGATTTTTTCATGGAAAGCAAAATCCTGCCTGAGCCCCATTTTGGGCAGCAGGTAAAAATCCACAAAAATGACGGCGCCCATAGGCATCAATACCAGGCCGTAGAGGGCCACAAAGTCCAGCAGCAGCATTACCAGGGCAGGGAAGCAGGCGGCCAGGGTGGTAAATAAGCCTACGCCCAGCGTCACCTTCCAGCGCTTCACATGGGGCATGATGCCCTGTATGGCAAGGCCTGCCCTGTAGATGGTAGGGTTGGCGGTGGTCCAGCCGGCGATGATGACACAGAGGGCCCCGGCTATACCGGCGGCATTGTAGGCGATAGGGCCGGGGGCGATGGTGCCGGCCGCAGCTGCACAGAGGATGCCGGAGGCGATCCAGGCCACAAAATGCCCCAAAAATACCCCAGCCGCCGAAGAGTAGCCGTACTGCCATTTTCTGGCATAACGTAGGATAGACATATCTGCCATGCCGATATGCATAGCCATGTTGCAGAACCAGGCGAAGAACATCACATGCCAGAAGGTAAACTTGCTCTGCCCTTCGGCGGGTACGCCTGTCCAGATTTTCTCGTTGGCTACCTGCCAGAAATCGTCTAGCGAATGTATGCCCAGGTCAGGCATGGCTGCGAAGGCAGCAGCAATGAACACCAATATCATCCACGGGGCGGCAATATTGGCAAATTTGGAAACATGCTCATAACCCAGCATGGCGATCAGGGTGATGACCGAGCCTACCGCTATCACCGTAATGATCCAGCTGATTCCCCCGGGCAGCCAGTCGCCTAGTTCGGGCATGGCAATGTCGAAGGGAAGGCCTACGGCTGTAGCCGATACGGCAATCATGGCACCGGCCAGGAAGCAGAACATCATACCGTTCACCAGGTTATAGAGGATTACCAGGCGGCGGCCGCATATCTTTTCCAGCCGGTAATAAAGCGTCTCCCTGGTCTGGGTAGCAATGGGAGCGCATATCAACGCCCAGCTGAGCACCGCCAGAATATTGCCGATGATGAGGCCGGCAATGAGAGCACCGGCACTTACCCCGTGCACCACAAAGAGCGGCCCGATTACGAATTCTGTTCCGGCGGTATGTTCACCGGCATACATGCCCAGGAAGCTTCGCAGGCTTTTTTGTTTGGAGGCGGGTACAGGCGTACGCTCAAATTCCTCAATGCTGTTGAGCTTGTCGACTACAGAGTTTTGTTTCATTTTAGATAGATACAAGGGGATACTGATGAACCTCCGGCAAACCGAAGGGCTCTATTTTCCGGAACTCACTAAACAGATGCTGCACTTCCTCATTGCGGTTCCAGTGGCGGTGCATCACCAGGGCAGCTCCCAGGGCAGAGGCATGGCTGAGCTCAGACAGATAAATATCTGCCTCTCGGTAATAGCTTGCCAGCAGGCGCAGGAAGAGCTCATTCTGGCTGAAGCCCCCGCTGACCAGTAGCTTCTCAGGCAGGGTTTGCCCCTGCGCCAGGCGAAGTGAATAAAGTTGCATGCCCACCAGGTCAAGCATCAGCTGATGGTAGGCTTCCTCAAAGCTGCTGAAGTAGGAGAGATCATTTTTAGCTCCCGTATACCCGGGCAATGGTCCGCTCTTACCCATTTGCTGAGGATAGAAGCGCCGGCTACTGATGTGGTTGGTATGCAGCAGGTGCAGCAGTATATTTTGATCAGGCTTAAGCTGATGATAATAATCGGGCGCTTTGCCAAAGTGGCTGGCAATGCGGCTAACCTGGTACTCATGTTCATAACCCAGGAAGATCCGGGAGGCTTTAACTGGTGTTCCCCGGTAGTCCATATAGTTGAGGCAGTCGCGGCTGAGTTCCTCCGCAGTCAGCGGCTCATGGTTGGCCGGGTTGAGGGTGATATTCCAGGTGCCGGTAGACAACAGCATAAAAGGCTCGTTGTAGCCCATTAGGTAAGGAACCAGGGCTGCGGAACTATCGTGTATACCCACGCCGCATACTACAGTCCTGAGCTTGGTTTTGATCTTCACCATATTAAAGGTAGAAACCACAGGAGGAAAGAGCGAGGTAAGCTTTTCTTCATATACCCACTCATGGCTGCGGTCGTGCATAAAGTCCCACAGACCGGTATGGCAGCCTATGCTGGTAATCTCCGAGTAAGTCTTATGATGCAGCAGGTAGGTTATGTACTGGGGCAGGTGGAGGCTACGCTTGATGGTGCTGAAAAGCTCCGGTTTGCAGTACTTCAGCCAGTAGAGCTGAAGACCTGAGTTGAGCATACCCATGGAAGGGGAGGCCGTCTGCAAGGAAAATGCCTCACGCCCGCCATATTTTTCATAAAATTCTTTTTCCAGTCTTTCGGGGTAAGACTTCAGGTAATTATACAGGTGGGTGGCAGGGCGGCCCTTATCATCAAGATGTACCAGTGTAGCTCCGTAAGCGGAGGCATTGACTGCTTTAATGTCAATATCCCGTCTCTTCTTGAGATCCCGGTAGCTCTTTTTCACCCATAGGCACAGCTGTTCCAGGTCTTCTGTGGGGTAGCCATCGTCATCCTCTATCGTATCAAAAGTGCGGGAGGTTTCTTCCAGTACCCGGTAGTGGCGATCAAAAAGTACAAGCTTCTTATTGGTTTTGCCAATGTCGAAGATGGCAATTACTGGTTCTGACATAGCACACTAGATTTTGGTTGTTGTTAGGCAAAAAAATAATGTATCACTTACAGGCCGGTTGCCAGGCTTTCCCTACCTCTTTCTTTCAGCAGTTGCTCCCTTACTCCCAGTTGCCTGAAGGCCTGCAGGGGGTAAAGGGCTCCCCCCTGCCTGAGCCGTGCTTCGGCCAGCAGAGGGCGTACATCGGTACGGTACGCATGCTGTATGATCTCCTGGCAGAGTGTGACGTCATTGGCATCACGGGCCTCTTCCAGGGCATGCCTGTCTACCAGCAGGGCCTGTGCATAGGCAATCAGTATAGCCTCTACTGACTGCAGCAGGTCTTCCAGCGGGTCTTTTACGTTGTGGCTGGCATCTATCATCCAGGCAAAGTCATGTTGCTCTATACCCTCTGTCAGTTCCAGGAAGATGAGAAAAAGCTGGTAAGGCTTAATGCTGCCTACCGTCAGGTCGTCATCACCGTATTTGGAATCATTAAAATGGAAACCGCCCAGCTTATTTTCCATCATCAGCCGACTCACGATCTGCTCAATATTGGTATTTGGCAAGTGGTGCCCCAGGTCTACCAGGGAGTAAGCCTTGCTGCCCAGTTTGCTGGCCAGCAGCAGCGAACTGCCCCAGTCCTGTATCACGGTGCTGTAAAAATTAGGCTCATAAGGCTTGTATTCTATAAACATACGCCACTGTTCAGGCAGCTGCTGGTAAATCTGCTGTAGCGAATCCAGTGTTCGTTCAAAAGCCTTGCGGAAGTTCTGCTGCCCGGGAAAGTTAGCCCCGTCTGACAGCCAGACCGTGATGGACTCCGAACCCAGGGCGCTGCCGTAGGCGATCACCTCTGCATTGTGCCTGATGGCCTGATGGCGCACCTGCTGGTCGCTGTGCGAGAGGGAGCCGAATTTGTAGGAACGCTCCTGAAGTTTCTGATCCTGGAAAGTATTGGAGTTGACCGCGTCAAACTTCAGCTTCAGCTCGACAGCAAGTTGGCGGATCGCTTCCGGGTCATCCGGGATATCCCAGGGGATATGAAGCGATATTGCCCCGCTATTGGTATTGAGGGTGTGGAGCAGGCCCACATCTTCTATTTTTTCTTCCAGGCTGCGGGGTTCTCCTCCTCCCGGAAAGCGGCCAAAACGAGTACCGCCTGTCCCCAATGCCCAGCTTGGTATGGCAATCTGCATCCGGCTGATTTTGCTGATGATATCCTCCCAAAGAGAGGTATAGATATCAGATCTCATCGCCTGAAGGCAAAAAAGCCGCCTCCGGTGCTCCTCGTAATGCCTCCCATTGAGTTGGTTAATGGTATCTTTTAAGATGCGCATGCTCGTCGTAGTTCAGGTAGGGTACAGCCGTATCAGTGCTGGCAAATCAAATTGTCATTGTATATAAATTTTAAAACAAATTTTATGATAATGCCGAATTGTAGATTCCAAACAGAAGAAACTGTAATAAATATTACAAATTTATTTCTGAATTTAAAAAAATTGCAAAAGAAGTAGCAGGAAGAATCATATAAAAAGCAGGATACCCTTTTCCTTTAGCCTTTGCGTCAGAATTCGTTGATTAACAAGGTGCAGGAGCGGGAAAAAGAGCAAAAAAGAGCCTGTCCCCTAAAGCAAATGCTTAGAGGATAGGCAGGAAAAGCATGAAGTAGTTTGTCTAATATACCGGATTCAGCACCTTGCCCCTTTCAAAGAAGTGCAGCAGGTTGCTGACGGCTTCGTGAGTCATTTCGGTGCGTGATTCTATGGTCTCTGTACCAATGTGAGGGGTAAGAATCACATGGTTCATTTTAAGCAGGGCCTCCGGAATTTTAGGTTCCTTTTCAAAGACATCCAGGGCGGCACCAGCCAGGCGGCCTTCCTGCAGGTGGCGCACCAGCGCCTGCTCGTCTATCACTGCTCCCCTGGCGGTATTGATCAGAAAAGCTGTGGGTTTCATGACGCTCAGCTGCTCCGCTCCGATCATATGACGGGTTTCTTCCGTAAGCGGTGTATGAATGGAAATGATGTCTGATTGCTGCAACAGCTCAAACATGGAAGTATAGGTAGCTCCGCTCTCCTGCTCAAATTTGCTAAAAATGGGGCTACGGTTGTGGTAGAGTATCTTCATACGGGCAGCCAGGGCCCGGCGGGCCAGTGCGGTGCCTATCTTACCCAGGCCGATTATGCCCAATGTTTTACCGTACAGGCTGTGGCCGATGTGGTTGCGCATCATTCCCCAGCGGAAATCAGGGTTGGTACGCAGTTGTCGGTCACATTCGGTGATGCGGCGCAGCAGGCTGTGCATCAGCCCAAATGCCAGTTCAGCAGTAGCCTCTGTCACGGCGGTAGGGGTATTGCTTACCACGATACCCCGCTCCCGGGCAAAATCAATGTCTATCTTATCCACGCCTGCGCCATAGTTGGCAATGATCCTGAGCTTTGTGCCTTGCCTGATCATGTCAGCATCAACCCTGAGGCTGCCAGACAGCAGCCCGTCGTACTCCCCGATGCGCTCCATGATCTCTTCGCGAGTGAAAGTTAGTTTTTCAGGTACGCTTACCTCGTGTTTCTCCCGCAGGACATGCAGACCTGCTTCAGGAAGGCGGTAAGAGACAAGTATTTTAGCCATAAAAAAAAGGACTGTGAGTGTTCAAAAAAATTATGTGGCTAATATAGAAGATAATGCGAAAAGATGCTGGATAATTGTGCTGAGGATAAATTTGCCACAACACGTACGCTGATGCCCTGGCGTGTACGGCTAAGGATTTGGCATGGCTCAGAAAGCGCGCAAAGCAGAAAAATCCAGCAGGCTGACGGACCAAGTGGATAAGTACCCGTGTCGCCTTCTTCAAACAAAAGCATCTGCAGCAAGTTGGTCAATAGAATATACTAGCTGTGCCTGCTGTGCGCAGCATCATTAATTAACCAAATTTTTTTTACTATGAAGATCAAGGTATTTTTTTTCAGCTTCATCATGAGCCTTTGCTGCTCTTTTGGGCTATACGCCGAGCCCGTAACTGATCCCGCTGCAGATCAGAAAATGACAAAACAAGAGTACAAGGCAGCTTTAGACATACTTAAAGCTAAAGTAGATGTGCTGAGAGAAGCAAAGAAGACCGCCGATACCCGGGCTGAGAAAAAGGCACTGCGAGAGGAGATCAGAGATGTGAAGAAAGAAGCGCGAGAGTTGAAGCAGCAGGCAGTCTCAGGAGGTATTTACATCGGTGGTGGTGCACTCATCATCATCCTGCTACTCATACTCTTACTATAAGTATCAGTTTGCATGAAGCCCCGTCCAAGGGGCTTTTTTTTATTCTTCTGCTAAAGAAATATTTCCGCCACTTCCTGCCAGTTGTTGACCCTTTTGAAGCGCTTGTCATTCATATTGTGCGGAGAACTGTACATGATAGGTTCACCTGAAAAATGAAGCAGGTTTTTGGCGTGATCGTCAATGAGGTAATCAGCCTTTATGATGCTCTTATCACCGCAGAAAACGAAGTTCTTCCAGTGCAGAAAAGGGAAATGCTCCTGTAGCCAGCAGTATTTATGTGCCAGCGAATCCGGAAACTCCATGGCGGCCGTTACGATGAAAACCTCGTATTTTTGTTGTAAGGCCCGAATTACTTCCTGACTGTCGGGCATTACTTCCAGGTCTTTGAAGAAGTCTTTTCTAAAAAGAAATTCCCTCACACAATGCTGGTGTTCTTCCGGCAGTATCTCGTGCAGGTAGTAGCCCGGCAGCCGCTCATGGTCTACCTGCTGCTGGTATTCCTCTTCATAAAGCCTGATGAGTTTGCCAAGGGCATCTGCCATTACCTCATCCATGTCAACGGCGATTCTTTTTTTCATAAGTAGCTGCTGAAAAATGTGTTTTAGCCTGTACGAATCATTTGAGCCACTAATTTAGAAGTAAATAAATGAAGCTACGCAAAGCTAAGTCACTTTTTCAGCGGCAGAAGCGTATGTATCTGCTGTATCAGAAATACTTTCGGCGGGTTTTCGCCGGTTGATTCGCCGCCTTAGCAGCCATACCTGCGGACCTATCAGAAAGTAGACAAAACCTGCTGCCAGGGCCAGCCAGGGCCAGGGGGTAAACATGGCTGCTATAGCAATTAGTACAGAAAAACACGCAGTATAGCATTGGATAAGGTAGATATTCATCTTGAGATAAGTATGATGCACCTCCTCGGTGTTTAGCTGAAGGGCATCTCTCATGCGGTAAGCATGTCGGTAAAACAGGGTAAAACTAAACATGAGCGCCAGGTAGCCGGTAGATGCCAAAAGCGGTAATCATCACCAGCAGCATGGCCAGGCAGTACA
>JBKHDR010000142.1:0-10396 GCA_046541235.1 Cyclobacteriaceae bacterium | reverse complement strand
GAGGCAGGGATCAACAGTAGCTTCTTTATACAATTGGGGCTTACTGACGCTTTAATTGTAGCACTTGGAAAAAACTGTGACTTGCTTATCACTGCCGATTCTGCACTATCCGACATAGCCCTCGCCAATGGCATTAAAGTATACGACCTCGTTCAGATAAGAAACAAAGATTTCAGAGATGAATAAACTTCCTCTATCGGGTCAGCCGACCCAAAACCAATTTTGAATCTGCAACTTTCCAATTTACAATTCATCAAGGCTCCATCCTCAGCACCTCCTGCGCGGCCTGCTGTACTTTTTCTTTGCTAAAGTAGACCGGAAAATAACGATCCTGCGCCCACTGCTCAAACAGGTTACGGTAGTAAGGGCTATCCGGGTCACCGGACTGTCCAGGCGTATTGCTGCCCAGCGCCCTGTCCCAGTCGCCGGTATCTACGATAAGGCGAAAGCTGGCCCCAGAAGACTGGTTGTTGTTGCCGCCGGTACTGCCCACTGTATAGCTGTAGCCGCCCCGCGGATAGGGCCCGATATCCAGTTTCTTTCGCATCTCTTCAGTGACCGCCGCACTGAGCGGGTGACGCAACAGGATGTGCTTGTAATCTTTCTGCCCATACTGCCAGTCGTCCTGGTCATTTCCCAGCCTTTGCTCCAGCTGGCCTACCGCTTCCTGCAGGCTTTGCACCAGCAGGCGGTCGCGGGCAGCTACCGGATCGGGACCCATATCCGGAATAGGGCTCACCAGCCAGTTGAGTACTTTGGTCATGGGGAGGTAAGAGATCACTTCCTGCGCTCTTTCGGGTACCATCAGCTTGTGCATGTTATCCTTAAGTCGGCTTTCCCAGGCCACATAAATACCGGCAGCAACGGATTCAGGTTCCAGGTAAAAGTCCCAGTTGAGCAGGCGCTGCTGTGCTTCGGCTGTCTGCCTGTTACTGATCTCCAGGCCTTTCAGCAAAGGCACCAGGTTACGGGCAGGAATAGCCAGATAATCGGTCTGTAGCTGCACCATGTCCATCAGGCTGTGTTTTTTACCTGGAGTCAGCATTTCAGAGATGCGGTCGGCGCGGTAAGAGTCGGCCCAGCTATAGCCTACCGCATCGCGGTAAGGATAGCCCTCGGGCACCTGCATCTCGTTGGCTGTCGCTTTGATGCCGCTCTCTGGATTGTGCACATGCGGCTTAGCCTTGATGGGCAGGTAGCCGTCCCATTCGTAGCGTCCATCGCCCGGCACCGGTACCAGTCCGCTCCAGTGGCGCCGGATGGGCGCAATGCCCACTGCCTGCCAGCCGATGTTGCCATTTTTATCCGCCCAGATCATGTTCTCACCGGGAATATTGCTGTAATTACAGGCCTCACGGAATTCTTCCCAGTTTTTGGCCTGGTCCATGCGCAGGCTGGCCAGGTAAGGTGAGCCACCTACTTCCAGCCAGGCCGCACGGACTGCGTAAGCTTTATGGTTTACCGTATCTTCGTACACCACTGGCCCGTGACGACTATATTTAAGATCCACCGTAACATCTTCCTGCCCTTTGACAGCAATAGTCTCTTTTATCACCCGCATCTCTTCCCAACGGTCCTGGTAGCGGTACTGGTTTGAATTATCAGGATGGGTATCGTATACATAGAGGTCTTCTCCATCGGTCTGGAAGACAGTCAGGCCCCAGGCACCATAATCATTGTGTCCGATGGAAACACCAGGGATCTCCGGCTCACCTCCTCCGATCACATTCCAGCCCGGTGCGTTGAGATGCACCCAGTAGCGCAGCGAAGGCACCGCCTGTGTACGGTGCGGGTCGTTGGCCATCATAGGAAAGCCGCTCTGGGTATGCTCTCCGCTTACCACCCAGTTGTTGCTGCCAATGCTCTCCTTTTCTTCTTCCAGTGCTGCCAGGGCCTGCTCCCACTCCTGCATGATCTTTTGGGATTCATTAGAGCCTGCCTCGGCACGCCATTTTGTACTGACAATATCTTCCGGGCGAAAACGGACGGGACGGCGATAGGCATTGTAAAGCTCCAGAATATCGTCAAAAAGGAACTCCTTATTGATGGCCGTATCCAGCGCCAGTTTGGGCGTGCCGGGGTGAAAGTTCTTCAGTTGGTTGACCTTATCCGGCCCCAGCAAAGCTACGGCCCTGCTGATTTCCAGTTCTTCGTCAATATTGCCCAGTAGTCCCTGGTGGCGTGAGATCACTGTTTCGGGCGTCCAGTAGCCGGGTTTGATGCCCAGTAGCTCAAACTCTACCGGCAGCAGATCCGCCTTCTTTTCGGTCTCGCCGATGTAAGCATTCACCCCCTCCACAAAAGCGGTAATAATGGCTTCCCCTCGGGGATGATAATGATTAAGTTCCTGCCGCATATTGCCGCGAAACTTAAAGAGGCGGGTACCGATATCGCGTTTAAGTTCACGGGGGCCGAGGATTTCGGCTACCGTACCATGTACCTGACGGCGCCATACCTCCAGCTGAAAGAGGCGGTCACGGGCGGCACAATAGCCCTGGGCAAAAAAAAGATCATGTTCGTTTTCTGCGTAGATGTGGTTGATACCCCAGGGGTCACGGTAAACTTCCACTGGGGCCTGCAGCCCCTCTACTCTGAGTGCTTCCTGAGCAATGGCGGGAAAAGAAAAGAGGAATACAGATAGGATAGGTAGCAACAATCTTGGTATCATGTTTTGTTAAATCGGTCAGGCTGGAAAATATTCAGACTTTTCAATTTAAAAAAACTTTGAAGATTTTAGCCAGATAGGCTGTAAAAGCTGAGATAAGCCTTGTGTCATAGAAGCTGCCGAAGCCTTTTGGCATCTCATACTCAAGTTATCATAAAAAAAGCCAGTACCCTTAATAGAAGATATGTATCTTCGACATTAACAAAAACAGACCCATGCTTGCCACGAACTATTTTATTGCCCAGCCTCATGATACGATTCGGCTAAAAGATTATGCCACTGATTTTACCGGACAGCTTCAGGATAAAGCAGTAGCTAAAGAAGTCAGAAAAGGGCAGATAGAACGCCTTAAGCAATTACAAGCCTTACTGTATGCTGACAAGCGATATGCTCTCCTGCTCATTTTCCAGGGCATAGATGCCAGTGGCAAAGACAGCACCATCAAACATGTGATGTCAGGGGTGAACCCACAGGGTTGCAGGGTAGTCAGTTTTGCTGAACCCAGCGATACGGAACTACAGCATGATTTCCTGTGGAGAACTTACCGGGAACTGCCAGCTAAGGGTAAGATTGGTATTTTTAACCGCTCTTATTACGAAGAGGTGATCATCACGCGTGTGCATCCTGAGCTGCTGCTGCAACAGCATCTGCCTGGTATACACAGGAAGGAAGATATCGGCAGTGATTTTTGGGAAAATCGTTTCCGCTCCATCAATGATATAGAGCGGCACTTACATGCCAGTGGTACGATCATCATGAAGTTTTTTCTGCACCTTTCGTATGGCGAACAAAAGAAGCGCTTTCTTAAAAGGATCAACCGGCCTGAGAAAAACTGGAAGCTCACCCTGAGTGATATAGAAGAAAGAAAATACTGGGAAGATTATCAACAGGCATTTGAAGGGGTTATTAACCATACTTCCACTTCCCATGCCCCATGGTATATTGTGCCAGCCGACCATAAGTGGTATATGCGAACCCTGGTGAGCCGGATTATTGTAGATCAACTTGAAAAACTGGATTTGCGCTTTCCCTCGATGAGTAATCAACAGAAAGAGAACCTGCAAAAGGCGCGGCAGATACTGGAAGATGAACCATAGCTGATAGACTAATTGCGATATTCGTAAATACTTTTACTCATTAAAACACATTATTTTTAAACAAAATTTAATATAAACATATTTCATAATCATCTGATAAAGTATATTAGCTTATTTATTAAAATTTTTTAATCATGAAAAGAATATATTTTTATTTTATAAGTATTTTGTTTCTGGCAGCTACTACAACTGTCAGCGCACAGGATGTAAGTGCTTTCAATTACCAGGAATTTGTAGCCAAAGCCGCCAGCGGCAACATGATGGAAGTGGAACTAGGAAAGATGGCTCAGGAAAGAGCTTCCTCTGAAGAGGTAGTAAATTTTGCAGAAATGATGGTAGAAGACCATAGCAAAGCACAGGAAGAACTGAGAGGAGTCGCAGAAAAAGAGGGATATACTTTTCCGGGAAGTATGATGAGAGAGTATGAGGAAAAAGTAGAACGGCTTTCGCAGCTTTCGGGCGAAAGCTTTGACCAGGTATACATGGAAACCATGGTAGAGGGTCATGAAAAAGCCATCAAATCGTATGAAAAGGCTGCTGATAAAGCACCTGACCAGACGCTGAAGACCTATGCTCAGAAAACGCTTAATGTGCTAAAACAACATTACCAGAGGGCGCAGGAAATTGAGCAGATGGTACAGGCTTCGGCTAAAGACTAGTACAAACTTAATTTGAGTGCGAAGAGAGGGATTTATCCCTCTTTTTTATTTTAAAAAATGCCTGATCTATACATTTCGTTTGTTCAGGAAAACTGCTACTTATGTGCGCTTAGCATCTGCTGGTATTTTTGATTTGCTTTAGCGGCTTCCCACTTCTCTTTGAAGATGGCCGCTGACCTGGCTTTTTCAGGGTCTTCATCCCTTTCTAATATGTGCTTGTGGGCTTCCTGCTCAGCTTTTTTGCTTTCTGTTTTTTGTGGATTTTCCTTATACTTCTTTCCGCTCCTGTGGTTAGCATAGCGGCGGGCGCGGGTGTAGCCCATCTGTAGAAATTTTCGCGCCATGTCAGCCCCCACAAAGTCATCTGCCTCCAGGTAATCTTCAAACATCTGGTAAATCGTTTCAGAAGATTCCTGTGCTATTTCCGGTGTCTTAAATCGCCAGTGGGGCAGGATTTCAGATTTATAGGGCTCTACCATCAATACGCCCTGCTCGCCTTTTCCAACCCGGTATTTTTCTGGTTGCTCGCGGAAATTTATTTGGTCAAAATCCAGAGAGTAGTCGAATGCCATCTGCTTTTTTCTGAAGAAAACTACCCGGTGCGGCAAATGTTGAATAGCAGAACAGAGATTTGACCTCGTCAACCAGATTCATATAGCTTTCTGATGATATAATATAAATTGCCACAGCATGACCTGAAAAAGTAAAAGCCGCTCCCTGAGAAGCGGCATAAAAAAATTATATGCTGATGATAGGCCTAAAAGCTCATAAAGAAAGCCATCTTGTAGAAATCGTTCATAGAAAAAGAATCCTCGTCATCAGTCAGGTCACCTCCGAAGGAGAAGCGCAGCCCGGCATCACCTTTGGAAAACTGCAGGTAAGGACCTATCCAGCGGTAGCCGTCCGTTCTCTCCAGGTTGGGCGATTCGTTACCCTCACCTCCAGCCAGAAAGAGTTCTTCAAAGTGCGCTCCTATTGACATATATGAACCTGCTTTCACGCCTGCGTTGAGCCAGTAGTGTACATAATTATTGGTTGCTCCACCAGAAACGGTCTCATTTCTCAAAGCGGCATAATAACCAGCATACAGCTGACCTTCAAAACGATCATCTCCGTAATTCATGGTAAGGTTAGGCACGATTCCATCTCCAATAACTCCGTCCTGCGCAGCTCCGCTGGAGAGCAGTGAGCCCATAGTAAAACCCAGTTGAGGGTTGATATCCAGGTTGCCTACCGAGTAGTTGACACCTACGCCAAACTCTGTCCAGTTGCCCCAGGCAGCACCGGTACCGGCTCCCCACTGTATACCGTAGAAGGTGAAGTCAGTTTTCTCATTCAATTCATAGCCTCCTACCAAAGAAGGATAGAAGCCGAAGAAAGCATCCATATTCAGTGATATGCCAATGGCAAGCTTATCGTCTTCTTCCTGTGCAAAGGCACCAAAAGGCAATAACAGGAATGCAAATAAGCATAGGATGTTTGTAGAGAATGATCTTTTCATTATAGTTTGGTTTAAAGTGAATAAATGGTTACGGTTTCAGAATTGAGGCACAGAACGTACTCGGCTAAGCTTTCCCACTACCGAATTATGTATGAGAAATATAGCTGCTAACTGATAGACAGGAAGCATGCAGTCAATAAAAAAGATATCCTGTACGATTTCCGGATATTCGTACGAGAAGGGATAACCTTAATATGTAGCCTGTTTGACAATCAGGGGTACCATACCTGGACAAAACTCAGGCTTGCATTGGTGGTCAGTAATTTTGCAATTGAGGATTCAGAAATAATCCGGGTCTTATCAGATATATTTTTTACATAGGCAGTATTTTCTTATTAATTCTTTAACGACACATCATATTTCCTGAAAATAATATCAGGAATTGAGATATATGGTGAATATTTTTCAGTATAGCAGCTAAATAATATAAAAATCTGCATTTATAAAAGTTTATAATAAAATATTCTGTAAATTAAAATATAACCGCTGTTTTGTGCTAAATTTTGAAGACAGACTAAATTATTTCTTATTTTTTTGTCAATTTGTTTTCTCTCGCTTTTCTAAATCCTTGCATAACCTACACATCGCATAAAAAAAGCCGGGCAAACATACCCGGCTTGAAAATAATATTCTGTAATCTAATTCAGTAACATTCATAAATTATGGCCGGTGCCCACACCAGTCTTCCAACCCGCTGCCTATCAGGTAGAGATTATCCTGCCCGATGGGTGAACCATCAGGCGCATCCAGCGGATCGGTCACTTTCACATCTTCGGGATTATCCTCAAAGCGGCGTATCTGCGCCAATCCAAATGTATAGTGGGCCTTCCAGTTTTCGTCGGCAGCATTAGCCAGCCGAGCTTCCATCAGCTGCTTGATATCGCTCACTTTGAGGGTAGCCAGGGCCCGTGCCTGCCCGGAAGCCTTGGCATTGGCAGCCAGTTTGATCATGTGATCCAGTACCAGGCGGTCGGTGAGGCGCTGCAATTCCCCATGGTAACCGTCCTTCTTAGTCGCGGCAATAGTTGCCTGTATCAGGTCGTTGGCCATCTCGGTAAAGCCAGGTACATCGCTGTAGCGGGACGAAAGATCAATCATACGGGTTACCCGCTCATGGTTGAGCATGAAGTCCAGCGTAAAGTTAGCCGCTGCCTCAGCCGCTGAAATGGGGTCAAAGGTTAAGCCAGTCCGCGATTTGAAGACCTCGCGGGGGTTTTCATTATAGCCCAGCGGGTAGGGAGGGATCAGTGCCAGCACTTTCTCGGGAATCGCCAGGGCCTCAGGCGTGAGGGTGGTTAGCAGCGCATCTATGGCAGCGCGCTGCCGCTTACCATCCAGCACCTTGAGCGGCGTCTGCCCGTCGCCGCGCAGGGCGTAAGTGTACTCTAATCCGCCAACGAGCTTAGCAGTGGCCTCGGCCTGGTAGCGGTGAAACATATACATGGGTACCAGCACTTCTTCCAGGGTAGCCATCGGCTGGCCAAGGGGAATTTTCTTTTCAGACAGATTACTAAGCGCTATCTCCCGCACCTTCATCACGCGGGCCAGTTCCTCTTCCACATTGGTACCATTGTCCCAGAGGTGGGCGTAGGCATGGGCTCCGCCGGGTGCTCTTGCATCCCGGTCGGAGATGAACATCAGGCCCTCTGTTATGGAATTCTGCAGAATTTTATTCAGCTCTTCTTCTTCGTCTACTCCTTCAGGAAAATCCTGGTAGCCATAGGTAATGGCTACTTTATCCCAGGCACCGATCTCGTTGGTGTAGGCATCCGAAAGGTCCAGTTCATTTTTATTCTTGATCTTTACCAGCGGGTGGGGATAATCCATCACCGAATGGCGACCTTCGTAGGTAGAAGCATAATTGTGTGAAAGCCCCAGCGTATGTCCTACTTCGTGCGCTCCCAGCTGGCGGATGCGCTGCAGGGCCATTTCCATCATTTCTTCAGATACCGGCTCGCCTTTTTCGTAAGCCGCTACCAGTCCGGAGGCAATCAGGAAGTCCTGACGTACGCGCAGCGAGCCCAGGGTCACTTTACCTTTGATGATCTCGCCGGTGCGGGGATCATAGATGCTTGCGCCGTATGACCAGCCGCGGGTAGAGCGGTGTACCCACTGTACGTAGTTGTAGCGGATATCCATGGGGTCGGCATCTTCAGGTAACAGCTCTACTTGGAAAGCATTTTTGTAACCGGCAGCTTCAAAAGCCTGATCCCACCAACGGATGCCATCCATAAGAGCCGAGCGAATCGGCTCAGGCGTACCAGGGTCCAGGTAATAAACAATAGGCTCTACGGCTTCGCTCACAGCTGCATTAGGGTTCTTCTTTTTGAGCCGGTGGCGACGGATGAATCGCTGCATGATCGGCTGGTCTACCGCCGTAGCATAGTCCATGTACTGGATAGCACCGTAACCTGCACGAGGGTCATGCTTGCGGGGCTCGTAATCATCGTCCGGTAGCTCTACAAAAGAATGGTGCTGACGTACCGTAAAAGCATCCGGGTTAGGACTGACGGAGCGCAGATAGCTGCCGGCATCCTCCCCGGTGAAGGTGAGTGTGACTTCAAATTCGGTATTTTTGGGAAAGCTCTTGGTAAGTGGCAGGTAAAAGGCCGAGCGGGATTTGTCCAGTTTGAAGCTACCCTGCCTGGTGCTTTTAATCATATCGGTAACACCTACGGCATCGGTCATGAAGAAGTCAGTGGCATCTACCAGCACTTTGTCATCTTCTTCGGCGGCTACTTCAAAGCCAAACATGACAGACTCGGCGAAGGAGTCTTTTACTGCCCTTATTTCGTTGGGATCGTCGGTAAGGGCGCGATAATCCAGGTTAGGCTCCACGAAGAGAATCTTGGGTCCGCTGCGGCGAAACTGCATCACCTGCGAGCGATTGAGGCGGCCCCGGTCCAGGCCGATGTCATTAGAACCGGCCCCGGCGGCCAGAGCATTATAGTAGAGAAAATCCTGGTCAAATTTGTCGATCTCGAGCCAGATTTTGCCTTTCTCTTCATCCCAGTAAAAGGTAAAATAACCTTCATACTTTTTCATGCCTTTGGTTTTCTCGCTGATGGTATCTACCGCCAGCGCGGAGAAGGCAAAGCAAAACAGGGCTGTACAAAGCAGCAGGTAGTGTTTCATAGGTCAGGTAATTTTTGGCAGATGATTTGAAATAAAATAAGTATATTCCCTTTAAACCCTGTGGCCGTTTACTGTGTCTAATTAAAAGAGGGGAAAGGGAAGATCGTAAATATAAAGCGCAGCTCGAGGGAATGCTAAACACTACACGGAAATTTCATGAAACAACATTACAAAATATATTATTCTGCTATTATCAGCCTTTGCCTGCTGATTATCCCGCTAACTAGTCGGGCTACCCACCTTTACGGAGGAGAAATTTTGGCCAGGGCGATAAACTGCCAGACGAATACTTATGAAACCAGCCTGGTACTGTATACAGACCCTAACTCGGATTTTGAGTTTGGCGATGGTATTTTTTACCTGGGTCACGGCCAGACCTTCAGGATTTCTGATAGCCTGTTTACCATGAGCGACAGCCTTAATCAGGATAGTACCATTAAGATCGTCTCCTACAGCCTGCAGCATACTTTTCCCGGCCCGGGTACCTATCGCCTGTACTTCCGGGATTTTAACCGGAATGCAGAGGTAGCCAATATGAGTAACTCTGTGCAGACGCCTTTTTTTACACAGACTGAGCTTACCATCGACCCCCTGCTGGGCTGCAACAGCACGCCGGAGTTATCTTCTGCTTTTACCCCTTTTGCTTTTGCCAAAAACAGTTATGTCATGCCCCTGGCTGGCCGTACGGATGCTGATGGCGACAGCCTGAGCTATGAACTGGTGACGCCTCTGCAGAACGTAAACGAGGAGGTAGTGGGCTATCGCCTGCCGCATCAGTTTGACCTTCGCTTTGCTCCTAAGCCTACCTCCTCCAGCGGTGAATCTGCGCCCGACCTCTTTGTCAACAGGCAGGGAGAACTGGTGTGGGATGCACCCAACTTAGGAGGTGAGTTTGCCCTGGCGGTGCGCGTTAACGAATGGCGTAAAGTGGATGGTGAATGGAGTAAAATTGGCTTTGTGAGCCGCGATATTGCCCTTCTTGTAAGAGATACCATCAACAGCACCGAGGCTACCTCCTTTATTACCTCAACCCATGAGGAAGTGAGCCAAGCTGAAGTGAATATGTTCCCCAACCCCACCCCAGGAATATTTACGGTAGAAATCAATGAAGACCAGTGGCT
Organism: Cyclobacteriaceae bacterium; assembly: GCA_046541235.1. Taxonomy (GTDB): domain Bacteria; phylum Bacteroidota; class Bacteroidia; order Cytophagales; family Cyclobacteriaceae; genus Catalinimonas. Next base: position 218 of record JBKHDR010000142.1, on the reverse strand, counting down.
GGGCGGTACGCTCAGCATCTACAACATCATCGGCCAGAAGCTGCTGGAAGAACCCATTGCCCTGGGCAGCACCCAATACGATATCTCCTCAGCCAGCCAGGGCGTCTATTTCCTGACGCTGCAGAACGGCAGCCTGAAAAAGACCATCCGTTTTATGAAGCGTTAAGATAGGGCACATTGTAAATGCTTCTGTAGATAGGCACGCTTTGGAAAAGCGC
>JBKHDR010000141.1:0-10464 GCA_046541235.1 Cyclobacteriaceae bacterium | reverse complement strand
TCCCGGCGAGGACGATGATCAGTCTTTAAAATAAACCGTGATATCCTTTAATGTTACAGGTTTGAGAATACAAATAATTTAGCCTTTACGGAAACTTACCAAACCAAAAAAAGCCAGCTCTCTTCACGGGGAGCTGGCTTTTGCTGTCAGGCAGATTTGTTTTGAAGCCTTACTTCATCGCCATTTTAGAGTCCATGTCTTTACTAAAGTAGATCCAGTCAATGAAAGCCTGTGCTCTGCCGGTATCCCCTTCGGTACTTACCACAAAATACAGATCGTGTTTGCCTTCAGGCACAGAGGTAAGAGAAATCGTCAACTCCTGAAATTGAGCAACGCTCTCGCTAACTGGTAAAGCCTGAGAAGCAAGCAGTTCACCATCCGGCTTATCTGCCCTTACCTGCAGGGTAAAGCCATCCGCATTGGCGCCTGCTTTGAGGCGAAGCGCATTAATACCTTTCAGGTCAATGTCTTTAAAACCTATATACCCCCCGTCTCTCAGGTCGCCCATATAGCTTAGCTCATTGGTATCCCTGAGGCGGCTGCCTTCACGATAGTCATAGGTTTCAGCTTCTACCTTAGGGCTGCGTAGCTCCAAAGTGGCGGAAGAAGATAAAGGTCCAATGATTTCCCCTCCCTGATCGGTATAGCTTACCTCAAATACATATTTACCTCCAGGCTCACCCGTATGTTGAGTAGGCTCAACTACACCCGACAAAGGCAAACGGGCACCCTGTGCATCGAGAGTCATCAGGTAGTCAACAATGATTTTGGCTTCTTCTTCATTTACTGCCTGGGCAGGCATAGCCCTGTCGCCCCAGTTTCCGCTGCCGCCCTTCAGGATTTTGGTCACCAGCATTTGTCTATTGGCTTCAGTATTTTCATAACGATTGGCTACATCCTTGTAAGCGGGGCCTACAGAAGTTTTTTCAAAAGCATGGCAGGCTTTACACCCGCTGTTGTCTATCAGCGAAAGACCATCGACGGAAGACTTATGACCCAGGTCTTCTCCGGCACCTCCGTCGGTAGTGTAAGCAAAACTAAAACTGACCTGATCCTCACTGATACCATTGCCCAGGCTGCCATCTTCTTTATCATTTACCTTTACAGCATATTCAATAGGCTCATCATCAAAATAGAAGGAAGCATTGGATGCAAGGGCGATTTCCACTTCGGGTATCTGGTTACCCACTCTGACAGTGATATCCTGCACATCGGTGTCACCTTCTTTATCTGATACCATAACCTTTACATCATAAATACCCGCTTTTTCAAAAGTAAAGCTGGGAGCAGCCTCCTCAGATTGTGCTTCTTCTCCGGTAAATGACCAGGCATACTTCAGTTCGTCACCTTCATCATAGTCAAAGCTCTCTTCGGCACTGAACTGCACGGTAAAAGGAGCAGCGCCGATGGTCTGATCGGCAGAAATGCGTGCTACCGGGGCGCGGTTTCCTTCTGCAAAGTTGATGCGGGAAAGGGAGGCATCAGGATTTTCGGCAAACCAGTCTGACCCGTATTCCAGAATATACAAATTACCATCGTGGCCCATCTCCATATCAATGATTTTGCTGAAGTCAAAAGAATCCAGGAAGGGTTCCAGCCTTTGCAAATCACCGTTTTCATCCAGCGTGACGGCAATGATCCAGTTGCGCATCCAGTCATAAATGAAAAGCTTCTCATCGTAATATTCAGGGAAACGATGCTCCGCATGCGTAAACATATCATAGTGATAAACCGGACCTGCCATGGCATTGCGGCCACCGGTGCCTACAATAGGAAACTCCGGAGACTCATCATAAGGATACCATAACAGTGATTTTTTAAAGGGCGGTAGTTGCTGCCGGCCCGTATTGTTGGGAGAATTATTGATGGGACCATCAAAATCAAAGTATTCACCCAGGTCTCCGCTGGCAAAGTCGCGCTCACGGTAAGGTTTGTTACCACGAAAATAAGGCCATCCGTAGAAGCCGGCTTCTTTGGCCTGCTTTACTTCATCATAACCTTTGGTACCGGGCTCACCATCCACACGGGCATCAGGACCCACATCGCCCCAGTAGAGCCAGCCGGTTTTCTGGTCTACACTGATGCGGTAGCTGTTACGGGTACCCATCACATAAATTTCAGGTCGGCTCAGCGAATCGTTTTCGGGAAACAAATTACCTTCAGGGATAGAGTAAGATGCATCCTCATGCACCCGTATTCTTAGGATTTTTCCTCTCAGGTCGTTGGTATTGGCGGAAGAACCCTGAGCATCAAAGGGATGACGGCCGGGCCTTTCATCAATGGGCGCGTAGCCGTCAGACTTGAAGGGATTGGTATCATCACCAGTTGACAGATAAAGCAAGCCATCCGGGCCAAAAGCAATAGAGCCACCCGTATGGCAGCACTCTTCGCGCTGCACATCCACCTGTAGTATCACTTTTTCAGAAGACATGATCAGGCTGTCGCCCAGCAACAGGAAGCGGGAGAGGTTTTGCACCGGCTTATCTCCTACAGGAGAATAGTACATGTAGATCCAGTGATTATGGTAGAAGTCAGGATCTTTGGCAATCCCCATCAGACCATCTTCAAACTTGGTATGTACATCCAGCTGGGCAATTTTTTTCATGCTGCCGTCTTCAGGATAGTACATTTTAACGGCCCCTTTACGCTCGGTAAAGATCACTTTGCCATCAGGCAGGATAGCCAACTCGGTAGGTTCATTCAAAGGACCGGGTACGAGGGTCTGCTTGACAAAGCGATTTTCTTCAGGAGTCCGTAGTGAGCGGGCCAGGCTATAGTTAAGCTTATTCTCTCCTACAGCATATTCAATTCCCTTTTGCACAATTTCTCTGAGCTGTGCATCTTCCAGGGCCGGAGTTACTTTTTTTCCTGAAAGATAAACCACCTGTCCGCCGTCATAGGTGCCTGACCAAAGATTGACACCATCTGGCAGTTCTCCTTCCTGAGCAGACATGAGTTGTACTGGCATTTCCTGGTATTCAGGGTTTTGTCCTTCTGCTTTTTTGGTTTGTGCCATCAGTTCATCATACCAGGGCCAGGTGTAGCGGGCATGAATAGGGGCATTGATTCCTACATAACCACCACCTGCCTGCACAAAACGCTCTATGTCGGTCATTTGTCGTACATTGAGTGAGTCTACCGCTGTACCTAGGATCACGATGGCACTGTAATTTTTCAGTTCCTCTTCAGTAAGGGAAGCAGCCACGCTACTGGTATCAACAGCAAAGCCTTGCTGCTGCCCCATCTGCTGGATGACAGAAATGCCTGCTGGTAACGGTGAGCCTTCAGCCTGGAAGAACAAAAGTACTTTGCGCTCACGAACACCACTACATGCAGAGAGGAGCAATAGGATACAGAAAAGGGAATAAGAAAGTAAAGATGTTTTGCCGTTTAATCGTATCATCGGAAGGTTTAAGTTTATACGAACAGGAAAGTCAATGAGGATTATGAAAGCACTGACTTACTAAAATAACAAAATCATATATAACAAACCATAAATTTGTTAGTATCAGAATTGCAAAAGCTGCTAAAATTAAGAATAAGTCATCAATAATGTGTCGGAGAAACACATATGAATAAAAAAAGTACCGTTATAAGCGGTACTTTTTGGTAAAAAATTGTAAACAAGCTTTTTTAAAGCTCTTTTACCCGAATATTACGGAACCAAACCTTATCTCCATGGTCCTGTAGCGCCAGGTGTCCTCTATCTGCTTTGCCATAGGCAGGGAATTGCGTAAACTTACTATTGGCCACCGAATCAACCCAAGCTGAGGAGCCTAGCTCGTACTCCACGATCTTCTGTCCGTTGAGATAATGCTCCACCTGATCACCCTGCACTACCAGTCTGGTTTGATTCCACTCACCGGCAGGTTTTGCTGCTTCGGTGGTAGCTTGCTGCACATCATAATTGTCGCCGGTTCGGTGCTTGCGGTATTGCGCATCAGGGTGACGCTCATCGTCAAGCAACTGGTATTCAGGACCGGAATGGTAAACAGCACCCAGGGTATCAGCTTCCACTACATTGAAGAAGAGGCCACTGTTACCACCTTCGGATATTTTCCATTCAAGCTCCAGCTCAAAATCATCGTACTGCTCTTTGGTCACAATGTCACCACCGCCACCACCGGTAAGCACCAGTTCGCCATTTTCCATCTGCCACATACCAGAAATGGTATCTGCACGGTAATTACGCCAGTTTTCGGTAGCGGTGATATCCTTCCACTCACCCTGAGCGTTGCTGGGTGTCTCGAAATCTGGGTTTCCACCTGCGTCTGCATCGCTTTCGTCTATTTTTTCAGTAGAGGAGCCGCAAGCTGACAATAACATGGTTCCTATCATCAGGGCAGACAGGTAGCTTTTGAATTCAATTTTCATTCTTCTAATTGCTAAATTTTAGTTGGGTAAGTTAAGATAATCCCAGAATACGCTTATTGGTATCTTCATCGGAAGAGCCGCCGGCAAAATCATCAAAAGCCTTTTCCGTTACGCGGATGATATGATCGTCAATAAAAGGCGCACCTTCCAGAGCGCCCTGCTCAGGGTGTTTCATGCAGCATTCCCATTCCAGCACGGCCCAGCCATCGAAATTATACTGCGTCAGCTTGCTGAAAATAGAGCTGAAATCCACTTGCCCATCACCCAGGGAGCGGAAACGACCCGGACGATCAATCCAGTCCTGGTAACCACCATAGACGCCAGAGCGGCCGGTGGGATTGAATTCAGCATCTTTGACATGAAACATCTTAATGAATTCGTGATAGATATCTATGTACGCGATGTAGTCGAGCTGCTGCAGCACAAAGTGGCTGGGATCGTAAAGGATATTGACCCGCCTGTGGTTGCCGGTAGCCTCACGGAAACGCTCAAAGGTGACACCATCGTGCAGGTCCTCGCCGGGGTGAATCTCGTAGCAAAGGTCTACCCCATTTTCGTCAAAAACATCCAGAATAGGCTTCCAGCGATTGGCCAGTTCTTTAAAAGCCGTATCCACCAGGCCAGGCGTACGCTGAGGCCAGGGATACACATAAGGCCAGACAAAAGCGCCGGAGAAGGTCACGTGTACATTAAAACCAAAGTTACGACTGGCCTTAGCAGCCATTTTCAGCTGGTTAACTGCCCATTCCTGACGCGCTTTGGGGTTGTTATGCACTTTTTCGGGCGCGAAGGCATCAAACATTTTGTCGTAGGCAGGATGTACAGCCACCAGCTGGCCCTGCAGGTGAGTAGAAAGGTCAGTGATTTCCACGCCAGCTTCACGGGCTTTTCCCTGCAGTTCGTCGCAGTAGTCCTTGCTTTCAGCGGCTTTTTCCAGGTCAATGCAGCGGGGGTCAAAAGTGGGTACCTGTACCCCTTTGTAGCCAGCTTCGGCCATCCAGCGGCAGGCATTTTCAAATGTGTCAAAAGGAGGCTCATCACCCATAAACTGGGCTAAAAAAACGGCAGGACCTTTAATGGTTTTCATAGGAATGATAGGTTGCAATAGGTTCAACAAAAAATTAGTAGCTATAAAAATATAGTTTATTTTATGTTATTCAAATGGATAGGGGCACAAAGGGCTTAGCTGCTCTATAAGATATCAGGCTTTTCTGGCTACTACCTGTGCATGGCGGGGGATAGAACGCAGCCATATCGTTTTATAGGGCTTCAGTCCTGCCTGCTGCTGCCATCCCCTCATTTCTTTTTCAGACCAGGTACCCGACTGGCTAGTGGCTGCAAAATACAAGTCCAGCAGCGCCAGGTGGTCTCCGGCACGAGGCTTATCCGAACGTACATACTCCTGTATGACGTAATAGCCACCCGGCCTGAGCGCACGATGTATACGAGCGGCCAGCTGCTCATTGGTGGGCCCGTCAAAATGATGTACCAGGCTGGAGATAAAAATTACATCCCACTGCGCTTCCCCTAAATCGTACTCCAGCACATTGCCGACCCGATGCTTTACCCTGTCCTGCATATTTTCTTCCTGAAGCAGAGAGCCGGCATGGCGTATGGCTTCCGGCAGGTCCAGGATGATGGCCTGTAGCTGAGGGTGTTTTCTGCAGATGGAGACGGAGTAATAACCATGAGATCCACCTACATCCAGAAAGGTAGTGGCCCCTTTGGGAATGGGGGTACGACGAGCTACCTCGCTGGCAGAAACCTGGGCCATAGCCCTCATGCCCTTCTGGTAAACTCCCCATTCCTCCTCTGTCAGTACCTGATGCATATCAGCAGGCTGTCCGCTATGCAGGTAGTTTTCGTAATGCTCCACCAGCTTCCACTCCACAAACTGCAGCATCATTTTATCGTAAACGGAATTTTTACTTTCTCTGAGCATCCATTTACGCGAAAGAGACGTCAGCTCGTACTGCTGCTGAGGGTTAAGCTTTACGTAACCGAGGTGTACCAGGGAGTTAAGTATTTTGATGGTAGCCTTTAAATCAGTATGGCAAGCATTGGCTACCTGAGCGGCGGTAGTTGGCTTTGCCAAGGCTTCAAAAATGCCCGCTTTGGCGGCTACCATAATAGTGCGGGCCATCATAAAGGCTACATGGGTGTCGCTGATGGGTGTAGGGGCAATGCCAAGCCATAGGGCTAATCTTTCAAGCAGGTTTTCAGGTACGGAGGTAAGTTTCATCCAGAAATGAACCGCAAAAAAATGATATAGTTCTGAGAAACGGATGAAAGTCTGCTGACTTAGCAATCAAGAAGAAGTGGTTCTTGTAAAAAAGTATGGGAGCAGCCGTTCAGAACATATACATAGCGGTTTCCTCTTCACTAAATAAAAGCGACGAGAAACCTTATGTTGTTTATCACCCGGCAGGAGGCCAAGGCACCTGGCCGGGTGACTGGGATGCTTATTTCCTAAACCATTTATTCAATCCGCCTCACGCTGCCGGGTACGATGGGCTGGTGCCGGTCGGCGCTTTCCAGGGCGGCGAAGCAGAGGGCCAGGCTCTCCAGGTTGCTGGCAGCACTATTGGCCGGTTCGCGGTCTTCCTCTATGGCGCAGAGCAGTTCGCCCATGGTACCCTGAAAGCCATTCTCAAACCAACTTCCCTGCAGTGGTACCTTTACTTCCCCGGCTTCGGTAAAAACTTCCATCATCGGTTGTTCATTAAGGCCAGGGCCGCGGCTGCGCAAAGTACCCCTGGTACCTACCACGGTGGTCATATCCTCCTCACCCAGCACAGTATGGGCATTGAAGCCCATCCTCACCTGGGCCTGCTCATAGTCAATGATGCAGGAAGCCAGGGCGGGTGGTCTGTACATCTGCTCCTGGTAGCCTAAGGCCGAGGCATACACCCGAAGGGCCCGCTGCCCCTGCATGAAGCAGGCAGCGATGTCAAACCAGTGGATGGCAAAATCATACAGAATCATGTGACGAATCTCCTCAAAAGCTGAGCCGGTGGCCCAGGTCTGATCCCACTGCAGCGAGAGATCTACCGAAACCGGCCGACCGATCAGGCCCGATCCTATGGCTTGCCGCATATAGCTGAAGTGAGGTGCCCAACGTCCGTTCTGGTTTATGGCTAGTTTGACGCCTTGTTTCTTTGCCAGATCAACGAGCTTTTGCCCCTCATCCAGGTCGAGCACAAAGGGCTTCTGGCTAAGCACATGCTTGCCGGCCTGCAAAGCTTCACGAATGATGGGCAGGCGGTCTTTCGGATGTGGGGTGATGTCCAGCACCTCGATATCATTCCTGTCCAGCAACTGCCGATAATCCTGGCAGACTTCCGCCTGCGGGTAAAAATCAGCTTTACGCTTCTCAGCTTTGGAGAGGGTACGATTGGCGATAGCCACCACCTCCAGCCCCATGTGGCGGTAATTTTTCAGGTGAAAATCACTGATACCTCCCGCTCCTATCAGCCCGATTTTGGGCCGGTAGGTTTTGGGCCAGCGCGGCAGGTAGTCTACCGGCGGCGCGGCCATCTGCTTTTTCTCTTTTTCGGGGCTGAGCCCGTAGTCTTCCTCTACCTTGCTCATTGGGCTGCCAGTTTAGCGTCTGTCATAGTAGGTGCAACAGCCTGCTTTTGATCCCGCAGATCTACCTGCTGCATCAGCTTGTCAGTGGCTTCGTAGGCTTCTTCTACCCACTCTACGATTTTAGACGGATCGGGCGAATACTCCAGTTCCAGTGAGACAGCACCCTCAAAGCCCAGTTCTTTGATTGCCTGCAGGTAGGGTACAAATTTTACCACGCCCCGTCCGGGAGGCAGGTCGCCATGTACCATGCCATCACAGTCGCTGATATGCACATGGGTGGCTTTACCTTTGAGCATTTGCAGGTCGTGCGGCGAAGAATCGGCCAGTACCAGGTGGCTGATGTCAATATTGGCCTTCACATTAGGCAGGTTTACATCATCAATAAACTGCGCCATTTTAGGTACGCTGTTGAGCAGGCTCAGGCGGAAAGGCTCCAGCTCGAGGGCGATCTCCAGGCCTTTCTCTCCGGCATAGTCGCCCACTTCGCGGATATGCTCCACGCCCCAACCCCATTGTGCTTCTGGGGCGATTACCTCTTTCTGCCAGATGTATTCACCCAGCACTACCACCACATTATTGGCTTCAAACTCTTCGGCCAGATCAATAAACTTTTTGATACGCTGCACGTGGAAATGGCGCACCGGGTCGTTGAAATCCACCAGCCCGGCTGCCACTACCGGCAGGGAGATAATAGGCAGATGATTTCGGGCGCAGGTACTTTTGATGAGGCTCTTTTCCTCTTTGGTAATGGTCATGGCTTCGGGAAAAATATCAACGCAGTCGAAGCCAATGCGGGCGATGTGCTCCAGGCCGGTTTTGGTGTCCACGCCTGCCTGTGCAAAAGCACTGTTGATGATACCTAGTTTCATAATTGATGGGATTAGGTTTATAAAAATGGGATGAGATAAGACTTATTTGAGACTTTTGGCGCTTTGGTCTTCTTTGGCCAGGTCGGCAAATACTACATCCGGCTCAGAAGCCTGCTTACGGGCCACCTCCATGATCATGCGGTCGTCTACTTTATGTAGTTTGGTGTAGGACGGATGATGCGATTCCTTGAAGGGGTTATTGGCGGCCAGATTATAGCAGCAGATCATTGACCAACGGGAGTGATCGGATTTATTCTGAGCCGAGGCATGTAAAAGGTTGCTGTGAAAGAAAAGGGCATCTCCCGGCTCCATTTCACAATATACTTTATCACGTACCTTCAGGATTTCGTTCACCCGTTCTATATCCGCACCGGCCTGGTCGCCGCTGAGGACGTGGTTGACCCGGCCCATTTTGTGAGAGCCTTTGATTACCTGCAGACAGCCGTTTTCCCGGGTAGCCCGGTCTACAGCAATCATTACACTTACCAGGTCGGGAAAGAGCAGGCCGTTCTGGTACCAGTAGCCGTAATCCTGGTGCCAGGCCCAGGCGCCGCCGGTTTTGGCATCTTTCAGCACCATTTTGGAATGGTAGTGATACACCTCGCCGCCCAGCAGGTCTTCTACCCTATCCACCAACTTATGGCAGCGGGCAAACATACCGTACAGCCCGTCACCGGGATGGTTCCAGAGCGAAAGCCGCACCGGGTTGCCCTGCCCGTCATCTACCGAAGAAACGGCCTGGTCCATGTAATGGTCATTATGGGCTTTGGTGCTAAGGACCTCAATTTCTTCTTTACTAAATAGGCTGGGAATGAGCAGGTAGCCATCGTCTTCAAAAGCCTGTTTTTGAGTTTCTGATAAAGTCATTGCATTGGCATTTATAAAAAATAAAAAATTTTAAAAGTAATACCATTGAATATAGTTATTTTGTAAAAAAGATGCTTATCTGCTTTTGCTGAAATTGTAATTTTTTGTTTGGGATTTTAAGCTCCTTTCAAGGAAGTACATGTGGTAAAGGGCTACAGGCATTTGATGGCATTCTGATCAACAGGGCCTATGTTCACGCTTGGCCATCAACTGGAGCAGGTAGTAGTCAATTCTTTGCCAGTGCTTGTTCTTATTTGTCTCCATTCAGGTAGCAGACCTAATCACTGGAAGAATTCGCAAAAATATTGTTCCATACAGTTATTTTTTAAAACAAACCCCTCACACTACGCCCAGGAACCGAGCTGGTGTGGATGTTGGCGGTACCTTTACCGATGTACTGCTGATCAATATGGAGACAGGTGAAACACACCGGGCCAAAACACCCGGCACTCCTGAAGATCAATCCATTGGCATTCTTAACGGTATTTTGCAGGCCTGCAAAAAGGCAGGAGTAGAAACCTCAGACATTGTGGAGGTAAGGCATGGCACCACCGTAGCTACCAACGCCCTCCTGGAGCGCAAAGGTGCTAAGGTAAGACTAATCACAACCGAAGGCTACAGACAGGTACTGCAGATTGCCCGCTCTTTCGTACCCGGAGGTCTGGCCGGGATCATAACAAGCCCGAACCCCTGGGCGATCTGGGCACCAGCGATATCTGCCTGGCTGATACCGATGGCAATGCGCAGCCCGATCATGCCGAAA